>DATJCX010000071.1:0-285373 GCA_035497735.1 Brumimicrobium sp. | reverse complement strand
GCCATTGGTCGGAACATTTTCCCTTCCACACCAGTTAAAAACAGGATAGGTGTAAAAACAATAAGAACGATTAGTTGACCGAAAAAGGCAGAATTCATCATTTTACTTGAAGAATCATAGGCTATTTCATCCATCTCGGATTGTCCCATAATTGCATTGGATTTCTTCATCCGTTGATGAATGTGAAAAACCGTTCCCTCCACTATAATTACCGCGCCGTCAACAATAATTCCAAAATCAATTGCACCCAAGGACATTAAATTTGCCCAGATACCAAATTGCTTCATCAAAATAAATGCGAACAATAAACACAAGGGGATAATCGAAGCTGCTATCAAACCACCACGGAAGCTACCTAAAAGGAGTACCAAAACGAATATTACGATGAGTGCCCCTTCAATTAGATTTGTTTTAACGGTACTTGTGGTTCTCTCAATCAGTTCGCTTTGGCTTAAAAATGTATCGATATACACGCCTTCAGGCAAGGATTTTTGGATTTCGGCTATACGCTTTTCAACATTTTCTATAACGTTACTTGGGTTCTGTCCTTTCAACATTAATATTTGGCCACCCACAGATTCGTGACCATCCTGGGTAAATGCACCATAACGCACTTGGTTACCGTAACCCACTTTTTCGGCAACGTCCCTTACCAAAACAGGGCTTCCATTTTGAGTGGTCACAACGGTGTTTTCCAAATCGGCGATACTTCGTGCCAGCCCTTCCCCACGGATAAAATTGGCTTGGTGGTTTCTTTCAATATAAGCTCCACCCGTATTGGCATTGTTCACTTTAAGGGCTTCAAAGACCTGGTGCATTGTGATGCCAAAACTTTTTAGTTTAGCAGGATTAAGAGCGACTTCATATTGTTTTACATAGCCTCCAAAAGCATTTACTTCAACAACTCCCGGGACTAACGCCATCTGGCGTTTCACGATCCAGTCTTGAATGGTGCGCAGTTCCATTGCGTCATATTTTTCTTCATACCCTTCTTTAACCTTTAAGGTATATTGCAATATTTCGCCCAAGCCCGTGGTAATGGGCGCCATAAAAGGCGTGCCAAAACCTTCAGGGATTTCTTCCGCAACTGCGGTTAATTTTTCTTGGACCAATTGTCGTGGCAGATAGGTTCCTGCTTCGTCTTTAAAAACAATGGTTACCACGGACAGTCCAAAACGAGAGATCGAACGCAGTTCGATAACGTCTGGAAGATTTGCCATTGCCAATTCTACGGGAAAGGTTACAAATTGCTCAATATCCTCCGTTCCCAAATTAGGGGCAGTTGTTATAACTTGAACTTGATTGTTGGTAATATCAGGCACGGAACCCAAATTTATAGTGGCCATTGAGTATATGCCTGTGCCAATAAGCACCACTATAAATAGCCCAATAATAAATTTATTATTAATGGAAAATGAAATGATTTTATTAATCATAAATATGTATTAATTCAGTTGAAAATTTACGGTGCGAATGGGTGCAACGCATTTATAAAGCAATGCTTACTTTGAGAAGCATCACGTTAGGATATAGCTATCCTTAAAAAACTGAATTATACTTGAGGGGGTTGGAAGAGGGATTCCAGATATCTGGAAGAGAAGTTAACTGTATATAAATTGAACGGCTCTTTATCTTCAAACTTTGGTCGATTGATTAGGGCCGGATTGTTGTTCGCAATAAATAACACTAAAGGATGACAACATTGATTATGAGAATGAACGGGTGTATTCTCCTCATCTAGGTTATTATGATGCCCTTCATCTTTTGCATTATTGTCAATGTAATCTTCAACTACATATTCAAGGAAAGAGTCGCCAAAAACTTTATGGTCTTGATAATGGGTAATGATGTTTGAAATTTCTTTTATTGGCCCACAAAAGTCCATATCAAGGCTAATTCCCTGAAAAAGGAATAAAATTGACATTGATATTGAAAAGAATATTTTCATAAAGTTTCACAAAGATACAAATTAATCGATGCACAGGTTGTGCAATTATCACATTCATCCGAAAGTTTTTCAAATCTAGTCAATAAATCCCTGCATCCCTTTATTTTCAAAGGATGTTTTTTAAAAGACAAGAAAAAAAGTCCTCTTTTTAAAATAAATCTAGCTGTGTAGATTCCCACAGATCAGGTTCAGATGGTTTCTGCTAACTGCAAGGTCTTCTTGTTGACTTCTTTCGCTTCTTTGGTTTTGGCCGCGGGGTCAAGGTAGAGTTTAAGGTATTCGGCTTTGCGTTTACCTTTGTGGTAATAATCCAAGTATAAACTGGTTTTACCACCTTGATTGCGTTTTCTTAGTGTTACCTTCATTATTGAAAAAGTTTATCGATTTCGGTTCTCTGGATAATGGTACGTCTCCCAATTTTTCCGGCTTTTATGTTTCCGCTCTTAATCTGACGATATATCGTCATTCGGCTTGTACCTAATAATTTGCAGGTTTCATCTATACTTAAGAAGTCCTTGTCCTTTAATTGCTCTTGATTGAATTCCATTCGTTGAACACTTACTGGAGCCACTTGCTGGATTTTCTCATCTCGCTTGCGTTTTTTGTAATTTCTCGAGGCGCATTTGTGACTACAGAATTTGGTTACAGTAGTTCGGGCGATAAATGAATTTCCGCAATCTTGACAAATTTTACGTATTTCGATGTTGCTGCTCATTGTATAATCTTTTTAGGCTTGTTTCTGTCACTGGAGGTATCTGGAAATATCAGTATGTATCTGTATGTAACATCATTTCGCCACGGTCTAAAAAATCTGTTGTTAGCAACAGATTTGTTGCTATTAGCAACAAATTAGAAACAAATATAAGCAATAAAAAGGAAAATTAGCAACAAATAAAGGAAAGAAAAACCATCTAATAGTAAGAAAAAGAAGGGTTTAGGGTAGTAAGGGAAATGTAATTACTTCCCTACACAAAAATTCATAAAGATATTCCCTAGCAAATCATCGGTAGAAATTTCTCCTGTAATACTCGATAGGTGTCGAATTGCGCTACGAATATCCATCGCTAATAAATCCCCTGGAATATGCATTTCAAGTGCTTGTTCGACTTTCAGGATATCTTCCAAAGCTTTAGAGAACGCATCATAGTGTCTTGCGTTTACAACAATCGTGTCGCTTTCTGTGGAAATATTCTCAACACATTTCGCTAATTCTGCACGGATTTCGTTTAAACCTAAATGTTGTTTTGCCGAAATAGAAAGCACTGGATGATTTTCACAGTATGAAGCGTAGGCATCAATTGCTTTTCCTTCTGCTTTATTAGCCAATAGAATCGTCGAAACACCTGATCTTTCAAGTTTTGAAAGGTCTTCTTGCACTTCTTCCTTGGTCAATTCTTTTGCATCGAAAACGTACAGTAAAATATCAGAACGTCTTACTTCAGAAATTGCACGCTCTACTCCTATCTTTTCGATTTCGTCCGTTGCCTCACGAATTCCAGCGGTATCGATAAAGTTGTACAAAATTCCATCTATCTGAAGTTTTTCTTCAATGGTATCTCTTGTCGTTCCTGGGATGTTAGAAACAATGGCTCTTTCTTCGTTTAACAAAGCGTTTAACAAAGTTGACTTTCCAGCATTTGGTCGGCCGGCAATTACCGTATTTACTCCGTTCTTAATCGCATTTCCATAAGCAAATGAATCTACGAGAACAGATAACCTATCTTTTAATTCTTGAATTAAATCAAACAGTTCAGTTCGACTTGCAAATTCCACATCTTCTTCTGAAAAGTCCAATTCTAATTCAATCAAAGAAGCGAAATCCATCAAACGTTGACGCAAGTGTTGAATATTATCAGAATATCCACCACGCATTTGGTTCATCGCGATTTCATGGGACTTTCTAGAATCAGCAGCGATTAAATCAGCTACTGCCTCCGCTTGCGAAAGGTCCATTCGGCCATTAAAATAAGCACGCATGGTAAATTCTCCTGGATTGGCCATTCTACAGCCATTTGCCAGTAATAATTTTAAAATTTCTTGTTTGATAAAGCTGGATCCATGACAAGCAATCTCTGTGGTGTGTTCGCCGGTGTAACTTTTCTTCTCCTGAAAGACAGTTATCACCACTTCATCCACAACATTTCCTTTGCTGTCTTTTATCAGTCCAAAATGAGCCGTATGAGAGTTCACTTTTGTTAAGTCCTTGGAGAAAATTTTAGAAGTAATAACAAGTGCATCTTCACCAGAAACACGTATCACATGAATTGCTCCTACTCCACTAGCCGTAGATGGTGCACAAATCGTATCTTTATCAACAAGGGTTAACATACTATTAAATTAATTAGAATATATAACTAACAGCTTAGAATTCAAGAAGTTTATTAGAAAGGAAGATTAATTATTTTCTTCAAAGAACTTCCAAAGATTGTCATCTGGAACTTTTGCAACAATCGAAACCTCTTCTCCCCTAACCGGGTGAATAAACTTTACAGATCTTGCGTGAAGACTAATACCACCGTTTTTATTAGAAGATTTAGAACCGTATTTCAGGTCACCTTTGATCGTGCAACCAATATTTGCCAGTTGCGCTCTAATTTGGTGGTGTCTTCCTGTTTGAATATTTACTTCAAGTAAAAAATACCTGTCGCTCTCACCGATTAGTTCATAATCCATGATTGCTTCTTTAGCATCTTTGGTACCTTTTTCGACAACATAACTCTTGTTTTGTTTCTCGTTTTTCTTTAGGTAATCCACCAAAGTGCCTTTTGGATTTTTCGGTTTATTTTCTACAATTGCCCAATAAATCTTCCTAACCTCTTGTGTTTTAAACAATTTGTTCATTCTAGGAAGTGCTTTACTAGTTTTAGAAAACACGATAACTCCAGATGTAGGGCGATCCAATCGATGAATCACCCCTACATATACATTTCCTTCTTTTTTGTACTTATGAGCCAACCAAGACTTCAATTTATCAGGTAAAGTCTCATCACCTGTTTTGTCACCTTGGGTAATATCACCAGCGTTTTTATTAACGGCAATTAGGTGATTATCCTCATAAATTACTTCTAAAGACATAATTAATATTGTTCATTTTCATTCGGAAAATCACCACTACGAACGTCCGTAATATATTGCTGAATTGCACCAGTCATTTCATCAAATAAATTCAAATATTGACGTAAGAATTTGGGGTTAAATCCTTTGTTTATTCCTAACATATCGTGTACTACAAGCACTTGCCCGTCTACACCACCACCAGCACCGATTCCAATTACAGGAATACTAACTTCCTTAGCAACACGTTCTGCTAAATCCGCTGGAATCTTCTCTAAAACGATAGCAAAACAACCAACTTCTTCTAATGCTTTTGCATCAGCAATTAAACGGTCAGCTTCGTCGTTATCCTTTGCTCTTACAGCGTAAGTACCAAACTTATAAATAGATTGAGGTGTTAATCCTAAATGTCCCATTACTGGAATACCTGCTGTTAAAATACGAGAAATAGACTCGATAATTTCTTGTCCACCTTCCATCTTCACTGCATGTCCTCCTGATTCTTTCATAATTCTAATACAAGAAGTCAATGCTTCTTTAGAATTTCCTTGGTAAGAACCGAAAGGTAAATCAACCACAACTAAAGCGCGTTCAACTGCACGAACCACTGAAGCCGCGTGATAAATCATTTGGTCCAATGTAATTGGTAAAGTCGTTTCGTGACCCGCCATAACATTAGAAGCTGAGTCTCCAACTAAAATTACATCTACCCCAGCATGATCAATGATTTTGGCCATTGAATAATCATATCCAGTTAACATTGAAATTTTTTCATTGTTATCTTTCATTCGTTGTAACACATGGGTTGTCACACGTTTTACTTCACTATGTACAGACATATTACTAAATTTTAGAATGCAAAGGTATAATAACTATTTGAAGATGCCAATTTGCTTTATGCATAAAAATTTAAAATAATTAAAAGCAGTGCCTTATCTCAACAATATCAATCGAAGTATAAGACTATAAGACTGAATTATCCGCTCCGTTTTTCGATAGAATTAAAATGATATTTTTTATTTCGCTTATCCTTTTTTAAATTTGCGTACCAAAGCAAAATTAAAAGCAGCTTGATGAAAGAAAAATTACGTTTGATAATTGAGGATAATACCACCAAAGCCGGACGTAGATTCGACTACTTTATTCAAATTCTAATCATCCTATCTTTACTAGATTTGGCGATAGAAACGCTACCAGACAACTCGGAGGCAACCCAACTTATCTTAAGACGATTTGAAGTTTTTTCGATAGCAATCTTTTCAATCGAATATCTGTTAAGAGTTTACATTGCTAAGAAACCCTTGAAATACATTTTCAGTTTCTACGGACTAGTTGATTTATTGGCAATTTTACCATTCTATTTACGAACAGCTATAGACTTACGTTCTTTGAGAATATTTAGAGTGTTCAGAGTGTTCAGAGCATTTAAATTAGTTCGATACAACAAAGCCATGAATCGCTTTTATATCGCTTATAAAATTGTAAAAGAAGAGATCATGCTCTTTTTAATGGTAACAGCCATTTTTCTTTTTCTGACTTCTGCAGGAATTTATTACTTCGAAAATGAAGCCCAACCAGAAATTTTCAAATCTATTTTCCACAGCGGATGGTGGTCTGTTGTAACCTTAACTACGGTTGGTTACGGAGATGTTTATCCAATTACCTTAGGCGGAAAAATATTCACTTTCTTTATACTAATTCTTGGGGTTGGTGTGGTTACAATTCCGGCTGGACTTGTGGCTAGTGCGCTTACAAAAGCTCGAGAAATTGAAGATGAAAGTATTCGAATGAAAGAGTTGAGTGACATTGAAGAAATGAAAAAAAAGGAAAAAGATAACTCAAAATAATAGACTTCGTAATAAAGCAATGAATGTTTCAGAACTGAGCGAGATTGATGGTTTTAAAAATGAAGAAACGTTCCTATCATTTTCTACTTATATTCCTATTTCGAAATCCGTTCTTGTTCCTACCTGAACATTGGTTGTTGGGTATGCGATCTTAACTTCATTATTTTCTAATATTTCTAGTATGCTCAAGTTCAACTCCTGAACAACCTCCAAATATATTGGCCAATCCTTAGTATCGATGTAATATTGGATACGAATATCTAGTGAATAATTACTGATTTCATGTAGATTCACAAAAACGTCCTCAGTAGAAAGTTCATGTTGAGTTATCGCTGCTTTAATGTCTTCAACGACCTTAATCATTTTACTGTGAGCCGTTGTTCTTTCCAATGGCAGTATTCTATCCACCCTTCTAAAATGCCTTAAAGTATAGTTGTCGATGTTACTTTCTACAAGGAGTTTATTAGGCATCGTCATTCGCGTCTGCTCTAAGGTTCTTAAACGAGTACTTCTTAACCCCACTTTTTCAACTGTATAGTAAACGTTGTTTATACGAATAAAATCACCGATTTCAAATGGTTTATCAAAGAAGATAATAAAGGAACCCAATAAGTTCTCGAAGGTATCTTTTGCGGCTAAAGCGACAGCCAAACCTCCAATTCCAAGCCCTGCCACAAGCGCACCAATGTTGATTTCAAAGACGATGCTTAGAATTAAGAAGACGGAAAAAATAACAACTAATACTTTTGAAAAGTCGATAGCAAAAGGAATAACTTGCCCCGTAGAGGATTCTGATGCTTTCACTTCGTACTTTGCTAAAATAACAAGCTTTAAAGCGTCCATCAAACGAACTAATAGGAAAGTAAGTACAAAACCAAGTACTAACTTATAGGTCGTAGAAATGGAACTTCTCACACCGAACTCTTCGATAGAAACAATATTCCATGAAGAAGGAAAGTCTATATAGCTAACAGAAACATAGAGGAAAATTAAAGAAATAACCAAGGATAGTGGTTTTCTAAGAATGGTATAAAATTCTTTCGTTGGAATACCATACAAAGCTTTTTTGAAAATCTTTCCAAAAAGAACAATGACAACTTTAGCTAACAAATTTTTAAATAATAAAGCGGCTATTATCCAGCTAAAAAACCAAATATAACTTCCTATAGTATTACTTAAAATCTCTTGTTCCATATTTAACATTTATAAAATTCGCAACAAATAACCATATTATAACCGAAAGTATTGAAATTCTTAGAATTTTTAACAACTATCAGTTCAACTTTTTCTAGATTCCTCAAGAATAGCCGATTCCCAATTGAAAGAAATTTAAAGGAAACTCTTTTTTTAATTCAACTAATTTTATTCTTTAAATTAATACTATATTTGACCATAAAAATAAGATTATCAAAAAATAACAATTACGATAAATACATATGAAACTTTCTATAACTAAGAGACTGCTTTTAAGTGCTCTTTCAGGCATTATACTAACAATTGCCTTTCCATATACTGGAAGCTTGTTTCCCCTAGCTTTTATTACTTTTATCCCTTTACTTCTCGTAGAACATGATATTTATTTAAACGGTGAAAAAGCAAGAAAAGTACTGCTGTATGCTTTCATTACATTTTTCTTATACAATACAGGGTCTAACTACTGGCTTTATTACTCAAAAACAGCAGGCGTGATTCCTTTTGCAGCACATCTAATCAATGCCTTAATAATGACTTCTTTTTTCATGTTTTATCATTGGGCAAAACGAAATGTTGGTCAGAAGTATGAGCGTTTTTCTATTCTTTTCTTTGTCATTGTCTGGGTTGCATTTGAATATATTCATTACAATTGGGAATTAGCCACGCCTTGGATGACAATTGGAAACATTTTTGCCATTGTTCCAGAAATTGTTCAATGGTATTCTATTACCGGAGTTTTGGGTGGTTCTCTTTGGATATTAGTAGTCAACGCGTTTCTTTATTTAGGAATCAGGAATGTGGTGTTTAAAAAGAATTCAATGAAGTCTCAATCAATTATTTTTACAATTGGGGCTGGGATAGTTGTTTTACCTGCCGTGCTATCTTATTGGACATATTCAACTTATGAAGAGACGATTAGACCAAAAGAAGTGATTGTTACCCAACCCAATACTGAGCAGTATGTTGAGCGAAAGACAATGAATTTAAAAGATCAATTAGATAAATTATTTGATGTAGCAACACCATTAATTACAGAAAACACAGAGATTATAATAGGTCCGGAAACCGTAATTCCAAACCATTATCCAATTCATGAGAGAGCTTTCCATCTCGACACAGGCTATTTGTACACGCAGCTCAATGTTGATAAATGGGACGGTCCGGATTTATACATGGGCGTGGCATCATACCAAACCTTTAATAATTCAACAAGACATACCATTAAAAAGTACAAAAACGGAGATGGATATTATGAAGTTTATGATGCATCAATCCTTGTTAAAAAAGGTGAAAGACCGCAATTTGTGCACAAAGCTAAATTGGTACTTGCAGCAGAAAAAATTCCATTTTCGAAATCCATGCCTTTCTTAGAGAATTTCGCGAGAGATATTCGTGGTACGGTTGGAACATTAGGTTCGGGAACAAATCCTGAAGTATTGAGAGCAAAAGGTTTTAACTTTGCACCGGTCAACTGTTATGAATCTATTTATGGAGAATGGGTTTCTCAAAGCGTTAAAAAAGGAGCTGAAGTTATCTTTGCTATTACCAATGATGGTTGGTGGGGAGAAAGTGCTGGATATAAACAACACAATAGTTTTTCAAGATTGAGAGCAATAGAAAATAGAAGATATGTAGCACGTTCTTCTATGACGGGAATTTCTTGTGTGATTAACCAAAGAGGTGATATCATTCAATCTTTGGGATATGGAGTTCACGATGCATTTAAGGAAACGATTCAACTAAATAAAAAGCAAACTTTCTATACGCAACATGGAGACTACATCGGAAGATTCTTTGAGTTCTTCTTCTACATCATTCTAATATTCAACGTATTCTCTCTTGGAAAAAGATGGATACAAAAATGGATAATGAAGAAAAGTAAGAAGTAAATTCAATTAATAGTCAACTTCATAAAGTTCATTAGAAGGATATTTACGCAATTCAAACTCAGAACCATCGAGTACTCCATACGTTTGGTACTTCAACCATTCTCCTAGATTGTAGTAATGACTACTCGCTCCTATTGGCAAAACAATAGGTAAATGCCTGTGCCCAAACACAAAGTAGTCTATCTGTTCGTTCTGAATATATTCTTCGGCGTAAATGGCTAGCCATTCGTTTTCTTTTCCTAGGAATTTCTCATCCGTTTCACCTGTTGCTGCCCTACTCGATCGAGAAAAGTAATTGGCAATACCAATTCCGAAGTTAGGATGTAATCGGGCAAAGCACCATTGAAAAAAGCGATTAGAGAAAACTTTCTTGATAAACTTATAACCTTTATCACCAGGACCTAATCCGTCGCCGTGACCGACAAGTAATTTCTTGCCATTCACTTCCAAAACAATAGGTTCTCTGTGAATGGTAACATTTAATTCCTTCTCGAGGTAACCAAACATCCACATATCATGATTTCCTGTGAAAAAATGAATTGCTATGCCTTTATCGGTTAACTCTGCAATCTTTCCTAGAAAACGAACAAAGCCTTTTGGAATGGCTTCTTTATATTCAAACCAGAAGTCGAAAATATCGCCAACTAAGTAAATAGCATCAGCGTCTGCGCTCATCTCATCGAGCCATTGTACGACTAATTTCTCACGTTGGAGACTTGCTTCATACGTTGGAACGCCGAAATGAAAATCAGAGGCGAAGTATATTTTTTTCTGGTCAGTTAACATCTAAAGAATTAATCGAAAATTTCTTGTAACTTTTGCTCTAACGCTGGACCTCTATAATTCGTTCCTATCACTTTTCCTTCTTGGTCGATTAAAACTGTGAATGGAATAGAGTTTACCTTGTAAGCTTTTGCTGCTTCAGATTGCCAAAACTTTAAGTCAGAAACATGTCCTGGCCAAGTCAATTTATCTTGTTCAATCGCCGCAGTCCAAGCTTCAACGGTCTTATCTAAAGAAACAGAGAAAACTTCAAAACCTTTATCTTTATATTTCTCATAAACCTTCACCACATTTGGATTTTCACGACGACAAGGACCACACCAAGCAGCCCAAAAGTCGATTAAAACAACTTTTCCTCTGTAATCTGACAGTCTTAGTGTATCTCCTTCAGGATTCGGCAAAGCAATTTCTTTAGCCATTGAACCTGGAGCCATAGGCATTTTAGAATGAACGATACGCTTGTTGTTTTCATATTCAGCAGCTACACGCTTAATCGTTGGACTATCTCCAAAACCATTCTTTAGCCCGTCTACTACTTTAGTGTAGATTTCAAACTCACTTTCCACATTAAAAGTAGCAAGCGTTGCTAGCAAAGCTGGAGAGTTCGGATTACTTACGATAAAGCTTTGTCGTTGCTTTAGAAATTCTTGATGAACAGGTTGAAACTCTTGTTGAATCTGACGCTGCTTATCCATGTTTGCTTGTAAGTATTGATTCGCTGAATCTAACTTTACTTTATAAACAGAAGAAATTCTAGAGAATTCTAGCATTGCTGAACTCGCATCAGAATTAATGATATTGGTATTATAAAAAAGAGTTCTACCATCACCAAAAACCTTGATAGTATCAGAATTTTGTACAATAATATTGATTGCTTGATTGTCCTCCAATCTTAGAATATAATAATCCTTGTCTTTGACTTTTATAGCTTTTGAGAAATTTCCTTTTTTATCCAGTTTAATTTCGGCAATCACTAATTCTTGATTGTTTTCAGTTTGTTGAATAAATTTTATTTTTTCTCCGGTAGCATTAAAAATCTGACCAGTTAAAACAAATGAGAAATCTTTTTGAGCTACTATAATTGAAGTTACAGCGACAAAAACGAAGGTTGTTATAATTCTAAACATAATTTATTAATTTTTTACGATCCTAGTAATTCTTGCAATTTCCTCTCCAAAGATAAACCTCTTAGATTTTTTGCAATAATTTTCCCCGATGGATCTATCAAAACAGTGTGAGGAATTCCATTAAACTGGTACTTTTCAACCAAAGGAGTTTTCCATTTTAGTAAATCACTTACATGACTCTTCCAAACAAGACCGTCATCTTTAATTGCTTTAATCCACTGCTCCTTATTATCATCAAGAGAAACACTAAAGATGTCGAAATTCTTGTTCTTATACTTATTGTACAATCTCACTACGTTTGGATTTTCCACTCTACATGGTTGACACCAAGAAGCCCAAAAGTCAATCAATACGTACTTACCTCTTAAGTCAGAAAGTTTCATTTCCTGTCCTGAAGGATTTGGTAAAATGATTTCAGGTGCTTTATTTTCTAAAACGAATGATTTATAGTCTTGGTAACTTTGAACCAGTTGTTTCACTTGCATAGCGATGCTTTTCGTAACCACCTTTTCTGGATACTTTTCTTCATAAGCATCTTTAATAATAACTAAAACATCAAGATATTTTGGGTCGTAGAAATCAAATCCACCAACAGGCACAAGATTTGTCATCAATAAGATATGCGCTGGGTTAGAAGGGTTTTTACTTACTTCTCTAATAATGTAGTGATCCATTTTCTTTTTATTGTCCATGATCATCTCCATCAATTCACCTTGTCTCTCTGCAGTATAGTATTGCTGTGGATTATCGATTGTCGATTGCCAGTCAATAAAGTCTTGCATTTCTTTCATGTAACCATTTACTGCTTCAGCCCATTCCGTTCCTTCGTAAATTACTCCAAAGTTAAAGTTATTCATATCTAAGTTCAACGTTACCTCATCACCTGGAACCAATGTTAAAGGAATTGTTTTCGGCTGTTCTCCTTGTGGAATATTATCCACGCGTAATTGATACAGCCCCATTTCCTTAATAGCTCCTTTCACTTCAAAGTTTCCTTTTCCGTTTGTAGTAACTTTATTAATTATAACAGCACCTTGATCTGTTAATGCTTCTAAAACAAGTGCAACACCATTTCCATCCTTGATGGTTCCTTTCAGTGTTACATTCGGATTTTCTATGACAACTTCAGACTCTTTTGCAGTTTCTCCTGCTTCTGTCTTCACTGCTTCTTTCGAGTCGCAAGCAAACATAAATGTTGCTAAACCCACCAATAAAATACTTTTCTTAATCATTTTTATTTTTCAATTCTTATTCTTCTAAAAGTTTACGCAGTAATTGACTTGTCGCTTTTGGGTCTGCTTTTCCTCCTGATGCTTTCATCACTTGTCCCATAAAGAATCCAGTCAATTGTTTTTCACCAACCTTATAACGCTCCACCTCTGCTGTGTGTTGCTTTATTACTTCTCTAATCAAATCAGCTAAAGAATCTTCGTCACTATCTTGAATTAGATTCAACTCTTCAGCGATTTCTTTAGCCGAAGTTTCTGGTCTTTCTACCATCACTGGGAAGATATGTTGACTCGCTGCTGATACTGAAACAAGTCCAGCGTCAATCTGTTCGATCAAGTCAGCTAATTTAGCTGCTGAAACAGGGAATTCCTCTATGCCAATCCCTCTATTGTTCAGGTAAGAACGAACATCACCGTTCAACCAGTTTGAAGCCGCTTTATAGTTTTTCGTATAATTAATTAATTCTTCGAAATACAAAGCAATTGGCTTAGTAGAAATGATATTATTAGCGTCGTAGTCAGATAAACCTAACTCTTCTGTATATTTTCTGTATAATTCTTTTGGCAATGTTGGCATTTCTGCTTTGACTGCTGCTATATGGTCTTCAGAAACAAAGATTGGTTGTAAATCTGGTTCTGGGAAAAGTAAATAGTCAACTGAATCTTCTTTTTCACGCATTTTAACTGTCTTCCCTGTCGCTGCATCAAAGTTTCTTGTTTCTTGCGGAACGATTTCACCATTTTCCACCAACTCGATGTGGCGTTCTATCTCATGGTTAATAGCACGCTGTACGTTACGAATAGAGTTCATATTCTTCACCTCTACACGTCTTCCAAATTCTTTAGCTCCTTTCAGTCGAATAGAAACGTTTGCGTCACAACGCATATTTCCTTCTTCCATGTTACCATCGCTAATATCGAGGTAACGAACCAACTGACGCATTTCTGTCAAGTATGCATATGCTTCATCTCCACTTCTAAGGTCTGGTTCCGTTACGATTTCTAGCAACGGCGTTCCCGCACGGTTTAAATCGATTAAAGTATCATACACATCTACGTCGTGCAAACTCTTTCCCGTATCCTCCTCCATGTGAATTCTTGTAATACCGATTGCTTTGATGCTACCATCTGGCATTTTCACTTCCACCTTTCCATTTGCACAGATAGGCGTTTCATTTTGAGAAATTTGATAACTTTTCGGTAAATCTGGATAGAAATAATTTTTCCTATCAAAATTTTGATAATTGGCAATCTCGCAATTGGTTGCTATACCTAATCTGATGGCATATTCAATTGTCTGTTTATTCATCAGCGGCAAAGTTCCCGGGTGCGCTAAAGTCACCACACTTAAATTCGTGTTTGGTCGGCTTCCGTATTCATTTGCGTCACTTGAATAAGCCTTTGATTTTGTTAACATTTGAGCGTGAATTTCCAATCCTATAACCGCTTCATACTTTGCTTTTTTTTCTTCTGAAACCATCTATTTTTCTACTATTATATACGAGAAATTAATTCTTCAATTATTTGCGTCATTTTTCCTTCTTGACGATTGGCAACATCGATAACATCTTGTCCGGAAACTGGAACGATTTTACCTTCTACTCCTAAGTCAGTGATAATTGAAACAGCGAAACAAGGAATTTCCATATGTCTTGCAACAATTACTTCAGGAACAGTTGACATTCCCACGGTATCAGCACCTAAAATGCGAACCATTTTATATTCTGCAGGCGTTTCTAATGTTGGACCTGTCAGTCCTAAGTAAACTCCTTTTGCTATTCGAATGTTTAACTCTTTAGCAATTTCTTCTGCCAAAGCAATCATTTTTTTGTCATATGGCTCACTCATATCCGGGAAACGAGGTCCTAACTCATCGATATTCTTTCCAATTAAAGGATTTCCTGGGAAGAAATTGATGTGATCTGTGATAAGCATAATTTCTCCAATCTCGAAATCAGGATTTACTCCTCCCGAAGCATTACTAACGATTAGACAGTCGATTCCTAAGAATTTCATCACCCTTACAGGGAAAGTAACTTGCTGTAAAGTATAACCTTCGTAGAAATGGAATCTACCTTGCATGGCTACTACTTGTTTTCCTCCTAGTTCACCAAACACCAATTGTCCGCTATGCCCCTTCACTGTAGAAACAGGGAAGTTAGGAATATCTTGATAAAGAATTTTCTTGACAACTTTAATATCTTCAGCCAATCCTCCTAAGCCAGTTCCTAGGATAATTCCAACTTCTGGTTTTACATCAACCTGAGACTGTATGTACTCAACAGCTTCTTTAATCTGAGATAATACTTCCATATACTTTATTTAAAAATTCGTTCTCTTTATCAATCTTCACTGTTATTGATTGCCAATACCAAGGATAAGATTTTATGCTTTTACTTAATTCTGAATTCAACAATCGCATTGCGTCTTTTTCTGTCGTTACGATTACTTTATCCTGACCTACAAAGTTATCAAATATTTTGTGAATCTTTTCTATATCTGTCAAAGCGAAATCATAATGATCCCTAAATTCCACATGAATCACCTCCGATTGTTCTTGTAAATGATTTAAAAGTGGTGTTGAATTACCAATTCCAGTCACTAAAACTATTTTCGGAGCTGACTGAATAGTGACACTTCCTTGCAAACTCACCAAGTCACCATATGCTATCTCAGAGAAGAAAACAGGAGTATCGTTTTTCACTTTTAATCTTTTTTCGAATGCTTGTTTTTGCGTTTCTGTCAAGTCCTTTGGAGACTTTGTAACAATTACAATATCCGCTCTCTTTTTCCCACAAGAAAATTCTCTTAAATTTCCTGTTGGCAATACAAAATCTTTAAAATAAGGTCGATTGTACTCTGTCAGTAGTATATTACAATCTCTATGAATATAGCGATGTTGGAATGCATCGTCTAAAACAAGCACTTCCGTCTCAGGAAAACGCTGCAATAATTCTTGTGCACCTGCTACCCTCTTTTCACAAACAGCAACTTGCACTTTATCCGTAAATGTTTTGGCATAATTCAACCCTTCGTCCCCTACTTGCGACACGGTTGAGTCATTATTTACTAAATAAAAGCCTTTTGTTTTTCTCCCATATCCACGAAGTAGAATGGCAGTATTGAACTTTTCTTTTAAGAATTGAACGAGGTATTCAACATGCGGAGTTTTCCCTGTTCCGCCTACAGACAAGTTCCCAACAGATATGACTTTAGCATTCATTTTTGTAACAGGTTTTAGTCTGCTATCGAAAAGCCAATTTCTGACAGTTAAGATTCCCCCATAAATGAGCGAAAATGGAAGTAATATAATCCGTAGTAAAAACATTGAAGCCAAAAATAAAACAATTCTATAAGTTATCACTTGAAAGGAGGTCTTTTTTAATTGAGCAAAGCCATTACTTACCTTCTCGGAGGCAAAAATGAAATAATATTTGTATCTTTGTTCATCTAATTTTATATGTATGTCAGACGATAAAAAAATCATATTTTCAATGCACCGCGTGAGCAAATCAACGCCCGCAGGTAAGCAAATTATTAAGGATATTTCGCTATCATTTTTCTACGGAGCGAAAATCGGTATTATCGGTTTAAACGGATCTGGTAAGTCAACTGTGATGAAAATTATTGCTGGAATTGACAAATCTTACTTAGGAGATGTATCAATTTCAGATGGATACTCTGTAGGTTACCTTCCGCAGGAACCAGAATTAGACCCAACAAAGACGGTTAAAGAAATCGTTATGGAAGGTGTTCAAGAAACTGTTGATTTACTTAAGGAATACGAAGAAATCAACAATTCATTTATGGATGAAGAAATCTTGAATGATCCAGACAAAATGGACAAATTAATTGCACGTCAAGGGGAAGTTCAGAATAGAATTGATGCAATCAATGCTTGGGAATTAGATTCTCAGTTGGAACGCGCAATGGATGCTTTAAGATGTCCGCCAGACGATCAAAACGTTGCGAATTTATCAGGAGGAGAAAGAAGACGAGTTGCTTTAACGCGTTTATTATTACAAAAACCAGATATTTTACTATTAGATGAGCCTACCAACCACTTGGACGCTGAGTCTATTCAATGGTTGGAGCAACATTTACAACAATACCAAGGAACAGTAATTGCTGTAACGCACGACCGTTATTTCCTTGACAATGTTGCTGGATGGATTTTGGAATTAGACCGTGGTGAAGGTATTCCTTGGAAAGGAAACTACTCTTCATGGTTAGAACAAAAATCGAAGCGTTTAGAACAAGAAGAAAAACAAGAGTCGAAACGTAAAAAGATGCTTGACCAAGAGCTGGAATGGGTAAGAATGAATCCTAAAGGTCGTCAAGCGAAAAGTAAAGCACGTTTAACGAATTACGATAAATTACTTTCGGAAGATGGTAAAGAAAAAGAGTCACACCTGGAAATTAGAATTCCGAATGGACCGCGTTTAGGTACAAACGTTATCGATGCTGTAGGCGTTTCTAAATCATTCGGTGACAAGTTGCTTTATGATAACTTAAACTTTAGTTTACCACCAAACGGTATTGTAGGAATTATCGGTCCAAACGGTGCGGGGAAAACAACCATTTTCAAAATGATTATGGATGAATTACAACCAGATGCTGGTGAATTTAAGGTTGGAGAAACAGTTAAAATTGGATACGTTGACCAAGCACATAGTGATTTGAATCCTGAAAGCTCTATTTTCGAGGTAGTTGCTGGTGGAAATTATTTTATTGAAATCGGAAATGAAAAAATCAATGCCCGTGCTTACCTATCGAAGTTTGCATTCTCAGGTTCAGACCAAAACAAGAAAGTAGGTGTATTATCTGGAGGTGAAAGAAACCGTTTGCACTTAGCGTTAACTTTAATGACGGAAGCAAACGTTTTATTACTGGATGAGCCGACAAACGATATCGACATCAATACACTTCGTGCTTTGGAAGAAGGAATTATGAACTTCGCAGGGTGTGTGGTTGTAATTTCTCACGACCGTTGGTTCCTTGATAGAATTTGTACACATATTCTAGCATTCGAAGGAGATTCTGAAGTATATTCATTCGAAGGAAGTTTCTCTGAATACGAAGAAAACAAGAAAAAACGTTTAGGAGATACAACGCCTAAGCGATTAAAATACAGAAAATTGACAGTTGATTAGTCACTGAAAAATTATTCAAAAATATAGTAAGGGGAAGCAATTGTTTCCCCTTTTCATTTATAAGCACCATCAGTATAAGAATAAAAAAGCATTTAAAACTAGCGTGACTTTTGCTGTCGATTCCAACATTTTATTTTTACATTTGTTAGATAAGAAAATACACGAAAAATAATATACACATGTCAAATGAAGTAAGGGCTTTAGAGCCGAAGGAAATTTGGGAAAACTTTGCAGATTTAAATGCAGTCCCAAGACCAAGTAAAAAAGAAGAACGTGTTCGTAAATTCATGGTAGAGTTTGGGAATAAATTAGGACTACCAACTTTTGAAGATAAAATTGGTAACGTAATCATTAAAAAGCCTGCCACTGAAGGAATGGAAGATCGCCAAACGGTGATTTTACAATCGCATCTTGACATGGTACACCAAAAGAACAATGATACCGTATTTGATTTCGATACAGAAGGAATTAAAATGCTAATTGATGGTGACTGGGTAAAGGCTGACGGAACAACTTTAGGAGCTGACAACGGTATCGGAGTGGCAACTATTATGGGAGTATTAGCTAGTAAAGACATTCCTCATCCTGCTTTAGAAGCAATGTTTACCGTTGACGAAGAAACAGGAATGACAGGTGCTTTAAACTTGGACCCTTCTTTCTATCACGGAACAATTCTTTTAAATTTAGATACAGAAGATGACAACGAATTAAGTATCGGTTGTGCTGGTGGAATTGACACTGACACACATTACGATTACGAAGAGGTTGACACTCCAGCAAATCTTCAAACTTACAAAGTTGAACTAAAAGGTTTATTGGGCGGTCACTCTGGAATGGACATTCATAAAGGAAGAGGAAATGCTAATAAAATGATGGCGAGATTGCTAATCGAATCACCAGTTGACTTTATGATTCATGAAGTTGTAGGTGGTGGCGTTAGAAATGCAATTCCACGTGAGTCTGTTGCGATTGTTTCTGTAGAAAAAGCCGACAGTATTTCATTTGAAGAGCACATAAAGTCGACGGAAGAGGTTTTTATTGAGGAATACACACCGGTAGAGAAATCTATTTCTTTAACTGTTTCTGAAACAGCTACGCCAGCAAAAATGATGAGTCACTTCGACCAAGTTTCTGTGCTTTTAACCATCAACGCTGTTTATAATGGCGTATTCAAATGGAGTTTAGCATTCGAAGATTTAGTTGAAACATCAAGCTCACTAGCATTTGTATCTATTAAAGACGGAGCGTTTAAAACAACATCTTTGCAACGTAGTAGCGTTGAAACTTCCAAGGCAGATATCGCAAGAACAATCAGAAGTCCATTTGACTTATTAGGAGCTGACGTTACCCAAGGAGGAGATTATCCAGGATGGCAACCCAATCCAGATTCTTCAATTTTAAAAACGATGCGTGAACTTTACGTAGAACGTTATAAGGAAGAACCTTTTGTAGCTGCTTGTCACGCAGGGTTAGAGTGTGGAATTTTGTTATCTCATTTACCGCATATAGATACAATTTCTTTCGGACCAAACATCCGTCACGCACACTCTCCTGATGAATGTGTACAGATTAGTTCAGTACAGAAATTCTGGGGATACTTCCTTGAAGTGTTAAAGAGAACACCAGTAAAATAGATTTGAAATTGAATTAGGCAAAGTTTTTGCTACTAACCTTTCGTTAGGTTATTCGGTTTACAAAGGGGAATGGTTTGAAAAGACTGTTCCCTTTTTTATTTAGGAATACATTGGCTAATATTAAAAGACCGTGAAGTTCTTTCAAATAAGTTCAGAGAACACGTTATTTTTAAGACGCAGAAGTTCTGATTGAATTGTATATAAATTCAACGCTACCTTACATCTTAGCTTAATGATTGCTTATTTAATCAATTTTTGGCGAACGATACCTTTAGATGTTTCAACAGTGATGAAGTAAACACCTGACGTAAAAGATGATGTATTCACCTTTACTTTTCCACTTCCATTATTGAAACTTTCAGTTAAAAGAATTTGTCCCATTGCGTTGATAATAGTAACACCTTGGATTTGTGCATCATTCGAATTCACTACTAGGAAATCTCTAACTGGATTTGGATAGATAGCTAAATGAATTTCTTCTTTTTGAATTGAAAGTGGATCTTGTTCTCTAACGTAAACACTATCTAAGTACAGTTTAAAACCATTAAAAGATGTATTCACAAAAGCGAAGTAAACATCTTGACCAGCATATTCATCTAACTCTTCTACATGATCTGTCCAAGTGTAATATTCATTACTAACAACTTTAATAGTATCTGTAAAGTCAGCTATTTCATTTCCAGTTGTAGAAATCAACACTTTGTATGAGTCAGGAAAAGATGGGTCGTAAGACAATCCCTTCCAAGAAATGTAATTATTCTCTGTTCCTAGCGTCATTTGCGGCGTGATTAACCATCTGTCTGCTCTGTTTACAGGTGTGAAGTAAGAAGTGCTTGAAACAGTACCGTTTCCTACGTTCAATGGGTCTTCTACAATTATCCAAGCTTCTGTATATTCTTCAACAACTTCTTGCGGTGTAAAACCATCGTTATTTACAACTTTCCAACCACTATCTAACGCACTGCCGTCGAAATTCTCTTCTAGAATTGTTACTTGGCTCATTAAAGTTGAACTAATTGCTATTCCGATAATTGTAAATACTTTTCTCATCTGTTAATCTCTGATTATTTTAATGTATCAAACAAAGGTAACAAATAATTGAAAGTTGAAAGTTAATTCAATAGAAAAGTTAAAACAAGTTCTTTGGATTTACTCCTTGGGGAATGAATAAAAAAAATGGTCATCTTTTCAGACAGCCATTTTTCTTTATTAATCTTGAAACTATAAATTATTAAACTATTAAAAAAGCCTTTTTAGTTTTTCCAATGCCCTAAATGTTCTAACTTTAGCATTGTTTTCTTTGATGTTTAGAATATCCCCTATTTCTTTATAAGGTCTGTTCTCAAAGAATCTTAATTCAATTAACTTTAAATCTTGTCCATTCAACTGACTCATTGCATGAAGCAGTTTCTTTTTATTCAATGCATTATTTTCATCGGCAAAAACTTCCATAAAAGTTGCTACTTGTATATTGTCTAAAGGGAGTTCTCTCTTAGCACGAATATCTCTATACGCTTGATTAATCTCGCTCATAGCAATTCTGTACAACCAGGATGCCAATGGTATTCCTCTATATTCATATTTTCTAATATTCTGCATCGCCTTGATGAATACCTGAGAGGTAACATCGTTTGCTAGTTCATCATCATTCATTTTCTGACTGATATAGCGGAAAATTTGTGCATAATACTTTTTGTACAAGGGTGCAAAGTACTGTGGATCTTCTTTTGCTCTTGTTATC
The DNA here is from genome assembly GCA_035497735.1 of Brumimicrobium sp. Classification (GTDB taxonomy): domain Bacteria; phylum Bacteroidota; class Bacteroidia; order Flavobacteriales_D; family Crocinitomicaceae; genus Brumimicrobium. The sequence goes on along the minus strand of DATJCX010000071.1, from coordinate 263,774 downwards.
AACTCAACCTCATGCGTGAGCATAGCGGTCGAGTGATGGTAAATAGGATTAATACTACTCATAATAATTGGGTTTATTGTTTGTTTTGGGTTTAACTAAATAGATTACGGTTTAAATAATCTAAGATTTTAATATGGGTAGAGTTTTATTTCATACACTGTGGGTTTGTACAATATAACGTTATTTTTTGTGAAATATTGTGTATTAAATAAAAAACGACCTTTCACATAAGTAAAAGGCCGTTTAAAAATATCGTTTTATTCTAGTTCTTAGTCACAAGAATAAGGTCTTCCGCTATCTTCTGGATACTGGCTACAGAACTTTAAAGCTGCGGTATAAGTACCAGTACATAATTCTTTCATTGAGTTTTGATCAACTACTCTAGAGTTTGGATTGTCAAAGTTTGGCTTTGTTTGAACCACAGTTACTCTTGAAGAGAAGATTCCTAAGGCTCCTTCCACATTAGTAAAGCTAGGCTTACTCTGTGCTAAAGAAGATGTTGGTGCATTTGATAAAATATACGTATGCAAGTCTTCTGAACCTGCAGTTAGTACTATATCACCTAATGTTAAATTTCTCTTTGTTACATCAGGATTAGCTTTCACTGTTTTATTTACTATCTCGTAAAAAGTATTTCCTTTCGCTACGAATGAACCAGTTGCAGCACCCATATCAACACGGTCAATTGAACCCAATTCCCAAACCAACGGTTTAACAACACTTCCTAAAGCTGTAAACTCCTCATATTCAAACTTTAACTGCATCTTAAATGTAGCACCTTTACCAGAGTTAAAAGTGATTGCTGTATTCAAATACCCAGCTGTAGCTACGCTATTAGGAGCGAATTTAAAAGATTGATTTTGATTTGGTGACTTAATAGAAACTCCTTCTACTAAACGAGTCTGTCCAGTAATGATGTGATTTCCATTGTCAACATCGATTTTCAAACGGTACAATGCAGTTTCGTCTAAATCATCTGCTTTAAAGAAGTAAAGTTTCTGATCTGGACCGTAAAACGCACCTTCCTTTTTATTATTGATAGTTGTATCTTGTAAAGTCCATTCACGAGTTTTACTTCCGTTTTTGATTTCTTCTACAACTGCTACAACATTGTCAAAATAGGAAAGGTCTGCTTCCTTCGCAAAATCAAATGCATCTCCTTCTTGAAGGAAAGTCTTATTTAACTTCAAAAAATGGAATTCTTGTCCCTGGTCTAACAAAAAGTGAACAATCGCTTTTTCCTCATACTCGCCATTCACGTTGAATTTTGTGTTACAAGCTGCTAGTACAACTAAGCCAAGTCCAAATAATATTATTTTTCTAAACATAGAATAAAGTTTGTAAGGCGTAAAATTACGAAAAATAAGTCGCAGTAAAATACTGTTTACTCATTAATCTATACGCTTTAAATAATCCTTTGGTTGGTTTTATTATTTCACCCTATTCATTCCCATTGCTTTCAGAATAAATTTCGGCAATGATTTTTCTGGTGCTCTATCTGTTAAGTTAATATACCAACCTAGTTTTTTCATGATTGGAACTTTATGTGTTTCTACAAACTCAATCCAAGTTCCGTCTGGATCTTCAATATATGAGAATCTCCCTCCTGCTTCTCCCATATCGAAGGTAGCGCCACTGTCAACAGTGAATGGGAATCCAGCTGCATCACATTCTTTTTGTAAAGCATCCATGTTTCTGATGTCAAAACATAGGTGAATAAACCCCCAATCTCCCCAATATCTATCTTGGAAAATCTTCTTGCAATCTGTTCTTTCAATAGATTGTACCAATTCAATTTTTGTTGGACCTAATAATGGTGCGAAAGGACCTTTTCTAACTTCTGGGTGAGAAAGTAATACTCTTCTTACTTTTTTATTTCCACTTGGTAGGTCAGAAAAACAGTCGAATACGTCTGTTTCATCATATTCTACAGTTGTGTAACCAAGTACTCCGGAATATAATTTCATCGCTTCATCGATATCGCTTACACCAATCATTACTCCTGCTACTCCACCTGTTTTTCCAGGGAATTTTGTCTTTTGGAAAACGGTATTTTCTTGAACTATATTAAAAATATTTCCATTCGGGTCTTCAACAAAAAAGTGAGGCTCGCCGTGTGGAGTTGTTTTTAACTCTCCAATTACCTTAGCACCTTTTGACTTCATGAAATCGAATGAAGCTTTTACGTCTCTCGACTTAATTCTTCCAATGTACAATCCGTAGTCTCCTAGCTGAACATCGAAATTTGGTTTTTCAGTTTTTCTACTTGTAAATTGCCAAATTTCAAATCCACCTCCACCTTCCATAGACATTGCTAATGTAGCAGTTCGAGAGTGAACCTTTCCACCTGTATATCTTGTCATTAATGGTGCTTCCGCAGCTTCTTCAAAGATTCGCACATCAATTCCAAAGAATTCTCTGTACCATTTCCAAACTGACTGTACATCAGGAACTCCAATTCCTAACTGTTGAATACCACAAATAATTTTTCCCATCTTTCTATTTAATTTTAAACAAACAAAGATAGCATTCTTTTTTGTACTCCACAAAAGTCTTCTTAGATTAACATTTCAATCTTCACCTTCAATCATTAGCACGGTTTGAACCCCACTATTATTGCAGTTAAAACTTCACCATTTATAAAAAGGAGTAAAGTGGAAAAGAATACTATATAAAGCAGAAAAGCCTCCTGTGGAGACTTTTCTGCTTGTTGTTTGTGTATTATAACCTAAGTAAAAACCATTTTAATTGTGAACAACGGTTCCAGAATAGATTGGTCGTTCATTAGGTAGCGGATTAAAAATCTGAACCTTCCAGATGTAAGCTTTTCCGCTTTCCGTCATTTTACCCGTTCTTTGATTAATTCCATTCCATGCGTTTTGCGCATCTGTTGATTCAAATACTACTTCATTCGTTATTGGGTCAACAATTGTCATGTGGAAATTCGCCTTTCTTTCAGTCAATGAATACGGCATAAAAGTTCTGTTTCTAATATCTGTACCATTCGGCATGAAAGTATTCACAGCCATTAAATTATATTTCTCACGGATATTAACTGTTTTTACAACTGTACTTTCACAACCATTTGCGTCCGTTACCTTTAACTTGATATCATAACTTCCTTTATCAAAGAAATGATGATTCGCTTTTGCACCTTTTGCTTGTGCTTCTCCTGCGAAGTCCCATGTATAGTTAACGTAATCTCCGTAAGATTCACAAATAACAACAGGCAATCCTTTATCGAAGATATTTGCTTCGTAAGTAAACTCAGCAGTTAGACTTTCGCTTACCACTACTTCAACAATGTCTAGGACATTACCTTTGGCATCTGTAAACGTAACAGTCGCATTTGAGTTAGGCGTGTATGCAACAACTTCTTTGCTTTCTAAAACACCCTTTACACCTTCATCATTATTTTCTGTAATATTCCAGTAAACAAACTCACCTTTCGAACCATTATTCTTAATAGAGATTGCATTTCCTTGGCAAATCACTCTTTGGTCGATTGTACCAACGATAAAACTTAAACTATCCATTGCACCTTGACTAGGTTTCTTAGGATCTAAATCTGCAATAACAGGTTTAGCAGGTGCTTTATCTACATCTGTTGCCTTTTCATTCGGTAAATCTTTGCCATCATATGTAATCACATCTGGAACAACAGTTTCATTTTCCGACCTCTCGGTATTAGCATCAGTTTGATTGCTAATCGTTGTATCTTCGATTTCATTTTCCGTTGAAAGAATTGCATCTTTCGCTTCTTCTTGTTTTGGTTGGTCTATTTTTTCAGTTGTAACAACAGTTTTTTCGGCTACTTTATTTTCATTACCATTTGGCATAAAGATAAAGGTAGCTATTGCCGCCGCACCAATTGTTGCACCGATCAATAACCATTTCACAAGTCCACCTCCCGCAGCACCAGTAGCTCCTGCAGCAGCATCCAACTTCGAACTCAATGCGTTCCAAGCAGATGCGTCGTAAGGAACTTCAAATCCTTCTAGGCTTTCTTTAAATGCTTTTTCTAAATTATCTTTCATAGTCTAACTTGGCGAATTTATCGCTTAATATTTTTCTTAAATTAATCTTTGCTTTAGCTAGATTCGATTTTGATGTTCCTTCATTAATATTCAAAATTTCTGCGATTTCCTTGTGCGAATAGTTTTCTATCACATACAAGTTAAAAACCGTTTGATATGCTGGGGAAAGCTGTTGAATCGCTTCCATTGCATATTGTGCTTTTAATTTTGAATAGTTTTCTCCGAAATCATGCTCCTGCTCAACAGATTGATTATCAAACATGTAATCTTCATCAGTTGACATAGGTTGGCGGTTTCTCTTTCTGATTGCATCAATCGACGCATTCACCATGATTCTTCTCACCCATCCTTCAAAGGAACCTTTAAAATCAAACTCTTCTAGCTTCTCAAAGATCTTAATGAAAGCAACTTGAACAACCTCTTGGGCTTGATCTTGGTCTTTTGTATAACGCATACAAACACCCATCATTTTTCCATAAAATTTCTTAAACAGTTGTTCTTGAGCAACTCTATCTTGCTGTATGCAACGCTGAATAAGTTCTTTTAATTGTTCGTTTTCCACCTTTCACTTTCAGATTATAGACGCCCTACTTTTTAATGGGTTGCCTCTTTTAATGTATAATATTTCAATAGATAATTCACCTTCTGTATGCAAAATTAAACCTCTCCTCTCATTTTTCACTGAATAGACGAAACTTATTTGAGAATAGTATAATTTTTCGTGATTAATTTAGTAATTTTGCATAGATAATAAATTTTACACAAATATTAAATTAAATAAATAATGAAAGTAACAGTTGTTGGAGCAGGTAACGTTGGTGCTACATGTGCTGATGTTCTTGCAAGAAAAGAAGTTGCCAATGAAATCGTATTATTGGACATTAAAGAAGGTTTTGCTGAAGGAAAGGCTTTGGATATGTGGGAAACATCTCCTATCCAATTATTTGACACAAGAATAACAGGTTCTACAAATGACTACTCTAAGACAGCAGATTCAGACGTAGTAGTTATTACTTCAGGTCTTCCAAGAAAACCAGGAATGTCAAGAGATGACTTAATTGCAACTAACGCAGGAATTGTAAAGTCAGTAACTGAAAACATCATTAAGTTCTCTCCAAATGCAATTATCATTATCGTTTCTAACCCGTTAGACGTAATGACATATACTGCATATTTAACTGCTAAAGTTGATTCTTCGAAAGTATTCGGAATGGCTGGTGTTCTTGACACTGCTCGTTACCGTTCTTTCTTAGCATTAGAGTTAAACATCTCTCCTAAAGATATCCAAGCGGTATTAATGGGTGGACATGGAGATACAATGGTTCCACTTCCTCGTTACACAACTGTTGGAGGTATTCCAGTAACTGAATTAATTGAAGAAGATAAATTAAACGCTATTATCGATAGAACTAAAGTAGGAGGAGGAGAAATCGTTCAACTATTAGGTACTTCAGCTTGGTATGCGCCAGGTGCAGCTGCTGCTCAAATGGTAGAAGCTATCGTTAAAGACCAAAAAAGAGTATTCCCAGTTTGTGCTTGGTTAAAGGGTGAATACGGTATGAACGACATCTACTTAGGTGTTCCAGTAATATTAGGTAAAAATGGTATCGAAAAAATTATCGAACTTAAATTAAACGATGCTGAAATGGCACTTCTTGAAGAGTCTGCTCAACACGTAAGAGACGTAATGAAAGTTTTAGATGATATGAATGTTGTAGCAAAATAATTGCTCACATATCAATAGTTTAGAAAGGAAGTCGAAAGGCTTCCTTTTTTTTATGGGAATTAACTAGAAATGTTTTTGATAAAAAAGACTATCTTTACGACTACTTAAATGAAACAACAACTATGAAACGAATTGTATTTCCCTTATTTTTTATTGCTAGCATTTTAGTCAACATGACTTTTGCACAAGAAGAAGCTTTTCCATGTGAAGCGGACCAAATCAATAGCAATGTTTTTCAGTCTCGACCAGAGCTGCAATCACACATTAATTCCATGCGTAATGAATTGGAAGCGTTTACCTATAATTATGTTAACAATTCGATACATGAGAAGAGCGAAGACGTTTACATTATTCCAATCGTTTTTCATATCATTCACGACAATGGAGCAGCAAATATATCAGAAGCACAAATTCAAGACGGAATTCGTTTAATCAACGAGCAGTTTAGAAAATTAAATGCAGACACCGTTAATATTGTTGAGGAATTCAAGCACTTGGCAGCTGATGTAAAAGTAGAATTTCGTTTGGCAAAGTTGGACCCTGATGGAAACTGTACAAATGGTATCAATAGAATATTTTCTCCTTTAACGAATATGGGAGGGCATGTTGTAAAAGATTTAATTCAATGGCCTCCTAATAAATATTTAAACATATGGACGAGTAATGTAGCGGGAACAAGTTTGGCTGGTCACTGCCTGATGCCACCTGTAGCTGATACGATTCCAGAATGGGACGGAATTGTAATTCAACATTCTTATGTCGGAGAAATGGGTACTTCAAATCATACCAAAAGAACTGTTTTAACACATGAAATCGGTCATTACCTGAATCTGTACCATATTTGGGGAGGAAACAACGTTCCTGACTTTTACTATTTACCTGTAGCAAGTCCTGAAAACTGTGAGCATGATGATATGGTAGAAGATACGCCAAACACCATTGGATGGCAATCATGTAATACTTCGGCAAATACTTGCGAATCACTAGACATGGTACAAAACTATATGGATTACTCCTACTGTTCATTATTATTTACAGAAGGACAAAAACAAAGAATGAGAGCTACATTAAATTCTCCAGTTGCCAATAGAAACAATCTTTGGACAGAAGAAAACTTAATCGCAACAGGTGTAATTGATGGATTTAATCCACTTTGTAAAGCAGATATCATAGTTTCTAAAAAACTAGTTTGTTTAGGAGAGGAGGTGACTTTCTCGGATAATTCATTCTTTGATGTTACTTCAAGAAACTGGACTTTTGAAGGCGCTAACATTAGCTCTTCAACAGATTCTACGGTAACTGTTCAATTTCAAACTTTAGGAAAGCATAATGTTAAACTTTCTGTTGCAAGGGGAACAGAAACAATAGATTCTACTTTTGTTGACTTCATTGAAGTTATTGAAAATACAGCTGATAAAAACTATGTTATTGAAGACTTTGAAAACGAAACAGGTTTCAACAATAAGTGGAGATATGAAGCAGGCAATCCATTGAGATTTGAAAGAACAAACTACGGTAAGAACAGTGAATACAGCATGTATATTGACAACTTTAATGGTGCAGACAAAGCCGACTATCACATTCAGACGCTAGGAATAGACGCTACAGAAATGACCAAGCTAGCAATTGCCTTTGATTATGCTTATGCTAAATCGACCACCTCTAACAGTGAGAGAGTTTACTTTTATTTAAGTAAAGACTGCGGTACAACTTGGCAAAACAAAGGTCAGTTCTCTTTGTTCAACAACGCAACTATTGAAACAGATGTGGAATTCTTTCCTATAGAAGAAAATTGGAGTTATAAAGAAGTTGAAATCAATTTAAACAATTACAAAGTAGAAAATTTGATGATTAGAATTGTCTTTTCTGCCAACAGAGGAAACAATTTATTCTTAGACAACATCAATATTTGCGATATTAATTCTTTAGCCATCACTTCAGAATTGTTAGATGCACAGCTAAAAGTATTCCCAAATCCCGCAAAAGAAATTCTAAACCTAAGAATAGATGACAAATTCTTGAATGGTGAGGTTTCCTTGTATGATGTTTTAGGGAATGTTGTAATTCGTGAAAAAGTGGTGAATCAAAATGAAATGACGATTGACATTCAGCGCTTAAGAGCAGGAACGTACTTCTTGAAGTATAGTGAGCAGAATGGTACGGAAATATACAGTGTACGAAAGATTGTAGTAGAATAAAACACTACATCTTGGGAGCGATAAAGAATAGGCTAGGAAATCAAACTTAATGAAACATTTCATTCCTTTTAGTTTGCCTTAAAACGCTAACTCTGTTCTCTAAATTTTTCTTAAATTTCACATTTAATTCAAGATTATACTAAATTTGTAGAAGACTAAAATTAAGCAATATGAAAATCGTACTTGTTGGCTATGGTAAAATGGGGAAAGAGATTGAAAAACTCCTTCCTGCAAGAGGTCACCAAGTAGTTGCTAAAATTACATCAGAAAATCCCTTATCAATTGAAAACATTAAAGGTGCAGATGTAGCAATAGACTTTTCAACGCCAAAAACAGTACTTTCAAACATTGACTTTCTACTTCAGCACAACATTCCCACAATTGTAGGAACAACAGGCTGGAACGATCATTTAAACGAAGTCACAAAATGGGTAGAAGAACGCAATGGCGCTTTGATTCATGCTTCCAACTTTAGTATTGGCGTCAACTTATTCTTTAAATTGAATGAGCAATTAGCACAATTGATGAATGCGCATACGGATTACCAAGCTAATGTGAAAGAAATTCACCATACGGAGAAGCTAGATGCACCAAGTGGAACAGCGATTACTTTAGCAGAAGATTTGATTGAAAATAATTCGCGACTCGAAAACTGGTATTGTCCACAATCAAACAAAAATAAAGCGAAAATTTCTTCGTTAAGAATTGAAGCTGTTCGCGAGAACGATGTAAAAGGAACACATATCATCTCTTACGAGTCGGATATAGACACGATTTCCATCCGTCATGAGGCACACAATAGAAAAGGATTTGCATTGGGTTCGATTATCGCAGCCGAATGGATACAAAACAAAAAAGGAATATTTACAATGAAGGACGTCCTTCAACTATCATAAAAAAACGAAAAGAATGTCAGTAATTTATTTTTATTTATTTTTCTTAATCTTCCCCTATTTAGGAATGTGGTGGAAGAGTTTTCCTAAGTCTGAACACCAAACATGGGAAGCGCTAATACCGGGATATAACTATTCCGTTGCGTTAAGAATTGCTGGACAGCCATTTTGGTGGAGTTTCTTAATGTTGATTCCTGGAATTCACATTTTTATGTGGATGATTATCAACGTTAGTTATATCCGTAAGTTTGGTTTCTTTTCGTTTACCGATACATTACAAGGTATCTTCTTCCCGTTTATTATCATGGCGAAGATAGCGAATGACGAATCTTTAAAGCCGACATACACAACAGACTGGGAAAATCAAATGGATATCGAAAGAAGAAAAAATGGGGATCATCTCGTACTCTTACTTTCTTTACCAATCATTGGTCATATTCTAGCTTTTACTTTGGGTGCTTTACAAAAGAAAAAACAAGGAGCTAAAACAATTATTAAAGAATGGGGAGATACTATTTTATTTGCTTTAATTGCAGCGAGTGGAATTAGAACTTATGTTTTTGAACCATTCCAAATTCCAACAGGATCCATGGAGAAAACGCTTTTAGTTGGTGATTTTCTTGTCGTAAACAAACTGACCTACGGTTCAAGAATTCCCAATACACCGGTTTCATTCCCATTGGCACACAACACGATTCCTTGGTTAAATATCAAGTCGTATTCCACAATTGAAACGGTGAAATACACAAGACTTCCAAAGTTTAGAGATGTTAAGAATTACGACGTTGTTGTATTCAATTACCCTTCAGGAGATACAGCTGTTTATGACCCAAGAATGCCGAATGGATTGATGGGACATGACTACCATGGAATTGTAAACAACGAAGCTAGAAGACTTTTCGAAGAATCTATAGATAGAAAAAGAATTCCAAATGCAAACGCTGCTTTAGAGAAAAGAAGAGAGCAATTATCGGCAACCTACGAAGGTGCTGCTTTAGATTCTATCATGCAGTTGGAAGCACTTAAGTTGGATAAAAACGTTCAAAAAGAAATCGATGCAATTTACCAAGAGTTTATTGACAACATTGACACTTGGAGAGACAAAGCAAGATATGAAATCGCTGAAGAAAAGCGTACTTATTCTTACATGGAAGGTCGTATGATTGAGCATTATGGAACTGTTTACCGACCAGTAGATAAAAGAGAGAACTATATCAAACGTTGTATTGGTATCGCTGGAGATTCAATCAAAATAGTAGATGCACAAGTTTACGTAAACGGAGAGGCTGCCCCTATTTTCGAACATCAAAACTTACAGTACATGGTGACGAATTACAATCTTTCTTCTCCTAAAGTTATGATTTCTAAATACGGATTAGAAAAAGATAGAGATTACTATCAAACCAATAACGGAATTATCATGAACATCACTGCCAATGAATTAGCAGCACTTCAAAGAGATAATTCTGGTGCGGAATTCACTTTGGTTAATCCACAAAGAAAGGATATTGAAAGTATGACCGCTACACAAAAAGTAGACAATTTAAATTACTATCCAAAATCTTTTGAAAACAACAATACTGTAGCGAACTTTGAGTCATTCTGGGTACCTAAAAAGGGAGAAACCATTGAATTAAACCCACACAACGTTGCTTGGTACGAAAGGGTAATTACAGCTTATGAATTACATACTTTCGAAGAGAAAGACGGAAAGTACTATATCGATAATAAGGAGGCAACAACTTATACCTTTGAGATGAATTACTACTGGATGATGGGAGATAATAGATTCAATTCAGCCGACTCTAGAGTTTGGGGCTTTGTACCTGAAGACCACATTATCGGTAAAGCATCGATGGTATGGTTCTCTAAGAATGCTACAGAAGGTGGAATTCGTTGGAATAGATTGTTTACGAAAATTAAATAATGCTGTATTCAACAAGTTTCTTTGCACCTATTCCCTATTTTCAATCCATTGTTAAACACAAAGCGATTGTAATTGATTTGCATGAACTTTACAAGAAGCAAACATGGCGAAATAGAGCACAAATCCTGGAAAGTAATGGTCCAATGTATCTTACCGTTCCTGTTATTCGACCAAACGGAAGTCAATCCATCGTTAAGGAAGTGAAAGTATGTTATAAAACAGATTGGCGAAAAGATCATTGGATGGCCATTGTAAGTAGCTATCAGCATGCTCCATATTTCTTTTATTATGGCGAACAAATCAGGGAATTGATTTATCACGAAGAACCTATTCTGTATAAGTATAATGACACTATTTTTAGGCAACTTCTAAAATGGTTGGACTTGGATATTGAGGTATCTTTTAGTGAGCAGTACCACTCTCCTATCGACAAATCGGATTACAGAATTTCTCTCGACAAAAAGAACTTTGATATTGAGCAGGAAAGGTATATTCAAGTCTTTTCAGACAAGATGCCATTCTACCCGAACCTTTCTATTCTTGACTTATTACTGAACGAAGGTCCTCTGGCAAGAAAAAGACTAACTAGCAACAAGCAAGAAATAAAGTAAGCGTTTTCATGGACAGTTACAGATTCAAATTAGCAATTGTCAAGCCGATAAAAACTAAAGGAAGCAAAATCTATACCTACATCATAGTTGGTCTATTTATTAGCCTTATTATTTCTGCAATTCTTACCTCCGATAATGAGCCACCTCACTATTCAAACCTGTTTTTTGTGAGTCTTTTAGTAATATTTCAATTAATATATGCATTTAGAACACATGCTGTTGAAGAGTTTGAACGAATTGGTAGTATTATATTTTCTAGCACAGGCCTTGTTATTGAGTACAATAGAGAAAGTACAAGTTATTCTTTAGCGCAGATAAAACACGTCAAAATTAAGTTCGTAGAAACAAGAGAAGATCCAGTTGTGAGCAATACGATGAGAGTGCTTACCAATAAAGAAGGAATCAACAATAATATCCAAATAAAAAGTCAATCAGGCAATCTGGTCAAATACCAAGTACTTATAGAAAATCGCGCATCAATGAGAGTGCTTAATAAAATATTCTCATCTTGGCCTCAAGAAAAAGTGAGAAGAGTAAAAAGATAAGGTGAAGCCCTATTAAAATTTCATTCCCACAAAAGCACCGACTACGTGTGAAGAATATCCAGAATAAGGGTATACCCCCATCGTTGTATGGTAAGTTAAACCAACACCAAACTTATTAATTCTAAAAGCTACACTATTGGTTGCTGCTATCCCGAATTCTACGTCAGAACTAAACGGGAAATCATCCGCACTTAAGAAGTGAACATTAGGCCCAAAGTTAAAGTTGTAATTAATTCCAAATCTTTCATTAACAGCTAATCCAAGAAAAATTCCTGGTCGCACAGGCGCAAGACTAATAACTGGTTCAGGTGAAACAAGAACAGATAAATTCACCCATTGCATATCAAAACCAACTCTAAACTTCTTAGGTACTTTACTAGAGAATCTACTTCCTAAACGGAACGACACATCAAATCCTAATCTATCATGATCTGGAAAATAACCAAAGCCTATTGGCTGAAACTCAAGATATAACCCAGGTTTTGTACTATAATGCGTATCTTTTTCTCTAACTTTTTCTGATCTCTCATGACGCTCTTCCTTCTCAACAACCACTGGTTCTGGCGCTGATTTGGGCGTCAATATTATATCGGGATTGATTTTTAGATCTTCCTCCTCTGTAAGTGACCTCTTTAGCTTGGCTGCTTTTTCAAAGTCTTCATTACTAATAGCTTGTTCTATTTCCAAACGGATTCTTTTTTCTCTATTTAAAACCCTTGCTTTTTCGTAATCCTCAATTTGGATAGCTTCGTGAATTTCTTCGGTTATTGCTTTTATTCTTTTTACATTCTCAGTTTCTTGAGAAAAACCTATAGATGGTAAGACAAATAGAAAAGCTATTACAAGTAATCTCTTTGAAAATAGTATGATAGATGAAAGTTTTGTACTCATTATAAATTGAAGTTTTAAAAATAAATTACGACTAAAATTAGAGTTTCCTTTTAAAATATAGCGGTACTAAATTAGGTGAAAAATTTAAGCTTACCAAACAATACATCTATATTATACATGAAGTGCGTGTTTTAAACTTCTAAAATATAACAGAAATAGTTGTAGAGAAGTCCTTGATTTCACATATTGAAGGCTCTTAATAAGAGAACTTGTCATTATTTCGTATATTTACATTCAGTACGGAAGCTTAATTGACAAAAGATAACAGTTAAACAGACGTATTATTTCTAAGCATTAATGAATAAAAACATCTCGATGAAAACAAGTAATCCGAAAAAAGAAAGCCAACCTAATAATCCATTACATGGAGTTACCCTAAAAGAAGTTATGGAATCTTTGACTGCCTATTATAGTTGGGAAGAATTAGCGAATAGAATCAATATCAACTGTTTTAAGAGTAATCCTACGATGAAATCTAGTCTCACGTTTTTAAGAAAGACTCCATGGGCAAGAGAGAAGGTGGAACAACTTTATTTAGATTTAGAAAGCAAGAAAAGTTCGAAATACAGTAACTACAAATAGTAATTCCAAATTCCCTTAAATTTATATTAAGCAGGCTATAATGCCTAAACGATAATCAATAAAAAACGCCTTACAAATTTGTAAGGCGTTTGCTATTTTATATGAACTAAACTATGATTTTATTTCATCTAAAGGATCAATCTTTTGCATATTAGCAACAGTATCAATTCCAAAGAATTTCTTAATATTTTCGAACATCATAAATACGGATGGAACTAGGAACACTGTAAGAATCATCGAGGAAGTTAAACCACCGATAATCACCCAAGCCATTCCGTTTTTCACTTCTGCTCCGTCTCCTGTTGCCATTGCAATTGGTAACATACCAAACACCATCGCTAAAGTCGTCATCATAATCGGTCGAATTCTATCTCTACCTGCTAAAATTAAAGCTTCATAAACAGGAGTTCCACGCTTTAATTCATGATTGGCGAAATCGACAATTAATATGGCGTTCTTGGCGACCAGTCCGAGTAACATAATCAAACCTAGCATCGCGAAGATTGATAATTGGTTCATCGTTAAAGCCAATGCTAAGAAAGCACCTACGAAAGACACAGGAATTGAGAACAATACGATAAATGGTGATAATACACTTTCATACAAAGCCACCATAATAAAGTAAATCAACAATATTCCCAATACCAACGAAAGAACCAAACTCTCCATTGATTCCTGCATGTTTTCAGCAGCTCCAAGGAATCTAATTTCCACTCCTGTTGGAATATTCAAGGCTTCTACACCTGCTTCAACGTCTCTAATTACGTCTCCTAGCGGTCTATTAACAATGGAGGATTGAATTTGCATGGAAGTCATTCTGTCAAAACGCTGTCTTACAGATTGACCATCCACTTCCTCAATATCAGCCACATCTTGTAAGCGAACAATTGCACCTTTCTGATTTTGAATCGTTAAGTTTCTAACATCATCAATGGAATATTTATCAGCTCTATCCAGCATGATATTGATATTGTATTCCTCTCCTTTATCCTTAAATCTACTTCTATCATTTCCTTGGAAAGCCAACTGAACAGCACCTCCAATTTCTGCAACTGAAAGTCCGTAGAGAGAAGCTTTCTCTCTATCCACGTTAATAGAAATATCCGTTTTTGGAGATTTCGTAGAATATCGCACAAAATCTGTGCCCGGTACATCTTTCACTATTCCAAAAATCATTGCAGCAACTTTCTTAACACTATCTTCTTCCGTTCCTTTTACAACTATTTGAACTGGAATACTATTTCCAGCCATTCCGATAGGTGTAACAACTACCTTAAGTCCAGGGTACTTACTTAGTGAATCTCTTAAACTTTGACCAAATTCATCCGTAGAATAATCACGAAGATTTTTATCAACCAATTGAACAGAAATCTCTGCTAGGTTACTATTTCCTGAGGCATCTGTTGCAATCTCACCTGATTGTGTACCAACATTTGAGAAAACGTTGATAACATCTGGATTGGACAATAACATATCCTCAATTTCTGAAACAACTTGATTGGTTTGAGCCAATGGAGTTTCAGGAGCCAAGTCTATCTGTAAGTTAAATTCTCCCCTATCTGCTTCCTGCATAAAGGTTGGACTAATAAATCCTTTATAAGGAAGGAAAACAACCGTCATTCCGAATAAGAAAGTAATAATAATCGAAGTGAATACCATGTGATTTAAAGTCCACTTTAAAGTAGAAACATATAAATCTCTAATTCCATCAATTACACTTTCAAAAGCGAGGTTAATTCTTCCCCAAAGTGTCTTCTTGGTTAGTTTAGGTATTTTCCCCCAACGAGACGCCATCATAGGTGTAAGCGTAAAGGCGACCATCAGTGACATCAATGTGGAGAACACTACTACCAAAGAGAATTCCTTCAAGATATTTCCGATCAATCCACTTGATAAAGCCAAGGGAAGGAAAACCACAATATCCACCATTGTAATGGAAAGTGCCGTAAACCCAATCTCATTTCTACCTTCAAGAGCTGCTACACGCTTGTTTTTCCCCATTTCCATGTGACGGTAAATATTCTCCAAGACCACAATACTATCATCCACAAGAATACCTACTACAAGAGACATTGCCATCAAGGTCATCAGGTTCAATGTAAATCCAAAAACCCACATCATAATAAATGTAGGAATCATCGCTGATGGAATTGCCACTAAAACGAAAGTTGAAGAACGTACTGAGTGTAAGAAGAAAACCATTACTGCAGCTACAATTAAAATAGCTAAGAACAAGTCTTCCATTACCGCATTTGCTGACGCCAAAGTAAAGATGGATTGGTCAGAAGCGATTTCATAATCAAAATCAACATCTTTATAAGCCTCTTTAATTTCTTCTAACTTCTCTTTAACATCTTGTGCTACAGAAACAGTATTCGCATCCGTTTGCTTCAATATATCAAGTCCAATACCTGGCTGTCCATTAATTCTATTTAGTGTAGTTGCTTCCTGTTTACCATCGGTAATTGTTGCAATATCACTCAATAAAACTCTAGATCCGTTAGCATCTTCTCTAATAATTGTATTCTTCAGCGTTTCAATATCATCCAACTTTGCGTCCAAACGCAATGAAAAACGAGATGCATCACTTTCAATCTTACCAGCAGGGAAAGACATTCCAGCGTTAGCAATCAAACTACGAACCGTTAACGGACTAATATTATAAGTCGCTAATTTATCATTGTCTAATTTAACTTCGATTTCTCTCTCCGTTCCTCCGATTAAATTGATTTGTGCAATCCCAGTAACGTTCGTTAAGACAGGTTTTACTTTTAAATCAATTAAATCGTAAATCTCCGTTGATGATAATTTAGAAGTAATCGTTAATCGCATGATGGGTAAATCCTCCATCGAGAAACGAGAGACAACAGGTTCCCGAATCAAATCAAGGCTTGGAAGTTTTTCCATAATCTGTGCAATCTTACGCTCAGCATCTAGCTGCGCTTGTTTTGCATCTTGTCCTTGATTTAACTCAATGGTAATGATAGAAACACTTTCACGTGAATCTGAATGAACTGCTTTCAATCCTTCTAAAGAGGAAATCGCCTCTTCAATATGTTTGGTTACACTGCTTTCCACCTCATCAGAAGAGGCACCCGGATAAACAGTTTGAACCAAAACAATTGGGATATCAAACTTTGGAAGTAAGTTATAGTTCAATGTCCTATAACTCATAAATCCAAATAATATAAGAACAGTAAATATTACTGTAAAAAGTAATGGTCGTCTAATTGCAACCTCTGTAATTGAAGCCATGTTTTAATTTTCTTTTGCTTGAATTAAACTATTGTCAATAATATTAATTTGGCCATCTATAACAACCTTATCGCCTTCCTTAAGACCTTCAACTACTTCGATGTATTCGCCGTTTTCACGACCTACAAAAATAGTTCTTCTCTCAGCTCTATCTCCATTTTGGATAAATACGTAAGCATTCTTCACACCTTCTACTAAGGCTTTCTTAGGAATCTGAAGGACTTGTTCTTTTGTATCTGTTGTAAAGTTTACATTCACATAAGTCCCCGACTTTAATGTAGGATAGTCTTTTGAAGGTATTTTAATTTCTATTTTATAATTATAGTTGGCATCCACATTTGGAGAAATATAAGATACACTTCCTTTGAAAACTTCACCTGGATAAATAACAGAAGTAATATCTACCACTTGATTCATAGAAACAAATCTTACCTCACTTTGATTTAAGTAAACATAAACCTTTAATGGGTCAACGTCAACAACCATAGCGATTGGTGTACCAGCGTTGATAAATTCGCCTACTACATTTGTCTTTTCAGTAATCACACCTGATAAAGGAGACTTGATTGAAGCATCACTGATTTGTTGTTCCAATTGCTCTAGTTCTAATTTTCTAGATTCGTAACCAAACTTTGAATCTAAGTATTGCATTTCAGAAAGCGCATTCCCTTCGTACAACTCCTTATTTCTATCAAAGTCTGTTTTCATCTTAGCAACTGTTAGTTGTAAGTTTCTACGTTGAACATCTAGTGTTTTAGTATCTACTTTTCCAATAACCTGACCTTTTGAAACTTTTGAACCTAAATCGATAGATAAAGACTCAAGTCTTCCTGGCATTGTAGATGCTATTCCTGCAATTTCATTTGGTTCAATAATAGCTGGACGAGAGATATCCTTCGTTAATTCCAACATCTTTACTGAAGCTACGTTTACCGCTACCGGGATTTGAGATCTATCAACAAACTCTTTTGATTCATTGATTTTCTTTTTATTAGACATTAATTTTACTACAGTAAAAACTGTAAGGCCTACTAAAATGATAATGGCGATTATACCAGATTTTTTCATTATTTGTTATTTAAATAGTTTGTTAAATTTCCTTTTGATTTTTCATAATCTAGTCGTGAAGAAAGCATGTTCACTAAAGATGTTAGATAATTGTTCTGCGCTTCCTTATAGCTGAATTCAGCATTTAAGAAATCCGTTAGAGATGCAGCACCTTTTTGGTAAGAAAGGTTTGTTGTTTCATAAACATCCTTTGCCAACTCTAAATTCTCACTGTTTGCTACCAAACTCGTGTACGTTTCAATCATTTTCGTTTTTGAATTCAATAATTCTACCTTATATCCTTCTTCTGCAATTTTTGATTGTGCTCTTAGATTTTCTAATTGAATTCTTTGCTTGTGGTAGGCTGTATTCATTTTCAAACCATTGAAAATTGGAACAGATAAGGATAAGCCTATAGAAGCAAAATCATTAAATGAACTCCAAGAATCTTTAAAAGAATCTGCGTAAGAGTTTGCACCATATCTAGCATAACCACTTAATTTTGGCAAGAAAGAATACTTTGTTACTCTTGTATTCAATTCTTGTAAATCAACATTTTTCTGCATGATTAAGAAATCAAGTCGCTTAGAAACGTCAATTCTACTCTCTTCTGGAATAGAAGCTTCTTCAATAAGATTTTTATCTTCCTGAACTTCTAAAGGTGTATCGATAGGCATACCCATCATTACTTTCAGATAATTCACAGCTGTTTCCTTTGAAGTTTCAACCAAACTTAATTGCGAAGAAATGTTGTTATAAGCAACTTTAATCCTATTGTAATCAATTTTAGTAATGACACCTTTTTCTAATTGCAACTCCATTATTCTATTTAACTCTGAATATTGGTTCTTGCTTTCTTGAAGTAATTTCACTTGTTGATTGACAACTAAAACTTGATAGTAAGCCGTAGCGATACTATATGTTAAGTCCTCTAATGTCTTTTCAGCAGATAAGTTAGAAAGTTCTCTATAGTCTCTAACTCCTGTCATTCCGACAATCGCTGAATGATCATAGATTTTTTGCTCTAACTGGATTGTTGCACTATTGGAATGAGGCATTCCCATTTTCATACGAATATCTTGGGGTGCAAAATCACCTGCAGGAATTACCGTAATTGGTAGTTTAGCATTATAATCCATCTGTCCGCTAGCATTAATTGCTGGCAAATAATCAGAAATCAAATCTCTCTTATTGTATTTAAACATTTCTAACTCATTGTTAGATAATGTTACATACGGAGAATTTTGCATTCCATACGCTAGACATTCCTTCAAACTCATCTCCTGAGCCTGAATGGTCGTAATGCTTATTCCTAAAAATAAAGCAACAACCAATTTAGTTCTAATTTTCATTTTTTTTCTCCTCATGGTTTTCCCACTTTTCAAAAATTCTTGAGATTTCTTCTTTTACAAATCCTAAGAAATTGGTTAATTCTTGTAAGCTGTTATTGAAATTTTCTGTTTCTGCGGTTCTGACCTCAACTACTTCATTCATCAATAAATGATATTGATGAACGTAATTGAAACCTTCTCCTACATAATCTTTCCAAGATTCTACATTCGTTTTAAAGTAACGTTTTCTGTCTCCTGTCTTTGTAACGTAACTGATTTTCTTATTTGTCAACAAAAAATTAATTCCATTACTGGTAGCACTTTTACTATAAGCCAAAGTTTCTCTGATTTCATCAAAGGTTAACTCTAACTTATCACATACTAGTAAAAGACCGTAAATACGAGCAGGAGCAGGTTGCATCCCGTTCGATGTAGAAAAAACGCCAAGTCGCTCAATTAGATCTAATTGGCGATCAGTAAGGCTAATTATATTGCTATTTTCTTTTTTCACTGGTGCAAATATAGAAAGTTTCCTGAATGGTTCTTTTATTTAAGAACTAAAAAAACTGAATTTGTAAAAATTTAACACTTTTAAAAAACGTCAAAGCAAATTCCTTCCATACATCAATAGAATAGACAACAAAATAGTTTGTTTCAGAGCAAACGCATTAAAAACCCTAAAATAGTTAATAAATAATTTTCATTCCATCCTGCCGCCTTTCTTTTTGACCATATTCCGAACTTTTTAGTTTGATCTTGCTTTAATAAAAAAAGCAATCTTATATTTATCAGGGAGAAGTTCTGGGATATATTTATAGCTCATTTTCTATTATAATCTTCATTAAAAGCTACATCTAGCATACAATGTAATTTGTTTTCCACCCCCAAATGGCTTCGGATGATATGTAAAAAATTTTCAAATGCGTTTACCCTGGTCCGTTAGAACCAATTACGCAAAAATCACAAGAATTATCGTAAAAATTAAATGGAAATCCCATGTTGATTGGTGCTGAGAATTCATCATCCATTAGGTTAATAATAGTCGGATTCATCAATGTTATCTAATCATCTCCTGTCCCATTTGAGTCAGAGCAAACACTAATTTGAACAGTTACCCCCATATTAGCACAAACAGTTGCATCTTCACCTAAACAAATTTCAGTTTGAGCGTTACTAGTATTTACAAAAAGGAATGTTATTACAAATAACAATAGATATATAATGTTTAATTTTCTCATAGTGTTGCGTTTGATATTGGACGCATCACCAGCAATCAATTTGCTTTAAGTTTTAAATCTCTTTGTCTCTTTTAATAAAACTTTCTAACACAAGAATAATTTACTACTTTTGTAAAAAAGAAAAACCAAGATATGAGCACAATAGTTTCTCCTTCAGTATTATCAGCTGATTTCGCAAATTTAGAGCGCGACACGAAAATGTTAAATGAAAGTAAAGCAGAATGGATACATATCGACATTATGGATGGTCAATTCGTTCCAAACATTTCATTTGGCTTGCCTGTTTTAAAAGCAATTAGCAAACATGCTACTAAGGTAATAGATGTGCATTTAATGATTGCAACTCCTGATGATTACTTGGAGAACTTTAAAGATGCTGGAGCAGACATTTTAACTGTTCATTATGAAGCTTGTCCACATTTACATAGAACGATACAACGTATCAAAGATTTAGGAATGAAAGCGGGTGTTGCATTGAACCCACATACTCCTGTACACTTATTAACTGATATTATTCAAGATCTTGACTTGGTATTAATCATGTCTGTAAATCCTGGATTTGGTGGACAGAAATTCATTCCACATGCAATTGAAAAAGTAAAGGAATTAAAAGCTTTGATTACCGCAAAAAAGTCAAGTGCTTTAATTGAAATTGATGGTGGAGTAAATCTTGATACTGGGAAACTTTTAGTAGATGCTGGAGCTGATGCTTTGGTTGCTGGAAGTTTTGTTTTCGGTTCAGATAATCCTGTAGAAACAATAGCAAAATTGAATCAATTGTCAATAGGTAAATAACCATTGACAATTGATTACTTTCTTTTATTAAAAGAAATTTTCTTGATTTTTAGCCATTCGTTTTAACAATGGACATGGACGATATCTGTCTTCTCCATATTCTTCGAATAAAACATTCAATTGGTCAACTACGTTTTGAATTCCAATTTCATCAGCCCATTTTAACAGACCTTTTGGATAGTTTACACCGTTAGTCATAGCCAAATCTATATCTTCCTTGCTTGCTACGTTTAAGAATACCGCATCGGCTGCTAAGTTGATTAACATCACCAAAATTCGGTTGAAAATCATTTTCCCTAAAACTTCATCTTTGTTAGGCTCAGGCATTACAGTTCCTTCAGCGTAGTTATAGTAACCTCTTCCCGACTTTCTTCCTAAGTATCCTGCTTCAGCATGTCTTCTCTGCGTGAAAGATGGTAAGAATCTTTGGTCATAATAGAATGCTTCAAATACGATTTCTGTAACCGCATAATTCACATCATTACCAATATAGTCCATCAAAGTAAATGGACCCATTCTAAATTTACCAAACTCAGTCATCGCCCAGTCAATAGTAGCAAAGTCTGCCAAACCTTCTTCATAAATCCTCAATGCTTCTCCATAGAAAGGACGAGCAACACGATTGACGATAAAACCTGGTGTATCTTTTACTAATACCGAAACTTTATCCCAAGAATCGATGATTTCTTTAGCTTTTAACTTTGTTGCTTCACTTGTCTGTACAGCTGGAATAATTTCTACCAACGGCATCAACGGAGCTGGGTTGAAGAAGTGAATTCCAACAATTCTACTTGGATCTTTCAATACCGAACCAATTCCTGCAATTGACAAAGAAGAAGTGTTAGAGGCTAAAATACAGTCTTCACCTACAATTTCTTCTAATTGTTTGAAAACAATATGCTTTACTTCTATTTTTTCAATGATGGCTTCAATGATTAATCCAGAACCTTCGAAATCGTTGATGTTTGCAGAGAATTTAATTCTTCCAAACACATCGTTGGCGTAATTTTCTTCCCACTTTCCTTTTTCAACTAGTCGTTCAAAAATTTTTCTCATCTTTGTTTGTGCTCCTGCTAATACTTCAGCATTTACATCTACCAATACGACACGGTGTCCTGATTGAGCAGCCACTTGAGCGATTCCGCTTCCCATGGTTCCTGCGCCTAATACACCTACTTTTATCTTATCCATTTTATTCTCTTGTAATCTTATTATTTTCCTATGAAATTCGGCTTTCTCTTTTCAACAAAAGCTTGTGTTCCTTCTTTAAAGTCTTGTGTTGAACCAGCAATTGCTTGCAATTCTTCTTCTAAGTCTAACTGCTGTTTTAAAGTGTTGTTAAAAGATTCGTTGACTGCTCGTTTTGTTAAACCGTATCCAGTAGTTGGCATTTTCGCCATCTTTGTTGTCATTCCTTGAATGTAAGCGTCAAATTCTTCATCGGCAACAGCTTTATAAATCATGTTCATAGCTTCAGCCTCTTCTGCCATTACCTTGTCACCAGTTAACATTAAAGCCAATGCTTTTTGTGCACCAACCAAACGTGGCAAGAAGAAAGTTCCTCCCGAATCTGGAATTAACCCTATCGCAGAGAATGCCTGAATAAAAGCAGCAGATTTCTTTGCTACAACAATATCACAAGCCAATGCAATATTTGCACCTGCTCCTGCAGCTACTCCGTTTACAGCAGCGATGATTGGTTTTTCGATCTCTCTCAATCGCATTACGATTGGATTGTAATGATCTCCAACAATATTCTTTAAAGGTGGACCATTGGGATCTATTGCCTCAACTAAATCTTGTCCAGCGCAAAACGCCTTCCCTGATCCTGTAAGAACAATCACCCTTACTTCATCATCTGCATTACAGTCATCTAATGCCTTCTGAACAGCAAATGCTAATTCTTGATTAAAGCTATTATATTTATCTGGGCGATTAAATTGTAAAGTCGCCACTCCATTTTCTTTTGTAAATTGTAATACCATGCTAATTCAAATTAACTTTTTGATAAAAATAAGAAGAATGTGGAATATAAGGGAGAATAGGATGGATAAAATTGATGCCTTTAATTGATTTTCATCTCTTTTTTCATTGTATTTCAATAAAGTTAGCGACTATTCAATCACAAATTTATAAGATTGTCGAATAGAGGTTTTTATTCATCCATTTAGTATGTGAATTTTAATTCAATACTATTTAACTTTCATTCCACAGTAGAATCTGACGACAGTTATAGCAATTCAAAAGAAAATATTTAACTTTAAGTTTTATCCTGCAAAAATGAAGTTTAAATATTACGCCATTTATAAGCCTTACGATATGCTTTCTCAGTTCACTGGACCAGAAGGAACGGCAGTCTTGGGTGATTTATTCCCTTTCCCAAAAGACGTGTATTCTATCGGCCGCTTGGATAAGACCAGTGAAGGTTTATTGCTATTAACCAATGATAATAGTTTTAAAACCAAAGTGCTCGACCCCAACAATAAGTTAGAAAAGACCTATTATGTTCAGGTAGATAAGGATATCACTCCTGAGGCAATCAAGGAATTAGAAGCGGGAACTATCGTGATTAAGCATGAAGGTAAAAAGTTAACAGTGAAACCAGCCAAGTGCAAGAAAATAGCCGACCCGAATTTACCAGAAAGAAGTGTTCCTATTCGTTTTCGAAAAGACATTCCTACGAGTTGGATAGCTTTAACCTTATCAGAAGGGAAAAATAGACAAGTTCGCCAAATGACCGCAGCAGTAAACTTTCCAACATTGCGATTGGTTAGATTTAGCATTGGTTCTTTTCAATTAGATAATATGCAACCTGGGGATGTAGTAGAAATAAGTCCAGAAGAGGTTTTATAGAATGTCAACAAGATTAAATTGACTTTAAACAATTTCTATTGTTCAATTGATAAAACAACCAATTCTCGTATTTCATCTCCCATTACTAACTGAACTTTTTCTCCGACTTTTTTATTCATTAAGGCCATGGAGATTGGTGCAATAAAAGATACTTTTCTTTCTTTAACATTTGCTTCATCAACACCTACAATTCGAATCGTAATCGGATTCTTCACATTGGCCATTTGATAGCTTACTTTTGCTCCAAATTTCACCTCTGATAAGTCCTGAATTTTAACGTCTAAAATACGGGCAGAGTTTATTCTTTCATTCAAAAGATTTAGTCTTCCATCGATCTCAGCCGACTTTCTACGGTGCTCTCTTTCGTCGTCTGCTTCAAACTGAACCAATTCCAACTGTAGATCGTCTTGCTCCTTGAGTAAGGCTGCAAATCCTTCAGGCGTTACATAATTGGGAATACCTTCAGGTAAAACTGCTCTTTTTGAAATTTCAACTGGTTCTTCTTGGTCGTCTTCGTTAATAAATCCTCTACTCATAAAAGTTCTTTTTATGCATATTCACTCAAGGCATACTCCAGTTTCAATTGAGCACCATCTTGAGATCCAAAAAAGCTATGTTCTATGTTTCCTTCACCATTGATTAATAACCAGTGCGGTGTTCCTTCACATTGAAAATGGCTATATAACTCGTTCCTTTCTTCTCTATATATTTCAAACGGACTTTCACCATCTGTAAAGACAGAAAGTACTTCTTCAGAAGTAAAAGGCATCGGTCTGAAATTAGAATGAATAACAATTAGATTAATAAAATCATGTTCTTTATCCAACTTATAAGCAAGTGGAATAGCACGACCTGTACAGCCCAAGCAGTTGGTGTTGTAAAACAAAACCATATTCAACTTATCTTTTTGAATCAATTCATTCAAATTTGTTTGACTTCCTGTCAAGCCTACTAATTCTATTGCTGGAAATTTCATTCTCTTTACATTTTAATTTATGCAAAATTAAGCAATCGTCCTTACTTAATGTGTAGCAAAAATCACTTACATTATTTGCACTTTAATCCTTGTCGAAACAGTTCCTGAAAGGTTTAGTTTTTGATTATTAATCATAACCTCTAGAGAATTGTCAAACTCAAACTTCTCTATCACCTTAACTTCTGCACCAAGTTCTATTTGATGTTTATTCAAGAACTTTAAAAAGGCTGCAGAACTATCAGAAACACCAACAACTTTGGCGTTAACATTTTCTTGCAACTCTGCTAATTTTACAGTTTCTTCTCTATAACTGATAATTCCATCTTGATTTGGAATAGGATCACCATGTGGGTCGAATTGTGGAAAATTCAGAAACTCATCTAATTTATTGGTTAGTTTAACAGATTGAATATGCTCTAATTGTTCAGCAATTTCATGCACCTCATCCCAACCAAAATTCAACTTCTCTACAAGGAAAGTTTCCCAAAGCCTATGTTTTCTAATCGTCTTTAGCGCCTCTGCTTTCCCAAGCTCTGTTAACTCACAACCCTTGTATTTTTCATAGTTAATAAGAGACTTATCAAACAAGCGTTGTATCATGTCAGTAACCGAACTAGCTTTTGTTTGCATTCTACTTGCTATATCATTCGTCCCTACTGGTTCTTGAGAAAGTCGTTCAAGATGATAAATTTGCTTTAGGTAATTCTCTTCGCTTGCCGTTAATTGATTCATTTCAATTTATTTTCTTACAAAGATAAAACTATTCTATCAACGAAACAATAGCAAAAAAAAAGGGCTACCGAAGTAGCCCTTTTTCTATAGATATTAATTTTATTATTTAAGTAAGTTAACAAAACCGTTAAACTCGTACTTATTATCATTTTCGTAATCATTCGCTTCTATCTTCCAAACGTATGTTCCTGCTTGAACAGGAGTTCCACCGTATGTTCCATCCCACTCTCCTTCTGGATCGAAAGATTCGAAGATTAATTCACCCCATCTGTTGTATAACTGTAGGTGGAAGTTGTACTTATCAATTCCTTCAATATGTACTCTCCACTTATCGTTGAATCCATCTGTGTCTGGTGTAAAGCTATTCGGAGCGAATAACAATACTTCGTTTTCAATTCTAATAATCTTTGTGATTGAATCTATACAACCAAACTCATTTTCAACTATCAGTGTCAATGGGTAATTTCTAATTTCATTCGGGTAAGTGAATGTTGGGTTTTGTAATGAAGAGTATGTAGGTTTTGCACCTTCAGCATTCCATTTGTAAGAAACGATATCATTGCTAGATTGACTGTATGCAGTAACTCTAGGGTCGAAAACAGACGCTGGATTTGGATTTGCATAGAAATCTGGAACTGGGTAAGAGTATCCTTCAATTAATCCAGGATAGTTTTGCGTGTAAACACATCCTCTATCTGTTACAACAGTCATGTGAACACCCCAAACACCTTCTCCAAACTCATGAGAAACCGCGTTAGCTCCAGCAACTGTATCACTATCACCATCCGTATAGTTCCAAATCGTATAATCAATCGTTTCTAAAGTATTTGTTGTATTATCAAAGTTTACTTCAACTGGGAAACAGTCTGCAGTAATATCCGGTAATAAACTAATGACTACCTCTTCTGGATATGAAACAGTAACACATTTTGTATCAACTGGCGAACCACAAGCTTCAGACATTGTCACACAGTACTCAGTTATCCCAGCAACTGGAGTTACCGTTACCATATTTCCAACCGCGTCAACTTGACCGTTACTTTCCCAAGTAAATGTGTAAGGACTACTTCCACCCTCACCTACTACAAATAAGTTAACTGGGTCATCGATACAAATGATAGTATCTTGAGATATTTGCGTAATTTTTAATGCTTCTGGCTGACCAATAATAACATCTTCAGTAATCACACACGCTTTATTATCAGTAACTGTTAAAGTATGCGCTCCAAATTCTAAATCATTTGCTAAAGCATTCGTTGAATTTGAACCAGACCAAGAATAAGAGTAAGGTGCACTACCTTCTTCAATTTCTACTTGAACAATACCATCAGCTCCACTATTACAAGTTACATCAACTTGATTAACGATTGTCAATTGCATTCCTGGAATTTCGTCCACTACAACCTCAACAGTGTTTGTACAACCCACGTCAGAAGTAATCACACATTCATATGTTCCCGCAGTAAGTCCTACAGCAGTTGCCGTTGTTTGTTGCGCTGGATCATTCCATTGGTAAGTTACTGTTCCTAAAGATGGTTCCATTGCTACTGTTGCAGTACCATCATTCCCACCTGGACAAGATACCAGGGTTGAACTCGAAGGATAGGTTGCTGGTATATCACCAACCACAACGTTTGCTGTTCCTGTACAACCATTTGCATCCGTCACTTGAACTTGATAAGTACCTGAAGAAACGTTTTCAACTGTTTGAGTTGTTGCATTTCCTAAACCTGGCCAGTTATACGTAAATGGTGCATCTCCTTGACCTGGCACAGCTGTTACACTCCCCATACCTGCTGAACAAATATCAGAAACTGAAGTTGCAGTTGCAGTCGTTACTAAACCGGTAATCCAAGTTGTATCAGAAACTCCTCCCATTTGTGAACTACAGCTAGTTCCTGACAAAGTCAAGAAGTAACCTCTGGTTCCAGCTGGGTGGTTATTAATATTTAAAACTCCATTATTATATGGGAAACTTTGACCTAAAGTACTTCTCCAAATAAAGTTTCCTCCATTCCCAATAATTGGAACGTAAGGTATTTGATTAATCGTATAGTTTGCTGTATTTGTAGGAGAAGTTGGTGTAAATCTTTGTGCATCATTGGTCAAAGTAAATGATGTATTATTTCTTCCTGGGACAATAGATGCTACAGTACCATTTGCGTTTTGAATTCCTTGAATTGCTCTTCCACTATTCCATGTAGAAACAGGCTTGTGTCCAATATAAAATTCAATTATATTGGTTGTTTCATAAAATACTGAAGCTTGGTAAGCACATTCCCCACTTGAGAACATTGGGATATTTGAATAAATAACCACAAACATTCTGTTAGGTGCTGTACCAATTGTTTGATACATAATTGAACCACCTTGATTAGGATTAATATCTTGATAACAAATCATTGCTGCATTCATTGCGTCAGCAGGCGTGGTATTCGGTAGTGGAGTACCATTTAATGACCAACTGTTGTATGTTCCAATATTTAGATTAAAACTAATCATACCATTTGAACCAATTTTACATTCATTGTATGTATTGCCATAAAAGCTGAATGGAAAACCAATCGGAATATTTCCTGAAAAACTATCATCTGATAAACTAACAGTTGACGGATTGTTTAAAATTATCCCTCCAGACTCTGAACCACCTCCTGGATTACAATCCTGAATCTGAACATTTTCTCCCTTACATATTGTAGCGTCATCTCCTAGACAAACTGTAGTTTGAGATGAAGCGATTGGTGCTATCATCAAGGATAGAGATAAGAATAGAATGTTTTTTAATACTGTTTTCATTATATGTATTCGTTTTTATTTTTAGACGCCCCTATATACTGTCGGGTTGCTTATTTTAACGGTTTTTTAACTTTTATTGTAGTAAAAATGATAGAATGCGGTTTCTGTACGCATTATAACCCATAAATGTAGGAAGGTTACTATGTCCAGCACCAACTACCTCATTTTTCATTTTCCAACTCTTTGTATGATTACTATATACCACCCTTCCATGTGTGTACATTGACAAGAAGTCATCATCAATACCGTGCATCCATAACAATGGAACTTCACAGCTTTTCATTTGATCTGCATTGTTGATCTTAGTATTCACAAAATAAGAAGATGGCATATTTAGTCCAGCTGCATCTTGCACCATAACAGCACTACTTGCAAATGGAGCTTCTAAAATCAACTTACTTGGTTTTAACACAAATGGCTTATCTCCAACAGACTTACTCGCTGGAGCACTTCCTAAAGAGTATCCGTAGATAACCAGTCTTTCATTTGTCAAACCATTTTCTTTTAACCATTTCATTGCACCATTGGTTGCTTCGTACATATTTTCTTCAGTTGGCTTACCTTCTGACAAACCATATCCTGGATAGTCAAACATCAAAACACCGTATCTTCCAAAATCTCCGACATAACTTAAAAGTTTTTGTCTATTCCAATAATGGTCCATATGCTTTGAATTCCCATGACAGTATAGAATAATAGTATCCGTAGCGATTTGACTGATATCTCCAACATAAATTGCCGACATCTTAAGGTTTTCCCCTTTGTCTTTGATCGTGTATTTAAATTGGTGGATGGAGCTAGAAGGAACATAGTAACTATTTGGTAAGTCTTCCAATTCCCCACCATCGTAATTGTCTAAATAGTACTTATCAATAGAATTGTCGTTATTGAATAAAAAACTATCTAAACGCTTGTTACATCCAAAAGAAAGAAATGCAACAGCAATGATATATAATGCTAATTTCTTCATAGTTTAAAATTTTCTAATAAAACCAATATAAACACCAGTAGCGCCTGTTTTTCCAGTCAAACTAAAATAATCCATTACGATATCTTTATTTGAAGTGAATGGTGCAATCAATTTAATTTCTGTTTTAAAGGTCCATTTTTTCCAATTCAAATCATGACCAATATTCAACATAGGAATTACGATAGTCGTTTGCTTTTCATTATGCGCTCTTCTGCCTTCTAATTCATACCAAGAACCAATTCCAGTATAAAATACATTTGAAACTGGCTTTCCTCCTGTCAACAAATCGTCCTGAATCATTTCTCTACTTTGGTATTTCCAATAGTAATGAACATCTAATTGCGGCCAAAATTTAAAATTGTTTTCAAAGAAATCCATCGCGGTGTTAAATCCTAACATTCCTGATAGACCATGTTTTCCATCATCATTTTTCCAAAACCCATAAGTTGCTCCTGCTTCAATTTGTGCAACGCCAAAAATCGCTGCAGTAGTATGCCAACTTCCATGAATTGTTAAGTCATTGGTAATTCCTCTACCATAGGTAATCGATGTAAAAGGAATAGGCATTGTCGCTACTCCTGGAATTGTCACTATCGGTCCGCCTAAATCTACAGCAACAGCATTTTCATTTTTCGCTAAAGGCGCTACAAAACGAGCTGGTCCACAAGATGCGACCAAGAAACCTAGCGTTAAAATTAATAGAAGTTTTTTCACATTCATTCAATTATAGTATAGTGATACAAATGTACAACAATTTTATAGCTTGATTTAAACGAATCAAAAACTTCTTCGAGAAACTAACAATATCGAGTCAAAATGGATAAATACATCTAATTAAGGCGCGCAAACATTTTAGTCTTTCAAGGAATAAATCATCACTATTTTTTGGTAACTTGCAGCCAAGAAAAAAATTAAGTATAATGTTAAAAATTGATTCGCACACGCATATTCTACCAAGCCATCTTCCTAAATGGACTGAGAAATTTGGATATGGAGACTTTATTTTCTTAGAAGATAGAGAAGATAGTAGAAAAGACATGATAAAAGGAGGACAATTTTTTAGAACTATTGAAGAGAATTGTTGGGACGAAAATGTTAGAATTAAAGAATATGACCAATTCAACACTTCCGTTCAGGTCGTTTGTACTATTCCTGTAATGTTCTCTTACTGGGCTAAACCAAAGGACGCATTAGAGATTAGTCAATTCTTAAATGACCACATTATTGATTTAACAGTTAGATATCCAAAAAACTACATTGGTTTAGGTACTATTCCGATGCAAGATACGGAACTCGCTCTTCAGGAGTTAGAAAGAATCCATAAGTTAGGAATGAAAGGAATTCAAATCGGATCTAACATCAATGATATGAATTTAAGTGACGAAAGATTCTTCCCTATTTTTGAAACTTGTGAGCAATTAGGAATGGCAGTAATGATTCACCCATGGAATATGATGGGCTTTGATGATATGCAAAAATATTGGTTACCATGGTTGGTAGGAATGCCTGCTGAAACATCGCGAGCAGCATGTTCATTAATCTTTAGTGGAACATTAGAGAAACTTCCAAAATTAAGAGTCATGTTTTCACATGCTGGTGGATCGTTTTTGCCAACAATCGGAAGAATTGAGCATGGGTTCAACTGTCGACCAGATTTAGTGGCAATAGACAACAATGTAAACCCGAGAAATTATATTGGGAAATTTTGGATAGATAGTATA
This sequence comes from Brumimicrobium sp., assembly GCA_035497735.1. Lineage (GTDB taxonomy): Bacteria > Bacteroidota > Bacteroidia > Flavobacteriales_D > Crocinitomicaceae > Brumimicrobium. Next base: position 232,650 of record DATJCX010000071.1, on the reverse strand, counting down.
ACTCATGATATTGATTTATTAAAATATTTACTTACCTTGCAAGATAGTAAGAAGATTTGTTTAGGAACAGATTATCCCTTTCCCTTAGGTGATTTAGAAATTGGCAAGTTTATTGAAGATAGTGATTTGTCAAATCAAGTGAAAGAGGATATATTTGCAAACTCAACACTAGATTGGCTAGGGTTAGACAAAAAAGATTTCTTATAGCTCTAACTACTAAAATCAATATTTGAAAACAAATTAAACGTAAAAAAACATGAGAATTATCACATCATTCGCAATTGTAACTGCTTTATTATTTTCTACTAGCTGTGGCAATTCAAAGAAAATTAAAAACAATAAAGAAGAAGATAAAGTGGAAGAATCATCTACAGGAATTTCAGCTTACCCGAATTATTCAGTTGACTATCTAGCTTCTTCTGAAGACCGTTCATGGTATGTTTCTATTGAGTATGAAGAACAGGTAATCTTTTACGACAAGAATGAAAAAATTGAATTCAGTGCGCTTGAAAGTACGTTAGAAGTTGCAGCTGGTGCTAACATAGTTGTTGTTCACGCTGAAAATGCTGTTTATAAAATTCAAATTACCATCGATGTAAATGAATGCAATAAAAACGGAAGAAAAGTAGATATCGTGCTTAACCGTTTTCATGACAAGAAAGAATTCACTTACTCTGGTTGTGGACAATACAGAGGAAAGCCACAATTACACGACATTTGGGCTTTAGTTGAAGTAAACGGCAAGAAACTTTCTCCAGATTTATTCCCACATGAGTTTCCACACTTCGAGTTTGACTTAGCGCAACAAAAAATGAGTGGTTTCGCTGGATGTAATCAAGTGAATGGATCGCTACACTTTGGATTTAGAAACATGATTATTGAGCCTTTGATTTCAACAAGAATGTACTGTTCTGAAACTTCACAGATTGAAAACGAGATTTTGAATATTCTACGCAATAAGCCGACTTATCATATTAAGGACTTAAAGCTTTATATTGAAACTCCAGAAGGAAGTATTATTCTTAAGAAAGTAGATTAAAAACAAATTAACAACGAATATGGAAGCAGAAAATAAAAATGATATTACGCATTCTAAAGAAGAGAAAACTACTTCTTTAAATGATCCTAAAGTGTTTTGGAAAAAGCATTTTATTGAGTTGGCTCTTGCCTTCTTGCTAATTGTTAGTGTTGGCTGGGGATACTTCGGAAAGAAGAATACCATCTCGAAATACGAAGAGAAAATAACTAACTTAACCGAAGTGCACGAATCAGAAATTAAAGAATTAAAAGCTGAACATATTCGACAACTTTCAACAACTTTGGCTTTAGCTGTAAGAAGTGAAATGATTGCTGACAATTTGAGTCAGGTAGATCAATACTTTGTTCAAACAGTAAAAATGTTTAACATAGAAAGGATTCTTCTTGTAAATCAGACAGACGGAAAAGTCATTCTAAGTACTAACAGAAAGGATGAAGACTCAGTATTCAAAGGGGAAGCACTTGTAAAAACTGGAGAAGCAGTTAAGAAATCATTCGATGGTCACACATATGCCGCAACTCCGATAATGGGACTGAACACACAACTCGGTGTTCTTATCCTCCAAATAGATTAAAACTACCGTTTAAAATATATTACACAAAAAGCCTCAACCATTTGAGGCTTTTTACGTTTATTTACAAAACAGGCCTGATAGAATTTAGTTTGGTACAAATGTTGATATTCTATTTATGAATTTAAAACTAGTAGCTATGTTACAAGAAAGAAAAATACCGAAATGGAAAGAAAGAGAAGAACACTTAAGAAAGAGTTCCTTCGATGATGCCCTTGAAAGCTTAGGTGCTAGTGAACGATTCATTACCCTTACAAAGGAGCAAAAAGAAAAAGTAGAAAGCAAAGAAGAAAGTAAATCTCTTTGCACTGAAGAACAATAGGTTTTATAATAGTAACCAAAAACAAACAACTGTTTCAAAAGAACAGAACTAGTGATAAAGTAGTGGATACTTCAAAAGTGACAGAAGTGCACGATATTAAAAATGAGAATAAGATGAGCGTACTTAAGTATGTGATTGAGTTCGAAATTAACCAATAACACGGCAGTTCTACAATCTTGAGATATCCACTTTTTTATTTTAAATAGATTGCCTTTCCTGAATAAGTCGCTTGACTTCCTGAGCATCTGATTTAGAGAACCGTTTTCCAATAATTTCTCCCGAACCAAAAGTCTTAATAATAATATCCGTTCCCCAAATACTTGTATCCAGTTCAACCGATGATATCTTTGAAATATGTACGGTAACGGAATCCACATTAATCAAATGTTTGTTTCGTTTTCTGTAGGTAACACTTACATTATCAATGATAATAATGTCTGGCGTTAAAATAGATCCGCCTCTTGTAATTGCAGACTTAAACCTATAGGTAACTTGTTCCTTGTCGGCTTTTGTATGATCTGCAAAAAAGTTAGGTAAACCATCTGAGGCGTGGTCGGCTAGTTCCAACTTAATCAATAAATCAATTGATTTTTGCGTCAAGCCTAAGTCTTTCCCTTTTTCTAAAAGAATTTCATATTCAGAAGTAGATATATTTCCTGACTCTGCCATACTGGCAATAAGTTCTTTGAATATTTTTTCTTTTGTCATAGGGTATTATATCATTTCGAATCAACTCATGAAATAACCATCAATTAATTCACGCACACAACCTCTACCGCCTTCCAATTGTAAAACCAAATCAACATTCGCCTTAACAGCAGGAACAGCGTCGGCAGGACAAGCAGAAAAACCAACATTTTGCATCACCTCTAAATCATTGATATCATCACCAATAATAGCAACTTCAGACAATTGCAAGTCAAACTTTTCACACCAAGAGTTTAAGATTTCCATTTTTGGATCTCTTCCTACATATACATGCTGAATTTTCAATAATTCTGCACGTGCTTTAACCATTTCCAATTTAAAACCAGAAGAAATAATACCCAATTGAATTTCGGGTCTATACTTTCGTAACTGCATAATTCCCATTCCATCTTTGGTATTGTACTTTTTAAATTGATCACCACTTTCTGCAAAATACATTCCACCGTCTGTCATCACCCCATCAACATCGAGTATCAACAACTTGATATTCTTTGTTTTTTCTTGGTCAATAGTGAAGTTAAAATTCATTAAGTTGACAAGACTCACTCCTTCATTTGCACAAAAGTCTTTCAATTGGTAATAGCTTAAATCTTCAACCTTGGAAACTTGATAAAGAGAAAGGAATTTATTCAATTCCTCTCCCCTTCTATTCAATATAAATGCTATATTTTTTGCTAGTAAACTCATTATACTATTTTATATCCAACACTTGCTGCAACAGGCTCAATTGCCGATTTTAGAGTTTTAAATTGTTCGTGTGTCAATTGTTGACTTGCATCAGATTTAGCTACAGCTGGATTCGGATGCGTTTCTACAAGCAATCCATCAACCCCCATCGCTACACAAGCTTTTGATAAACTTTCAATTCCATATCTATATCCTAGTGCATGACTTGGGTCTAAAATGATTGGCAAGTTTGTATATTCTTGTAAATAAGCAACACCACATAAGTCCAATGTAAAACGCGTGTTGGTTTCAAAAGTACGAATACCTCTTTCACAAAGAATAACTTGGTCATTTCCTCCTGCTAGAATAAACTCTGCAGCTTGAACAAATTCCTGAAGTGTAGAACCAAAACCACGTTTTAACAAAACAGGTTTATCAATCTTTGCACAAGCACGTAAGATTCCTTGATCATACATTGCTTTTGCTCCGATTTGGATAATATCACTGTGCTCAATAACATCTTGAACATGCGTAGAGTCTCTCACTTCTGTGATAACTTTTAAACCATGTTCCTCACGCATTTTCTTCAACAACATCAACCCTTCGTAACCTAAACCTTGGAAACTGTAAGGACTCGTTCTTGGTTTGTAGCAACCACCTCTTAGTGTTGTCAGACCTAAAGATTTGATAAACTGAGCGCTTTCTTGGATTTGTTCTTCCGATTCAACAGAACAAGGTCCGCCAATTAAAATCGTATTTTTCGTATTTCCACCGATGGTTAAATCACCGATCCTAATTTCTCTTGTTTCTCTTTGAAATTCACGAGAAGACAATTGCATATCATTCGGGAAAACCCATGATTCATTCACTAAATTTTCTAAACCATTCGGAACTTCCTTCACAGATGAAGAAGTAATTAAAAATTGTCCTTCCTTATAATTAATACCAAAAGCTTTGAACTTCTCAGCCAATTGCGCTAATTCACTCGCATTGACATTATTCTTTAATCTTAAAATCATATTTCTCCTTTAATTAAATTGATGAAGGTTATAATCCCTTCCACTTTATTTCCTCCATTTACAACAGGCATATACATAACAGGAAAACTCTTGCTTCGTACCACATTAAGCATTTCCGTAACATTGGCATCTGCACTGATAATCACAGGATGTTCATTCACCATTTTCTGTGCATCAACTTGTTGTAAATCATTAAAATTCCTAATCAACGCTTTTCTAACATCAGCATTGGAAATAATTCCTTTAAACTGATTGTTTTCTTCCACCAAAGTAAAACCTTGCTTACCGGCATCAATCGATTCTAATACACTTTTGAAAGTCATAGAATCATACTGAACCAATGGACATTCTTGGATAGGAATCATGAAATCTCTCACTTTAAATTGCGACTTAATCGCCCTTCTTGTTAGATCCATCAAGGCCTGACCAATACTCACGTTTTTAAACAAGAAACTACCAGAAACAGAAGCATGCACTCCCATATTTCTTAAAATAAAAGAAACTTCTCCGTTTACACCACCATCAACATGAACGTTTTTAGATGGGTACTTCTTTTTAAAATGATTGATTTTCTGAAAATTCTCGGGTGCAAAAACACCACCGCTTTGTCCAGGAATTGTAGCCATCATTAGGATAAAATCAAAATCTGCATACGCATCAAAAACATCAATTGATGTAGGCGTAATAATTCCCAAGCCTTTTTCTCCTTTGATATCCGCTGGAATCACCAATTTCTCTTTCAACTGTTCATATTGGAAAGTCACAAATTCAACTGGCGTTTCTCTCAATAAACCGAAGTACTTTTCAGGCGTTTCCGTTATAATATGTAAATCTATGGGCAAATCGCACCATGTTCTGATTTGTTTAATGTCTTCAAATACTGAAACATCATCGTTACAGTCCACATGTAACATATCCACTTGGTGTGCTTGTAAGTCCGTAATTGTTTCTTTTAGTTCTCTGTTTTTATCAGAATATATTGAACCTGATATCTTCATTCGTTTTGTCTTTTTAAAATGGGACGAAAAGTATTATCTGTAATCACAATTTCCACTTCACGCTGAAAAATGTTTCTTTTTAAATAACGCTCTAAATCTTGTAACATTGCTTCTTCCGTAATTGAAATTGGTTCGTTGTGAAAATTTTCTTTCTCAATTAATTTAATCAAGATAACATCTTTTTCCTTTTCCAACTGAATTACCTGTTTATTTTCTCCTAAGAAACCATTGTCTCTCCAATACTCAGCAAAGGCAACAGCTTGGTCCTTTTCTACACCAGGAAGGAAATAAACGCTTAAACTTTCCGTGTCAATCCGGTCACCCATATTCACACCACAAGAAACGAATGCTAAGAAAAGCAAAATACCAACTCCAATTTTCTTCATAATGCTCAAAAATAGAAAGAAACAAGTAAAACAAACTCTTTAAAGTGATAAAAATCACAAATTACTATGCATACATTGTAATATGACTGATTAATCAAAACTTTTTTTTATTTTTGTACAAAAAGTATTAATACGTAAATATAGATATATATGAAAGTACTAGTTTGTATAAGCAAGGCTCCAGATACAACATCAAAAATCGCATTCACAGATGGCGATACAAAATTTGATACGAATGGAGTAAAATACATCGTTAACCCATACGATGAGTGGTATGCACTTGTAAAAGGGATTGAATTAAAAGAAGCTCACGGAGGCACAGTTACAACAATTACAATTGGAGGTGCTGAAGACGAGCCTACAATTCGTAAAGCTTTAGCAATTGGAGCAGATGATGCAGTAAGAATTAACACTGAGGCAGTTGAAGCTTCACAAGTTGCTGCAGAGATTGCAAACTACGCAAAAGCTAACAATTTTGATGTTGTACTATTAGGAAAGGAAACGATTGATTACAATGGTTCACAAGTTGGGTCAATGGTAGCAGAGCATTTAGACATGCCATTTATTTCATTAGCTGAGCGTTTAGAAATAAACGGATCTACAGCATCTTTAGATAGAGAAATTACTGGAGGAGTTCAAACTGTTGAGGTTGAGTTACCAATAGTAGTTAGCTGTTTAAAAGGAATGGCGGAAGCAAGAATTCCAAACATGAGAGGAATTATGGCTGCTAGAACAAAGCCTTTAGCGGTAGTTGAGCCTTCAAACGTAGCGAAATTAACAGAATACGTTAAATATTCTTTACCTGCGCCAAAGTCTGCTGTTAAATTAATTGATCCAGCAAACATGGATGAATTAGTAGCATTGTTACACAACGAAGCAAAAGTAATTTAATCACACTTAAAAAATTTAGAATATGTCAGTTTTAGTATATGTAAATAGTAATGGTGATAAGATTGCAAAAAATGCTTTTGAAACCGTTACATACGGAAAAAAATTAGGAGACGTTACAGTTGTAACAAACGGAAATGCAAGTGATGCTACTTTAGCAAAACTTGGGGTATATGGAGCTAGCAAAGTTTTAGTTGACCGTTCATTCGAAGGAATTGATGATCAACAAATTGCTAACTTGGTAAAAACTGCAGCTGAACAAGCTGGTGCAAACACGATTATCTTCTCTGACGATTTAGTTGGAAAAGCTGCTGCACCTCGTTTAGCGGTAAAATTAAATGCTGGTTTAGTTGCTGGTGCAATTGGTTTACCAACTGCTGAAGGAACTATTCCTGTAAATGTTTTCTCAGGAAAGGCTTTTGGATACGTTAAAGTAAATACAGATAAAAAGGTAATTTCTTTACTTCCAAACTCAATTCCATTAGAGGAAACAGGTACTGATGCGGCTGTTGAAGACTTCAACGGAAACGCAGGTACAACAAGAGTTATAGTTAAGGAAACAAAAATTCCAGAAGGAGACATTCCATTACCAGAAGCTGAATTAGTTGTTTCTGCAGGTCGTGGATTAAAAGGTCCTGAAAACTGGGGAATGATTGAAGAATTAGCAAAAGAATTAGGTGCTGCAACAGCATGTTCACGTCCAGTTTCAGATTCAGACTGGAGACCTCACCACGAGCACGTTGGACAAACTGGAGTTGCAATCCGTCCAAACCTTTACATTGCAGTTGGAATTTCTGGTGCAATTCAGCATTTAGCTGGGGTTAACGGTTCTAAGACTATCGTTGTAATCAACACAGATCCAGAGGCTCCCTTCTTTAAGGCAGCTGACTATGGAGTGGTTGGAGATGCCTTCGAAGTAGTACCTCGTTTGATTGAAGCAGTAAAAAAATTCAAAGCTTCTAACTAATCATTCAAGAATAAATATTATTTTTACATAATTGTTGTATATTTAGGGAGGCCAGTGCTTCCCTAAATTTTTATATAATTTATCAAATTGAAGAACTTTCACCTCTTATGGACAAAGTAAAACTTGAAATAATTGGATTGTCTTACAGTCAAACTCAGTCTGGAGCTTATGCTTTGGTATTATCTGAGGTAGGCGGTGTAAGAAGACTTCCTATTATTATTGGTGGCTTCGAAGCTCAAGCGATTGCAATAGAATTAGAGAGCATGGTCCCAAGCCGACCACTTACACATGACTTATTTAAAAACTTCGCAGACGCTTTTAGTATCGTCTTAAAAGAAGTAATCATATACAACTTAAAGGAGGGGATTTTCCATTCTAAATTAATTTGTAAAAAAGATGGTTTAGAAGTAGAAATAGATGCACGCACCTCAGATGCTATTGCTTTGGCAGTTAGATTCAAGTGTGATGTTTATACTTACGAGTCAATTTTAGGTTCCGCTGGAATACGTTTAGATCAAGAAGATGAAGATGCTGATTTTTTTCAACCGCAAACTCATACTGAAGATACAGACGACAAGGCAAACCTTTCAAAAATGAGTATTAGCGAATTGGAAGAAGAATTGCAACACGCTATTGACAATGAAGATTATGAACTAGCATCAAAAATTAGAGATGAAATTAACAAAAGGACTTCTTAAAGTAGGATTAGGTTTTTTATTCATTCTACTTTCTTTCACCTCTGTTTTTGCGAAAGAAAATGATAATATTACCATTGAAGAATGGCATAGAAGAAGTTTCAAACTTCAGTTAAACACCGACGGAACGTATTATACAAATGATACTATCTTAACTAAAAACGCCGCCGGAACATACGTATTAAACGATCAGCAACTAACACTAACAAGTACTATTTCCGACTCTGTTGTTCAAGAACTTTTCACAGTTCTAGTCAACAAACAAACAGAAAAAGGAAGATTATCGCTTTCAAAAGATGGGGATAGAATCACCTATTTAACTGAAGATAAAAACCTAAAGACGTCCTTTTCGTGGGATAGTTTATTTCGTGGTTTTTTAGGGATTATAGCATTGGTGGTTACTGCATTTTTGTTGAGTAAGAACAGAAGTAGAATTAACTGGTCCATCATAGTCAAAGGAATTTCATTACAAATCTTTTTGGCCTTCTTAATCTTAAAAGTTCCTTTTGTAGAAAGAGGATTCGACTTTATTTCTAAAGCTTTTGTGAAGGTCATTGAAATGGCACACGAAGGTGCACTTTTCATATTTAGTAGCGTTGTAACAGGTGAAATGCATCCAATGGTAATGAACTTTGCTACTTGGGTACTGCCTTCTGTTATCTTTTTCTCTGCACTTACGAGTTTGTTTTATTACTGGGGAATATTACAAAAGCTAGTTTACGGAATGGCTTGGGTAATGAAACGCTTAATGAACCTATCTGGAGCAGAAAGTATTTCAGCAGCCGGTAATGTGTTTTTAGGTCAAACTGAGGCTCCATTATTGGTGAAGCCTTATTTGAATAAAATGACAAATAGTGAAATCCTATGTTTAATGACTGGAGGAATGGCAACGATTGCCGGAGGAGTTCTAGCAGCTTATATCGGATTCTTAGGTGGAGATGATCCACAACAACAAGTATTCTTCGCAAAACATTTACTGACGGCATCCTTGATGTCTGCACCAGCAGCTATCGTTTTCTCTAAAATCATCTTACCAGAAACGGAACAAGTAAATACCGATTTAAGAATTCCTAAAGATAAACTAGGAGTTAATGCACTAGAAGCTATTGCAAACGGTACTACAGACGGATTAAGATTGGCAGTAAACGTAGCAGCAATGCTAATCGTTTTTATTTCTTTAATTGCGCTTGTAAACTACGGAATTGGAAAAATTGGACACTATACAGGTTTAAATGAAATAATTGCAGCAAAATCAGACTCTTACACAGAATTATCATTCCAATATATTGTTGGTTATATCCTTGCTCCTTTCGCATGGCTGATGGGAACACCCTGGCAAGACGCTACAATTATCGGCCAATTATTAGGAGAAAAAACAATCATCAACGAATTTGTAGCTTATCCACATTTGGCTGAACTACAAGATGAGTTAACCCAAAAATCGGTGATTATCGGTACCTATGTATTGTGTGGATTCTCTAACTTCTCTTCCATTGGGATTCAAGTTGGTGGAATAGGCGCATTGGCACCAGAAAAAAGATCTGTATTAGCAAAGTATGGATTTGTCTCAATGATTGCCGGAACGCTAGCCTGTATGCTTACAGCAACACTAGTTGGAATGTTATACTAAAATAAATAATGGAAATTAAAGGCGAATTAAGAAAAATGTTAGTGGAATTGGACGAAAACAATCTAGTTCAATATCAAATGTTATTTCATAATAAAGAGACAGGCGAGCATCAAACATTGAGTTTAAATGAATTTTTAGGTAAAACAATTACGCTTAATTTCCAAGGTGATATCTTCTGTAAAAGTTGTGGTGTAAAAACAAAAACATCCTATAATCAAGGGTTTTGTTACAACTGTTTTATAAACTCACCTGAATCTGCTGAATGTATTATCAGACCAGAATTATGTCGCGCTCATCTAGGAGAAGGTCGTGATATTGAATGGGAAGAAAGAAATCACAATCAGCCACACTTTGTTTATTTAGCCGCAACTGATGTTGTAAAAGTAGGTGTTACGCGTTCAACTCAAATACCGATACGTTGGATAGACCAAGGAGCAAGTGCAGCGATTAAACTAGCAGAAACACCCAATCGTTATTTAGCTGGAGTAATAGAAGTTGCGCTTAAATCTTCATTCACAGATAAAACCAACTGGAGAAAAATGCTGACCAATAGCATTGATGAAAGCATTGATTTGGAAGAAACAAAATGGCAATTAGAAGAGTTGCTTCCAGAAGATATTTCACAATATATTTCAGATGAAGATGACTTAACAGAAATCAACTATCCTGTTTTAAAATTTCCTACGAAAGTAACTAGTTTAAACTTAGACAAAAGTCCTATAATCACTGGTAAACTACTAGGAATTAAAGGACAATACTTTTTGTTAGACAACAACAGAGTGGTGAATATTAGAAGACATACGAGTTACGATGTGAATTTTAGCGTAGAATAAAGAAGTCTTAAATTCTTCCTTGTTCTTTCAGTTTCCAATAACGCAACAATCCTGTAACCGACATAAAGCTAGGGTTTCCTTTTTCGTATTTCTCGACAACCTCTTCGCTTACACCTTTTTCACGCAATTGCTCTTGAGTGTAATTCACAAAATGTGGTGTGATATCTTCGACTGAAGTCATATTATCATAATGTGGTTTTATCCAATTCGCCCAATCATCAAGGATAAAGCGTAAGTCAGCAAAATGCTCCTTCACATTATTCACCTCGCCATAATGCGCCAAATACAATTTTGAAGCATCTAGTTTCTCTAGTTTAGCGATAGACTCCTTCCAAAGTTCAACATTGATATCAGGTGGCGGACAAGGTGGAACAACGGGACCACCAGCGATTTTAACACCTGCTACATCTCCCGTGAAAATAATATCACCTAATTGATAAGCATTGTGATGAATTGCATGTCCAGGCGTATAGTGCGTCTTAATTTCAACATCACCGATCTGCACAACATCACCATCATCTAAAGCTACCAATTGATTTTCTGGAATGGGTTTCATTTCACCCCAAAGTCGCTCCATATCATCTAAATAAATCTGCTTGGCCGAACTCCACAATCTCTCTGGATTCTGCATATGTGGTAAACCAATAGAATGAACATAAATCTTTGCACCATTTTCCGCGAATTTCCAAGCGCCCCCAGCATGATCAAAATGAATATGCGTTAGAAACACATGTTTAATTTCCTTCCAATCAAATCCTAAATCTGCTATTGCCTTCTGCAAATTTTTAGCAGCTGTTTCAGGTCCTGTATCTATTAAGATCAGTCCTTCACTTGACTCGATAAGATAATTGGCGATCACTTCGCTTTCTTCTAAGAAACGAATGTCTAAGACGTAAATTTTATGTTCCATTTTTTATTTTGTAATATCGTTAATAATCAATTCAGCATGAATGATAGAATTTTCTATAAACCATTTATGCGTTTCCTTTCCTCCACAAATTACTCCTGCTAAATATATCCCTTTTTGATTAGTTTCCATCGTTTCAGGGTTATATTCTGGAATTTTAAGCCCATCCTCGGATAAATTTATGCCTATTTTTTCAAGAAAATTGAAATTAGGCAAATAACCTGTCAGAGCCAAAACGAAATCATTCTCTAAGGTTTTAGTTTCCCCATTTTTCAATTGAACATCCACTTCATTCGGGCGCACTTCAGTGATATTAGCATTAAATATAGCCTGAATACTTCCTTCTGCTATTCTATTTTCAATATCCGGTTTTACCCAATACTTTACTCTTTCGCCGATGGATTCTCCACGAACAACCATTGTCACCTCCCCTCCTTTTCTGTAAATCTCAAGAGCCGCATCAACAGAGGAATTACTCGCACCAACAACAATCACTTTCTGTCCTGAATAATAATGTGGATTCCCGTAATAGTGAGTAACTTTTGGTAAATTCTCTCCTGGAATATTCATCAAGTTTGGAATATCGTAAAAACCAGTTGCTACGACAATATTTCGAGCACGATAATTTCCTTTTGAAGTTTCAACCTGGTAGGTATTCTCAACTTTCTCAACTTTCAGAACTTCTTCAAAAAGCTGAATATTTAATTCATTAGAAGTAGCAATTCTTCGATAATACTCGAGTGCTTCCGGTTTTGTAGGTTTTGGATTCTTACTAATAAAAGGAATGTTTTCAATTTCAAGTTTTTCCGAAGTAGAGAAAAACTGCATATTATCAGGATAATTATAAAGTGAATTTACAATTGGCCCTTTTTCAATAATTACATACTTCAATCCCTTCTTTTTCGCAGCCAATCCAACTGCAATTCCAATGGGTCCCCCTCCTATTATCAGTAATTCTAACATAAATAATTCTAATTTCTGTAAATATAACAATTGAATTTCTCTATAGTTTTAAGAAACAAATAAAACTACATTTCTTTCAGCAAAATATCCGAAGGAAACCCCAAGCCAATTGCATGATTTTCAAGACTGAAATATAAAGTAAGTTAAATCCGATAAAACTTTCTATATTTCACTTTAAATAACCCTTGCATTCCTTTTGTTTTTCTACTATAAGCCTTAACTTTACAAATCATTAAAAAATGAGAATTATGACCATTAAAGAAAGAATAACTGCCTTAAGAGCAGAAATGACAAAAAATAATGTAGAAGCATTTATCCTATTTTCAGCAGACCCGCACATGAGCGAATACTTACCAGATGCATGGAAGGAGCGTGAATGGATTTCAGGATTCACCGGTTCAGCTGGATTTGTTGTTATTCTTCAGGACAAGGCAGGCCTTTGGACAGATGGTCGTTATTTCACACAAGGACCAGTTGAATTAGAAGGTTCTGGAATTGATTTATTTAAAGACGGTGTAGATGGTACGCCTAGTTATATCGATTGGATTATTTCTGAAACATCAGCAAACGCGAAAGTTGCGGTAAATGCAGTAGCTACTTCAATTGGAAATTGGAAAGATATGTCTTCGAAATTTGGTGCAAACAATAGACAATTAATTGATGCAGACTTACTTAAAAATGTTTGGACAGAACGTGGAAAAGAAGTGAAAAACCCGGTTTTTGTTCATCCAATAGAAAAAGCAGGTCAGTCTGCAGAAGATAAAATTACTGCCATCCGTAAAAAGATGAAAGAAAAAGGTGCAACAGCGCATATTTTAAATAGTTTAGATGACGTTGCATGGACTTTGAACCTTCGTGGAAGTGACGTAAAGTGTAATCCTGTTTTCTTAGGATATATCTACTTAACATTGGAAGAAACGATATTATTCGTTGATACTTCAAAACTTGATGCAGAGGCGCTTCAAGCAATGAAATCGACGAATGTAACACTTAAAGAATACAACACTTTCTTTGATTACCTTAAGTCGGTAAGTGGGGAGACAATTTTACTTGCCCCGAACAACAACCAATTAGTTTATCACACTTTAGAGAATGCAAACACATTTATTATTGACGCAGTTCCAGGAAGTTTAATGAAAGCCATTAAAAACGATAAAGAATTAGCTGGATTCCGCTCTGCAATGGTTAAAGATGGTGTAGCGATGGTCAAATTCCTGCATTGGCTGACACAAAGTGTTGGAAAAGAAGAAATGAATGAATACAGCATTGGCGAAAAGCTTGAAGGTTTCCGTAGAGAACAGAAAGATTTCGTTGGGATTAGCTTTGACAGTATTGTTGGTTACCAAGGAAATGGAGCTATCATTCACTACAAAGCGCCAAAAGAAGGATGTGCAACGGTTACAAATGAAGGTAGTATCTTAGTTGACTCTGGAGGTCAGTACTTAGAAGGGACAACTGATATTACAAGAACTTTACCTTTAGGTAAAACAAGTGATGCATTCAGAAGAGACTATACTTTAGTTTTAAAAGGACATATTCAATTAAGCATGATCAAGTTTCCTAAAGGAACGCGTGGTGTTCAGCTAGATACACTTGCTAGAATGGCTTTATGGGGAATCGGTCAAGATTACAACCACGGAACAGGTCACGGAGTGGGAAGCTTTATGAATGTACACGAAGGTCCGCAAAACATTCGTAAAGACATGAATCCACAGGCTTTAATTCCTGGAATGGTAGTTTCGAATGAACCAGGATATTATGTAGAGAACGAGTATGGAATTAGAATTGAAAATTTGATTGCAGTTAAAAAGTGGAGAATTACTGAGTGGAATGAATTCTATGAATTTGAGACATTAACATTCTGTCCAATTTCAAAAACACCTATCGTTAAAGAATTATTATCTGCCGAAGAAATAGCTTGGCTAAATGCTTATCACAAAGATTGTGAAAGGAAGTTATTACCTCATTTAGAGGGTGATGTAAAAGAATGGTTTTTGGAACAGACGGCACCGTTTTAGTTTGAAAAAATACATGCGATTTTTTAACATGTTTTGTCATTTTTAAAGGTTCTTAGGAACTCAAAATGCCTTATATTTGGTTAAAAACTAAAATAATGGTAAGAATATTGTATGTTATCGCGATCACTTTTTTATTAAGTGTTTTCACAGTTGAGAACGCAAAAGCACAAGCTTTTAGCAAAGGAGACTTTAAACTCTCAGTAGGTTTAACAGGTGGGAATTTTTACAATTTTAACAGTGCTGGTTTAAAAAATAAGCACAGATTTGTTAACACTGGAGGAGTTAGTGTTCAAGGAGAATGGGGAATCCATGAGTATGTAGGAATGGGATTTTTCACAGGGATTCAAGGAGGAAGCGTTTATTGGGGAGATTCAGATAATTACTATAAGAACAGAGGAGTTTTATCTATTCCAATTGGAATGAACGCAAACTTCCACTTCTACCAATTAATCTCTGATAAAAGCAGTAAGAACATCCATGCTGACAAGCTAGATGTTTATGCAGGATTAAGCCTTGGAACAGGTCTTTCTGTTGTACCAGGTGACGGAAGAGTAAATGGAATTTTCTATGTTGGTCCACATGTTGGTGCTAGATTCTTTTTCAATCCAAACTTTGGTGTTTACTTAGAATTAGGATATGGACAAGCTTATGCGAATGCAGGTTTAGTTTTCCAACTATAGAAAAGATAAAAATAGTATAACGAGGTAAGCTTAATTAAGTTTACCTCGTTTTTTTGTACCTTCATTTTTTATTAATTAAGTTTCTAATAAAGAACAAAGACACTATGAAGAAAAACGCAAAGTTCAAAAAGATACCCGTTCTAATTCTATTGGCTATTTTCGCTTTGACTTGGGGATATAACAACCTTATTCCAGAAACTGAAACGGTAAGCGCATCTACTAATTCAACAGAAGAACATTCCAGCACTGAAGAAACTATAAGTCAAGACCTTAAAACAGAAAAAGAGTTAGACAAAAAGATAGAGACTTCGAATAAAAAAATGAGTATCGATGAGCTAACGTCTCAAGAATACGTCATTCAACACCTCAAGGAGCATGGAAAACTACCAGACTATTATATTACAAAAAATGAAGCCCGTAAACTAGGTTGGCAAACAAAGTACAGAAACTTATGTGACGCAGCACCAGGAAAAGCAATTGGAGGAGATCATTTTGGGAACTTCGAAAAACAACTTCCAATAAAAAAGGGAAGAAAATATACAGAAGCAGATATCAACTACAATTGTGGAAGTCGAGGACAACACAGAGTTGTTTTTAGTAACGATGGTTTAATTTTCGTAACTAAAAATCATTATAAATCATTTGAGAAAAAATAAAAAATGGAGAAAACAATAAATTTTAGCAAGATCCAAAATATGGATGATTTTTACAATGAGTTAAGCAATCAAATGGAGCTGCCATCTCATTTTGGAAGAAATCTAGATGCACTGAGTGATGTTATTACAGGAGAACTAAGTATGCCATTAACCCTTAACTTTGAAAATTTAGACATGGATAAGTATGAAGAGTTTATGGACTTAATAGACACATTAGATGAAATTCCACTTGAATTAGATGGATTTGAGTTTAACTGCTTCTTTACTGAGTAAGTTTTAACCTTCTCGATATACGCCAGGCGAGGTTTTTTCTATTGATTTAAATACCCGATAGAATGTACTGTCATTGGAGAAGCCTGACATTTCAGCAATTTGACTTAAAGTTAAATTACTAGCGTCTTTATCTTTTAATATTTTCTTTGCGTAAGCGACTCTGTATCCGTTAATAAATTCAGAAAAAGACATCTTCAATTCCTCATTGATAATATGAGAAATATAAGTTCTATTCGTATTCAACATTTTGGAAAGATCAGTGATTTTCAAATCTGGATTCATAAAAACCTCATCTTCTTCTACTAGCTTAATCAATTCCACTTTCATTTGGTGCATTCCTCTTTCAGAAACTGAAGGATGGTCTAGTTGAAGTGTAGAAAAATCAGATTCTAAAGACATATCTTTTTGAAAGTCCTCGATTGTAAACTCTTGTCTATATCCCAAATAACCCAAGGCAAAAACAAAAACAGTATGAGTGGTCGCAACCATAAAGAAAAGTACTGGTTTTTCCACCAAATAATCTTTACCTATTATACTAGAAATCGCAGAAACAACAACCGCGAAAATGAATAGATTAAGCATCTTTTCAGCATACTTCAAGTCTTTTTCTTTAACGTTTGAGTAGAATAAATTAATTTCCTTGTCGTATTTTTTTAGAATCTTAGAACTATAATACCAAGTTAAAAGTAACTGAATTATGAATATTACTTTTAAAAGTGCATTTCTGAATAAAAACAACTTTATATGTAAGGTTGAAACATCAGGCATTGGCTCTTCATGATACATTATACTATATATAAAAGCATGTTTTTCGGCGGGTGAGGCTGTCCAGTAAACGAGAATGGAAAAAATCATTACCAACAAGGGAATCACTATCAACCAAAACCATTTTATGGAAAACTTCGAATCCTTTGCAAGGAGTCTTAAGTAATAATAAATGAGCGGAAAAGCACTTAATGAAGTAAAAACCCAAATATGGTCAAAGACAATATACCAATCGTATTCTTTAGTAAAAAAAAGCCAATGTGTAAAATAGTTAATGGTCGTTAGAAAGAAAAAACCGGTTAAAAAAATCTTAGAATTATTCGTTTTATCGTCAATCAACAAGACCAATGCCCAGAAAAAGGCACTAAAAAAAGGTAAAGAAGCCAAAAGGTTGACTAACATAACGTGTTGATTATATTTCTAAAATAGTACTTATATTTATCTTAACCTCCATGTTTTCAATAATATATATATATATTTTTACGTTTTAAGAGTGTATTTTTTACCTATTGAGATAAATATATAAGAAGAATGTCAATACATTGCACTTAGAAAACAAAAAATAAGTTGAGCTTTTATCACGATAGCAGCTAACCTAACTACTAACTAATAATTTGTTTTTTAACACACTACTTAAAACCTTGCATTATCACATTTCAAGGTTTAACAAATACTTGAATTAATTTACGAGTATTACTTTTTCATTCTTTTCAATTATCCTTCCAATTGGTTGAATAAAATCACCGTAGCCATTTTCATTAAAAACTTGTTGAACCTCTTCTAATAGACCTGGTCGAACAGCTACTAACAACCCGCCATTTGTTTGAGGATCAGGCAATAATTGAAAAGCTTCCATAAAGTTTACCGATGCGCCTAGTTGAATCTTTTCTCCATATCCTTTCCAGTTTCTATAAGTTGCATCTGGTATACTGTTTTTGCTTAAATAATTCTGAATATTGGCTAATTTCGGAATTGCTTGGTATTCCAATTCGGCACTAAGATTAGCACCTTCACACATTTCAATTAAATGTCCGGCCAAACCAAATCCTGTCACGTCAGTCATCGCAGTTACACCTTCAAGTCTTCCTAACAATAGTCCTAACTTATTCAGTTCCGTTAGTTTAGCGTAAAGATTCGCTTTATCTTCTGGTTCTATCAAACCTCTTTTTTCAGCTGTTGCTAACACACCAATACCAATCGGTTTCGTTATCAGTAATACATCACCAACTTTTGCTTGATTATTCTGCTTGATATGTTTTGTCTTTATTCTTCCATTCACAGATAAACCGAAAACAGGTTCTGGAATATCAATGCTATGACCTCCTGCTAAAGGAATTCCAGCCTCATCACAGATTATACGTGCACCTTCTAAAACCTTTTGAGCTGCTTCTACAGGTAGTTTCTCAATTGGCCAGCCCAATATCGCCAAAGCTAAGATTGGTTCTCCTCCCATTGCGTAAACATCGCTAATGGCATTTGCAGCAGCCACCATTCCAAAAGTCAAGGGATCATCAACAATCGGTGTAAAGAAATCGGTGGTTGCAATGATAGATTCCTCTTCATTCCATTTATAAACAGCCGCATCATCTTTTCCACTGTTACCAATCAATAAAGAAGGAAAACTGAGTTTTGAACTACTGCTTTTCAATATCTCATCTAACACTTGTGGTGCAATTTTACATCCACAGCCAGCGCCATGAGAATATTGCGTTAATCGGATTTCTTCTTTACTCATTTTGTTTTTCTTATTTGTTCTAAGACAATCCCTGCATTTACATCTGCATCCGTTCCTTCCAAGTGAATGTCTAAAATTGGACTTTGAAATAACTTACTAGCGTCATACGCCTTATCGTAATAGTTAATTAATATTTCAAAAGCATCATAGAAGTCTTCCTTCGCAATAAATTCTTTGGCTTGCTTGGTAGATAAACCTCCTAGCCTCTTCGATATCCTATCCACTCCTGCCATCAGTTCATCCTTGTCAAACACTCCGTATTCTTCAACAATTTTATTTATTCTAGCTTCTTTTGGAACTTCGATATGAATGCACGTAGCTTCTTTCATTTGTTGGTGAAACTGAAAATTAACCAAATCAATTCCCAATCTGTTACTTTCGCTTTCTACCCAAATGAGTCTTTCTTCATCCTCTTTAGTTAACTCATAAAGTTTAAGCGCTAAAAGATTTTCAAAATATTCTGTACTTGGCTGACTTCCTTGTCCCAAAGCACCAAAAGTTGACCCTTTGTGTGCCGCCAATGCTTCTAAATCTATCACAGCTTCTCCCATGCGTTCAAATTCATGTAAAATCTCCGTTTTCCCGCTTCCTGTGTAGCCACTTAAAATAATAAGATTGTATTTTTTCACAAATTGAGCCAAAACCCAATTTCTATAGGCTTTATAACCGCCTTTTAAAAGATGAACGTCAAAACCATATAAGTCAAGTAGCCAAGCAACAGCCCCACTACGCATTCCACCTCTCCAGCAATGAATGAAAATTGTTTTGGAATGTGCTTTCTGCATGATCTCCTCAACTTGCTCTACGATTCCACGCATTTTAGGCCCAAAGAAATCCAAGCCGATCTTTATAGCACTTTCTCTGCTATTTTGTTTGTAAGTTGTTCCAACAACTTTTCTTTCCTCATCATCAAACAAAGGAATAGAAATAGCTCCAGGAAAGTGTGCGTGCTGATACTCAGAAGGACTTCTAACATCAATCACCACATTCCCATTGGATTGGGAAATAAAATTATCTATATAAAGCGTTTTTATAGCCATCTTACAAATGTAACTGATGAATAGAAAAACGAAGGGTAAAATTTACTTTTTTTTACCTTTTTTGGAATATTACCAGATTCTTGGAATAAAAGCTTTTCTATTTTTAGGATAATCTTCAAATTTATCCAAATACCAATGATGGTGAGAAATTGCTCTAGGAACTAAATTCGCGAAACTCCATAAGAAGAAAGCCAATCCAGGCATACTCCAAGTAAGTATTGCAAAACCTAGCCATTCTGAAATTTCACCAAGAAGATTGGGAGCGCTCACATATTTAAACATTCCGCCTCTAGGAATTTTATAACCTGTTTCATTTGGTTTTCTCAAACCGATTAAAATATTATCTGAATGCATATTGACACTCATTCCCCAGAAAAAGATAAATGCACCAATGATAAATTGTGGGGTCATCAACCAATCCACTTCGTAAACCCTGAAATTCCCAAGATAATAACCGATTAGAAATCCGTTTACTAAGTTAAAAAACATCCCCATCAACATGATTACCAGAGGCATTTTCTTACCTGTAGTTTTGATTCTAAATGGGAATATTAAACTTCTATTCAGATAATGGATAGAAAATAAACCGATAATTATCCAATTCACTAAGGACTGTTCATTCTCTCCGGTGAGAATAAAATAATACAAAACAACGACAACAAAAACCTCCATTATTACCCATCCCAAGCGATTCGGAACGAGTGGTCCCCATGTTGTTTTTGTGTGACGACCATAAGGTGCTGTGATAAACATCAGCAAAATAAAAACAGCCAGTGCTAATCCAATCCAACTCCAAACAAATGTTTCAAATATTGCTATATCCATAATGTGTTATTATAACCTACCTACTTGTTTTAACCACTCAAATGTATCAATTAAAGTCGTTTTCATATCGGTTTTCTGATAAGTTAGCGTCTTTTCAGCCTTTTTACTTTCAACAAATTTATTTCCGTCTTGTAAAATATCTAGATAAACTTTATCGTACAATGGCTTACTACCTGTTAAAAAAGCGTATAGTTTTACAAACGGAAGTCCTATGTTAGCGAAAATTATCGGTAATTCTATAAATTTCTTCTTCTTTTCATTGACTTGGTAAATTAATTCAGCCAATTCTTTTAAAGTATAAAATTGACCTCCTAAGATATAAGCTTCCCCAGATTTTCCATTATCCATTGCCGAAATAGCGCCTTTTGCAACATCACGAACGTCCACAAAGTCAAAGCCACCCTTAATTACCGCGGGAATATTCCCTTTGTATAAATCGATAAGTGCTTTTCCTAATTTCGAAGTAAGGTAATCGTAAGGTCCGATTACTCCAGTTGGACAAACAATTACGATATCTTGTCCTTCTTTGGCAAGTTGTAATGCTAATTCATGTCCTTTTCGCTTTGTTTGATCATAAAATATTCCTTTATCATCAATAAAACCTCTCGTTTCATCTAGGGGAAGATCATAAGGACTTTGTTTAAAAACATGGATAGAACTAAAATGAACAACGCGCTTTACACCGACTTCTTTTGCAACTTCAAAAACATTTTCTGTTCCTGTAACATTGATGTCATAAACCATCTTATCAAAATGATAACCCAAGTCAACAATACCAGCGATATGAAAAACTATATCACATTCATTCATTAGGGTTCTGAGAGAAACTTTATCCAATACGCTACCCTTAAAAGTGGAAATAGGCAAGCCTTCGAGTCCTTTGCCAGTTTTATGAACCATAGCAACGACTTCGTGTCCTTCTTTAATCAATTCTCTTATGATAGCGGAACCTATATGTCCGGATGCTCCTGTAATTGCGACTTTCATTTTCAGTTTTTGAATTACTATTTACAAATATAGAAAAAGAAATTTAACCTCTAAACAACAAGTAATCTTCTTTAATTCCTTCTATTTTCTCACCTCTATTACTAGTGATAAATTGTATGGCCCTTTCGCTAAAGTCATTTCCTTTTTCTGTAAGATAGATACAATCTCCATCAAGATGAACTAAACTATTCTCTTTGGCTAAACTAAGAATATTATCAGCTTCGGATTTTGTCCATCTAAAGTGCATGTATAAGTGATTGACGCATCGTTCTTCCAAATCATTGTCTTCATTCAAACTGTGTAAATGAAGTAAGAATGCTAAAAGTTGCACTTCGCTTTTCTGACGTTTTTCTTTGAATAAATTCGCTAACAAACCTTTTTTAGGTGCGAATAAGTAAACGGTAAAGAAAATAACTCCGAGCATTGTCGCCATCGAACCAGCTATAGAAGCGTCTAGCAAATTGGCTACCCAATAGCCACCAATTGATGAAAACAAGCCGAAAAAAACGGATAACATCAGCATCGATTTTAGTTTATGCGTCAGTAAGTAGGCAGTTGCCGCAGGAACAATCATTAAAGCAACCACTAATATTGCTCCAACAGAATCGAAAGCTCCCACAACGGTAACTGAAGAAACGGTCATTAGGGAATAATGAATTAATACAGGCGAAAAGCCTAAAGCAGCAGATAATCCAGCGTCAAAAGTACTCAATTTTAGTTCCTTGTAAAAAAGAAGTAGAAGCGTTAAAGTAAAAATCAAAATACTTCCCATTATCCAAAGTGCCTTCGGTCCAAAGTCCTTTTCATTAATAAACAATCTATCGAAAGGTGCGAAAGCTAATTCTCCTAAAAGAACAGAATCCACATCTAAGTGAATATCGTTGGCTTTTAATGAAATCAAAATGATACCGATACTAAATAAAGCTGGGAATACGAGTCCTATAGCGGTGTCTTCTTTAACGAGTTTGGTTTTCTGAATGAGTTCAACCATCACAACGGTCAGCACTCCCACCAAGCAAGCTAAAAGAATTAAAATTGGGGAATTAAGGTCTTGTGTTATGAAAAAACCAAGAACAATTCCCAATAAAATAGAGTGACTAATTGCATCACTAATCAGGGCCATCTTCCTAAGCACTAAGAAAACACCAGGGATGGCACAAGCTACAGAAACTATAGCCGCTATTAATTGTATCTCAAGTTGTGGCTGCGTCATCTTTAATTTTTTCAAATAATTTTTTATTCTTTCTCTGCTGCACTCTCTTAGCAATCAAACCGCGATTAGGAGCGAAAATAAAGGAAATGACTACCAATGATACTGCTATAATAACAATCACTGGCCCGGTAGATAAGTTGTCTTGTGAAGCACTGATAGCTGTTCCTAAAACTCCAGAAATCATTCCTAAGATGGCAGACAAGAAAAGCATGGTACTCAAACTATTGGTCCATTGTCTTGCTGCTGCTGCTGGTGCTAACAACATTGCACTCATCAATACTACTCCTACAGTTTGAAGTCCTAGTACAATAGCAACAATTATAAAAACAGTAATCAAAACATCTAAATACTTGGTGTTAATCCCTAGCGTTTTAGCATAATCAGCATCAAAAAGCAAAAGTTTTAACTCCTTATAAAATAAGAAAAGTATAAGCAAGGCTAAACCCAAAACAGCAATCAGAAGTTTTACATCTTCAAGCATTAAGGTAGCAGCTTGACCAAATAGATATTTATCCAATCCTGCTTGCGCTGCATCAGGTTGTTTTTGAATGGCTGTCAACAACAACATTCCAAAACCAAAAAATACTGAAAGAATAATTCCTAAAGCGGTGTCTGTTTTTAAATGCGTACGTTTTACGATGCTATTAATCAAAACACTTCCAATTAGTCCGCTAATAATAGCTCCAAGTAGTAAAACATAGGTCGTTTTTGTCTGTGTTAGAATAAAAGCTAAAACAATTCCTGGTAAAGCTGCATGTGAAATTGCATCACCTAGTAAACTCTGTTTTCTAAGCACGGCAAAACTACCCAGGAGACCAAGAATGGCACCTAGAGCAGCAGTTCCCATCGTAATGATTCGAACGGTATAATCAGACCATATTAATTCTAAAAATTCTAACATGTTTATTGATTTACAGCTACTTTATAGTTAATTCCGTAGGTTTTATTCAAATTATCATCGTTAAATATTTCTTTCACTGGACCGGTGGCAATTTTCTTTACATTCAAAAAAGTAACCCAGTCAAAATATTCTGGAACAGTTTGTAAGTCGTGGTGAACAACCAATACGGTTTTACCTTGTTCTCTCAACTCTTTCAAAATATTGATAATCGCGATTTCTGTTGTAGCATCTACACCCTGAAATGGTTCATCCATGATGTAAATCGATGCATTTTGCACCAATGCTCTAGCCAAAAACACACGTTGTTGTTGTCCACCGCTCAACTGACTAATTTGTCTATTCTTAAACGGCAGCATTCCAACTTGCTCTAGCGCTTCTAAAGCTGCTTTCTTTTCCTTTTTACCTGGACGTTTGATCCAACCTAACTGGCCATAAGTTCCCATCATTACTGCATCTAGTACAGTTGTTGGGAAATCCCAATCAATCGCTTCTTTTTGCGGCACATAAGCCACTTCTTTACGCATTTCCTTATAAGATTTCCCAAAAACCTCAACCGTTCCGGTGATACTTTTCTGAATACCTAACATGGCTTTAATCAATGTAGATTTTCCTGCACCATTCGGACCTACAATTGCCATTAATACTCCTTCTGGAACTTGTAGATGAATATCCCAAAGCACAGGCTTATAATCGTAAGCGACTGTTAAGTCATGTACATTAATTGCGTATTTTACTCCCTTTTGGCTTGCCATATTTATTATTTTAAACCGTCAATTATCGATTTCACATTGTATCTCATCATTCCGATATACGTTCCCTCCTCTTCTCCTTCATTTCCTAGTGCATCACTATACAGCATTCCTCCGATGTTCACTTGATGTCCTCTCGAACGAACAGCCATTTGTAGCGCTTCTATTGTTTTTACAGGAACAGAACTTTCTATGAATATTGATTTTATATGATGTTTTACAATATAATCAGAAACCCTTCTCATATCTTTTACACCTGCTTCTGTGGCAGTTGATAATCCTTGTAAGCCAATTACTTTAAAGCCATAAGCGTCTCCAAAATATCCAAAAGCATCATGGGCAGTTACCAAATGACGAGATTCTTTGGGTAAGGTTTGCACCATTTCAATGATTTCTGCTTGCAAATCATCCAATTTAACAAGATAAGCATCTAGATTAGCTTGGTAATAGTCTGCATTTATTGAGTCATACTTTTTAAAAGCTTCTGCAACAGATTTTGATTCAATTTTGATTAATTCAACATTAAACCAAACGTGCGGATCATAATTTCCGCCAAAATCTTTTGAACGAAGTAAAAGATGTTCTGGAATTGTAGCGCCTAAGTCTACAGGGTGCTTGCCAAGTCTTTCTATTTTAGAAAAAACATCTACTAACTTTCCTTCAAGATGAAGGCCTCCATAAATAATCATTTCTGCATTGGCTAACTTCATTACATCGCCTTCACTCGCTTTGTACAAGTGTGGATCGATGCCAGCTCCCATTAGACCAGAAACTTCAATTTTGTCTCCACCGATGTTTTTAACAATATCCGTTACAATAGACGTAGTAGTTACCACACGAATTTTACCAGAATCGTTTTCGTCTGTCAAACTACAACTTCCTAAAAGAAATAAAATGAAATATAGTAAAAAGTTCAACTTCATATTGCGAAATTAAGAAAAATTTTAGCCAAACTGGACTTATTGTTTAGAAAAATCTAAATTTATTCTAAAAAGCTTACTTTCCGTTGAATTTACAAGGAAACAGGATGCTTATCATCGGTTCATTCAGACACAAATGGAAGTATAAAATCAAGACTTTTCGTATTCAACAAGAACACCCATTTAATGGATATAAAAAAAGGCGAAGAAATAACTTCTTCGCCTTTTAAAAACTAACTATTTTTAATTATTTTGATACTTGCGCTTTAATGCTAACAGTTTTACTACCTCCTGGTACGTTTCCGTTAACAGTAACCGTTTTGTTAATTGCTGTTCCAGCTTGTCCTGGGTTAGAAGTAAATGTTACCTCTAAGTCATAAGAGTCACCTGGCATAATAGGCTCTTCAGGCTTCTTAGGAACAGTACACCCACATGAAGCAGAAGCGTCGTTAATGATTAATGGTTTATCTCCTGTATTTGTAATTTTAAATTTTGTTGAAACAGGAACTTCATGAGGAATATTACCGAAATCAAATACACTTGGTGAAATCTCCATCGTTGTTTGATTCGCCATTTTCTCTTCTTCCGCACGTTTTCTATCTTCTTCTCTTTTTTCTGCTGCTGCTTTTAAATCTGCTTCAGAAACTGAACCAGCCGATAATTTAGAGCGTGTTTCTCCATCTTTTACTGTTATTGTTGAATCAGTTTTCGATTCATTATTACATGCAAACGCAATTAGCGCTATAGAAAATATCCAAACTATTTTTTTCATTCTTATTTTTAATTATATGTTTAACAAATATAGAAATTACAAATTAATTATTCCTCAATTAAATTAGTTTCTTCATAAACGCCATTCTTCAATGCTTCATAGCCTCTCATGAAAATTTCATTTTTCACATTGAAAACTTGGTAAAAAGCTCCTATATCCCAAATATTTTGAGCCAACATTGCTTTTAGGCGAACTTTCAATAAATCTCCACTGATTTCAAAATCCTCTTCTGAATACACAAAGTTGGTATCTTGCTCAGCTGTATATTCAAAAAATTCATCTAAGAATTTTTTATCAATTTCAAAACGTTCATTGAAACTTTCAATAGTTTTGTATTTACTTAAAATAGACTTTCTGTGTGAATTAGCATACGAAATCGTAAAAGTATTGATTACACCTAAACGGCTTAAGTTTCTGTACATTTTAGAATACTCATTTGTATCTAAAGGCACAAAAACATCTGGCATAATTCCACCACCACCATAAACATCTCTCTTTTTAAGAAGCGTTTTATAAATTAATGAATCATCAAAGCGAATAGAGTCTCTGTGCATCATTTCACCATGCTCAAAACGGTCGATATAATCATTTCTATACGCTTCTAAATCTTCATAGTCCTTTTGAATAAAACGGCCACTCGGTGTAAAGTATCGAGCAATAGTTAAACGAATTTGCGAACCATCAGACAAAGGAATAGGTCTTTGAACCAATCCTTTACCGTAAGAACGACGACCAACTAACAAACCTCTATCCCAGTCTTGAATTGCTCCAGAAACAATCTCACTAGCAGATGCTGAACTTTCATCAATTAAAATAATCAATCGACCTGTTTCAAATCCACCTTTTCTATCCGCATTTAAATTACTTTTAGGTTGCGCACGTCCTTCTGAGTAAACAATTAATTTATTCTTGTCTAGGAATTCATCCGCCACTGCTTTAGCAGCAAAAAGAAGTCCTCCTCCATTTCCTTGCAGGTCAAAAATAAGGTCAACCATTCCTTCTTTTTTCAATCTTTTTATTTCATTCCTAACTTCCGAATCAGTCGTTTTTGAGAAATTCGTCAATTTGATGAAGCCAGTTGTTTTATCAACCATATAAGAACTAGCAACAGAATTCACTGGAATATCTGCTCTTGTCACCACATAATCAATCTGCTCAGAACCTCCTCTAAGAATAGTAATGTTCACTTTCGAACCCTTCTCTCCAAGTAACTTTTCTCTTACATCTGAATTTTTAATACCAATACCAGCAACAGTTTCGCCTTCTACAGCAATAATTTTATCACCAGCAAGTATTCCTAGTTTTTCTGAAGGACCGCCTGGAATAGGGTTTACAACCAAGATGGTATCTTTTAGAATATTAAAACGAATTCCAACTCCCACAAAACTTCCATTAATTCTTTCATTGGCTTGTTCCACCTCCTCAGCTGGAATATAAGTTGAATGTGGATCTAATTTCTCCAACATCGCTACAATGGCAGCTTCAGAAATATCCTTTCTAGGAACTTCATCTACATACATTCTATCAATAAAAGAATACACCTCATACAAGCGCATAAAGTCAGTATCCTCTTGAGCGAAAGAAACACCTGTTGAAATAAATAATATAGTTGCAAAAATAATTCTCTTCATAATTGTACGTTTAAGCTATAGTAAGCAAATATGGAACCAAAATTCCAGTTGTATTTTTCAAACGTTTAAAAATAGGAATTGTTTTTGTAATGACTGTATTAAAATAGATGTTTTATCTTAAACATAGATGAAATCAACATATCATTGTTAATCCATCCTAAGAAAATTTAACATTCTGTTCATTCAAAATAGTTAACTTTGCAGGATATAATCTTTAAAAAGAAAATGCGAAGACTTGTAATTACCATATTATTGATAATGCTACATTTTTCTTTGAGCTCTCAAGTGTTGGAATTTGACCAACTAGAAATGAGATATGATCAGAGACAATATAAATCAGTATATCAAAAAGCAAATAAATTGCAAGCCAATCCGCAATATGATTATTCATTTGTTCCACGCTATTATCTAGCGCTTTCTAAACTTCAGTTAGCACAAAACCCAAAATGGCTAAAGAAAAACAAATTTGCTTTAGAAGAGGCTACCAAAACATTTGAGGAACTTCAGAGCACAAGAGAAGGTCAAGAAATTCTCCGTTCACACCAATACGAAATGAGTGTGCTAAAGAGTGACTTAATGCTTTGGACGTACAACCTAAATGAACATGGAGATAGAGACAAGTTTAACAAAGTAGATCAATTAATAAAAACGATTTTTAAAGATGTACCTGATTTAGACAAGACGTTCGAAATCAAACCTCAAACGAAAACAAATACCGGTTCAACCAAAACTAACCAAAGCAAAAATGAAGCGACCACAACAGCTGACAACAGCGATGTAATTGTTATTCAGAATTTAAGTTCAAGAGACGAAATCGTTAAGCTTTCAGAAGGTCTGCTGGGTATTCCCTACAAGTATGCAGGAGTAACACCAAGTGGGTTTGACTGTAGCGGCTTCACAAACTATGTCATTCGAAAAACTTTAAACAAAAACTTAAGCCAAAGAGCAGCTGACCAATTCAAAGAAGTTAGGAAAATCAATCGTAAAGATTTACAATTAGGAGACTTTATCTTCTTTAGTCACGGAAAAGGAATCAATCACGTTGGGATCGTTTATTCTTTGGAAAACGATAGCGTGCAAATGATTCATTCAAGTTCAAGTATTGGAATTTCCATCGTTGATATCTATGAATCTGATTATTGGAGAAAAAGAATCGTTGGTTTCGGAACGGTCGTAGAGGAATAAACATAATTCAATCGAACAAGAGACAGAATTCAAAGATGAAAGTTGTCAATTCACATGTAGCTTTCCTTACTTGGTCTTAATAACTTACCTTTTTTAGCTTTTGCATCAAATTAATTTTACATTTGTATGAGTGAGATCGTTAAAACATGCCCAATAAACACATTTTTAAAAGTCTAAAAATCATTGATTTATCTTCTGTTTTGGCGGGGCCATCAGTAGGTAGCTTTTTCGCCGAACTAGGCGCGGATGTTCTAAAAATTGAGAACCCAAATCATCCAGATATTACCAGATTCTGGAAGTTACCAAACGAAGATAAAGACAGTTCCGTTTCAGCTTACTTCTCCAGTATCAACTACAAGAAGAATTATACTGAACTGAATTTAAAAGATGACTCAGATCGCAACCAATTGTTGAAAAAGATAGAGGATGTAGATATCATCATCATGAATTTTAAATTGGGGGACCAAGAGAAACTAAAAATCACAGATGATATTTTACGTACTTTAAACCCAAAGTTAATCATCGGAAAAATCAATGGTTTCGGTACTGATAGCGACAGAGTTGCATACGACTTGATTTTACAAGCAGAATCGGGAATCATGGCTATGAACGGTACACCAGAAAGTGGTCCTGTTAAAATGCCTATTGCATTGATTGATGTACTTGCGGCGCATCATTTAAAAGAAGGAATTTTGATTGAGTTGTTAGCAAGAAGTATGGACAATAATTATATTGGGAGAACAATCTCTGTTTCGCTTTACGACGCAGCAGTTAGCTCATTGGTTAACCAAGCTTCAAATTACTTAATGACCAACCACGTACCGCAAAGAATCGGTTCACTTCATCCAAATATTGCTCCTTACGGTGAACTTTTCACGACTTCTGATAATAAAACAATCACTTTTGCTATTGGTAGCAACACCCATTTTGAGAAGTTATGTGATTTTATTAAATCGCCAGAATTAGCAAGCAATGAAAAGTTTAAAGCTGTTCAAGACAGAGTTGTAAACAGAACTGAACTTCATGAAATTTTAGCTGATAAGCTTCAAGCATACACATCTGAAGAAATATTAACCCACATGCATAAGAATCATGTCCCTTGCGGAGAGGTTAAGAATTTAGATGATGTATTTAAAACAGAAATGGCGAAAGATAAAATCAGAACTGAAGAAATAAATGGCGTGAAAACAAAACGCGTTTCCGGAATCGCATTTATCACCGAAGAAAGCGTTGTGCTTAATTAAAAAAAGGGAAATCAAACTTTAGTTCAATTCCCCTTTCCAATAATTTTCTTAAAACCTCTTATTTCAAATGATCTTTCACTTGAGACAATAACTGTTCTTCTTTGTGATAACCAACAACTCTCTTAACCATTTTCCCATCAGGATTTAAGATAAAGAACGTTGGATAAGCAGAAACTTGGTACTTTCTTGCAATCATAGGACCTTCCCCTTTTTCCATGTCAATTTTCACATTGATAAAACTTTTGTTAAAAGCTTCACCAACTTTTTCAGATTTAAAAGTTGTTCTATCCATCATTTTACATGGACCGCACCACTCCGCATAAGCGTCTAAAAAGACTAACTTATTTTCTTTTTTTGCTTTTGCTAAAGCTTGCTCTAAACTTAAGTCTTCAAAATTAATTCCTTTGTCATTATTTGCAGGCGCCATTATAAATGACGAAGCTAATAGAGCAAAAACGATGGTAAATACGCTGAGATATTTCATATGTTCAATTTTATTTCTTTAATTATGCTAATTTACACATAATTCATTTAATTTTAAAAGTTACATTCAAAACCTATGCCAATAATAAACCAGTAGAAGATGAAGATTATTTCAATAGATAGCACCACAGAAACCGAAGAAGAAATAGCAGCATTCAACGCGCTATGGAACGATGAAAATCAAGCAATTAGACAAAAAACATCAGGTTCAACAGGTACTCCAAAAGTCATAGAAATCCCTAAATGGAAGATGAAAAATTCAGCAAAAATGACTGGTGAATTTTTCGACTTAAACAACTGCAAAACAGCTCTTATCTGTCTATCCCCCAACTACATAGGCGGCAAAATGATGCTCGTAAGGTCAATTCTTTATAATTTAACATTAATTGTTACAAATGTTACACGAAACCCACTCAAAAACGTGACATCTGAGGTAGATTTTGCAGCGATGGTACCTTTACAAGTGGAAACAATTCTAGAGGAAAGTCCTGAAAAATTAAATCTCATTAAATATCTCATTATTGGAGGCGCACCCGTTTCCGATGATTTGATTCAAAAAATTAGTCAATACAACTGCAAAGCTTATTCAACTTTTGGAATGACAGAAACAGTTTCCCATATTGCTTTGAGAGAATTAAAAAACATCGACGAACCCTACATAGCAATCGGAGACACAACATTATCACTAGAAGACGATTGTTTAGTAATCACCAATAAAGCGTTGGATATACATCAACTAAAAACGAATGACATAGTTGAGTTAATTGATGAGAAGACCTTCTTTTGGAAAGGAAGAGCCGACTTTGTTATCAATTCTGGTGGAGTGAAAGTTCATCCAGAAGAAGTCGAGCAAAAGATAAAAAATGTTCTTTACTCAGAAAACTTCATCATTAGTTGGCTACCAGATGATAAACTGGGCAGTAAAGTTGTATTTATCGGAGAAAACGATTTAAACACAGCGGATATTCAAAAAAAAATAGAGAAGACCGTTAATAAATATGAAAAACCTAAAGCTTATTACTATATTTCTGAACTAATAAAAACTCCTTCAGGGAAAATCGATAGAATCAAAACAAGGGCAGCTATTTTATGAGCAGTAAAAAATGGTTTGACATATTGGGAATACCGCCAACACAAGACGAAGCTGTAATCAAAAGAGCTTACCGTCAAAAGGCACTCTTATACCATCCCGACCGCAATCCTTCGAAGGAAGCAAAGGCTCAATTTATAGAAGTATCAAAGGCTTATGAACAGCTAATGATTTTTATTAAAAACCCAGAAAAGGTGAGGGCTGCAACTCATCAGAGGGCAAGAAGTCACAGAACACATACCAACCATACAAACAATCAGCAAACAAGCTTTGAAAGGCGAAGACAAGCGGCCGAAGAGAGAATGAGATGGGCTAGGCAGCATTACGAAGAAACAAAAAGGAAAGAAGAAGAAGTTCAAAGAAGAACTCATCAACAGATGAAAACGGGTAAAAAGTGGAAGATTTACAAAAGTATCACACTAGTAGCTGCAATATTAGGAATCTTGTTATTAGTCGATTACCTAATTCTACCTACCAAAGTCGTTGCTGCGAAAATGACACATACCAACGACAGAATAAGTTATGCCGCTGTTGGAGATAATATTGAAATTTTTAATTACATCTATTACTCTGCAGAACCCACAAGACTAATTGATAAACAAGGCGTTAGCCCAACAATCTACAATGAGAAATTTAAGATTTGGACGCCTCATGTACTCGTTACGTCTAGGTCTTCGAATAATTTTTATTTGGAAAAGACAATGATCTTCAAGGACATTAAGAGTGTTAGTTTCTGGGAAAACAGCAAACGTTTCACCTTTATTCCTGACTTTAGTATAGCGGTAACATTCCCTATGGTACCAATCATTCTATTAATGCCTTTATTGACCGTATATTTCGAGAAAAAGAATTTTATTTTCTATTACTTTTTCTACCATTCCATCTATTATTTCATGCCGGCAATCATTGCAATCGTGCTAATTTCAAATAACAGATGGTTGTTCTGGGCAGGATTTTAGATTATAAATCCTCAAAGTATATTGACAAGGAAGTTTTCTATCGAATAAACAAGTTTTACTGATTCAGTTCTTCCCATAGTCTATTCACTGGCAGCCCCATCACGTTATAGAAATCTCCTTCAATCTTCCTTACCCCTATCATTCCTATCCATTCTTGAATACCGTAGGCGCCCGCTTTATCAAATGGTTTATATGTATCAACATAATACTCAACCTCCTCTTTTGTGAAAGGTTTGAAGTACACTTTCGTTGAAACAGAAAAAGACTTTTCGAATTTTGGGTTAAAAAGATAAACACCAGTTACAACTTCATTCATTTTTCCCGACATCGCTTGAAGCATATGAATAGCCTCTTCCCTATTTTCAGGCTTGCCCAAAATTTCATCATTAAAAATAACTACTGTATCTGAAGTCAGTAATACCTCAACTTCTGTAATCGCATCTTTTAATGGTTCAGCTTTCATGCGAGATAAATACTCAGGAACATCGTGTTGCTTTATAGAAGCAGGATAACTTTCATCAACTTCCTTTTTTCGAATTTCTACAGCAAAACCAAGTTGTTCAACCAATTGCTTACGTCTCGGTGAAGCAGAACCCAAAATAATCTTTTTAGAAAACATGATATTACTCTAATATATAATGATTAATAGCCCAGTAAAATGGCAATATAATAATAAATACCATGGATACTTTTAATCCAAAACTAGCTTTCCTGAAGTCTTTTACTTCGGTTGAATAATAGAGAACTATACTAGAATAGATTAAGAAAAGTAGATTGAGCCAAACCGGAATCATTGGCAAAACACTATTCAATTTCATTTGAACCACGTAAATAAAAACAAGCTCATGAAGTAAAACTATCGATACAAAGATTAAATAAATAATTTTCGCCTTCTCCAGTCCGTAAACAATGGGAATTGATCTACTCGCTATTCTTTTATCTCCTTGCAAATCTTCCATGTCTTTTACAACTTCTCTCAGCCAGTTTAAACCAAAAGCTAACAAGCCAAAAACGCCCCCTAGAGTTAAAGCGTAAGAAGAGAAACTCTCAATACTATCCGTGGATTTTATAAAGACATCCGCATTAGGCAAGGTAATGGAGAAGTATAACCCCACCTGAAAAGAAACCAAACTCGTCAAGAATGCAATCAAAATATTACTTAAGAATAATACTTTTTTAAGTCTTTTAGAATAAAACCATAGGGCCGTAATGGAGAAAGAGTAAATAAGCAGAAGAATCCAATCATCTATTAAAAATGAAATATAAGATACGATTAATAAGGATAGAATATTTAAAACAATATAGAAAGTAAACACATTTTTTATTGCCAATTTTCTGCCAACAATGACTTTGTCAGGCTTATTGACAATATCCGCTTCAACATCAAAACAATCATTGATGACATTACCTGCTCCTGCAACAAGAACCGTTGACAATACAAAGAGAAAGAAAGGAAATGACATTATAATGCTGCCCCATTCTTCACCTTGAAAATACAATATATCTAAATAAAAGCCAATGCTATACATTGTCAATACGACCATCGTCATGTTCGTTGGTCGCATTAATCGCAAATAATACATCATTTTACAATTCTATATTCAGTTCTTCTATTCTCTTGATGCGCCTTTTCTGCTTGATTTGCTGCTAACTGAGCAATTTCTGCATCTGTACGCTTTGGCTTTTCAGCTCCATAACCCTTATAACTAAGACGAGTTGCTTCTATACCTTGAGAAATAAGGTAGTCATAAACTGATTTCGCTCTATCTTCTGATAATTTCTTATTGAGTTTACTATCTCCTCGTGAATCGGTATGTCCACCAATTTCAATCTTTATTCCACTATTTACGCTTAAGAAATCTCTCAGTTTATTCAATTCCACATAAGACTCTTTTCTAAGCGTCGATTTGTTTAAATCAAAGAACACGTTTTCCAGCGTCATAGCATATTCGGCTAAGATAGGCACCATCGGTACATCCATGTGAATTGCATCTTCTTGCTCCGTCATATTAAAATTCTTAGAGAAGAAAGTGTAACCTGGATAAGTAACATTCAAGGCATATTCTTTTTGCGTTGGTAAAGCAAGCATAAACTCACCTGTCACTCTATCAGCTGTTGATTGTATTACAACTTCACCTGTTGCAATATCCACCAACTCAAATCTACCTTTCAAAGGTCTGTTATCTGTAATGTCATACACTTTACCTTCAAAGTAAGTCGTTTTAACAGGTCTTAATGATTCCGGCAATTCGAAAGTGTAAATATCCAACTGACCTTCACCTCCTGGACGGTCAGATGCAAAGAAAGCTATCTTCCCATCGGGTCCTACCAATAGTGAATTCTCATTACTTTCCGTATTAATAGGATAACCTAAATTAATAGGATCACTCCAGTTTCCTAAAGGATCTTTTCTTGTCATAAATAAGTCGTATCCACCTAGACCAGGGTGTGTATCAGATGCAAAATAAAGCGTTTGACCGTCAGGGTGAATCAAAACAGAAGTTTCTTTTCCTGGTGTATTGATATTGCTAGGTAATGGTTTAGCAATTCCCCAAGTACCATCCGTTTGTTTTTCACTTACGAAAATATCAGTTCTTTGCTCTCCTCTTCCACCAACTCTTCTAACAAAGTAAAGCGTTTTTCCATCAGCTGCTAACGAAGGTTGCGATTCCCAGTTTTGCGTATTCACCTTTCCTGGCAAATTCACTGGATCTGTCCATTTATCGCCAATTTTCTCTGTGATAAATAAATCACAACTTCCCATTCCTTCGCGGTTTGGACCGTAATCAAAACCTGTCATATCAGCACAAGCCACAAAAATCAAGGTTCTACCATCAGCAGAAATTGTTGGTGCTCCCTCATTCAACATAGTATTGATATTACCCGGCATAGGATAAGCTGGACCCCAAACATTGTCTTTCCCTAATTCAGAAACGAAGAAATCTTCTTGACCACGCTCGGCTTTAGGGTTAAATGGAATTTCACGTGTAAAGAGCAAAGTCTTTCCATCAACAGTAATGGTTGGGAAATATTCTGGATGCTTTGTATTGACACCTTTACCTACATTAATAGGTTCGATTTTTAATGGATTTTTTCGAGCAGTAATATTAAAGTCAGCTATTTCCCTTAAATGCATAGCCATCGTCACTACACCTTCAGGAACTCTTTGATTTCTTCTTTCAATAATCAAATCGAAATAACGAATAGCATCTTCAAATTCACCATTCTTAATTTGCAAATCACCAATATCTAAAAACAGTTGACCATTTAAATTTGCAGCAGGATTAATTTCTAAAGACCTTTTAAAATGATATACAGCATCTTTTGGCTTATTCGTAATTCTATAGAATTCACCAATCATTTGATGCGCTTCAAGAAAGTTCTCATCTTTTTGCAAGGCTTTCTTAAGCACTTCGATTCCCCCTTCAAAATCAGGTTGTTTGGTCTTAGGATTTAGTCTAGTATTTGGAATTTGTCTTCCTTCTTCATATAACTTTATTGCCTTTTTACTTTTTGTTCCATAGCCCATTTGAGCTGTAGCGCAACTAGATAAAATAAACATAAAGCTAAAAAGTAGCCAGCTAATATTTTTCAATTTTCTCATTATGGTATATTCATGTATTTATGAGTCTGTAGCGAAACCCTCCATTTAGGATTGTTTTTTACATACTCAATTATCAATGGCAACATTTGTGCCTCTTTTGACCATTCAGGCTGTAAATAAAGTAAACAGTCTTCATTGACCATCTTTGCATGTCCTTCCGCCCATTCAAAGTCGGACTGATTGAAAACAACGATTTTCAACTCATTAGCTTTTGCATAAGCTTCTGCTACCGGTTTTTTAAACTTTTTGGGTGAGAAGCAATACCAATCTAGCTCAACATCCAAATCATTCGTTCCAGAAGTTTCAATAGCTACTTCCTTCCCTATTTCTTGCAAAGCTTGCACTAAAGAAATCAATGAATACATGGTCGGTTCACCACCCGTTAAAACAACAAAATCTGTCGGTGTTTCAGCAACTTCTTTTAGTAATTGTTCCAAAGAAACAATCGGATGTGCTCCTGCCTCCCAACTTTCTTTTACATCACACCAAACACAGCCAACATCACAACCAGCAACACGAATAAAATAGGCTGCACGTCCTGAATAATGTCCTTCTCCTTGAATGGTGTAAAACGACTCCATTATTGGCCATGAAGTTCGAATTGGATCTTGATTTGTTTTCATTATCTCAAAAATAGTAAATAAGTTGATGTGAAAAAATTGTTATATAAAAAAAGGGAGAAATTTTCACTTCTCCCTTTTCAACTATTTATAAAAACTTATTGAATCATTATTTAACTCTACGGTTAAAAATATCAACCCATTTCTTAGCAAACGCAAGTTCATTTAGCAAGCGTTGATTCAAATTCTCATCAAACAAATTGAATACAACTGCTTCATTTTTCTTGCTTTTAGGAGAAAAAACCAAGTCAATCCTCTCTGTAATAGAATCTCCATCAACTAATCGCGTTTTTCTATCTACTCTACATAGGCTTATTTCATTTAAGTCCACGTGAATGATATTGCTGCTTTTACCTTCTATATCTTCTAAGAAAAAAGCAATTCTGTTTGGGTTATCTACACCTAAAACGATTTTCTTTTCTACCTCGAAATCAGATAATTCCCAATTATTTTTAGCTGCGTATTCTTTTAAAGTAATAACAGTTCCCTTATCGTGATTTTTCTTACTTCTGTTAAACAGTACAAAAGGTACAACAAATGCAGATATTCCTAATACTGCAATAACAATAGTCCATAAATCCATATTCTTATTTTTTTAATGTGTTTTGACTTTTTGAGTCATTAATAATTTTATTGCTAAATAATTTCATGCATGAACATTCCTATACGAAACATAAACAGTTATGAAATCAGTTCTAAATAAGTAGAACAAGCACACTCATCATTTTTGAGAATGAAGTATGCATCGACTTTATAAGCGAATTTTACCAGAAATTATGAAAAGGAAATATGATATCCTGCGGCGGATACTGTAAATCTATACTAATAGACTCTTTTAAATAATTCACACCAACTCGAAGTAAGCGTTTATTTAATTCTTGAATAGCGTGAAAGCTTTTTTCGAGGTAGTTCGTAGTTTGCCCTCCAATATGAATAGCTGTAATTATTCCTATTTCTGAATTAACCGTTTGTGGAAAAAGGACCTTAGAAATCTCTGTTAAATAATAGCCCTCGCCGACAGACTCAGTTTTTTCATGTTGATTAATAGAAACAACTTCCACTGATGGTCCGAATATAAACAAGCTATATGCGACCAGTATAAAAGAAAGGATAATATGTTTCACAAAAAATTTCATTAGAACAAAAATAAGAGATTATTGAATTAAATTAACATTTTGAGCATTTTTATTTTTCGGATGAAATTCTAAATACCTATTTATTGATATTTAATTACAAAAGATACATAGTGAGCACATTACAAAGATATCAACAAAAATTTCAAGAGTTTTCAACAATTTATGTAACCATTGTTGACAACTTCCGTAATAGAAGTCAATAAAACAAAGTAAAATGATCCGATTAGTAACTTTTTTATTCGCCTTAAGCTTTGGCTTTACTGCTTTCGCTAGTAAGCCTAAAATTACCCTACAGGAATATATTGAAACATGGAAAGATGTTGCTATAGACAACATGAACAACCATGGTATTCCCGCAAGTATAACATTAGCACAGGGAATTTTAGAAAGTGGTTTTGGAAATTCTACTTTAGCAACAAGAGCAAACAACCACTTTGGAATCAAATGTCACGATTGGTCAGGAAAAAAATTCTACCAAGACGATGATGCAAAAAACGAATGCTTTAGAAAATACAAGAATGCTGCAGAATCTTTTGATGACCACAGCGAATTTTTAACAAGTCGTTCTCGCTACGCTTCTTTATTCGATTTAAAAACTACCGACTATAAAGGATGGGCAAAAGGACTAAAAGCTGCTGGATACGCAACAAATCCTAAATACGCTAATCTATTAATAGACTTAATTCAAAAGCATAAGCTATATGAATACGATGAGTACACTTTAGACTACATCGCAAACAATTCTAAAAAGCCTTCAAAGAAACCGAATGCACCAACAATTTCGAAAGACAAAAATACACACGTTAATTCTACAGTTAATCAAGCTAGAGCGCACCAAGTATTAGTTAACCAAAATAGAACAAAGTATGTTATTGCTAAGAAGCATGATACTTTTTACTTAATCGCAAAAGAGTTTGGAATAAACATAAAGCAATTAAACAAGTGGAACAACTTCCATCCTAGGAAAGATGTATTGAGCGAAGGAGATATTGTTTACATAATGCCTAAGAGTAAAAAAGGAGCTACTAATCTAGCTCAAATAAAAGTGCAACAAGGTCAAGATCTATGGAGCATTTCTCAAGAATATGGAATAAAATTAAAATCATTATTAGATAAAAACAATCTTGAATCTCCTGAAGTTGCTTTAAGCGCAGGAGACATTATCAAGCTAAAATAGAGGAAATCTTAGCTTGATTACATCCTGAATCTAGATTAGATTTATTTTGTTGTTGTTGTTTGTTAAAAGACCATTCAGTAAAATGAACGGTCTTTTTTTAATAGATATATCTAGATTCTTAATAGAATTAGCTTATAAAGTCATACTTTTGTTTAAAACGTTGTAATCCATGAAACCAAGTACAGAACTTTTTGATTTAATCAAATCATTGACTAAGTCTGAAAAGCGATTTTTCAAACTATTCTCCTCCCTACAAGCTGGAGAAAAGAATTACTCGAGGCTATTTGATTATATAGAAAAACAAAATACCTACGATGAAGCCGTACTGAAAGAGCATTTTAAAGGAGCAACATTTATCAAGCACCTTCCTTCGGAAAAGAATCATTTATACAGACTAATACTAAAAAGTTTACGACAGTTTTATGGTGAACAAAGCATTTCCAATATCATCAAAGAGGAAATTAAAAACGTTGAAATCTTATACAACAAAGCTTTATTAAAGGAAGCATCGAAAGTATTAAAAAGAGCAAAAAAAATTGCACATGAAAATGAAGAGTTTTACTTTTTAATCGATTTAATCGCTTGGGAGAAGACTTTAATTACGGCGCAATACGAATCTGGAGACTTTGATGTTGACCTAAATAAACTTATTGAGGAAGAAAATCTAGCAATAGAAAAATTAAGAAACTTAGCGGAGTATCACATGCTTTATTCTAAAATAAACGCACTCTTCCGCAGTGACGGTTTCGTAAAGAATCCCGAACAAATACAAATGGTTGACGAAATTGCTGAACACCATCTCATCAAAGGAAAAAACACAGCACTTTCGGTAAGAGCAGCTACAATATGCTACTATATTCAAGGTCTTTGCGCAGCTGTTAAGAGAGATTTTGAAACGAGTTACACTAAATTCCATAGAACAAAACACATTCTAGATAATTCTCCGAAAATCAAGATTGATTTAGGTCAAAGATATATGTTGACCTTATTTCATTTGATGCAATGCTACATTGATTCTGAGGACTTTAAAATGGCACAAAGCATCTTAGACGACATTTCGAATCTGGAAGGTCAGAAAGGATTTAATTCTCTTCAAATTTCTTTACGAATAAGAAACATCGCCTTGACCAAACAAATGTATTTATACAATCTACAAGGGGAATTTGAAAAAGCCTTAACCTTATTTGAGTCAGACCAAGAAAAGCATCTTGAACTTATAGAAAAGTCAAATAAGGAAAGTAGGATATTATTTTATTTCACGATGGCTTACACCTATTTTGGAACTGATAATTTTAAAAGTTCGCTACAATACGCTAACCTATTAATCAACGACAACGAGAGTAAACTGCGTCAAGATATTTATAGTTTTGCTAGAGTCCTAAACCTGATGTTGCATTACGAGTTAGGTAACTTTGAACATCTAGAGTATTGTTCCCAGTCCACAATTCGTTACCTGAATAAGAACAAACAAAACCATGAAGTTGTAAACGTTTTCAGTAAACAACTTAAGAAAATCGGGAACAATTTAGAATACCCTGCTTCTTTAGAGCAACTCCAAGAAACGCTTAAGCAAGTTCAGAGTTTGCTTAAGGAAGACAATGAAAGGGTGATTTTAGATTTTATAGATATAGAATCTTGGTTAGAGGCTAAAATAAAAGCCATTTCATTTCCAGAAGCAATACAAGCTAAGTTTAGAACTTAAGACCAGCCGTTAAAACGATACTATTCATATTCGTTTTAAAGTTTGTTCTATTTTCAATTTTCGATGGATCGAACGCATAATAATCTTCCGTCATCTTCAACAGTCTATAGCTTAAGTCGATTTGAAAAATGTGATTTTCCCAGCCTAAACCAACAGAATAGGTCATATTTGGTATATTTATATTCCCTATGCTCTTTTTATAAGGTTGCGGCAAAATGGCAATACCACCACGCAAGAAGAAATCATCAACCAACATATATTCAACTCCAATTCTTGTATTTAAGACAGTTCTAAATTGATTTTTAACTTCACCATTCTCCACCTCAAAACCATAAGTATCTCCAAAACCATCATCTAAACTAGAAACAGCAGGACGCAACTTTCCTCCTGGCAATCTCGCCATTTCCAAGTCCACATTCACTGCTCCCCTCATTCCGAAAACATAAGCAAAAGAACCTCTTAACTTCATTGGAGTCTTCAGTCTATATTCATATTTCCCTTCCGGTATGAACTCTGGTGCGATAAATTTCATACCATCATCGTGCATGGCGTTCATATTATTACTCCACTCATCTTTCATTCTAAAAACAGTAGGCGATTCAAAAGACAAGCCAAGCCTAACTTCCTCAATAGGTAGATATACAATTCCCAATTTTATGTTTACACCAAGTCCTCTAGACTTTTGGTCATAGAAATAATCGAAGTAACGCAAGGATGTTCCCAGTGTGTCCAGTAATGTTTCACTATGGTTAAAACTTTCAATATACTTTGAATTTCTAATACCAATACTCGCACCGTAATAGAAGTTATTCATATAGTTTTCTGAATATCCGATATGGAATTCTCCTATCCCACCATCTGTTAATATTTCACGTTCGTGATACATATCGCCAGCTGTTAATCGAGAGTAATACTCTTCTGTGGAAGCATCATAGTCAACCGCAAATACATCGTATGCCAATCCAGTTGTAAAAGGTCTAGCATCATAAATATTATTCGGGTCAATCCCATAACCATCAGCCGCTAGAACATCCAATAGTGAGTAGAAGTTTTGACCTTCGTATTTTCTTGTATTATTAAAGTTTTTCAACCTTGTATAACCAACTGTAATTTGACCATACCTTCTGGCAGAGCCACCTCCACGAATTTCGTTTGTAAATACAGCACCTATTGCACCAACCGAAAGCTTATTTCGAGAAGCATCCGCCATCATGTCGTTATACGACCCCTTATTCGTTATAAAGGAATTATTTAGGGCGAATGTAAATCTCGAAGAAGAGAATCTAGCCAAACTCGCAGGGTTAACTTGGATAACGCTAAAATCTGCACCTAAACCACCGAAAGAACCTGCCATGGCTTCAAATCTTGCTGAGCCAAAAATATCGGTTGTACTATTACGCAAAACATCTGTTTCATTTTGCGCAAAAACAGTTGAACAAAACAAAACAGATGCAACTAACTTTAATATTTTTTTCATATTTATTTTCAAATACAGTACCTATCTTCTACCTGAATTACTTCCCGATGAACTTGGAGAAGAAACACTTCCACCACGTGGGCTTGAATTACTCGGTGAAACAGTTGTGCCTCTACTTGGAGAAACCGTTGAATTTCTACTTGGAGAAACCGTTGAGTTTCTACTTGGCGAATTATAACCACTTGACCTTGGAGTTGTACTCTGACGTGAAGGCGAAGCAGTTCTTGTGTCTGTACCTCTTCTGCTATCAAGAGCTGGAGAAGTATTCACTGCAGATCTATTCGGTTTATAATCTTGTTGAACTCCCGTATTTCGCGGTACATTCATATCTCTTCTTTGCGAAGTAGAACTTGGTCTCGTTCCGCCAACAGATTTTGAAGGAACAACATATTTCACATTATTATCAGTACTTCGTCTAGAAGTACCAGAAGTTTGATCGTTTACACTAAATACAGTACCATTCGTAACCACAGATTTCTTCAAAGTTCCTGGATATGCGCTTGAGCGATTAGAAGAAGAACCCGATGTTACCCCAGTTCTTTTACCGTAAAAGGCATTATCATTGGAAGCCTGATTGTTGTTATTGTGATTATTCACATAATAACTTCCACCATAAGGATTGTAATATCCGTAAGGACCGTAGCTATAACCACCGTAAGGGCTGTATCCGTAAGGACCATAAAATCCTCCTCCACCTCCGTAATAAGAGTTATAATAGTAAGAACTAGCAAAAGGACTAATCATCCCTCCCATTCCATACATGTACCCCATACTTCCGTACATTGAAGAATACGGGTACCCAAAGCGGTATCCCATATAAGGATAGCCATAATGATTTCCTCCAAAATAATTCATTGATGAATAAGAACTATAAGACATTCCAAATGGCATATAGGAATTTATTAACATAAAACGATTATGTGCTGAGACCTGATTTATATTTGGGTCTTCATAACGAAATCCGTAAGTTCCTTTTTCTCTTGCCTTAAAAGCTGCAAAAGAAGTCAAATCAGACTCATCTCCTCCAGCGTTCAACTCAGATGGTTTTTGCATATAAACGTCATTCTCCGATATGTGATTATAGTTCGCACACGAAGCCAACAATGCTATTCCTCCTACTACCGATAAAATCTTTCCTTTTGCTTTCATAACTACTTTATTTAAATTTAAAGATAACCAATTATACCTAATATCCAAAATGAGTTCTTATTTTTGTAACGAATTTAAACAATTTTAAGTATTATTGGATTAAA
This sequence comes from Brumimicrobium sp., assembly GCA_035497735.1. Taxonomy (GTDB): domain Bacteria; phylum Bacteroidota; class Bacteroidia; order Flavobacteriales_D; family Crocinitomicaceae; genus Brumimicrobium. Next base: position 188,963 of record DATJCX010000071.1, on the reverse strand, counting down.
ACTCAATATTAAATACAACAAAAATCATTCCAAAAAAGTATGGCAACAAAAAGATCAGAAGATTATTCTAAATGGTATAACGAAGTTATTGAAAAAGCTGATTTAGCAGAACATTCAGATGTGAGAGGATGTATGGTAATAAAACCATACGGATATGCAATTTGGGAAAACATGCGTGCAGTACTAGATGCTAAGTTTAAAGAAACAGGACATTCTAACGCTTACTTCCCCTTATTCATTCCAAAGTCATACTTAAACAAAGAGGCACAGCACGTTGAAGGTTTCGCAAAAGAAGCTGCTGTTGTTACCCACTACCGTTTAAAACTAGATGAAAACAATCAATTAATCGTTGACCCGGAAGCAAAATTAGAGGAAGAACTTATTGTTCGCCCTACTTCTGAGACGATAATTTGGAACTCATATAAGAAATGGATACAGTCATATAGAGACTTACCTATCCTTATCAATCAATGGGCAAACGTTGTTCGTTGGGAAATGAGAACACGTTTATTCTTAAGAACAACTGAGTTTTTATGGCAAGAAGGTCATACGGCACATGCTACCAAAGATGAGGCAATAGCAGAAACAAAGCAAATGCTTGATGTTTACGCAGACTTTGCTGAAAACTATATGGCTATGCCTGTTGTAAAAGGATGGAAAACTGAATCAGAGAGATTTGGTGGAGCAGACGACACTTTATGTATTGAAGCATTAATGCAAGATGGGAAAGCGTTGCAAGCTGGAACATCTCACTTCTTAGGTCAGAACTTCGCAAAGGCATTTGACGTTAAATACGCCGATAAGAACGGAAAGTTAGAATATGTATGGGCAACTTCATGGGGAGTTTCCACACGTTTAATTGGTGGACTAATCATGACGCACTCAGATGACGAAGGATTGGTACTACCTCCGAAGTTAGCACCAATTCAAGTGGTAATCGTTCCTATTCATAAGACAGAAGAGCAATTAGAACAAATTGATGCAAAAGTCAACGAGTTAAAAAATAAGTTAGTTGCAAAAGGAATCACTGTTAAATACGACAATGATGTCAACAGACGACCAGGATGGAAATTTGCTGAATACGAAGCAAAAGGAGTTCCTGTTAGAATTGCAATGGGACCTAGAGATTTAGAAAACAACAAAGCAGAAGTTGCTAGAAGAGATACAAAAGAGAAAGAAATCGTTAATTGGGATAACATCGAAGCGCATATAGAGAAACTATTAATAGACATTCAAGAGAATTTATTTAATAGAGCAATTGCCTTTCGTTCAGAAAACACAACGGAAGTTGACACTTACGATGAGTTTAAGAAGGAACTAGAAGAGAAAGGTGGATTTATATCCGCACACTGGGATGGAACTGCAGAAACGGAAGAATTGATCAAAGAAGAAACAAAAGCAACCATTCGTTGTATTCCTTTTGACTCAAAAGAAGAAGCAGGAGTATGTATTGTTACTGGAAAACCATCAACAAGAAGGGTGTTATTTGCGAAAGCTTATTAATATTTACGTTATTTACTTTAATTTTGTAAAAAAAGTGTTCTTTAAAACATATTGATAATCAACAAGAAAGGAAATAAATTTAAAATATTTGAATTTTTATCTCAAATAAGCTTGCTGTATCAAAAAAAGGTTTTATATTTGCACTCCGAAATTCAAAGTAAACAACGGCCCGTTCGTCTAGTGGTTAGGACATCAGGTTTTCATCCTGAAAACAGGAGTTCGATTCTCCTACGGGCTACAAAAATATTCTAACGAGAATATTAAAAAATTGAAACATTTAAACCATTTAAAGTGGATATCTAATTAAGACGGGATTGAAGCTTTAAATATGGCCCGTTCGTCTAGTGGTTAGGACATCAGGTTTTCATCCTGAAAACAGGAGTTCGATTCTCCTACGGGCTACTTTATATATACTTTATAATTAAAATTTAATATGGCAAATCATAAGTCAGCACTTAAAAGAGTAAGATCAGACAGAGCTAAAACTTTGTTAAACAAATACCAACATAAAACAACGCGTAACGCTATTCGTAGACTACGTGCAATGACAGATAAAACTGAAGCTGAAACTTTGTTTCCATCTGTTGTTAGTATGATTGACAAAATTGCTAAGAAAAACATTATCCATAAGAAGAAAGCTGCAAACCTAAAATCTGGTTTAGCTGCCCACATTGCAAAAATGTAATTCTTTGAGATAATTCTCTAAAAATATTTACAGGGAGTCTTAACAGGCTCCCTTTCTGTTTTTGAGGTATTTTCTACATCTGAACTCCCTACTCAATACAAAGCTGGAAGTCCAACTACTACAGCCGCTAAAACGTGCTTTGGCACAGCACTTGCTCTATTCCAATTAGTTCATCACAATAATATTAGAATTGAACAGAAAGAACTCTATAATTCACATTAATATTTATATATTTGTGTAAGAAAAATTGAAGGGTTTTTATTTATAGAAAGATTGAAGTTTTAAAAGTAAATCACAAAAGTGAAAATTCTAAATTTTAAAGGTTGAACAAAATTAATTTTTTGAATACATACAAAACTGTAAAACTATGAAATTGAAAAAAAATCTTTTAGGAAAACTAATTTTCACCCTACCTTTAGCGATGATCTCATTTGGAGTATTGGCGCAGGATGGTGAAAACTTAATTGATAACCCAAGTTTTGAAAATGCACAGAATAAAAAAATCCGTCGTGTAGGAGATATTGAAAAAGCAAATGGTTGGGTTTCTGCAACTGGAGCGAGAGCTGACTTATATTCAGCAGAAGCAAAAGAAGAAAGCGTTATGACGCCAGACAATATTTACGGTAGTGAAGATCCAAAAACGGGTATCAACTACGCAGGGATTGTTGCTTACTCATACAGAGAGAAAGAAAATAGAACCTACTTACAAACACAACTTTCTTCACCAATGAAGAAGGGGATGCGTTACAGAGTTCAATTCTATATTTCGCTTTCAGAACTTTCAAAGTACGCTTCTAATAGAACAGGTGCTTACTTCTCTAAGAAACCGTTAGGCGGAACAGATAGACAACCTGCGATCATTACAGATGAAACACATATCGAGCATCCAAATCAAGTTATCTTCAACGGAATGTACGGTTGGGACTTAATTTGTGGTGAGTACGTTGCTAAAGGTGGTGAGAAATACATGACTATCGGTAACTTCACAAATGAAGACGGTATAAAAACTGAAAGAGTTCGTAAACCAAAAGATGCTAAAGGACAACAAATCATTGCTGCATACTATTACATCGATGATGTTTCTGTAGAATTATTAGGTCCAGACGAAGACTGTAACTGTCAATATGGTGACGAAGCTAAGTTTGAAACTTTAACTGTTTACCAACGTTCAGCTGAAATCAATGCGAACATGTCTGCTAAAGAACAAGTTGAGCAATACAACATTTTCTACGCAGCAGGTCGTTACGATGTTAGAATTGAAGGAGAAAAGACTTTAGAAGCACTTGTTAAGTTAATGACAGATAATCCAAGTATGAAACTTGAAATTACGGGTCACACTGATAGTGAGGAAGCACAAAGTCCAGAAGACAAAATACTTTCAATCAGAAGAGCTGAATACACAAGAACGTTATTAGGAGAAAGAGGAGTGGATGAGAAACGTATTTTTGTAAACGATGCGAAAAGTTCAATCTCTGCTCCATTTATTGATAGTGAAGATGATGAGAATTTAAAAGATGCTAAGAATAGAAGAGTATCTTTCAGAGCGCTTTAATCCATAACTTAAATTTAAGTTAATACTAGAAAACGCCTCCTTGTGAGGCGTTTTTTTATGCTGTATTTCTTTATTCAACCTTCCACTCTTTATAGAATTGCAACAGAAAGTCTTCCATAAACTGTGTTCGTTCCATAGCCATTTTCTTCGCTGTATCTGTGTGCATCCTATCCTTTAAGAGTAAAAGTTTTTCATAAAAGTGATTAACCGTATGCGAACGATCTTTTACATAACTTTCTTTAGTTTGATTTGTCTTCGGCAGAATTTCAGGGTCGTAAATTGGACTACCAACACTTCCTCCATAAGCGAATGTTCTCGCAATTCCAATAGCACCTATTGCATCTAGGCGATCTGCATCTTGAACAATTCTACCTTCCAAACTTTCCATTGTGTCTGCAACACCACTTCCTTTGTAGGAGACGTTCTTAACGATATAAGTAACCGCGTCTATAGTTGATTCATCTACTCCGTACTTAACCATCATTTCTTTAGCAATAGAAGCACCTAAATCAAAATCACCACCATTGAACTTATGGTCCGAAATATCATGCAACAAAGCAGCGAGTTCAACTACTAAGCTATCTCCTCCTTCCTTTTCATGAATTTTTAATGCATTTTTTCTTACACGGTCAATGTGATACCAATCGTGTCCTGTAGCTTCATTTTTAAATTTCTTTAAAATCTCCTGCTCAATTTCTTGAATAACTTCTTTCATATTACTAACTTGTAATAAAATTAACCTGTTTAATTGCAATCTTAAAATTAATTAAAACAAAGCAACCATGAAATATATCGTAAAGAATCTGGCAGAATACTTTGAGTACCATAAATTCGCAACAGAAAAACCGGATCAATTTTGGGCGGATATAGCAAGTGATTTTGTATGGAAGAAGAAATGGGACACTGTTTTAACAGGAAGTTTTACAGATACAAATGTCAAATGGTTTGAAGGCGGACAATTAAATATTACAGAAAACTGTATCGATCGACATTTGAAAGAAAATGGGGAGAAAACCGCAATTATTTTTGAACCTAACAATCCTGATGAAGGAGCAAAAAACATTAGTTTTAACCAGCTGTCAGAAGAAGTAAATAAGATTGGAAATGTTTTAAGACAAAAAGGAATTCAAAAAGGTGATCGCGTTTGTATTTACCTACCAATGATACCAGAATTGGCATATACCATGCTTGCTTGTGCACGTATTGGTGCAATTCACTCTGTTATTTTCGCAGGATATTCTTCCAAGGCCATTGCGTCAAGAGTGAATGATGCAGCTTGTAAAATTGTCGTTGCTTCCGATGGATCATACCGAGGAGAAAAACAATTGAATCTAAAGACTATCATGGATAAAGCCCTAGAGGAATGTCCAACTGTAAAAAATGTTCTTGTTGTTAAAAGAACAAACAACGAAATCCAAATGCTTGCGGGAAGGGATGAATACCTTGAAGATTTAACAGAAAAAGCGGATGTGTTTTGTGAACCAGAAGTTATGGAATCGGAAGATCCCTTGTACATATTATATACTTCAGGTTCTACAGGTACGCCAAAAGGAATGGTACATACGACAGCTGGGTACATGGTGTATACAGCACATACTTTTATGAATGTTTTCCAATATCAACCAAAAGATGTATTTTGGTGTACAGCTGATATTGGTTGGGTGACAGGACATTCCTACATTTTATACGGTCCCTTATTAAATGGTGCGACCACTATTATTTTCGAAGGAATACCATCCTATCCCGATCATGATAGATTTTTTGATGTCATTGAAAGACATAAAGTAACTCAGTTTTATACAGCACCCACAGCAATTCGTTCGATCTTAAAACAAGATATCGCAATGGTTGAGAAGCACGATCTTTCTTCTCTAAGGGTATTAGGAACCGTTGGAGAGCCTATTAATGAAGAAGCATGGAATTGGTACCATAGAAATATTGGTAAGGAGCGTTGTCCTATTGTAGATACTTGGTGGCAAACAGAAACTGGAGGAATTTTAATCTCTCCTATCCCATTTTCTACACCAACTAAAGCAACTTTTGCAACCTTCCCATTACTTGGAATTCAACCAGCACTTATGAATGCAGAAGGCGTTGAACAAGAAGGCCCACTCGTTGAAGGAAATCTTTGCATCAAAACACCTTGGCCTGGTATCGCCCGTACGGTTTGGAATGACCACCAGAGATATCGCGATACTTATTTCACAACTTATCCAGGCTATTATTTTTCCGGAGATGCTGCCTACAGAGATCCTGCAGGATATTATAGAATTACAGGAAGAGTTGATGACGTTGTAATCGTAGCTGGTCACAATCTTGGTACAGCACCGATAGAAAATACAATTAATCAACATCCACTTGCATCAGAATCGGCAATAGTTGGCTATCCGCATGAAGTAAAAGGAAATGCACTCTATGCTTTTATCACCTTAAAAAAGGCAATAAGTGTAGATAAAGAGGAGGAATTAAAACGAGAAATCAACGAAGCTATCTCAAGTGAAATAGGTCCAATTGCTAAATTAACCAAAGTACAATTCGTTAAAAGTTTGCCAAAAACAAGGTCTGGAAAGATTATGCGAAGAATTTTACGTAAAATTGCAAATAACCAAACGACAGATTTAGGAGATACATCAACTTTGATAAATCCTGAAGCTATTCAGGCAATCATTGATTCTAAAAAAGATTAAAAATGAATGTAAATACAAAGATTTTAGTTAATTCTTTAGGAATTCTAAGCGTAGTTCTGATTATATGGATAGTTTATCTCATGAATTACAACAAACAACTTCGCGATGAATATGAAGATGTAGAGGTGAAATATGAAGCTACTGATGGATTCTTACGATTGATTCAACTAGAACTTGAAGTTTCGAGAGATAGTGTTAGGCTATTAGAACAACGCATGGATAGATTGAAGAATGATTTTGAAAATAAAGCAGGCAATTAATATTTCACTTGGCCATTAGAAAAATCTACGATTTCTCCATTCAAACTCACTTGAAGTTGCCCCTCTAGGTCAGAGGAAACGATTTGTCCTTCAATTGTTTTATCGTCAATAATAAAGGGATGAGTTTCATTCAGCTTCCATAAGTTTTCATTGAACAACTGAAAGTAGTACGCTTCTCCTTTTTGTTGAAAGTCGTTTAGGTTTTTATTTAGAACTGCAATCAATTCAAATATCAATTCTTGAATTTTAAAGAATTTTCCGGTTTCCAATGATAATGAAGTAGCTCTCGGTGCGTTAAATTCCTGTTGATTAATATTTACACCAATTCCGATAACAGACCTTCTTTGCGAAGATGACAGTTGATTTTCAATTAGAATACCCACCATCTTTTTGTCATTGACCATGATATCATTTGGCCACTTTACCTTCACATCATTCACATACCTTTTTAAAAACTCCTGAATTGAAACTGCAACAATGTGATTAAGTGAAATAATGTTTTGTATTTTCCAAAGATTTAGGTCGGCCGCAATGCTTAGCATCAAATTAGCGAATGGCTCTGAATGCCATTCTTTCATTCTTTGTCCCCTACCTTTTTTTTGAATATCAGCATGTAGGACAGTTCCAGAAGAAACTCTTCCGTTTTTAAATTCATTTAGAAGGTATGGATTTGTACTTTCCACACTTTCTAAATGAATTATTTTCTGTCCTACAAACGGAACTGACATTCTTAAGCTTTATTTAAAAATTATTGCTTATTTAAAACATAAGCATCTGCTAGTGAACCTTCAATGATTTCTCCTGCTTCACCCAACATTAACAAATGATTTTCACCAACTCTATATTGAGGCTTAGCAAGCTCAGACTCAAATGTAAGCGTGATTTTAGAACCAGCTGCATCCCATTCAAACTTTCCTGACTCTTCAAAAACAACTTGATCCTCCTTTGACGTTAAGTAAACATACTTGTAATGAAAAGTTTCATCTTCATTTAATGTAACTTCGGCTTCAATACCTTCACAATCTGCACAAGGTAAAAGTCCTTTATACGTTCCTGACCAATCAAGAGAAACACGACTATTGTCACCATGAGAAATATCTCCCTCCACTGTTGAATCATCAATAATTTCTTCTGTTTGCTCTGTCGAATCATCTTTAGCACTATCACAAGCAAATAAAAAAGTTCCCATCATAAGAACTAACATCCATTTTAATTTCATTATTATTATTATATTTTATTACAATCTAACAAAGTTAGTCGATAAGTTATACACTATTTAAGAGTATTAAAATTCTATTGTTAAAGAATGTTACAAAACGTAGAGGTTCATTAACTTAGGTCAATTTCTGTAATATTAGGATTCTTTCTAATATCATCTATAACCAATTTTAACTTCGAATCTTCTGAAAATTCAAATCGAATAATATACACAAATCCATCCTCGTTTCTATTATAGGTAAATTCGTAAACCTTCATTCTAGGAATCTCCATAATAGACTTATACAGTTCATTATTATCAACCTTATCATTGGTTACGACACGTAATTCCCTGTATTTATGTTTTTTAGAAACCATGTTTTCAATCGGTTTAAACAACCATAAAATAATTAAAGCAATTGCAGTAGTAGCCCCTGCAGCAACAAACATACCACCACCTGTTGCTAAACCTATTGCAGAAACCGTCCAAAGTCCGGCCGCAGTCGTTAATCCACGAACGACACCTTTACGAACAAACAAAATTGTTCCTGCGCCAATAAAACCAATTCCCGTTACCACTTGCGCTGCAATTCTTGTTGGGTCAAACCGCATTCTTGGATCTGTAGAAGAATTTAAAGCTTCAAAAGCTGCATAATTAGAAACAATCATAAACAAACAAGCACCGACACTCACCATCATATGTGTTCTTAAACCTGCAGCCCAAAACTGTCTCTCCCGTTCTAATCCAATAAAACTTCCAAAAAGTGCAGCAAGCCCCAAGCGTAATATAATGTCAACTTCTGATATCATTCTTCTAAATAGATTATTAACTAAATATAAAGATATGTATTATTTTCGAACCTAATTTTTTGGAAGAAGAATTTCTTTTTTGTTAAAATTCTCGAATTATGCTTTGTGAAACAAATAAAATGATTATAATTGCAACAATGTTGCATTTGTAATGATTTATAAGATGAGAATAGCCCTTTTAATTTTAACTTTAATTAGTAGCCTATATGCTTGGAATCAATCGATTTCAGGTCAAATAATTGACTCAGAAACATTGGAGGGAATCCCTTTAGCAAAGGTTGGATTAGTAGACTACAACACGCAAACTTTAACTGACATTGATGGTTACTTCAAAATTATCGGTGAATTTCCTCAGGAAGTTAAATGTCAGATTTCCGCACATAGCTTTGAGTCGTTTGAAGGCGTATTACTAAAAAACAAAGATAATGTTATCACTTTAAAATCGATACATTTTGATTTGAAAGAGGTAGAGGTGACCGCTTCAAAGAACGAATTAAAACGTAATTCAGTTAGTCATGTAGAGTTAAAATCTATGGAAGAGCTCAATGAAATACCAAAGACTTCTTTGGGACACATGTTAGAAAGTTTACCAGGTGTTTATAATTCTTCAACAGGTTTGGGAATTTCAAAACCGGTAATTCGTGGTTTACAAGGTGCTCGAATATTAACTTTACTGAATGGTGTACGCTTAGAAGGTCAGCAATGGGGAGGTGACCACGGAATGGGTGTTAGTGAATTAGGGATTGGCGTAATAGAAGTTTTAAAAGGTCCAGCCTCTTTACAATATGGATCAGATGCCTTAGGTGGAGTAATTTATCTTTCTAATGAAAAATTTGAACAACAAGGAAAACATACCATCGAAGTTCAGTCACAATTTGAGAGAAACACAATGGGAACTACCAACGCTTTGCTTTATAACGGTAGCTTAAAAAACTTAAAAGTCTTGGCTGGTGCGCGTTATTCAAATTCGGCTGACTATCAAGTTGGGAATGGTCAATACGTTATCAACTCAGGTTACCAAGACATCAATGCAAAACTTGCTTTAGGATGGCACAAGAATGTATGGATTAGTACTTTACGATACGATTTTTCTCAATCGAAAATAGGAATACCTGGCCATGCACATTCAGAAGATTTAGATGATCTATTTTTCCTTTCAGACAAAAGAGAACGTATACCAACAGACCATGTACAAAATTTAGGAGACCATATTGTTTCATGGGAGAACAAATTCGTACTTAAAAAGCATACCATACAAGCTTCTTTAGGTTTCACGATAAATAGTCTTGCTGAGTTTTCAGATGAACATGACCACGACCATGGGGAAGAAGAAGAAGAAGAAGAAGACCATGAGCATGAAGAGCATCTAGAAATGGCGATAAAGACCTATAATTTGCCTTACAGAATCAATATCGATACAAGGTTAAAAAACAATTTGTCGCTATCCTATGGAATTCAAGGGATGATTCTAAAACAAAACAACGATGTAGAGGCAGAAGAAAGATTGTTGCCTGACGCCACTCAATATGACAACGGGGCATACTTCATCTTAAACTGGAACAAAGACAAGTGGAGATTTCAAGCTGGACTTCGTGGTGATTTAAGAATAGTTTCGTCTGCAACAGATGAAAAGTTTGAGGAGACTTTCTCGCAGACTTATGGTGGATTAAATTTCTCTATCGGTAGCAACTATGCTATTACAAGCGAACATATTCTAAGAATTAATGCAACTTCAGGTTACAGAATACCTCATCTTTCTGAATTACTTTCAGATGGTGAGCATCACGGAGCATTTAGATATGAAGTGGGAAATAGAGAGTTAAAAACTGAGAAAGCAATACAATTAGATGTTGCTTATGAATATACAGCAAAACATTTATCGATTGTATTTAATCCATTTATCAATGGAGTTCAAGATTACATTTATATCCAAGCGCAAGATTCAATAATTGATGATGTACAGCTTTATCAATATCAACAATCAACAAAACCTGTTCTACAAGTTGGTTCGGATATTGGCGTTCACTATCACCCTCACTTCGCACATTTCCTTCATATAGAAAGCACTTTCTCCTACTTGAGAATGATTGCCCAACAAACAGATGAATTTTCATTTGTTCCACAGCCTAGATGGTCGAATTCAATCATCGCTCAACTAGAAATGAAGAGTAAGTTTAAAGTTGACAACATCGTATTACAGCATCACTATTACCTTCCTCAAAACCAAGTTTCAACTTATGAGAAAGCATCGGTAGATTACAGTGTTGTAGATTTAGGTGTTGGCCTTTCTTACGGAACAAAACTTCCTTTAAAATTACAGATAGGCGTTAAAAATATTTTTAACCAAAGATACATCAATCACCTTTCCCGTTTGAAAAACTACGGAATTGAAAACCCGGGAAGGTCGTTTTACGCCAAGTTAATTGTGAAAATCAACGCGAAGTAAGAACTATAAAATCAAAAGAAATTATCACTGTCAGCATTTTCTATTCGTTAGGAATTGCTAACAATGGTATTTCTGTATGATAACTCATTCTTTTTGTCAAGCTTGGATTAAAAAGTCGTTTCCAAAACCCACCTTGATAGGTAACCATCACTAGCATATCAATTTCATTTTCTTCAACATATCCATGCAGTACTTCTTCAAAGTCGTCACCCTTTAAATGCGTATACTTTATATTCATTTCATGATAGGTTTCCTTCAAATAGTCCGCGTATTCAGCGATATCCCTTTCGTTTTGAAGTAATTTCTCTGCTTTTTCATTATCGATATTTGTAAACACTCCAACCTCAACTGCAGCCATATACAAACCAGCTAATTCAAATATAAAATTTAATATCCCTGGATTTTTCTCAAAATGATTGGTTAACAACAATATCTTACTAGGTTTTTTCCAACTATATTCATGAGGAACGATCATGATTGGCGTTTTTGTTCGACCGATAACATCGGAGGTTCTACTTCCCCAAATTCGTTCTCCAATTCCCGATTGTCCCAGTGTTCCCATTATAATAAGATCTGCTTTTTTTTCTTCAGACACTCTTTTAATAGCCTCTGTTATCCCATAAGAAGACAAGAGTGTTTCTGTTAATACATTTTCATTCTTAAACACTTCATCCTTCAATTCGTTTAAGTTTTTTTCTGCTGAAACTGCCATCTGGTGGGCAAAGTCTTTTTCATAGCCAATGTAGTCGGAGGTATAGAACTTCTCTAACTCAAAAGAGTGTAAAAATGTTATTTTGGAATCAAATAATTTTGCAGATTGTACCGCAAAATCTTGAGCTTTTTTCGCTGTATCTGAAAAATCTGTAGGCACAATAATCGTCTTCATAATCTAATATTTTAAATTATTCAATCATACCTCAATGCAATTTAAGTCATTTTAATGATAATAAGAAATTATTAAAGTTTCTTTATAAAAAAAGGCGCAATAGTGCGCCTTTATGATAAAATAGTTTGAATTATAAATCTTGTTTTTCTTCTATTTAAAAGGAATAGCCAATAAAGGAATATCCGTATGGAAACTTAAATGCTTTGTTTTACTAGGATTAAAAAGTCGCTTCCAGAAACCACCTTGGTAAGTTACCATTACCAGCATATCAATATCATTCTCCTTTACATACTTTTGAAGCGTATCCTCAAAGTCTTCTCCTTTTAAGTGAACAGCTTTAATCGTTTTTTCGTAATGCTCGTTTTTTATATAATCAGCATATTCATTAATGTCTTGCTCATTCTCTAATAACTTCTCAGCTTTAACATCATCAATATCAGTAAACACACCAACTTCTACACTTGCCATATAAAGGTTTGATGTCTCAAAGATATAATTTAGGATATCATCATTTCTTTCAAAGCGATTGGTCAGAAAAAGAATTTTACTTGGTTTTTTCCATTCATATTCATGCGGAATTACCATAACAGGAGTGCTTGTCTTCCCGATAACTTCAGAAGTTCTACTCCCCCACAATTTCTCTTTTAATCCAGACTCTCCCAATGTTCCCATAACAACCATGTCCGAATTTTTCTCTTCCGCCAGTTTGTTAATCGCATTGGTCAAATTATAAGATGAAAGGTACGTTTGCACCTCAATTTGTTCCTCTTTTAAGGATTGACGACGCAATCTATCAAGTGATTTTTCGATATCCGTTACCATTTGAATAACAAAATCCTTATTATATCCTATGTAATCAGAAGAGTAGAATTTTTCTATCTCAAAAGAATGGAGCAAGGTAATTTTGGAATTAAATAATTTAGCAGATTGAATCGCAAAGTTTTGAGCTCTGCCTGCTGTTTCTGAAAAATCTGTAGGAACAATTATTTTCTTCATCTCGTTTTCGATTTAATTTGATTCTTTAAAATGTATTCACAAAATAGGAATTATTTCACAGAAATAAAATGACAAAAATCATATGAGATAAAATAGCAACAGCCTTTATCAATTCGCATATCAATTCTCAATAAATTGCGCTGCATATTTCAACAAGGCATTCTTTTCAGATTCGATGCCTAGTTTTAGAATAATATTAGAACGATGTCCTTCAATCGTTTTTTCAGCTAAGAAAAGTAACTCCGCAATTTCTTTGGTTGTTTTCTGTTGAATAATTAATTCAAAGACCCTTCTTTCTGCAAAGCTTAATTTCTCTAATGTTTTATTTTTAAGAAAGGTAGTATCTTCTTCTAATTCAAACTGAAGTTTTGGACTTTTATACTTATCCCCTTTAATCAAAGTTAAAATACAATCTTTTAACTCATCTAAGGCATATTGTTTTAACAAATAAGCATTCGCTCCAACCTCTTCAGCTTTATTGAAAATACTTTTTTCTTTGTGAGAAGTTAAGAGAATAATCTTTGTTTCAACCTGGTGTAGTCGAACATTTTCTACAACTTCAAGTCCGTCCATTTTAGGCATACTGATGTCTAAAACAGCAAACTCAGGTTTTTGTCTTTTAATAGCTTCTAAGGCATCTAAGCCATTATCAAAACTATTTAAAACTATAAACCCCATACTTTCTACCAGAAACTGAGTCCCTAACAACGAAAGCGGATGATCTTCGGCTAGAATGAAATGCATATATTTTTATTTTGGAATAGTTATCATTATTTCAGTACCTTCTTTACCAGACTTAAATTGTGCTGTTCCGTTTAAGTACTTTGCTCTTTCTGTAATATTCAACAATCCAAAGCAATTACCTTTTTCTAACATAGTATCCACATCAAATCCTTTACCGTTGTCTTTAACTTTAACATATACGTTCTTATCGTCTTCGTAGATGTCAATTTTACCAGCAACAGCTTCGGCATGCTTCAATGTGTTCGTTATAGCTTCCTGAATAATACGATATATTTGTAATTCCTTAGTCTTTTCTAAAGTTCCTGAATAATTTACTTCTGAAGTCAGGAAGAATTGGTGCTGATTCTGAATACGTTCCGTGAGTTGTTCCACACTCTCTTTCAATCCTACTCTATCAAATAAAGTTGGACTAATATTTCTACTAATGTTTCTAACTTCTTCTAGAATATTATCAATCTTCTCTTTTACGCTTAGGTTTCCTACCGTTATCGCATGTCTTAGGTTCACTAATTCATTACTCACACTATCATGTAACTCTGATGCAATTCTTTTTCTTTCCTCCTCAGTTTTAAAAAGTAATTGAGAAGCGAAATTTTGCGTCAATACTTTTTCTTTGTTGATACTTCTATTCTTAATCCAAACGATAATCAACAAGAAAACAAGTATTAAGAAAACTATACCAACTGCCAAACTAACAATTAGCTTATTTCTTTCATCTATTTCCTTTTGTTGTAGCAGAATTTTGTTTTCCTTTTTCTCTAATTCAAATTTCTTTTCTAACTCGAATAATCGCCCTTTCATTCTATCCTCCGCTAGTTTACTAACATCATTAATTAAGAAGCGGCTATATTTAGAAGCCTTAGCATAATCCCCAGTTATTTCATAATACCTCAACAATGCAGAAGCCATTTGCGACATATACTGTCTATTTTGCACTTCATCACTTGCTAGTTCTTCATAAAAGGCTTCAATTGCTGCAGGGTCTTTTAATGGTTTTTTAAAGTGATTTGAAACAGAAGCCTCTTGGAAAAGCGTTCTCATTTTAATATCAGGATTGTGCATTTTATCTGTAATCTCCCTTGCTTTATCTAAATAAAACATAGAAGAGTCATAATCCTCTAAAACAATATGTTTAAACACCTTATACTGACTCAACAATGCTCTATCATAATCCGTGTAGAACTCAGGGTTCCACTCTTCCATTTGAGATAAAGTATCCACATAGGCAATTGCCCCAAGTGAATCCCCCATTCCAACTTTCAACTGCATATAACTACTATAAGCTGAGAATAATAAAGGATAACTACAGTCATACCTTAAAATATCCAAGGCCTTTTTAATTGTTTTCTCCGCCTCTTCGTAAGCTGAGTTATAGCTATATATTCCTTCCAACAGTAAATAAACCGTAGCTTGATTACGTTCATCTCCAACTTCAATAAATATATTTGAAGCTTTAATAAGATGCTCTTCTGCTGTTTCAAACTCACCTAAGTTGGCATAATTCTGCGCCATTGCAAAATGACTAAAACCTACAATCTGTTTATGATAATTATCATCTGCTGGAATAGAAACTGCTTTTCCATACCATTTTTGACTGTCCTTTACGTCGTTCAAGCAATAAGCTTGACCACCAAGGTTATATGCCAATCGGCTCTTCGTGTCATTGGTAAAATGTTCTTCATACTTTTCATAAAAATCTATGGATTTATTTCGAAAAGAAGTATCGCAGTTATAAATGACCCCTAATGCATCTCCGTATGCTATCATGTAAGCCGCTGCTCGATCATACTCCTTATTCTCAAGACTACTATTGAAATAGTAATTAAAACTATCTTGGTATTCGGGATGCTTAAAGTTTCTAGACCTTTCAAGCCACCAAAACCCAGGGAATTCTTTTCGATAATCATCAGTGGTTAAAGCATCACTTTTGTTCACGCGAACAATTGGCTCTTGCTTCTTATCACAAGAAACAAAAGCAACAAATAAACTTAAAAATACAATAAATTTAAAGTGTTTCATCGTACAGTCAGGTAATTAAAATAAAGGTGTTAATAATAATAATAATAATAATAATAATGTTTTCAAATATATGTATTTTAATTTAAACTTAATGCTTTAAAAGCCTACCCCAATCTCGTTACAACACTTAAAAAAAGTTCTAACTTTTGTTAGAACTTTTCTTGAGTAGGTTTTTTATAAATTAGTATGATTTATCTTAGTAGATTAAATGGTCGGTTGATAGCGATTTTTCAATCTTTACTTTTAGTATTCTTTTCGTTTCCTCAAAGACACACCACAAATATCAGGAGAATTAATCGTTCGGCTTTAGTGGTTACCCCCTGTTTTGATTTTCTCATCAAATTCAAGGGCGTTTAAAGCAGCTATTAACTGATTGATTTTAAAAACAATACATCCTATTACAATCAGATAGAAGCTTACTGTAGAAGCTTATCCTAATCTTAAGGGAATAAAAAAAGAGCATTCATAACTGAATGCTCAATGGCTAATATGATGGCCTTAATTTTTATTCTCGGCAACAAGAACAGCAATCAGCTATTTATTTATTCTGTAATATCCAGACTTTAAATAAGCACCTTCTGCAAAACCTATTGGATGGTCGATATCGTGTTGGGTGAAATCCTCTAATGTATAATTCACACCTAAACGCCAAAAAACACTTTTATGAATTTCTCTTAATTCTTCTTCTGTTACACGAGATGAACAAGACGCTAATAAAAGTAAACCTCCTTTTTCAGTTAATTGAATACCTATTTCGGTTAGTTCTACATATTTTTTCTTGGCTATTTCATTTTCCGCTTGACTTTTTGCAAAAGATGGTGGATCAATAATCACCACATCGTATTTTTTTTCTTGACGAATCAATGTTTTTAATTCTTCAAAAGCATCACCTGCAATAGTAAAGTGTTTTCCTGTAGGCTTATTTAACTCGGCATTTTGTTTCGCCAATTCAAGGGCTTGTTTACTTAAATCTAAGCTCGTTACTTCTTTTGCGCCACCTGCCAAAGCATGTATGGAGAAACCACCTGCATAAGAAAAGACATCCAACACAGTTTTTCCTTTCGAGAGCTTTCCGATGCGTCTTCTATTCTCTCTGTGGTCTAAAAAGAAGCCAGTTTTATGCCCAAGTAATACATCTGTTTTAAATCGGACCCCATATTCTACAAATTCAACTTCTGGATTTTCTAAGGCACCATAGAGAATGGTTCCTTCTTCATAAGGTGCGTCACTTTTTTCAAGAGAACGACTTAATCGAAGAATCAAACAGTCTAACTTGGCAATCGCCACAATATGTGGAATAATCATCTCCAAATAAGGAAACCAAATCGCCGAATACAACTTGAGCACGCCTACTTTATTATAAACATCAACTATCAATCCTGGGAAACCATCATTTTCTCCGAAGAGGAGTCGATACGCATTCGTATTTGTTCGCAACAATGGTTTTCTTAATTCGAAAGCATGTTCTAATTTGTTTTTAAAAAATGCCTCATCAATTTTCGCTGGTCCATCATGGTGAATAACCTTGATACGAATCGGTGAATCTGCATCAAAAAGTCCAATTGCAAAAGCTTTATCTGTCTTTGAGTCAAATAGAATTGCCAAATCACCAGTCTTCCCTCCCTCTTTTATCTTGAGAATGCTATCAGAAAATATCCAAGGATGACCTTGCTTAACACTTCTTTCTGCTTTAGAATTTAATTTAACCGCTAAACGTTTTGGTGCTTCCATTATGAATTAATGTTTTGTTGGTAAAAGTACGAATAATCTAAAAACGGCGTACCCTTCCTACAAAAATCAGCTAATTGTATTCACTTCTTATGGCTAAGGTCGAAGCGGTCTAACCGTCAATTCATCAATTAGAACATTATCTGGCGTTTCTAATAAATAAATAAGCGTGTCTGCCAATTCATCAGGGTGCAACATTCTTTCATTTGACTTAATTCCTGAGCTATCAAAAAAGTCTGTTTCAATAGATCCGGGATTAAAGCAAGTTACCTTGATGTTAAATCCGCGTAATTCTTTAAATAAAGCTTCGCTATAACCTTGAATGGCAAATTTGGTTGCACTATAAGCAGACTTTTGTGAACCACTTGTTTTCCCTAAAATAGAGCCAATATTAATAATATGCGAACTCATATCATCCAGCTTCATTAAAGGAACGATAGCCGCAGTTAGAAAATGAACGGCACTCAGGTTAACATTCACCATTTGGTGCCATTTTTCAGCACTTAGTTCATCTACATTGGCAAACTGACTTGTTCCCGCATTGTTTATTAAAATATGTGGATAATGTTCAGCAGAAAAAGTTGACTTAATCCATTCATTAAGTTCCTCTTCTTTTTCAAGGTCTAACGCAACAGGAATAAACAATTCTCCGAACTGAGTTTTAATTTCCTCAAGTTTTAATCGATTTCTAGCGATTCCGTAAACTTGAACACCTTTGTTTAACAAGGCTGTTGTAACCGCAAGTCCTAGTCCGCTACTAACGCCAGTTACAACAGCAATTTTATTTATCAATTTCATAAATTAAACTTTACCCTCTTGTTTAGCTTGGTATTTTTCGATTTCGTCAAACGCTATAATAGAATAAGAATAAGCTGCACCTGCACGCATTTCTGACGCTACCCAGATTGCTTCCATCATCTCTTCATTTGTAGCGCCTTTCACATTCGCCATCTTTGTATGTCCTTTGATACAGTAGGAACATTGCGTGACATGAGAAATCCCTAAAGCAATCAACTGCTTAGTCTTCTCGCTTAATAAGTTTTCTTTAAAAACGCTATTGCTTAATCCCCTCCAAGCTTCAACAATATCAGGTGCTAATTTGGCTTTTTTTGCAGCCATAATAGGATCATTTTCCGGGAACTTTGCACCGTCCTCTTTTTGCAAGCCATCATTGATTTCCATTTGGTGAACGGAAATTGCTGCATGTTGATAACCACCGCTAGCGCTTCCAGCAGCAGCTACCCAAATCGCTTCCATTATTTCTTCCGGAGTAGCACCAAGTTTCAAAGCTTGCGGTACATGCGCACGAATACAATAAGGACATTGGGTAACATGCGCTACGGATATCGCTATTAAGTGCTTTGTCTTTGCGTCTAAAGCGCCGTCTTTAAAAACGGCTCTACTGAACTTTCTCCATGCATCAATCTGATTAGGTGCCAAAGCTGCACGTTTCTTTGCTGAATCTGCCGTTGGCTTAGGGAATAATAAATCATTTTGCTCTTCCATATTTATATATTTTATTTTTTCGCTTTTAATTTAGAAAGATTCTAAATAGTTGCTTTCAAATATATTAACTTTATACAAATATAAAGAGTTTTTAGTCTTAAATTATTATAAAAAACAAAAAATGGATGCCTCAAAATTGGTAAACTGCTGCGCTGTTTTAAGATATCGAATTCAGTCACATACTAATATATGCTCCTTTCGTTCTCAATTTAAAAGCCTAACATCTTACTCAATTTTGAACCATCCACAAGCTATTATAAAGCATTCTCATCTGAAAGAGCTACTTTATAAAAGTAATCTTTAAAGATTATCTATTGAAAGTATGCATGGAATGTTTCGAAAGATTCATTCAATTCCTCAATTACTTCATTCGCTTCATCAACAGATTCGGCTTTACCTAAATCTCCTAGCAATTCAATATGTGGGTGCAACCATTTATGTAATTCATCATGACTTTTACCATCCATTGTACAACTCTTGATCAAAGAAGCGTTGTGCGTTTTTAGATCTTCTGCCAACTTAGCGTAATTATCTGACTTTGCAGCAATATAGTCTGCTATTATTTCCTCTTGCTGGCTAAGATGTGGTTTCATTTCATCGTTAATCACCCATCTTTCACCGTCGTTCAACACTAACTCTTCATCGTCAGCATCATGGTGGTGGTGATCTTCTTCTTCTTCATCATGATTATGATCATGCATTTCTATTTCTTCTGTCACTACTTCTTCAGTAGCATTGTCACAACTAGCCATTGAAAACATCAAAGCAGTTGCAACTAAAAAGGATACTTTTTTCATAAATATTGATTATTAAATTAATTGTAAATTTATTTGGTAAATATACGTATTTTTTTTAAAAATTTATTAAATACACATCAATAAATAACATTTGGTATCTAGTAATACTTCGCCATAGAATTCAGTACAGCCCACCAATCGGTTTTCCCTAACTTCTTTCCCAATCGAACAATTATTAGATTCTTTTCAGGATAAACGTAGATAAATTGCCCTAGAATACCTTCTGCCATAAAAGAGCCATTGTTATAAGGCAACCACCATTGATATTGATAGTAATTAGCGGCGCCATTGGCATTCGAACGTTTTGTAGATTCAGCAACCCACTCTTCTGAAACTAATTGTTGTCCTTCCCAGTTCCCTTTGTTTAAATAGAGTCTTCCTATTTTAGCAAAATCTATGGCACGTGCATTCAAACAGCAGAAAGTTTTCTCTAGTCCGCTTTTCTCACTATCAATACTCCAACTTGCATCGTACTCCATTCCCATAGGTAGCCAGAGTTTTTCTTCCAAGTAGGCTGAAATCGTTTTATCTTTTAAAGCTCTTTCTAAAACAAATCCCAGTAATTGAGAATTTCCACTCTTATACTTAAACTCAGTTCCAGGTTCTTTCTCAAGCGTCAACTTTAAGATTTCCTTACGCAAATCCTTTCCATAATAGTAAGTAGCAACCTTTCCAAATGGATTGAAGTATCCTTCATTAAACTTTATTCCTGAAGTCATCTGTAATAGATGTTCGATATGAACTTTCTCAAATCCTTGCGCTTTTAACTCTGGAATGTAATTGGTGATTGGCTCATCGATTGATTGTATCAAACCATCATCTATAGCGCATCCTATCAAGATTGAGGTAATTGATTTTGACATTGAAAAAGACGCAACAATGGATGCTTCATCGTATTCCTTAAAGTAACTTTCATTGATAATGGAATCGTTGCGTATGACTAAGAAAGCAACTGTTTTTGTCTTCTTAAAGATATCTTGAAGGATCTCTTTTTTTCCTTGCGTCTCAATCGCGTAAGGCAATTCATTTCTATTGGAAGGTGTGAAACAAAAAAGTTCTTCTCCTTGGGAAATGGTATGACTTTCGAAAATTCTATGATCTTTAATGCTTGGTATATTGAACCAGACCATACGCCCAACCTTGCAAGATTGAAAAACGAATGATAGCAGTAGAAGCATTAAAAGACGGCTATTCATTTCTTTACTATTTATATTGAAATGATAAACCTCTTTCTCTTAGGTTTATTGTGTGCATTTATTTAAATCTTGTAAAACTTTCTTTAATTCCTCTGGTTTATTGGTACCGATAAGAACTCTTTTATTCCCTTTAAGTTTGAGTTGCAGTCCTTGATTTCCAGAAACAGTATAAGCGATACCTTTACCGAGAACGCTAAATCGCCATCCCCAGCCTCCAAATTCCTTTAGTGGCGAATATTCTCTAACGCGCGATTTCAAAATTTCTTCCCATGGATAGAATTTAAACTCCCTTTGTAGTGGATAAAAGCGAAAATAGACACCATCAGCTTTGATTAATGTTTTTAATTTTACTTGTAACAAGAGAATTGATGCTGAGATAGACAGCAGTGTAACAAGGATTAAACCTAAATTACTCATAGGATTTGAACCAAACAGTCCTCCTAAGAACATTTGACCATAAATTCCGTATAAAAACAACAGATTGATGCCTAAAAGTAAAACTTTTAACCACCACTGATCAAACTTCTGCGTCTCTTTAAATAATATATCTTGTTCCATAAGACAACTTACAATAAAATAAGAATGTTCTAATATAAGTTAAATTTCAATCTTTAAAAGAATAAGTAGAAAGATAATTAAAGTAAATATTTTATTTTCCTATTGTTACTCCCAGCCACACAGCAATTAATCCAAAGAAAACACTTCCCAGTATATATGTTAAAGCGATGGTTGTATTTCCACTATTAAGCAAATTTAGACCTTCAATTGAAAAGGTAGAAAAGGTAGTAAATCCTCCACAAAACCCTGCAACAAGCAACAATTTCAAATTCGGACTTACAACAAGACTACGGCCGAAGTAACTGATTAGCAGACCCATTAAAAAACTACCCAAAACATTAACAATAAAAGTTGGCCAAGGAAATAAAGTTGTAGAAAACTTATTGAAAAGAACAGAAATAGAATAGCGAAACATACTCCCAACTCCCCCACCAAGTCCAACTAACAACATTGCTTTTATCATATTATTCCATTTAATTCAGGACCTCATCAAAAGTATTTCCTTGCTTGATATCTCCAGTTTGAAAGCCCTTTGTAAACCATCTTTTTCTTTGTTCAGATGTTCCATGAGTAAAAGAATCTGGAACAACATGACCTTGCATTCTTTTTTGAATGGCATCATCACCAACTGCATGCGCTGCGCTTAATGCTTCATCAATATCTTGGGCATCGATGTACTTTTTAATATGATGTGCCCAAACACCTGCATAGAAGTCTGCTTGAAGTTCCAGTCCGACTGACAACTTATTGGCTTTCACCTTATCAGATTTTCTCTGCAAATTAGACACTTCTGCATTCGTACCTAGAATTGTTTGAATGTGGTGGCCTATTTCGTGTCCAATAACATAAGCAATAGCGAAATCTCCACCTTTTGCTCCAAATCTCGTTTTTAATTCTTCAAAGAAATCTAAATCCATATAGACAATTTGGTCTGCTGGACAGTAGAAAGGACCAACAGACGAAGTCGCTGCTCCACAAGCTGTATTTACTTGCTCTGTAAACAATACTACCTTAGGTTCTATGTATTCCCCTAAATTATTTTCTTTAAATATTTTATGCCAAACATCTTCTGTATCTGCTAAAACGGTAGCGACAAATTCACCTGTTTCAATTTCCTTGGCAGTTAGTTCTCTTGTAACTATCTCTGTATTTTGATTACCTGCAAATTGCTCAATAAGTGGCGCTAATTGTTGGCCTGTTTCACCTCCAAAAAACTGCAAAAGTAATACTATCACAGCAATTAACCCACCACCTGCAGCAGCTTTACCAGCTGAAATTCCGCGACGGTCTTCCATGTTACCACTTTTCCTTCTTCCTTTCCAATCCATATTCGTACTTAGTTTCTGTTGTTAGATTTTAGCCAGCAAATGAATTGTTAGCCATTTTTAAATGTAGTGTAAAATTAATTAAAAAATTCCTTTAGATAAACCAAAGAGGAAATTATAAATCCATTTAAGAAGACTCCGGCAACAATTAAAGGGAATGCTCTTTTGTCTTTTCCGTAAAATTTAGCTGAGACAATTGATCCTCCCGGAATGGATAAAAACAATGGTGCCCATAAGCAAATCCCATAGATACCAAAGGCTTTTTTAATCCTCACAATCAACTTATTGGCAAAAGTAAACTTCTTTTTTGTTGGAATTTTCTTCCCGCTAGCTATTGCTTTTTGAATTTTACTTTCTTGTCTCCTGATTGATCTGATTATAAAGTATTCACTGCCATAGAAAAAGACAGTTGCTGTTGTTAGCGCACCTGCAACGCAGGAAAGATAGGTTTCCATAAAAGATAATTTCAAAGGAATTCCACCTAGCGGGGCAAACATAAACTTTACAGTAGAAGCAAGAAAAAGACTAAAATATTTACTCCAAATCATGATTGTTTTTTTGTCCGTATGCTAAATCACCAGCATCTCCCAATCCTGGAACAATATAAGCTTGGGCAGTTAATTCAGTATCGACTGCACCTACATATAAATCAAAATCAACAGAGACACTCTCTTTCAAGTAATCAATTGCTTCTTGTGTTGCCACAGCGATACAAACGATAATTCTCTTAGGTTTACCCAACTTTATTAATTCTTCAATAACTGCTACCATAGAGGAGCCTGTAGCCAACATTGGGTCGCTAATAATTAAGACTTTATCATTGATATTAGGAACTGCCATATACTGAACAAAAACGTCAAATTTATTCGACTTTTTATATTTTCTATAAGCAGAAACGAAAGCCGATTCCGAATGATCAAAAACATTTAACATTCCTTGATGCATTGCTAGCCCCGCTCTTAAAATCGTTGTCAAGATAGGTTTATCCACAATTACTTCAACTTCAGCTACTCCTAAAGGAGTCGTCACTTCTTCTTTTGCATATTCAAAAGTTTTAGAAATTTCATAGGCCATTAATTCGCCAATTCTTTCCATATTTCTACGGAATCTCAAAGAATCTCCTTGGATTTCGACATCCCTAATTTCTTTTATATACTGATTAAATACTGAAGGAACTTTACTGAAATCGTGTATCATGACGTTGAATTTAAAACATTAATTTATCAGCCCAAATGTAGTGAATTAGTTCTTATAAATTAACCCTATAGGCATAAAAAAGCCCAACGAAAAATCATTGAGCTTGGGTTTAACTAAAAATGGGGTTAAATTATCTTACGACAGAAGTCAGCATTCGCTCAACTTCCTTATAAGCATCTCCCATAATATCTCCGACGTCTCCACCTATTGTGCTAGCAAGTGCTTCAAAATTCATTCTTGAAACATAGGTCTTTCCATTTTCTTTTTGTGTAACGGAAACACGACATGGCATTAGACTTGAAAATATCTTCAGATCGTCATTTGACAATAATTTATTTGCATAAGGAGGTTTACAAATTGAAAACACCTTGGTCGCTTCAACTTCAAACCCTTTTCCTTCCAAAATCTCTTGTAAGTCATAGGTATGAATCATTCCCCAACTTTCACTTTTTACAGCTTGTTCGAACTTCTCTACAGTTTCCTCAAAACCGTACGCACTTTCGTTTTCTATAAACATGTCTTTCCCTTCCATAATCTTGTGTTTTTTATTTCTTTAATAGAACTTCATCAATTGCTTGTTTGAATGCATCTTTTGGCAAAGCACCCGCAGCTTTTTGAGGAACTTCTCCTTTTGGGCAGAATAAGATTGTAGGAATACTTCTAATTCCAAATACTCCAGCTAATTCCTGCTCTACTTCTGTATCAACTTTGTAAATATAAATGTCTTCCTTATACTCTGTTGCTAGTTCTTCTAAAATTGGAGCTACCATTTTACAAGGTCCACACCAGTCTGCGTAAAAATCGATAATACAAGGTTTATCCCCTAAGTAATTCCACTCAGATGGATTCTCTTCGTAATTAGCAACTTTTTCTAAAAACATTTCTTTATTCAATTGAATTGTAGCCATTTCTATCTTTTATTAATTTTTATTATAACTTTTAACTTAGTAGCACAAAGGTACGAAAGCTCTGTAGATGTTTTGGTTACATTAGTTACAGTTTAGGGATTCTACTCTAAATTTTTGAATAAAAAAGAAGCTAGAGATCAGCGTAGCGAAGTAAATAGCTAATAAATAAAAAATACTTTAATCTTAAAATTTAAAGGTGTTTTAACTTACCTCCCAAGTTTTAAGCACTTACCCACTCATTAAGTTTTTATTAATTAACCTCTGTCAAAATATATTCCATTCATTTAGAAACAAAAACTTTTTATAAGTGTTATATTTACATACTAATTTACAAGAATGAAACAGAATAAAATTACGCTGATAGCATTAGGTGCTATTCTATTTACTGCGACAACATTTTCGAGTTGCAATACAACTACAGAAAAAACGGAGATTGCAAGCGAAGAAACGCAAAATAATAAAACAACAAACAATTTAAATATAGAAATTATGGGAACAACAATCACATTAAAGGGTAATGAATTTCAAACAGTTGGAAAATTACCAGAAGTAGGGTCAGAATTAAAAAACTTCACATTAACAGATGGAAGTTTAGATGAAAAAACTTTAGACGATTATAAAGGACAGTTTTTAGTATTGAATATTTTCCCAAGTATTGACACACCAGTTTGTGCGCAATCGGTGAGAACATTTAATGAGAAAGCAGCGAGTATGGAAAATACAAAGGTTTTATGTATTTCTAAAGACCTCCCGTTTGCACAAGCAAAATTTTGTAGTTCAGAAGGAATTGAAAACGTTATTAACTTATCAGACTTCAGAACAAATTTCGGTCACGAGTTTGGACTAGAGATTGCGAATGGCCCATTAAAAGGATTATTAAGCAGAGCAGTCATCATTGTTAATCCAGAAGGAAAAGTTATTCATACAGAGCAAGTTCCAGAAATCGGCCAAGAACCAAATTACGAGATGGCTATTTCAGCTATCGCTATGTAACATTAGTTACTGCTTTTACTCGCGTTATTTTTCAACTTTGCACTCTATCAAGTTAATACACAGAAAATAATATGAGTTTTTTTAGAAAGTTATTTGGTTTACAACCAGCTCCCGACTTAAAGGAATTAGTTAAAAATGGAGCGTTAATTATTGATGTTCGTTCACAAGCTGAATTTAAAGGAGGGCACGTAAAAGGTGCTAAATGCATTCCTTTGGATAGAATTTCAAACGAAGCAAACAGGTTTAAGAAGGAGACACCAATCGTATTATGTTGCGCAAGTGGTGCACGTAGTGGAGCAGCGTCTAGAATGCTGAAATCAAAAGGATTTACAGCTTATAACGCTGGGAGTTGGACTAGTTTAAGAAATAAGATTAGTTAATCAGTCAAGTATTTATAACTAAAAGAATAGGGCTTCCTTTATGGAAAGCCCTATTTTTTTTTAACACTTATATTCTCTTTATTAAAAGTCTCCTTTTTCCCAATCGATTAATGCTTGAACAAACTCATCAATATCAGTCGTTGTATTATAAAAATGAGGACTTACTCTTATCAATCCTTTTCGCCAAGTAACGGCAAAACCGTGCTCCTGCAAATATCCATGAATGTATTCGTCGGCTTCGAAAGTTAAAATAGTAGAAAGATGTTGCATATCGTTTCCACCTCTAACTTTAAAGGAAGTATTTCTCAAGCCTTCCCTTAATCGCTTAATCAAAGCTTTATTGTGTGCCTCTACCTTTTTCACACCCATCTCCAATCGCTGTTCGATCGCTTTTTCCAATTGCAACAAGCCCAAAGGGTTGAGATGTCCACCTTCGTAACTAGCGAATGATGGCGTATAAGACCAAGTTTTAGAAGTTTTATCAATACTTCCAAAACCAGCAAATCTAGGGATAAACCTTTGAAAGAATGACGTTTTAAAGGCTAGAACAGCAGAGCCCGGACCACCATTCAACCATTTATAGCTACTGCTAATCATCACATCAACATTCAATTCATCGAAATTCATGTCAATTGCTCCTAAACTTTGCGTAGCATCAACAATTAGAATGATATCATGCACCTTGCAGAAATTCCCTAAAGTTGCAATGTCGAGCGTAAAACCATTTAAGAACTGAACATTACTGATAACAATTGCTTCTACCTTATGCTTCTCAGCCATATCGATAATACGATTCAAATTAATCGAAAAATGGTCGATACTTTTAACGTAATAAGTTTCAAAATCGCCCATTTCCATAGGCATGGTTAAAGAAGGGTAATCCTCTTCAAACATCAATACTCTTTTAATTTGTGGCCGCAAACTATCTAAAACAGCTGCCAATCCATAGGTGAAGTTGGGAACAAAAGCGACGTTTTCCGGAGAAGTGCCAATTAACTGCGCTGTTTTCTTACGTAAATTAGGCAAGTCATGCTGCATCCAATGTTGGAAAGTCTTCATTGGGTTGGTCAACGTTCCTTCTTGAAACTTTTGTGCTGCCTGAATTGATTCTGGTGAAACCAAACCAACTCCTGCGGTATTCAAATAAACTGTCTTTTGTGCATCCATCTTCAACTATTTTAAATAAGTAAATTTATCAATATCTCTTTGAATATGAAACAATATTACCAATAATAGCTGATTCATTGCGTAACAATTGTTGCAACGCTCCTAAATGTCAAGTCTAGTTATTCAAAACAACTTCATCAATATCAAAACGACAACAAGGTGAAGTCTCTCCTACTCTAACTTTGTTAATATGAGAAAAACGCAAATTATTATCCTCTTCAACAAACTGTGTTGCTTTTTTAAAACAATAATCAATTTTGTAGGCAACAGAAAGACAAACCGTTCTTCCGTTTAACTTCCCCATTACCATATAAATATGCTCTCCCATTTGAAAGTCACCGCCATAAATCTGCTTAACTTCTTCTCGTATATCCTCTGTATATTCCATTTTGTCTAAAATTTTTAATTGTTTTTCAGTTTAAATTTCATCCGTCCATTTCTAATTCGGACAAATTTATCCAAAATTAAAAAAAGAAAACATTAATCAGTCAATAAAATTTAGGAATTTAAAAAAAACAACTACAGAAAAACAGATGTCCAGTAGATTTACTGAAAAAGTAACTGAA
This sequence comes from Brumimicrobium sp., assembly GCA_035497735.1. GTDB lineage: Bacteria > Bacteroidota > Bacteroidia > Flavobacteriales_D > Crocinitomicaceae > Brumimicrobium. Next base: position 160,857 of record DATJCX010000071.1, on the reverse strand, counting down.
GATTCAATGGAATAGGATAATTCAACAAGATTTACTCGAAATCCTTTTCTTTAGCAAGAATTTCCCATGTATGGTCTGCTAACAATCTAACGGTTGCGACAAATTCATACGATTTTTTCGACCTTCCCCATTGTTCAGGTTCGATGAGCGACAAAACATAGCTGCTATCATCTCTTTGATATAGATGATAAACATGATTAATCAATGGTTCAAAACGCATTTCGGCTGTATAGATCAACTCTGAAATAATCTTTCTATCCTGCAGTTTTTTAGCCTGAGAAGCTAATAGATTCATTTGCTCATAAATCTGCTGCAATTGCATATCTGTTTGATGCTCCATCGCATTCAGTGAACGACCTTTCAATTTTCCTAAATCCTCAGGTTTCACCAAAGCGCTACCGACAGTATGAGGGTATGGCAAACTGTGTGGTGCTTCCGTTATTTTATCTGGATCGATTGGGTTGATAAATTCTTCGTTCTCTTTATTCTCATTGCTAGACATGATGCGATTTCTTTTTGCGACTTAATACCTATCTACTAAGATAGGGGTTTAAGTTGTATTTAATAAATTAAAACACTTAAAATAATATTTTGTTTTGCTTTATAGAAAATTCTATTTTATTCCGAAGACAAATAGAATATCCTAGCTAAACAGTAGCAGTTGCACTATCGTATAGTCATAACTATGAATAGTTTAAAGATAGAAACATGGTTCTATTTACTCAGTTAAAAACAAGTATTTAAAGTAAGTTACATGCAGGACTCAGCGCATTCCTACAGAGTTTTTATCTCCTTCAATTTCTTCTTTATTTATAAAAACACTTATATTTCAAGAATAATTCTAAATTTGCATTACAAAGAAATAAATATGGCACACAATTTATTAAAAGGAAAGCGCGGTATTATCTTCGGAGCATTGAACGAAATGTCAATTGCATGGAAGGTCGCAGAACTTGCTCACGCAGAAGGAGCAGAATTCGTTTTAACCAATGCTCCAGTAGCAATGAGAATGGGAGAAATCAATGAATTAGCTAAGAAAACGAATAGTCAAATCATCCCAGCTGATGCAACAAGCGAGGAGGACATAGAGAATCTAATTGAGAAATCAATGGAAATTTTAGGTGGAAAAATAGATTTCATCCTACACTCTATTGGAATGTCTCCTAACGTTAGAAAAGGTAAGCATTACACAGATGTCAACTATAATTACTACGAGCAAACAATGAATGTTTCGGCTACATCATTGCACAAGATTCTTGCAGTATCGATGAGAAAAGACGCTATCAATGAGTGGGGTTCTGTTGTTGCACTAACGTATATTGCAGCACAAAGAGTATTTCCTGACTATGGAGATATGGCAGATGCTAAATCGTTATTGGAATCAATTTCACGTAGTTTTGGTTTCCATTACGGATTAAAGAAGAAAGTAAGAATTAACACAATTTCTCAGTCACCAACTGCAACAACAGCAGGACAAGGAATTAATGGATTCAAGGAATTCTTAGCATTTGGAGACAGTATGAGTCCACTAGGAAATGCACCAGCTGAAGCTTGTGCTCAATACTGTATCTCAATGTTCTCTGATTACACAAAGTATGTGACGATGCAGAACTTATTCCACGATGGAGGATTTAGCGCTTCAGGCGTTACACACGCAGTAATGGATAAGTTTACAGAAGAATAAGAAAATAATTTATAAATAACCAAAAGGCTAGGGATTCATTCTTTAGCCTTTTTTTATTACTTATTTTCGAATTAATGGTCGCAATAAATACTCAAGACCATTTAGTTGAATTTCGTATATCATCTCCAACTGTTGACCTAGTTTCCCATTAGGAAATCCTTTTCCTTTATACCATACGATATAATGTTCAGGTAAATCGACCAAATAGCGCCCTTGGTATTTCCCATAAGGCATTCTCATATTGGCTAATTCCACCAATTGATGACCACTATCTTGATATAAAGGGTTTTCCATAGTTATTATTCTACCTGAATTCAGGATTTTGGATTTTGAACTGTTAAAGATATTAAAATAGCTTTCATTATCTATAATAATTCCAAATTAATGAAATCAAATTTGTATATTTGAAACATAAATAAATAAAAAATTATGAAAAAAACTATCTTATTATTTTTAGGATTAGCTGTAGGTTTTATGGCTGATGCTCAAACACAAGTTAAAACACCTGCACCAAGTCCAAAAGCAGTTACTGCACAAACTGTTGGATTAACAAATTTTGAAGTAGCTTACTCACGCCCTTCTTTAAAAGGAAGAGAATTGTTTGGAGGAATCATCCGTGAGAATGAATTATGGAGATTTGGAGCTAACGAAAACACGACAATTTCATTTGATACGCCAATTAAGTTTAACGGTACAAATGTTAAACCAGGTACTTATGCAATGTTTGCGACACCTAGTAAAAATGAGTGGGTTATTCACCTATATGACAACACTAAAAACTGGGGTACACCAAAAAAATTAGAAAGAAAATTGATTGTCGCTGAAGTTAGAATTCCAGTTCAAAAACTAGATAACAAAGTTGAAACTTTCACAATTTCATTTGACAATTTGGCTACGAATGACTTCATTATGAACATTGCATGGGAGAACTCTAATGTAGCAATCAAAGTTGAACTTCCAACTAGAGAGTTAACTGTTGAGTCAATCAAAGAAGTAATGGCTGCTAAACCAACTGAGCCAGACTTTTTCAGATCTGCTTCGTACTTCTTAAATGAAGAAATCGAATTAGAGTCAGCTTTAGAATACATGAACAAAGCAATAGATTTAAAAGGTGATGCACCGGCATACTACATCTATACAAAGGCATTGATTCTTAAGAAGTTAAACAAAACAGATGAAGCAATGAAAGCTGCAGAAGAAACTATTCAAGCTGCAAAAAAGCAAAACTACGACGAGTACGCTCGTAAAGGAGAGGCTTTACTTAAAGAATTAAAGTAATATTTAACTGCTTTTATTAAAACCATTTCTTTATGAAACGGTTATAGAAAAAGCGAAGATTAAATGTGATCTTATAAAAGGATGACCAATTGGCCATCCTTTTTTTTATTTGGATAAATTTATAGAAAAATAAAATCAAATAGAATTAATAAAAGCTAGCTTGATTTAACAAAAGATTCAGCTTTGTTTTGTACTTTTAAGACTTAAAAAATAATAGAATGACAATACAAGAATTAAAAGACAGGTTAAGATTACCGGTTATAGTTGCACCCATGTTTATCGTATCAGGTACAAAACTGGTAATTGAAGCTTGTAAAAATGGCATGGTTGGTACTTTCCCTTCTCTAAATGGAAGAACTCCAGAAGACTTTGAAAATATGTTGATTGAAATAACAACAGAATTAAAAATGTTTGAAGAAGAAACAGGTAAAAAGCCTGCACCCTACGGAGTGAACATTATTGTCAACCGTACTAATCCACGTGTTCAAACAGATTTAATGATTTGTGCAAAATATAAAGTTCCGTTAATCATAACTTCGCTAGGAGCTGTTAAAGAACTAGTAGATGCTGTACACGGATATGGTGGTTTAGTTTTTCATGATGTTGTAAAAAAACGTCACGCTGAAAAAGCTGCTGAAGCTGGAGTAGATGGGATCATATGTGTTTCTGCAGGAGCTGGTGGTCACGCTGGTACTTCTCATCCATTCGCTTTAGTAAATGAAGTTAAATCATTTTACAATGGAGCTGTTTTAATGGCGGGCAGTATCAATTCAGGAAATGAAGTGCTGGCAGCTCAAATGGTAGGTGCAGATTTTGCATATATGGGAACGCGTTTTATCAATACCAAAGAATGTCTTGCGCAAGAGGAATATAAGCAAATGATTATTGAGTCAGAAATTGGCGATGTTGTATATACACCAGGAGTTTCTGGCGTACCTGGAAACTTCTTAGTTAAAAGTATTTCTAACGCAGGAATTGATATTACACAACAAAAAGAAGAAGACTTTTCTAAACTTTCTCAAGACGATGCGAAAGCATGGAAAGATATTTGGTCGGCTGGACATGGTGTAACAACTATCAAGGACGTACCTTCAGTTAGTGAACTAACAAATCGCTTGGAAAAGGAATATAAGGATGCGATAGATTTTGCAAACAGTTTAAAGAAATAAGCAGAAGAATAGATAATTTTACGGGAGTTTCAGGTCACGACTTGAGACTCCTTTTTTTTTGAAAATAAATTGATTATTCAATAATTTCAAACAGCTGCTTGGCCTTATCTCGGGTATAAGCATTAAAGTGCCACCATTCCGTTTGAATCACCCAAAAACCACCTTGTTTCATTACTTTTCTTAATAATTTTCGATTCTCAATTTGCTGATTTGTCAATTCCCCTAACTTTAAATAATGTTCTTCATGTCGTGGATAAGCAATTTTACGAATATCATCATACCCTGCTCCCATATCCAACCATTCTCCAGTAGTTACATTTGCAATCGTCAAATCAACAGCGCAACCATAATTATGAATACTACCATTTTTCGGATTACTAACAAACTTCGTTCGCTCATTAACAGGAATTGTATCCAAGGCATCCCACATCAATTGTTGTACACTTCTTGGTCTTGCTCCGTCAAAAACTAAAAGCGTTAGGTTTTCATCAATATTTTTTAAAGCTTTTTGTGCGATTGAAAGTTTCTCAGCGACTTCAGACTGAAGATATACTTTATGGAAGCCATCATACAGCACTATTCCCATAAAATTGTCTGTACTAGCGTATTTCACATCCACTTGAATAGTAGAATCTACATCCTGAACATTCACCAAGCCAGCCTCTATCAATTTCAATTCAAGTTCACTGATAACAGGTTCTTCCTGTAAAACATCATCAACTAAATCCAATGATAAAGTTGTATCCTTAGGTACTTTATCGGCATTAAGTTCTTCCTTCTCTCTTTCAATAGAACAAGAAAAAACTAAAAGGCTTAGGAGAACAAATATGAGATTCTTAGTCATTGACAATGATAATATTACAAGTTTACAAATCAATTCCAACAATGCAAAGTTATCAACATAATATAAAAACACTTGCAAGTAAGCTTAAAAAAAAGAATATTTGTATCTTGGTCAATTAAAACTAAAAACTAGGAGATGAACGAGGAGATGAACTATGAAGGAAGCCAAGAAGTATACTCACACGTAGTACGTGCGGGAAAAAGAACTTACTTTTTTGATGTAAAGGCAACGAAAGGGAACGATTTATATCTAACAGTAACAGAGAGTAAAAAGACTTTCCAAAACGGGAAATCATCTTTCCAAAAACATAAGATATTCTTATATAAAGAAGATTTTGAAAAATTTAGCGATGCCTTAAAAGAGGTCATTTTAAAAATCGATGAATTGAAGCAGGATGGAGACTATGTAACAGAAGATTACGAATCTACAGACAACTATTCATCAGTAGATTTCGATGATTTATAAAAACTAATTTCTACATTTTCATTATTCAATATCGTTAAATTACGTATCTTGTGATCGGTTGACTTATTTAATACAAGTATAAAAAAATATGGGGAAAATTATTGCAATTGCAAATCAAAAAGGAGGGGTAGGAAAAACAACTACGGCCGTTAATTTAGGTGGAAGTTTGGGAGTGTTGGAGTACAAAACTTTGATTATAGATGCAGACCCTCAAGCGAACGCGACGTCGGGTGTTGGCTTTAATCCAAAACAGACAAGAAATCTATATGACTGCCTCATCAATGGCGTTCATCCATCAGAAGTTATTTTAACAACTGAAAACCCTAATTTAGATATTCTTCCTTCTCACATTGACTTAGTTGGTGCGGAACTGGAAATGATAAATGTGCCAAATCGTGAATACATGATGAAGGCAGTATTGGATAAATTAGTTGACAAGTACGATTACATACTTATTGACTGCTCTCCTTCTTTGGGACTGATTACAGTTAACGCGTTAACTGCTGCTGACTCAGTGATTATTCCAGTTCAATCAGAATACTATTCATTAGAAGGTTTAGGAAAATTATTAAATACGATTAAAATTATTCAAACAAGACTAAATCCAGATTTAGACATCGAAGGTCTTTTAGTTACCCTTTACGATACAAGATTACGTTTAGCGAATCAAGTTGTAGAGGAATTAAAAACACACTTCCAGGACTTAGTTTTTGATACAATGATTCACAGAAACACAAATCTTGCAGAAGCACCTTCGTTTGGTTCTACAATCATCATGCATGATGCATCAAGTAAAGGAGCGGTTAATTATCTTAACCTTGCCAAAGAGATTGTACAAAATCAGGAGGCTGCAAAAATTTCAGAAGACAATAACAATAAAATTTCTTTAGAAGATGAGCGCTAATTCTAAAAAACGCCCAGCACTTGGTAAAGGTTTAAGTGCACTTTTAGAAAGTTCGAGAACAGACATAACGTCAAGAGATATTTCAGACCCATCAGTTTTGGGTTCTGTTGCCGTATTACCTATTTCTAGTATTGAAGCCAACCCTTTCAATCCAAGAACTCATTTTGAAGAGGAGGCGCTTGAAGAATTGAGACACTCTATTGCAACGCACGGAATTATTCAACCTTTAACGGTTAGAAAACTAGGTAGAGATAAATACCAATTAATTTCAGGAGAAAGACGTTTTAGAGCTTCTCAATTAGCTGGCTTAACTGAAGTACCTGCTTACATTCGTGTAGCAAATGACCAGACAATGCTAGAAATGGCACTTGTTGAAAATATTCAACGTCAAGACTTGAATGCAATCGAGGTTGCACTTTCTTATCACCGCTTGATTCAAGAATGTAACTTAACACAGGAACAGTTAGCAAAACAAATTTCAAAAAGCCGTACTTCGATTACTAATCATTTACGTTTATTAAAACTTCCTCCAAAAATCCAATTGGGTGTAAGAGAAAATGAAATTTCAATGGGACACGCACGTGCACTTGTTGGAGTGGATGACGAGGCATGGCAGTTAAAACTTTACGATAGAGTTATCTTAGAAGAACTTTCTGTAAGAGATGTTGAAAACATAATCAGAGAAGCCAAAGAAGATGGTAAAGAGGAGGAAGTGAAAGTGAAGAAAAAGGAAGAAATCCCAAGCATCACTGAAACACAAAGAAACTTCTCTCAAGACTTATCAAATCGAGTGGCGTCTAAAGTTCAGATTAAAAAGCAAGCTTCCGGAAACGGTAAATTGATTATTAATTTCAACTCTGAAGTTGACTTAAATAGAATTATAGAAATTTTGAACAACTAACAATGAGAATTGTTCTAGTCTTCCTTTTACTTAGCAGTGTGTTTTTTGCGCAGGCACAAGATATGAATACTGATTTTCTGTTACGCACAGCAATGCTAAAGGATACTATTTCTTCTACAAAAAAAGTAAAGGATACTGTTCATTCTCCTACAAAAGCAGCTTTACTTTCTTTAATTCCTGGAGGTGGACAAATTTACAATCACTTGGCGATGCCTAAAGGTAAAAAGAAAGCATTCTGGAAAGTTCCCATAATCTATGCTGGTCTTGGTGCTACCGGTTACTTTGCTATAAAAAATCAGATAGAACAAAAAACCTTAAAGAAAGAATATACTTTTAGATCAGAAAATGGTTTTCCTAATCCCGACTTACCTCAGTATGCTAATTATGACCAGCAAGGAGTTCTAACACTTTTTGAAAGTAAAAGAACCAATAGAGATTTGATGATTTTCGCGTTCATTATCGTTTACGGACTTAATATTTTAGATGCACACGTTGAGGCGCACTTTGTAAACTTCGATGTTTCAAAAGATTTATCTTTGAGTATTCTACCCGCTTTCCATGATGTTCGAACCCCTGGACTATCCTTCAGTTTGAGCTTTAAGTAACCGTTAATTGCTACTAGGACAACTTACAATTGTTTTCCTAATCTTCAATTTCAAGCACCTGTTTCGCTAAGTCAATCATTTTTGGAGAACCAGTATATTTCCCTCTTTCGTCAGATAGCTTCACAACCCCTGTCCAGTGTCCCTTTTCAGGAAGTGCCTCTGTCATTTTCAAGACAATATTCATCGGCTTTAAACCAACATCATTCGTGAAATTTGTTCCTATACCGAAGGACATTCCTATTTTCCCTTTACAGAACGCCGAAATTTCGCTCACCTTTTCTGGATTCAAACCATCTGAAAAGATAATCGCTTTTGTCAAGGGATCAATATTCATAGATTGATAATGTGCTATCGTTTCTTTAGCAAATTCAATTGGATCACCGCTGTCATGCCTTACACCATCAAAAAGTTTAGAAAACTTTTTATCAAAACTATCAAAAAACACTTTTGAAGTATAGGTATCAGACAAAGCAATTCCTAAATCACCACGATATACATTCACCCAGTTTTCCAATGCTACTGCGTTAGACATTTTGAATCCGTATCGAGCAGCATGAAACATAAACCATTCATGTGCATGCGTACCGATTGGCTTGGTGTTAAATTCATGAGCTAAGGAAACATTGCTCGTTCCCATAAATGTATCCTTCCCATTCTCCTTTAAGGTTTTGATAACCATTTTTTGCACTGCCAAAGAGTGGCGCCTTCTTGTTCCAAAATCAGCAATTCTCAAACCTAATTCCTTGTAGTTTAGAATCTTATCCTTAGCAATTTCTATCACTTTTTCATCGGAAAGCCTATCTTGTCCTGTTTGTTTATAATACAACTCACTAATTAAGGCCATTATCGGAACCTCCCAAAGAATAGTTCTATACCAACTACCTTCAATAGTCACTACTAACTCCGAACCATTTTGAACAATACTCACCTCCGAAGGATCATATTGAAAACCACTTAGAAAGTCGATATACGTTGGGTCCAAATAAGGACAAGTATTTTGAAGAAATTGCTTTTCAGAAGCTGTCAACCTCAAATGAATCATCTGATTAACTTCTTCTTGTAAAACCTTTGAAAATCCATCAGGGAATTCATGTTTTCCCCTATTAATAAACTGATACCTCGCTTTGGCATAAGGAAAGAGTTTCACCACCGCATTTTGCATGGTAAATTTATAAAAGTCATTGTCTAAAATTGAATTTAATATCATGGTATCTTTTAATTTTATTATTAGAAAGTTGAAAAGTTATCAGATAGCAGCGCTTTCAATCAACTTCACTCCCGCATCCTTCATTTCCTCCCATGCCAAGTTAACAGAATCATTCAAGTCAATTCCTCTGCATGCGTCAGCAATCACCTTTACATCAAAACCTTCCTTAACTCCGTCTAAAGCTGACCATTTTACGCAGAAATCTGTAGCCAATCCACAAATATAAACATCCGTAACACCTTTATCTTTTAGATAACCACTCAAACCCGTAGTCGTTACTTGGTCATTCTCAAAAAAAGCAGAATAAGAATCAATCTTTGGGTTAAAACCCTTTCGAATTATCAATTGAGTATGCTTCATTTCCAATTCGGTATGAAAATCGGCTCCACTCGTATTCTGAACACAGTGATCGGGCCACAAAACCTGTTTTCCATAAGCTAATTGAATGACCTCATATTCGTTTTTATCAGGATATGAACTCGCAAATGAAGAATGATTTTCTGGGTGCCAATCTTGGGTTTGAACAACCACATCAAATTTATCAGCAATACTATTAATGATAGGAATCACCGTATCCCCTTCCTCTACCGCTAAAAGTCCACCAGGACAAAAGTCGTTCTGAATATCTACTATTATTAGTGCTCTCATATTCTAAAAAGATTTGAAACCTTTAAGTTAACAATAAAATTAAAATTGAGTTCACACTATTTAGGTATAAGTTCAATTTCTGAAATACAGAAAAAAGAATAACCTCGTTTTTCATCTCCTTAGTTCCCCTAGTTTTCAGTTCCAAAATTGCTTTTCGTCCCTAGGCGGTTTTAGAATACAAAAAACAACTCTAAAAGGCTGACATATATCAGGTATCGTAAAATGTTGTTAAAAAAGTTTAAAACTATTAAATTGCTGAACAGCTAGTGTTTTAAATGGTTACAGCCCCACAATTTCATTTTCTATACTTTAAACTTATCAACAAATTACAAAATTCCTTAAGAATGTCAATTAATCACACTATATTTGAGGTTACATTTTAAAACAAATACGTTATGAAAAAACTATTATTACTCTTATTTTCGATTCCCTTTCTGGGCTTTTCACAAGGCTCGATGGATTTCGAAAACACAACCTTACCCTCCGCTTATGCAGACGGAACGTTTGATGACAATGGAATAACCTATACTTATGGGCACTCCAGAGATCAAGACACCTTTAATATTACGAATAATGGACTATTGCTAAGACGAGCTTCTGATAGCTACTTAGAATGGACTATTCCTAATGGAATAGGTGAATTAAGCTTTCAATTCAGAAAAGCTTATACAGGAGCAAGTGTAAGACAGCTTGAAATTTTAATTGACGATGTTGTTACGTTTACCACAGTTGAATTTGGTGAGGGAAGTGGAGAACAAACAGACGTTTATACCTTCAGTGAGGAGATTAATGTAGAAGGTAGCGTAACGATCAAAATCAAAAATGTTGGAGCTGCAACAGGAAACAAACAAACGGTTATCGACAACATTGTTTGGACGGCTCACGAAGGAGGTAGTACCGAACCAGAAATGGGGGAGGCTACGATTCAAGTAGGTAGTGGATCTGGAAATAGTTCATACTTTCCAAACTACTATTATTACGGCTATTCGTATACACAAACCATCTATACAGCTGATGAGTTACATGCTGCAGGAGCACATGCTAATGGAGGTGAGATTTCTATGATTAAATACCTTCCTAAAGCTTCTGTATCAACTGAAAAATGGAGAAATTTCGCTGTTTACATGGTGAATACTTCAAAAGAAGGTTTTGATGACAATACAGACTGGGTTGATTTCGCAAGTTTAACGCCAGTTTTTGACGGAGATTTAATCGACAATACAATTGCTAACCAATGGATGGAGATTACTTTAGATAATCCATTTGATTGGAATGGAAGTGATAATATTCTAGTTGCTGTAGTAGATAAAACACCTGGTTATGGTGGACCACCAAATTGGGCGGGTTATACTCTAGAACCAAGTGCTGGCTCTAAAGGTATTTACAAATACAGAGATGGTGACCCAATTGACCTTATAGACCCTGCAAGTGGAACAGGAGGAATTACAAGTGTTACAAATTCAGTAGCACAAATTCAGTTCTTTGGTACATTACAAGAAGTTTGTACTGGCACACCAATAGCTGGTACTGTAGTTCAACCACTTGAAATATGTGAAAACCAACCTTTTACACTGTCATTAGACGGAACTACTGAGGGACTTTTAGGAATCACATACCAATGGCAAGAGTCTGCTGACGGAACAACTTGGACTGACTTGGTAGGTGCGAATACTGCATCTTATACAGTAACAGATGGTGTTACAGAAGAAGGTTTTTATAGATTAGTTGTAACATGTGTTAATAGCACAGAAACAGCTACTTCTGATGCAATTGCAACTACATTAAAAGTAGCTAGCGAGTGTTACTGTATTCCTGTTGGAACAAATTCATCTAGATTCATTAACAACTTCTCAACAACTCAAGGAATCCAAAACGTAAGTAATTTAAATTCAGGATTCTCAACAGGAGGATATGGTGATTTCACGACAATGATTGTTGAACAAGTTCAAAGTGGTACGATTGATTTTACAGGTAATATTTCTGGAGGTTCAGCAGGATTTAAGATTTGGGTGGACTGGAATCAAGACGGAACGTTTGAATCAACTGAGGTAGCATATCAATCAAGTGGTTATTCAACAAGTCCTGGGGGTTCTTTTACAGTTCCACTAGATGCACTTCCAGGAACTACGAGAATGAGAATTGTAAGTAACTGGAGTGTAAACACTGGCGGTGAAAACCCATGTGCAACTAATTATTCTTTAGGAGAATTTGAGGACTATACCTTTGAGGTAATAGAATTAACAGCTTGTGCTGGAACACCTGAAGCAGGAACAGTTACTGACATTGAAACTTGTGGAATGGAACCGTTTACTTTATCTACTGACGGAGCAAGTTCTGGACAATCAGGTTTAACATACCAATGGGAAGAATCTGCTGATGGATCAACATGGACTGAGTTAGTAGGTGCAAATACTGCATCTTATACTGTGTCTGCTGGTATTTCAACAGAAACATCTTACAGATTAGTTGTAACTTGTGAAAACACATCTGAATCTGCAACTTCTGATGCTTTAGTAGTATCATTAAAAGCTGCTAGCGAATGTTACTGTGAAACTAATTACGCAGATGACGTAGAGCCAATTACTTTAGTTGAAGTTAAAGACGGGGCTAATACCCTATTCTCAAACAGTTCTTCTGTTACTAGTTCTATTGCAAATGAAGACTTTACATCTATCTCTGCAGAGGTTGCTAGAGATGGAGAATATGAAATTACGGTAAAAGGACATACAGGTGGTAGCTTCACAAATAAGGTGACGATCTATATAGACTGGAACCAAGATGGTAACTTTGATGTTGCAACAGAACAATACTTATTCCCTGATATCTTTAACTCAACAGGAGAAGATGGGGTAGAGTCTGTAGGAACAATTACAGTACCTGCAGATGCAGTATTAGGTGAAACTCGAATGAGAGTTACTAAGAAGTTTAACTCAGTTGCTTTGCCTTGTAACACTTCAGGTTATGGTCAGACAGAAGATTACACACTTGTAATTGAAGAAGCTGCGCCAATAACTTGTGATGCGCCAGTAGATTTCACTGTAAATTACGATGAAGTTAGTGAAACTGCCACCGTTGTTATTGACGGAGACGCAGCGTACACATACGAAGTGGTTTACGGAGAAACTGGATTTAATCCTACAGCAGATGGTACTACAATTGTTACAGATTTAGGTAACCTAACTGCAACAATCGAAAACTTAACTGATGGTTCGTATGACGTATATGTACGTACTATTTGTGATTTAGAAGACATGAGTGTTTTCGTAGGACCTGAAAACTTTATAGTTGGTGAAGTTGTTGTTCCAGACGACTGCGAATGGTCAGTTCATGTTTGGGGAGAAGCTTACATGGATGAAGTGTACTGGGAACTAAAAGATGCTAACAATAACATCTTACTAAGTAGAGCTGCAAATTATTACGACTATAACGAAGATGAAACATTAACAGTTACTGCTGAAGGTCCACTAAGTTTCACTATTGGAGCTGACGGATTCTTTAGTGATAATGTTGCTAACTTTACAATTTCTAATGAGGCAGGAATTATTGCTTTTGGACTTGTTGACGGAAACGTTGTTACAGTTACTGATTTAAACTGTAGTGATGAAGCTCTTGAGCCATGTACAGGAACACCAGATGCTGGAATAGTTTCTATAAACCCAGAAAGTGGAGTTTCAGGAACAGAGTTCACATTTGAGGCTACAGGATACAGCGAAGGACTAGGTATTACATACATAATTGAATACCGTTTCAATAATGGTGTGTGGCAACAATTAGACGTTATTACTCCTACACTTCAATTGGAACCAGAAGGAGACGTTGGAGATGTTATTGAGATTAGATTAGTAGTTACTTGTACAGAGTCAGGTCTATCTTCAATATCTAATACAGTAATTTATACTATCGTTGACGAAGCTGTTGATTGTACAACTTTCATAGCTAGCGTTGATGGTGATGCTGAAATATGCGAAGGAGACGAAACAACTCTTACAGTAACAGCTACAGGTGTTATCGCTTCTGTTGAATGGGATAACGGTGCAACAGGAACTGAATTAGTAGTGACTGAAGCTGGAACATATAACGGAACTGTAACAAGTGAAGATGGATGTGTTGAAGAAGTATCTTTTGAAGTAACGGTTAATCCGCTACCAACAGTTGACGCAATCGACGTAACGGACAACGGAAGTGGTTCTTATACTTTCGCAGCAGTTGATGCTACAAACACTGTTGATTATGCTTGGGACTTTGGAAATGGATCAACATCTACTGACGAAAACCCAACATTTGTTTACACAGTAAATGGAACATACACTGTTACATTAACTGTAACTAATGCATGTGGATCAACTGATGTAACAACAGAAGTTATTTTCACTGGAGGAATTGATTGTTCAACTTTCACAGCAAGTATCGATGGAGATGCTGAAATCTGTGAAGGAGACGAAACAACTCTTACAGTAACAGCTACAGGTGTTATCGCTTCTGTAGAGTGGAGTAATGGTGCAACAGGAACTGATTTATTAGTAACTGAAGCAGGAACTTATGAAGCAACTGTAACAAGTGAAGATGGATGTGTTGAAGAAGTATCTTTTGAAGTAACAGTTAACCCACTACCAACGGTAGCAGGTATTGCTATTACTGAAAACGGTGAAGGTTCTTATACTTTCGCTGCAACAGATGCAACAGATGTAACAGATTACGCATGGACATTTGGAGATGGAGATGCTTCATCTACAGATGAAAATCCAACATACGTATACACAGAAGAAGGAACTTATGAAGTTACTTTAACTGTTACGAATGATTGTGGAACTGAAACAGTAACTGAAACAGTTGTTTACAGCGAAACAGGACTTGATAAGAATGAATTAATCGCTCTTAACTTGTTCCCGAACCCATCAAAAGAATATGTAAACGTTGTTTACGATGGTTCATACTCAATTGAAACAATTATGGTGATTAGCCCAATTGGACAAAAAGTGTTCGAAGTAAAAGTAAATGGAAACAACTATCAATTAGATGTTACTAAATACGCTACTGGATTATACCATATGAATATTATCTTATCTAACGGAAAAATGATTTCACGTAACTTTGACGTGATGAAATAATCTGAAAGAAGATAAATAAATTAGAAAGGCCGTTCAAATTGAACGGCCTTTTTTGTTTTTATCTATTTTAAATTCTAGTTTATCTATCTAACAAGGAACCAAGTAACAGTCAGTTTATTAAAAATAACGCTGCTCTTCACTTCCAGTACCGCAACCTATTTCTTCCCATTTATCAATCATTGGAAAAACTATTGCTATAATTCCCCCAGTAGGAAAAAGAACTTCTTTGTCCAATATATAAGATGCGAAATCAGAAATTGCATTGTTATGTCCTATCAATAATACATCCTCCACATCGGTAGAAATTTGATTCACAAACGCAAGCAACTCTTTGTACGTGGCATAATAAATTTCATCATGATAAGTCACTTCATCTACTGATAAATTGTCAATAGCAAGTTTACAGGTTTGCCTTGTTCTTTTCGCACCAGAACAATAAACACGTATAGCAGAAGCAGATAACTGATTTTCTAACCATATATTTACCGAACGCGCTTGCCCCTGCCCTTTCTCAGTTAATTTTCGCTCGATATCTTTGGTTACACCTAATTCAAAACCTGCGTCACCATGTCGAAGAAGAAATAATCTCATATTTTAAAATTCACTTTTATGATACATTTACCAACCTTCTATCCAAATAAACCGTCTTAAAGGTAAGTCTCAAAAATAAAAGTAGCATTTTGCATAACACAAGCAACATACGAAGGGTTAATAATTACATGCAAATAGATATCGAATTACTAAAAGCATGCGCTAAGAATAAAAGAAAGGCGCACGAAGAGCTATATAAAGCTTGCTATATGTTCTTGATACCTATATGTAAAAGATATCATAAAAATGATGAAGATGCTCGTGCTGCTTATAATTCTGCTTTCATCAAAATTGTAAATGGATTAGAAAAGGTTGAAATTGACGATTTACCTTTTGTTCCTTGGGCTAGACGAATCATGACCAATACACTTATTGATGAATACAGAAAGAATAAAAAATACAGAGAAAAAGTTAGTCAACACGATGAAGAAGGTAAATTAGAATACTTTGCCGAAGGTGTTAGAAATAATGCTGAAACAGACTATAATGAATCTAGCGTTTTAAGACTATTGGAGTTTTTAAAGCCAGACTCAAAAAGAGTATTCATTCTCTATGTAATAGAAGGATATAGCCACAAAGAAATTGGTGAAATAATGGAAATGTCTGAAGGTACATCCAAATGGCACTTATCCACCGCTAGAAAAGAACTTAGAGAGTTAATATTAAAACAAGAAAAATCATTAAATAATTTGGCGATATGAACGCTCAAGATAATAATTTAGATCAAATCTTTAGAGATGCTGCACAGTCTCAAAAAGCGCCACTTTACGATGATGCTTACTGGGCCGAGATGAACGCTATGCTCGATGCTAGAAATAAAAAGAAAAGAGGTTTCATATATTGGACTTTAGGTGGAACTGCTGCTGCAATTGGCCTTCTAATACTGTTGTTTGGTATCAATAACCAAAAAGCAACTGCATTGTACACGCAAAATGAACTTCAAAATAAACAAATTGAAAGAATTGCTGAAAGCACAACCAATACAGAGAATACAGCTAAAGAAACTGTTAAAACTAAAAATATAAATAGTCAAACTAAAAAGAATTCAAACAATGCAACTGTGAAAACAGAGCGTTCAACATACATTTTGAAAGGCAATCAAAATTCACAAGCTAGCACAGCAACAAATACAGTTCATACCAACAGTAAATCCAATAAAAATATCATTCAAGGTGAAAATGAAGAAATTGAACAGAATTTTATCGGAAAAGAAAACTTAGAAAGCAAAAAGGATGCTGAGCTATATATCCAGGAAGATAAAACAGAGGAAATTGCTTTATCAGAAATTGAAATGTTACCTATAATTGAACGTTCATTAGTAGAACAATACGAAATAGAAAGACTAAGATTTATTGATCATAAATACAATCCCGCAACAAGAATTAATCTATATGCTAAGCTAAGCGGTGGAGTAATGGAGAATTACAAAACAAGTCGTCCTTTTGAATCGGGACTTGTAGATTTCTCTATCAATGCCGAAATAAATATAAAGAATCTATTAGTTCGTTCTGGATTAGGAATTCAGATGACATCAAACGCTGATCTAATTGTATCACAAAGAGCGAAGGTTTATGATTTTGGAGCTACGGATATTCAGAATGACTTATCCTACCAAACATTATATGACTTGTATTTACCTGTTGAATTTGGATATAAATATAAATCTACTTCATTCGGAATAGGTATTCAGATAAATTACTTGATGAGTACCAAAATGGATTTAAACAGATATGAAAACACCAATTTAGTTACAACTGAAAAGTTATACGGAAATACAAATGGTTTAAACAGATTCTCAACACAAGGATACCTTTGGTTAGAACATGGAATAACAAACAGATTTTCACTTGGACTAAAAGTTGGAACAAACATTTCAGGCAGAATAAAAGAAGGGAAATATTTTAACAATTCAGCAACAACAAACCCAATCTATGGTCAGATTTCACTGCGTTATAACCTTTTTAAATAAATGAAATATAGTTACCACATATTGACTCTATTGGGGATTGTTTTAATCCTTTCCGCTTGTAAGAAGACAGATATACCAGACATTTCTGATTCAAAAGCTCCATTATTCAAAATTGAGGGAACGCTTGGGGATATGCCTATAAAAATTCAAGCAGGGATTAACGATGCATATATGTTTACCGAGGTTAAAACACTTAACAATCTTCCTTTATACACAGGAGAATTGGGTACAAAGTTAAGTTCGTTTCAGATATACCTCTTTAATAGTGATATCGATATTCCGCATAAAACAGGAAAGTTCAATTCTCTTGAAGCCTATCCTATCTCAATGCCTTATGGTGAAGAAACTTTACTAAAAATTGCAGCTGAAGACTTTTACAATCATAATATAATCAGCAATATAAACTGGACAATAGATGGAGTAGCTCAAAACAGCTCTACTCTTGAAATATTTGAGCCTGGAAAATACAACATCTGTGCTGAAGTTATATTCAATACCGGAATAAAAACAAAGACCTGTAATAGCGTCAATGTAGGATACAAACAAAACGCCAATGCTCAAATTTATTATCAATTAAATGAAGATAACTCTTACTTCTCTCTTGAATCCGATACAGAAGTCAGTACTGTTAAATGGTTTATAAACAATCAACAAATCAGTTCTGAATCCAGCTTTTCAAGCAATGACCTTCCAGAAGATTTTCATTTAAAAGCAGAAGTTCAATTTACAAATGGAACGCAACTTTCTAGAGAAATATACATCAATCGAGCAAATAACGAGAATTCAGTTGAGGACTTCACTTCTTTAGGCTATCACACAGATATTGAATGGGATAACGCAATGGATATTAAAATTCACCACAATGGCAACTATTATCGTGCAATAAACAATTCGAATTCATCCTTAATTGTTGAAGAAATCAAGAATTTCAAAAACAATAAGAACGGTGAAAAAGTTAAACTCATTATCGGGGAAATAAACACACAATTCATCAACCTAGAAACACAAGAAGTAATCGATGGAAGCTTCAAGATTCAATTTGGAATAGCACACGACAACTAGGATAGAATAACGACTCATACATCTATTTTACCATACAAAAGAATTAAAAATTATTTATAGTGATTTTTAAAAATGTTTTTATACCTTCGAGTTAATATTACATTTAATTACATGAAACTTTTATCACTTATAATTGCTGCTTTCTTTTCCTCAATTGCAATCAGTCAAATAACAATAAATAGAAATAATTTAGGCAGTCCTGGTGACTCTACTTATATTTCAGAATCAAATAGTTTCTCGGTTGACTATAACACTACTGGTCCAGCTCAGGTTTGGGATTTCTCAAATATTTCAAAATCAGAGCCACGCTATGAGATTGTTTACGACCTAAGCGCTGGAGGATATCTGATTAATATTCAATTTGGAAATTTCGCTCCTAGTCAATATAAAGCTGATATGATTCAAGCTTATGACGCTTTACCTTTGGATCAAATCGCAGGTTTTCTTCCAATCGAAATTCCAATTGAGAGTATGAATCAAATCCTAAAATCCGATGATGAAAAGATTGATATTGTAGGCTTTAGTATCTCTGCAATGGGACAGCAAATTGGTTTCAGGTCAGATACCATAGAAACTGCTTACCACTTCCCTAGCAATTATTTAGACACCTTTTATTCTGTTGGAAACACAAAATTCAATTTGAATCCAATTATAGATTTAGAAATCAAACAGCATAGAAAGAGAAGAACCATTGTCGATGGATATGGAACAATTACAACGCCTTACAATACTTACGAGAATGCTTTACGTGTTCACCATAGAATACAAGAGGAAAACGACATTAAACTGCCAATTGGAGACGATCCTTTCTGGTTACCTATCAATCGTACTATCAACGAATATGAATGGTGGATTGAAGGTTATAAAAGACCTGTATTTAAAATTTTAACGCAAGGAACACTTGG
The DNA here is from genome assembly GCA_035497735.1 of Brumimicrobium sp. Taxonomy (GTDB): domain Bacteria; phylum Bacteroidota; class Bacteroidia; order Flavobacteriales_D; family Crocinitomicaceae; genus Brumimicrobium. Next base: position 141,517 of record DATJCX010000071.1, on the reverse strand, counting down.
AGTAGAGGTTCCAACGAGCATAACTTTCGTTTATGACCCTAGAGATCCTTATGAACATTTGGGAGATAATTTATTCCCTAACCCTTCGAGTGACTTTTCAATTGTTCATACTTTAAATGAACTTGAGGAAGTTGAAATCTATGATTTAGAAGGAAGATTGGTTAAAACGATTGTTGTAGATTCACCAAAAATGCACTTCACACAGATAGATGCACACAATCTAGCAGCGGGTCGTTACACCGTAATCGCAAAAACAAAAGAAAATAGAGTGATATTTCGTTATATAGTACTCTAGTATCTTTATTTAACATTAACTTTGTAGAAAAGCAAATCAGTTTGTCGCTGTCTCGATTTATCGAGAGAGAGGAAAGTCTGGGCAGTATAGAGCGCCGTACTTCTTAACGGGAAGGATTCCTTTGCGGTTTACCAAAAAGGAAGACAGAAAGTGCCGCAGAAAATAAGTAGCCTCGATTTATCGAGGTCATAGTGAAAAGGCGAGGTAAGAGCTCACCGCAGGGATGGTGACATCACTGGCAGGGTAAACCTTACGGACTGAAAGACCATGTAAACCAAGGCTTGAGGGCTGCTCGCCCAATCTTGGAGGGTAGGTCGATTGACCATGATGGTGACATCATGGCTAGATAGATGACAAACGTCTGCTTCGGCAGATTACAGAACCCGGCTTACGATTTGCTTTTTTTTTATTTTTTGAACTATGGAAATTGTTAATGAAAAAATAGAAGCGTATTGCGAAGCGCATACTACTCCAGAATCAGAAGTATTATACGCACTAAATCGCCATACACATGTCAATGTATTAAGACCTAGAATGTTATCAGGTCATTTTCAAGGCCGACTTTTGAGTATGATTAGTAAAATCATGCAACCAAAACGCATTCTTGAAATTGGAACGTATACCGGATATTCCGCCATCTGCTTAGCCGAGGGTTTAAAAGAAGATGGAAAGTTGATTACCATTGACCTCAATTATGAATTGGCCGATTTGGTAAATGAATTCGCTGAAAAGGCAGGATTTAAAAACAACATCGAACTCCTAGTTGGAGATGCCAAGGAAATCATTCCAAGCCTAGATAAGAGCTTCGACCTTGTTTTTATAGATGCCGACAAAGACAGTTACTCATTTTACTACGATCTTTTGATTGAAGATTTACCAAGTGGTGCAGTCATCATTGCTGACAATATCTTATGGTCTGGAAAAGTAGTGGAACCCGTAAGTCCGAACGATAAAGACACTATATCATTGATGGAGTTCAATAAAAAGATACAAGACGACGTTAGAGTTGAGAATGTACTGCTTCCCATTCGAGATGGATTGATGGTCATTCGTAAAAAATAAATTCAGACGTATGAAGATTGTATATTTCAAAGTTTTCTTAATGAGTAGTTTACTACTGTTTTCTTGTACCAAAAGAGCGGAAATAGAAACTATTGATAGTTCTGAAATATTACCACAAGCCAAGGAAAATCAAGATATAATTGACATCGACAATGTAGTTGAAGAAGATAGCATACAAGAAACACCCTTCCAAATTACACTTTCTGAAAAGTTTCCCTCTATCCTATTTAATCAAGAAAATGAGTTAAAAGAAAGAGATGTTTTATTTATGCCTAATCGTTTAGGATATGATGAAAAAAACGAGATTTACTTTGTCAAAGATTCTATTCCTTTTCATTTAATTGAATGGTCATTTGCAGATAGTGCTAAGACTATAAATGCATTTTACAACTGGTTGGATTGTTTCGGCTCAAACTGTAAATCCATCAGAATTGAAGAGTCTGTAAACGTCAGTAAAGAAGCATTTACGATTTGGGTTATTGAAAACAAACTTGTCTATTTAGCCAGTAGTCAATCCATCAAAGAAAAAGATTGGGAGTTACTTTTTGAAAACACATCCATCAAGCACTACTTCACACTCAATCAATCGCCTAGAGGGAAAATTCAATGGAGATTACTTTCAGAATAAAGTTGAATTACTTCCGATTATCTGCATGTATTTTCACCAAAACAAATCTTTCAAAGGAAAAAACATTATCCTAAATTCGAATTGAAAAATAATTTGCATGATAATTGATAAAGTACTAAGTAATAGAAACTTTTTTTATTAACTTAGATTTTTATTGAACAACTAAAAAAATAAAACTATGAAATTAAAATTATTTGCCACGATAATCTTAGGAGCAATCCTAACCTTTGGTGTTCACGCGCAAGGTACAACTGTATCCGGAGTTACTTTCCCAAAAACGATAAAAATAGGATCAGAAACAATCGAATACAATGGTGCTGGTTTGAGAACAAAGTATTTCTTCAAACTTTATGTAGCAGCTCTTTTCGTTCCTGAAAAGACTTCTGATGCAAAGAAAATCATTAATTTGAATGAGACATCTGCAGTTCGTATTCACATTACTTCTAACAAGGTAACTCGTGAACGTTTTGTAGAAACAGTTAGGGACGGATTTAAAACATCAACTGATGGAAAAGCATCAGAGGCTGAAATCGCAAGTTTAATGAAGTTATTCGACAACGTTACTTTCAATGAAGGAGATGAAGTTACTTTAATGTACAGACCAACTTCCGGTATTGAAGTTTACATGAACAAAGACCACTTAGGAGGTGTAAAAGGTTTAGAATTTAAGAAAGCATTGTTCAGTATTTGGTTAGGTGAGAAGCCTGCAGATGCTGCTGTTAAAAAAGGAATGCTAGGATTATAATAGTGAACTGTCGAAAGACAAACTAATTTATTACAAAGCTGTCTATATTAGGCAGCTTTGTAATTTTATAGACTAAAACTTTACAATGAAAATAGGTTTATTATCCGACACGCACAGTTTTCTAGACGAAAGAGTATTCGAATACTTCAAAGATGTTGACGAAATTTGGCATGCTGGAGATATTGGTGATATCAAGGTATTGGACCAATTGGAAGCCTTCAAACCTTTGGTTGCCGTTTACGGAAACATTGACAACCATGTCATTCGAGCGCATGCTCCAGAGTTTCAGCGCTTCGAAAGAGAAGGAGTTCAGGTTTTGATGACACATATTGCAGGAAAGCCTGGAAAGTACTCCAAACCATTAGCAGAAGAACTTCAAAAGAATGGTGCACCTAAGCTATTTGTATGTGGTCATTCTCATATTCTATTAATCAAGTTTGACCCGCGTTTCAATATGCTTTGGGTGAATCCTGGCGCTTGCGGAAATCACGGATTTCATCAGGTAAAAACCTTGCTTCGTTTCGATTTGAATAAAGGAGAAATCAAGAACATGGAAATTATCGAAATTCCCAGATAAACTAGTAACAATTTAAGCCTAAGCGTACAATTTTTTTTATCTTCGGCCGTTGAAAGATTACAAATGAGAAACTTCATCTACATTTTATTGATTTTCCCTTTCATCGTGTATTCACAAACCGGTGGAAAACATGCTTTTCCCTTCCTTGACTTGCCTGATAACGCAAGAGCTATGGGATTAGGAAAGCGAGTAATCACAGTATTTGACGACGACATTCATTTAGGAATTCAAAACCCGGCAGCTTTCAACTCAAAAATGCACAATTCTATTGGATTTAACCACGCTTTATTAGCTGGAGGAATTAACCATGGAATGATAGCTTATGCAAGAGACATCAACAAGGTTGGAACGGGAGCTATTCACTTGCGCTATATTTCCTATGGGAAGATGGACAGAAGAGATGAGACTGGAGAACATTTAGGAACTTTTACTGCAGGAGATTTTGCTTTGGGAGCAAGTCTAGGTCGAACAATCAATGACCATTTATCAATAGGTGCCAATGTGAATTTTATCTGGTCGCAATTAGAGTCATACAGTTCTATGGGAGTTGCAGTTGACGTTGCAGGAATGTTTAGAACAAAAGATGAAATGACGGTTGTATCAGCAGTCGTTAAAAATATAGGAGCACAATTAAAGACCTATCACGACAACAATAGATATGCTTTACCAATAGATGCTATGCTAGGAGTTTCACATCGATTAAAACATGCACCTTTCCGTTTTTCTTTAGTATTGCATCAACTAAACCGTTGGAACTTGAGTTACTTTGACCCAGAAGAAAAGCCGAAAAACGATCCACTTACAGGAGAATTAATACCCGTAAAAAGAGCAGGATTTGGTGAGAATCTAGCGCGTCACATGGTATTCCAAGTAGAATCTATTATAGGAAAAATGGTTCGTGTTAGACTTGCATTTGACTACAATCAAAGAAAGGAAATGCTAGTAAAGAATAGACCTGGAATGGGTGGTTTTTCATTTGGAGCCGGAATGAATTTCAAGCGCTTCGCCATAGACTACGGAATATCAATTTATTCTTCAGCTGGATTCCACAATATGATTGGATTAAGAACCAACTTTGATAGTTGGAGAAAAGCGGATAATCGCTAATTACTCCTCCTCTACTTCTGGCGCTTTCATTGGAGACTTATATTTCATAGTCTTTTCATCAAAAATAAAGTACACATACAAGTCTTCTGTTGATTCGATACCTTTCGCTTCGTAATGATTCACATCTTCGATTTCATTCACTTTATAGTCTTTTAAACGAGCATGAAAAAGAGCAATATCTTTTGTCATTCTAACAGGACTATCCAAGTAACGAATATCATAAACAACTGGTTTAGGATCGCCAATTCCATCAAAAATTGGACAACTAAATGTTAAATGTAAGTTGTTATCTCTTAAGGTATAATAGTTTCTTTGCAGACTATTCTTAATACGATAATCAACATAGAAATCAGTAAAAGCCTTAGAAGTTAGCTCTAGAAATTCTGCTTTTAAAGAATAGTTTATATTAGAACCAACGGGGGTTGTAGAAATCACATCCTTAGCACCTCCTAATTTCACAAAAACATAATTGTATCCACCAGTTTGACCAGTTCTTTCAAAGAATGCTTCCGTTCCATTATTTTTCACATGGTTTAAAGCATGTTCTTTCCTATTCACAAGAATCAACGCATCCATCAAAGTATCGGGATTAATATGCTTATAGATGATTTCTATGCCATACTTTTCTGTTGCAGGAATATTCAATTCACTTTCGATCTTTCGAACAATCCACTGCTCCTCCGTCAATTGATCTTCTGGTGTTTTTTCGACTGTGGGTAGATTTTTATCATCAGAAGAGCAACTACTAATAGTTACTACAGCAAACAGACCTAATAAACTATAAACCTTTCTAAAACCTGTCCAATACATACTTGATTAATTCAACTATTTTTGTGTTATAATTACTTGTAAACTTTTTCTTTCTTCTGTTGGCAAGTCCCAAACAAATTCCAGTAGCGTGGTGACCAAGTGCCGATGACAAGGCAAATAATGTAGAAGTTTCCATCTCCAAATTGATAAAGCGATGATGCTTATAAGAGAAGTCAGAAAAAGAATCTATCATATTAGGTTCAGCCAATGGCAATCTAATCGTTCTTCCTTGTGGCGCGTAGAATCCAGAGCTTGTAACAGTAATTCCAAATTGAACATCATCCGTTTTAAAACGATTGTTCAGCGTTTCTGAAGCTTTAACAAGATAAGGAATCACATTCTTAGGAACCTTTACCTGCTCTTCAATTTTACTTTGTAAGAAAGAAGTCTCCTCATCAATTTCTCTTTGATAAAAGTGAGCAACATTATCTAAACCGTAAGAATATTCAGATAACAAGAAACTATCTACAGGAATATCATCATGTAGGATTCCACTAGTTCCGATTCTAACAATTTCTAAAGATATTTTCTCATCTTTAAGCGTTCTAGTTTCAAAATCGATATTTACCAACGCGTCTAACTCATTGATAACGATGTCAATATTATCAGTTCCAATTCCAGTAGAAATAACAGAAATTTCTTTCCCTTTATACGTTCCAGTATGGCAAACAAATTCACGGTGACGACTTTTATGTTTTACCTCATCGAATAGATCGGTAATTAATTCCACTCTATCTTGATCCCCTACCACAATAATTTTATGCGCAATATCCTCCGGGCGTATACCCAGGTGATAAATCTCTCCTTTATCAGTTAAAATTAATTCCGATTCTTCAAACGTCATACTCGATTTTTTTATATTCTTATTTAACAGAACCAAACACTTTTTGTAACAAGTCCGTTACACGTGCTGCAGGATCTTTACGAATTTTATTTTCTTCTTTTTCAACCATATTGAATAATCCTTCAATAGCCATTTCTGTTACATATCGGTTTAAGTCAGTATCTACTTTCTTTCCACCTGTAAACATCATCGCTTGATTGTATCGAACTGCAACTGGATTCCAGTATTCAGTTAACTTAACTTTCTCAATTGAAACAGCCACTTTTGGAGAGAATGCTTGGATTAATTCCTCAGTTGTACTTCTACGTAAAAAGTCTGTAGCAGCACCTTCACCTCCTTTAAGAATTGAAAAACCATCTTGAATAGACATATTTTTAATTGCATTCATAAAAATAGGTCCAGCTGATTGCGCTGCATCTTCTGCTGCTCTGTTTAATGTTAAAACAATTTTATCAACTTGTCCACCTAGGCCCCATTCTAAAGCTTTTTCTTTAACTGCGTTAGCGCTTTCTGGGAAAGGTAATTTAATTTCTTGATTTTTAAAGAAACCATCTGTAACAGATGTGAAACTTACGGCGTTTCCTACACCAACATCTAAAGCTTGCTTTAATCCAGAAATAACTTCTGAGTTTGTTAAACCACTCGTTCCTGAAGAACTTCCTGAGTCTGAAACAATGTTGCTTACCACATCACATGATGGTGTAATCAAGAATATAGAGCTTAGTAAAAAGATTTGTGCGATTTTTTTCATTTTATACATTTTTTGTCAAATTTACGAATAATTTTGCTTGAATAAGTTTATTTATAATATCAAGTTTATGAAAGCAGGAATAATTACCATTGGTGACGAATTACTCCTTGGACAAACCATTAACACAAATCTTGCCAAGATAGGAAAAGAATTGGCGGATGTTGGGGTAGATGTTTTAAAGTCCACCACAATTAAGGATAATGAGCAGGATATCGTAGATACACTTGATGAATTACTAAAAAAAGTAGACCTTATAATAATCACAGGAGGTTTAGGTCCTACCAATGATGATATCACCAAGGAAACTTTGACGAAATATTTCAAAACTGAACTTGTTTTAAATGAAACAGTTTTAACGCATGTTCGCCAAATATTCGAATCAAAGGGAAAGGAAATGCTAGCAATCAATGTGGGACAAGCGATGCTACCTAAAGATGCTTTGATTTTAGAAAATCCATTAGGCACAGCTCCGGGAATGTGGTTTGAGCAAAACGGAAAAGTCGTTATCTCACTGCCGGGCGTTCCTTATGAACTTATCGGTCTTATAGACAATCAAGTTATTCCTCGATTAAAAGAGGGTTTCAATTTAAACGGAAAGTATTACCAAACCGTAATGATTCAAGGAATTGGAGAATCCTATTTGGCTGAAATAATAAAAGATTGGGAAAGTAGAATTTACGAAGACAATATGGGTTTGGCTTACCTTCCAACTCCTGGTATGATTCGATTAAGAATCACTTCCGATAATGGAAAAGAAGATGCACCTAAAATTGAAGAATACATAAAGGAAATAGAAGATAAACTGCCACAATACGTTTATGGTAGAAATGATATTTCTATTTACGAAAGTGTTGCAGAATTAATGAAAAGCAAAGGACTTACTTTGGGAACAGTAGAAAGCTGTACAGGAGGCGGAATTGCCAATGCATTCGTCGAGTACCCTGGAGCTTCAGATTTCTTAAAGGGTGGCCTAATCACCTACTCTAATGTCTTAAAAGAACAGTTGGCGAATGTTTCTTCACAAACTCTTTCAACTTATGGAGCTGTTTCGGAAGAAGTGGTCAAAGAAATGGCAGTTGGCGGAAGAAAAGTACTCGATGTTGATTACAGCATAGCAGTTAGCGGAATAGCCGGACCTGAAGGTGAAACTTCTGACAAGCCAGTTGGAACAGTTTGGATAGCAGTAGCTTCACCTGATAAGGCTTGGGCTAAAAAATTCTTATACGGTCAGAATAGAGGAAGAAATATTGAAATGACTAAAATGACAGCTGCGAACATGCTGCGTTTGGCACTCTTAGAAATTTTTGATTCTACTTTATAACAAAGAATTAATCAAAAACAACAGACATTTCAAAGTAGCAGCTTCCATTATTTTCAAAATTATGAAATTGGTAATTAATTTGAGATTTTGATTTTAAAGCAATTGTATTAAATCCAAGCTTTGTACATCTGTCCACTAATGAATAGCCATTAAATATATTTCTGCTATAGAATTCTTTTAATTGCGGATATTCCATGCCATTGAGTTTATCGATATGCTGTTGAATCGTTGGTTTGCTATTGGTGTCGATAATATTTCCAATTGATACACAAAACTTACCGTCCAATTCTTTTATCATTAAGTGACCAAATTGGTCTCCATTGCCTTCCTTTTTGGAGCATAAACAAATATTCTGTAAACCTTCTAGCACAACGCTAAACATTCTTCTGATTGTTGTAGATGAGCAATCTTTAATCGTCAACATACGCTCTAAGGTCTCTGTTATTCCATTGACCAGTTCGTCTGTAAATTTCCCATGATGGGACAATAAGACTTTTGAGGAGTTACTCTCTGAGAATTCGTAATACAATTCGCTAAAGACATTTTTAGCTGTTTTTGGTTTTTCTTTTAATTTTAACATAGCTCATACCATTTAATAATTTATAAATGTTGAGATAGGCTTCTGTTACAATCCAGTGTTAGTAGTATGGTAGTTGGTTGTAAGAAATTCTATCGCATTTCTATTATTAAAACGAAAAGCAAAAGAGAATGGTTGTCTATTCGCATAAAAATATGTTTTTATTCTTTAATGGAAAATAAAAATGAGCGGTTCTTAATTGAATCGCTCATTTTAAAATAGCTATTTCTGTTAACCGTAATCGATTAATAAATGATTATCTAATTAGGTTTATATTTCCAGAATCTTTAAGATCTTTTCCGTCTATAGTTACTCCGTTAAATCGGTAAATATATGTTCCAGTATTCACCAATTCACCTTTAAATGTACCATCCCAACATTCGTTTACATCGTTCGTTCTAAACATCACTTCTCCCCAACGGTTGTAGATGATTAATTCCATTGATTTTAAACAGCCACCGATAACGCAGAAATTATCATTCAATCCATCACCATTTGGCGAGAAGATAGTTGGAAATAATGCATCGTGACATGGGTCGGTTACTTTTATGTAAATTGAGTCTTGTGCTTGACAACCGTCAGCAGAAGTTACTGTTATTACATACCAAGTAGATTCTTCAGGTGTAGCAGTCATATCTGGACAAGTTGGACAATCCACATTGTCGTCTGGACTCCATAAACTTCCAACTCCATTTGAAGTTGTTGAATTGATAACTACACTTTCTCCTAAAACAATTTCTTGATCTGGCGTTGTAATCGTTACACCTGGAATGATTCTACCATTCACTGTAACAGTAGTGGTTGCTGTACAGCCATTCTCGTCTGTTACAACCAGAACATAATTTCCACCTGCTAACTCTTCGATATCAAGTCCATTGGTTAATTCACCATTCCATGAAACTGTGTAGTTTGCTGTATTTGCCGAAACCACAATTCCAGAAATACTTCCATCTATTCCATCACATGTTTGATTGTTTACAACAAGAGCTGTTTCATCAATCGTTGGACCTGCAACATTTGTTATCGTATAAGCCGCCGAAGTTACGCTACAGCCATTTGCGTCAGTTACTTCTAAAGTATAAGTTCCTGCAACAAGGTTATTAGCATTTACGTTACTTCCTGCACCATTTGTCCAAGAATAAGTATAAGGCGTTTGTCCGTCAACTATTGCAATACCAGTTATAGAACCATTGCTATTTCCACAAGTTTCATTTGTCAATTGTATGTTTGCATCATCAATAGATGGTCCACCTACAAAAGCAATTGTATGAGGTCCTGAAGTTAATTCACATCCGATATTATCTGTAACTGTTAAAGTATAAGTTCCTGCAACAAGGTTATTAGCATCTACGTTACTACCTGCACCATTCGTCCAAGAGTAAGTCAATGCGCCAACTCCACCTGTTACATTGATTCCAGTGATTTCCCCATCATTTTCATGACAAGATTCATTTACAATAACAAGATTTGTTTCATCAATTACTATTGCTGGTTCTGTTCCAACTACAAAAGGTCCTGCAGTCGCAACACATCCATTTACATCAGCAACTGACAAGGTATAACTTCCTGCTTCAGCGTTTGATAAATCTGCACTAGCAGAAGGAGTTGTATTCCAAACAAAAACATAAGGTGAGTCTCCTCCAGAAACTGATAATCCTGTAATACTTCCATCGTTTTCGTGACAAGTTTCGTTAGCAATACTAATATTTGTTACATCAATTGCTGGACCAGGTGAAGATGTCAGTGTGTAGCTGTTAGATACAACTGTACAACCATTCGCATCCGTTACAACTAAAGCGTAAGTTCCACCTGCAACGTCTTCTAAATCAATAGTAGTTGTTGTAACACCATTCCATTCATAAGTATAAGGAGCTTCACCATCTACCACTTCAATTCCTGTGATGCTTCCATCATTTCCATTACAAGATTCATCAACTAAAACAACATTTGATTCATCAAGCACAGGATTTGTAGAACCAACAATTGTAAATGGTCCTGCGGTATCTGTACATCCATTAAAATCTTCTACGACCAATGTAAAACTTCCACCAGTTTGCCCCGTTAAGTCTAAAGAAGCAGAAGAGTTTCCATTCCACGTATAGGTAAACGGCCCAGTTCCATCGCTCATTGTAATTCCAGTGATACTACCGTCAACTTGACCACAGTCTTCATCTGCAATAACTATAGCAGAAATATCTAAGCTTGGTCCTACCTCATCTAGAATTTCAAAACCACTAGAAGTTGACACACAACCTTTCGCGTCTGTAATTGTCAAGGTATAAGTTCCAGGTTCAGTTGCTGATAAATCTTCATCTGCTGATGGATTTCCATTCCAAGAATACGTTAAAGGAGCAGTTCCGCCATTAACTACCAACCCTGAAATACTTCCGTTATCGTCACCACAAGTTGAAGCTGATACCAATACATTTGTTTCATCAATACTTGCTGCTGGCACATACCCAATTGTATGTGGTCCACTTTGAGAAACACAACCACCTTGGTCAGTTACTGTTAAGGTATATGTTCCTGCCGTTAAGCTAGTAATATCTGTTGTTGTTTGTCCTGAAGACCAGCTATACGTCAAAATCCCTGTTCCACCACTCGCTGTAATCCCCGTGATACTACCGTCATTTCCATGACAAGATTCGTTTTCGATAACTAAGTTTGTAATGCTGATTGCTGGTCCAGGCGATGCTGCAATAGTAAATGGTCCAGCTGTAGCACTACATCCATTTGCATCAGTCACTTCTAAATAACGATCACCACCAACACCATCTGTAAGATTAATAGTTGGCGTAACAACACCATCCCATTTATAAACGTAAGGACCTGTTCCACCAGAAACAGTGATTCCTATAACTTTCCCATCATTTCCATCACACGTTTCGTCTTGTATCACAACGTTCGTTGCATCCAATACTGGATTAGGTGTTAAATTAATAAGATGTGGTCCAGAAGTTTTTGAACAACCCGCTTCATCTGTTACCGTAAGCGTATAACTTCCATTTGTTGCATTTGTCAAGTTAGCGTCTGGTGTACTTACTCCATTCCAGGAATAAGTTAAGTTACCTATTCCACCTGAAGCAGAGAGTCCTGTTATTGTACCATCATTACCAAAACATGTTTCAAGTGTTGCAACAGCTGTACCAGAAATATTAATTGGGGGTGAAACTACCACCGTAACTGGAACTCTAAAAGGAGCTTGACAGTTCCCCACATAATATGTTCTATTAGTTGTCAATGTTGGAGTATTAAAACTCGTTCCTGAACCTTCATATACACTTCCATAGGGAGTTGTGTACCAACGGATAGGATTTGAGTAGTCTCCAGATACATTAGCGGTCAACGTTGTTGAAGTTCCACTACAAATCGTATCATTTTCTACAATAATACTAAAATACTCACTTGGTTGAGACTGCATACCTGCTGATCCTCCAGTTGCTCCATTTGGTGGAAAACTGGACATTTGCATACCCAAAGCTGTTCCTGCATTTGTTGTACCATTTACACCTCCGGAAACATCTTGTACAGGCGAACCTGAAGCATAAGCAATCAAACCTCCAGCACCACCACCACCTGGCCCTTGCGCTTGTTTCCCAGTATAAAGACCACCTTTTTTAATAATTTGACTACCTCCTTTTCCTCCTTTAGCATGTATTTTCAGTGAAGCAGGAAGTGGGTTAACATTAAGTATTTTAATACCACCCCCACCGCCACCGCCACCAGCACCATCTGCACCTGTAACTGCATTTGCAAGAGTATTAGGTTGCGATCCTTCAGCATCTTTTCCATTCTCTCCATTAGCTGAAATTGTACCATCCCCAAGTACTTCACCGTAAACTGTAATAAGAACAGTTCCTCCTCCTCTACCACCGGCACCACCGTAACCATCATTTCCATGGCCACCGCCTCCACCGCCTCCGAAGAACACGCGCTCTACATCAAAGTCTAAAGGATGTCCACCAACACCTCCTGAAATCCTACGATAATCACGTCCCCAACTAGTATTATGAGGACCAGTAGTTAAAGGGTTTCTATCCGCCTCAACATGTGAATAACCACCTCTTCCACCACCAGCAGATGGCTGTGAAATCATAGTAGGGTTTTCTAAATTCCAAGCAGGGTCGTAACTATTACTCGGACCTCTATCTACAATACCGTAACCAAAATAATCGCCAACACCAACATTAGAACCACCACCACCTCCGGCGTTATGGTAACCTCCGCCACCTCCGCCATTTGCGAGAGATCCGTATCCATAGCGTGCACTCCAACCATCCAGATTTGTGAAAATACTTTCTCCTTTTCCAGCTCCCTCATTAGGATCATAAGAACCTAAATATCCTCTAGAACCTATGCTAGCTATCGAACCATTATTACCAGGTGCAACCATTGTACCATTATTTACAGTTGCCCCTCCTCTAAATCCTTTTTTGTCTGCATGTATTTCTCCAGTTCCATTAACAGTTAAGTCATTTAAAACTTCAACTGCAACAACTCCACCTGTATTTCCATTCCAACTTGTAGCTGTAATACTTGTACCTGAAGGAACTGTCAAACTGTTATAACGTGGTACACGAATAACTTGACAATTATCATTTGCTCCAGCGTAGAAATACTTACTTACATTACAAGTAAAGGTGATTTCATTTGTTCCTGAAACAGACTTCACTTCTTTATACTCATAGAACCCAGACGCCCAATAGTTTAACACATTACCAAATTCAATAAAATTGGGAATGAGTTCTGAAGGTCCACCTTCCTCAAAAAATGAGGTCTGCGCTACATATTTTCCGTTCCAGCCTATAACTGACCAGTCATTAATATCTGCAGTAACTCCCTGCACTTGATAGATTAACACCAAATCTCCTGGTCCTAAATCACCAGCGAAATCTGCACCATTCATCTTATTATCGTCCACATAAATGGTGGCTGTACTATTATACGGAATACTTTGCGTTACTTTCGCATAAGTATTAACGACTTTATCTAAAGAAGATACTGTGAGATCTCCATCTTTTCCTCTTTGTCCAAATGAGAACAATGTTAGGGTAAGAGCAACGATAGTTAGTAATGTTTTTTGCATAATCTAAAGACTTTTTCTAAACTCTATAACGTAATGTTTATACAAAACGTTAAAAAATAATAATGTCAATCTACAAATATGATAAAATATTTTTATGTTTCCCTCATAAAAGCGTTCATTTTAATTCAGATTTTTAAAGAAAAACTTCAATTATAATATTCTTTGCATAGTAATTTTCATATTTTAGTAACTTCTTAAGGGAGAAATCAATGAAAGCAAATAAGAATAGAAAGAAGAATAGAAAAAGGAATATTTCTCAAAAAGTTGGAAGACCTCCAGGGGATCTTTTATTTACTGGGGAACGAAAGATGGAGAAGACCAACATCAATCTGCTATCCTATAATCAGGATGAGATTGAAGAGACATTTTTCGCCACAATCAATGAAGTTATTGAGGCAATGGACCCACAAAAAATATCTTGGCTGAACATTGATGGACTTCACGAAGTGGATATTACGGAGAAAATCATTCAACATTTCAATTTACACAAATTAAGTGGAGAGGGAATTCTAAATACCAATCAGCGTCCTAAGCTTGACGACTATGATGAATATATCCATATCACAGCTAAAAACTTTTATGTTGAGAATAACAACATTGAGGAAGAACAAATTACCATTATTTTTGGTCCGAAATTCTTAATCACCTTCCAAGAAAAAGAAAATGAATTATTCAACAATTTCAGGAAACGACTAATAGAAGGGAAAAGTCAAGCCAGAAAAAGGCAATCAGACTATCTAGCTTACAACTTGTTAGATGCCATTATTGATCAATACTATGTTGCCATTGAAAGTTTTGGAGACAACATAGACAGCATCGAAAATGAAGTTATCATGAATCCAAGTGAGAAGTTGCTTTCACAACTCAACGAATTAAAGCAGGACATCTCCTATTTAAGACGAACAATATTCCCATTAAGAGAAGCGCTCAATCAATTTGAAAAGCTAGAATTACCATATATTCACAAAGAAACAAGGTTATTTATTCGTGATTTAAGAGACCATACCATTCAAGTAATTGAAACGATAAACATCTACAAGGATTCCATTAACAGCTTGACAGACCTATATATGAGCAGTCTTTCTATCAAAATGAATAACGTGATGAAAGTATTGACCATTGTTTCCACTATTTTTATTCCGCTTACCTTTATTGTAGGAGTTTATGGGATGAACTTTACGAATATGCCTGAGTTAGAATATAAATACGGATATTTTATTACGCTTATATTCATGGCAATATTAACTTTGTTCATGATTCTATATTTTAAACATAAAAAATGGCTTTAAATAAGGATAGTAAAATTATCATTGGCAAAAGCGATGTGGCCGACTTACCAACTTTCAATTTAGAAAATGTAAAAGTTAAGATTGATTCAGGGGCATACACATCAACCATTCATTGTTCAGTAATAACTGAGACTGAAAATGGTTTGGAGGTTGTTTTTTTAGACAATAGCGAGGGAGGCTTTACAGGAGAGAAAATGATCTTCAAGGATTATAAACAAAGAAAAGTAAGAAGTTCAAATGGGAAATTAGAGGTGAGATTCTCAGTAAAAGGCTCTATATTGCTATTCGAAAAAAAATATTTTACAGAATTTACGCTTTCTAAGCGGAACTTAATGAGATATCCCATACTTTTGGGGCGTAAATTATTGTCTAATCACTTTTTGATAGACACTACTAAAACAAACTTATCATACAAACAAAAAATAAAAAAAACTTAATGAAGATTGCAATTTTAAGTAGAGACGCAAGTCTATATTCTACTCGTCGTTTGGTAGAAGCGTGCATTGTAAGAGGTCACCAAGTAGAGGTTATTGACCACTTAAAATGTGATATTGTTATTGAACAAGAAAACCCACGCTTACACTATGTCGATCATTATTTAGATAAATTCGATGCGATTATCCCACGAATTGGTGCTTCTGTAACATTTTACGGAACAGCGGTCGTGAGACAATTTGAAATGATGGGTGTATTCACAACTGTTACCTCACAAGGTTTAGCAGACTCGCGTGATAAACTACGTTCATTGCAATTATTAACTAAATCTGGAATTGGATTACCAAAGACTGTATTTACCAATTATTCAAAAAATGTTGAGGAAGTTATTGATTCAGTAGGTGGAACACCTGTTGTTATCAAATTACTAGAAGGAACACAAGGATTAGGGGTTATTTTAGCAGACTCACGTAAGGCAGCAACTTCAGTTTTAGAAGCATTTAATGGCTTAAAAGCCCGTGTTATTATCCAAGAGTTCATTAGTGAATCCAAAGGAGCTGATATCCGTGCTTTTGTAGTTGATGGTAAAGTTGTTGGTGCTATGCGTCGTCAAGGTAAAGAAGGTGAATTTAGATCTAACTTACACCGAGGTGGTACTTCCAATATCATAGAACTAACAAAAGAAGAAGAAGCAACAGCTATTCTTTCAGCAAAATCCTTAAACTTAGGAGTTGCAGGAGTTGACATGGTTCAGTCAAACCGTGGTCCATTGGTTTTAGAAGTTAACTCTTCTCCAGGATTAGAAGGAATTGAAAGAGCTACACGCTTTGATATCGCAGGTGAAATCATTAGCTATATTGAACGAAACGCTAAAAAATGAAAAAAAGAGCTCCATTCGAATTATTAGGTAATACGATTGCTCCAGGAAAAACCGTTCGTTTATCCATAGAGGTTGCGAAATTACATACCAACACGCCTATTCAAGTTCCAGTAATAGTAAGTCATGCGAAAAAAGCAGGACCAACCTTACTTCTACTTGCAGGTGTACATGGTGACGAAATAAATGGTGTTGAAGCAATTCGAAGAATTATTAGAGAAAATCATCATAAGCCTGATAAAGGAACAGTGATTTGTATTCCAGTATTTAACATTTTCGGTTTCTTAAACCTATCAAGGGAATTTCCTGATGGTAGAGATTTAAACCGTATGTTTCCTGGTTCAAAAAACGGTTCCTTAGCAAGCCGATTTGCTTATATATTTATGCAAGAAATTGCGCCCTTGGTGGATGTTGTCATCGACTTTCACACGGGTGGTGCTGCGCGTGCAAACTACCCACAAGTGCGATGTGACTTTAATAATACTGAGTCTAAGGAGTTGTGTCAAGTTTTTGCAGCTCCTTACTTAATTCATTCTCCATTACTAGCCAAATCGGTAAGAAAATCACTTACGCAACTTGGTAAAAAGTATGTTTTATTTGAAGGCGGTAAATCAAATTCCATCGATCCTTTTGTTGTGAATTCAGCAATAGAAGGAATTCAGAGAATTATGACACATTTAGGTTTAAAAAAGTTTCCTAAAACACAAGAGGTAGAATCAAAAATCATTAAGACTTCAAAATGGCTAAGAGCGACGCGTTCTGGAATATTAAACAACGTTATTGTAAACGGTCAAAAGGTTGAAAAAGGAACTGTTTTAGCTACAATTTCAGACCCTTACGGTCAGTTCGAACGTTCTGTTAAAGCACCTTATAATTGCGTTGTCATCAACGTGAATGAAACGCCAATTGTAAATAGAGGTGACGCTATCTTTAATATTGGAAAAATAGAAAAGGAAAAGGAAACTAAACTTCTTCTTTAAATACGGGCAGAAAACTCAATAAAAAAGCATAAGGAATAATACCTGCTTCCACTTCTAGCATGGACTCTGTAAACATGGCTAAGAATAGCATTAGTACAACACCTACTCGCCACGAATAGTAGCGATCATTACCAGCCCGTTTTATACAATTGGTAATTATTACCATTAATAGAAATAATGGTGCAAGGACTCCTAAAGCTAAGTGAGAGTTCAGATATTGATTGTGACTATTTAATTTTTTTTCTGCTACACCGCTATATCCATTGTCTATATTTCGTTGAATTAGCTCATCTTTAATATCACCTGTTCCTACACCAAACCAGAAATTCTCTTTAATCAATTCAACCGAACTTTTCCAAACCAGCATTCTAGCGCCTGTGCTTCCTGGTCTATTCTGATCCATCTCATCAACAGGTTTGGCCATTTCTTTAAACGTAGAATCTATCCTTGGTTTCATCGCAGGAATAAAGTAGTAAGCTGAAAAAGCTGTGACTAAAAATATCGTTGCAATTAAAGGAAGTATCCATTTATATTGAAATCTACGAATCAACATAATTGCCAACCAAACCAATTGAATTACTAGCAGAATCAAACCCATTTTAGAGATAGATAGAATTGCGAATATGGCAATAAAAAAGGCAAGAGAGAAATTGATAAGTATAGCTTTTGAACCACTTGACTCAAGTCCACGTTTCAACAAAAAGAAAATGGCAATGGCTAAATAAACTGCCCAATAACCTCTGTGCATCAGATGTGTAAGGCGAGAATCATAAAAATGCTTTATAGAACCCGTATCTAAGTAAAGTCCTATAGAAATGGTCAAATTCACTACAATAGAAACCAGCGCTCCAAGAATAAAACTATTGACAAACAGCCTCCAGTTTATTTTAGGTTGATAAAAAACGAATAGCAATGGAAAAATTCCTAAAGTTGCTTTCATTCCGATATCCAAATTCGCAAACTTCATATTTTCGGTGTGAATCAAACCTACGATATGCAATAAATAAAATGCGAAAAGCCAAATTCCAGGATTCTTCCAATACAATTGACTCTTGATAAATTCCTTTCTGATTGCCGTTCTTCTAACAAGAAATTCTAGAATAATGATAGCTGTTGCTACACCAAAAAAGTTCTGATAAAAAGGAATTAGAAAAGCCATCAAATAGATTCCTATTGGTCCTTCTCTTACTATCTCTTTTAGTTTCGTAATGCTTTCTTTCATTGAATCAAAATTAGTCGCGGTAAACAAATCTATACGTAATTGTACCTTCTTGCTTTTTGGCTGCGGAACCGTCATAATTAAAGCGAGACATCATCGCATATTCTTTTGCTTTTTGAAGCATACAAGGTGATGCATTGCTACTTTCAGCTTCTATAACACTGGCAGAAATCACCTTACCACCTTCATCCACCGTAATTAAAACTTTCACCACTCCATTTACATTCCCACAGGTATAGCCAGGATTTCTAACATACCAATCGTTGTGATTTAATGGGTGACGATTGTCTAAAGAATAAGAAACCAAGGTTGCACCTGACACAGCTTTAGAACTTGCTGCTCCACCTGAACTTTGTTCGGTAGATGGCTTCGTCTTTTTAGGTTCAGAATAAGCATCAGACTGTTCAATAGGTTTTCCCCCGTTTTTCGCTTCGTTTTGTCTTCTAATTTCGTCTTTTAGCTGTTGCTCGTAATTCTTCTCAATATCTGAAGGATTTCCCCCTTTCGAATAAGAAGTATAATTAACATCACGCTCATTACTTCTTTCCCTACTATCGTTTTCGTTCTTTACAAAAGAACTCACTTCCTCGGGCGTATTCATTAAGTCAGCCATTTCGGGTGTAATGATTTGGTCAGGAGACAATTCAATATCATCAGGAGCTTCCTTATTGACATATCTAAAATCCCAAGGTTCGTAAATTACAACCTCCTGATAGGTAGCTAGTTGAAAATATACAAATACGGCAACATGCACCACTATTGTGGCAAGTATTCCAAACTTATGTTGCTCTATATATGTAATTATCTTCATGCTATCTCTCTAACGAAATAAACCTATCATTTAATATATCATAATACGAAATATCTTCGTTACTGATCAGTTGAAACAAGTCGTCTTTCATCTGTGTTATTCTGTCGTACTTTGATTCTACAAGAACAGCGCCGTTTTCAGTCAAGATTCCAAACTGGTTATTTTCTTTTACCAAGAACAGGTTATTTTCTATACGTTTGATAGATTCGTATTGAATATTCGTGATTTCTTTACCTTCTAAGTTAATCAATCCTTGCTTACCATTATTATCAACAATGGCTATTCCGTTTACAAATTCGTGTGCGTATGAATATTGATAATTCACTCTTAAACGAGCTGCATCATCACAATATCCCCAACCGCTACCTTTTGTTACAGGAATCAATTTTCCGTAGGCCCCAACTCCGCTAAAAAGAGCTGGCAACAACTTCTTTCCATCCTTATCAATCAAGGTATATCTATCACCTTGTCTACTGACGGCATGATTGTTTTTAAACTGAGCAAATTGTAAGTAATTCGGAAAAGAAATAAATTTGAGTGGAATTACAACCTCCCCTTTTCCATTTATATATCCATACTTACCATCTTTTTGAACAATCGCTCTATTATCAGCTAGCACTCCAATTTCGTCAAAACTCTCAGGAAACAAGAATCCGCCAGACAAGGAGATTAAGTTTGCTTCGCCTCGAACTTCATGTACAAACAAGGAGTCCTTAAACAATCGCAATGATCCATCTTCGACAGAAATCAAGAAACTCCCATTCGGTAAAATAAAACCGTTTTTATTTTCTTGCCTAACTTGTGCCATTCCATTTTGGAAGGAAAATGCTTCATCAAAAATTCCTTCAAAAGCTAAACTTCCATCCAACTTGTAATATTGGAAACCTTCAGCTGATTCAACATACATTAAATCTTCTGAAATCGGACCGATATCTTCAAACTTCGGTTGCAACACATAGCTACCAGAAACATCTATTAGTCCATAGTAATCTCCTTTGGCTACAATTGCTCTACCCTGGTCAAAATCCCCCGCTTCATCAAACTGATAATCTATCATTAGACTACCTTCTTTGTTGATGTAACCGTATTTCCCTTCCTTACTAACAACAGCTAAACCGTCCTTAAAATTCTCTGCATAGTCAAATTTCGCAGGAATAACAATACTGCTATTTTCGTTCATAAACCCATACTTCCCTCCCCTTACGAATTGGAATAAATTTTTACCCACCATGTGCAAGTCTCTTTCTATCATATCTTGGAATGGAAATTCTGGATATTTTTTAGAGAAACTACGAATACTTTCTGTTTTATAATCAGCAATAGACAAACGATAAAGTTTCTGCCATGCGTCCTCAACAAATGGATTACTTGGATAAGCTTTGATAAATCGATAAAACTCAGCGATGGTATTTCCTTTGGTTTCCAACTCATAAATTTCTTCATGTGCCTTTTCCACCCAGGCATTGTCTGGATATTTTTGAATGAAATCCAGATAACTTTCTACGTTATCTTTAGAAACCGTTTCCTTATATTGAGCTAATTGTAACAGTTCGACAGCTTCCATCGTCCATTTATTCATTGCGTACATATTTAGAAACTCTTCATAAGACTCACTATTACCGTCATTTTTAGCTTCTAAAAACGCCAAAGAGTCTCTTTTCTCTTCTGCGCGTAAAAAATGTTTGGACCAAGGATACTTCGTAAGGAAAAACTTAAATCCATCTACAGTATTTTCTTCTACCACTTCCGTAAAAGCAAGGTCACTGATTTTCTCACGATGATTTTTCGCTTTCGTTAGCGTATAGTCTAAACTTTTCTCCCACTTCGAATGTTTTCGAGGTTTCTTGTCATAAGTCTCCACAGCCATGATTGCAAAATGGTAAGCAGAATCTATATTTGAAAATGGGTTATCATTTCTCGAGTAGATTAAACTCAGTCCATACGCGGCTGGAGACTGGTTGTTTTTTAGTCTTTTATCAAAATTGTTTTTCGCAGCAAAATAGTTGTATTTATCAAGTTCTGAAAATGCTTTTTTCACTCCACAACTTGATAATAGAACACTGGATAAAACAGAAACTAAAAGCGCTAGCAGTATTTTTTTCTTCATGTAAATGTATCTCTTTGTTATCTATGAAACAAAGATAGTTTTTTAGTGGATAATTAATAGGTAATAATGAATAGTTTTTCCATAATTCACCTACCTTTCGTTTGTTTTTTCTATAACTACAAAATAACGGTTTTAGTAGACTTTGATTGTAAAATTGAAAAGAAAACTCCTACCTTTGACAAATATTAACAGATGCATATGAGGTATTTTTTGTTTTTCACATTGTTACTTCTTTTTAGCTCTTGCTACAAAGGTATTAAAGTTGACATGATTATTCACAATGGAAAAATTCATGTTATGAATGAGTCCCTTGAAATAATGGAGGCTGTCGCCATTTTGGACGGAAAAATTGTGGAAGTTGGACCAGAGCGTCAAATTTTAAACAGATACCGTTCAAAAGTGATAATTGATGCAAAATCAAGAGATGTATTTCCAGGCTTTCATGATGCTCATGGACACATTATGAGTTTAGCCAAACAAATGCAAAATGTCGATTTGAGAGGAAGTCGCTCCTACTACGAAGTTATCTCTAAACTAGAAAAGCATCAAGCAAAAACGAAGCAAAAAATTATAATTGGAAGAGGTTGGGACCAAAGTATTTGGGGAGAAAAAGATCTTCCAAATGACAGTTTATTAAATATTACATTCCCAGAAACCCCAGTTGCTCTAACAAGAATTGATGGTCACGCTATGCTGATTAATCAAGCGATGAGAGACTTTATAGGCATAGATGAAGATACAAAAGTAGAAGGTGGACAAATCAACATGGAGAATGGGAAGTTTACTGGTATCCTTCTCGATCATGCATTAGACTTAGTGTATAGCAAGATTCCTACCCCGAAGAAAGAAGATTTAAAAAAGGCGATTCTAGAAATACAAAACAACCTATTGGCATTTGGAGTTACACATGTTCATGAGGCTGGACTTTCTGCAGAAGATAGAGATATTTTTATAGAATTGGCAAAAGAAGACAAACTTAAAATCAACATTTACGCGATGCTTTTTCCTACCGAGGAGAATATCCGATTCGCAGAAGAAAATGGACATTACGTAAGAAATAGACTTTCTATCCGAAGTTTTAAACTTATTTCAGACGGCGCTTTAGGTTCTTACGGAGCTTGCATGATTGAACCATATTCAGATCAACCGCATACACACGGATTAATGTTGAAAACGCCTCTGGAAATTGCTGCAATTGCTAAAAAAATAAAAGACTTAGACTATCAGTTGAATGTACACTGCATTGGAGACTCAGCCAACAGAACAATCTTAAAAATGATAGACACTTTGATGAAAGACAAGCAAGATCATCGTTGGAGAATAGAACACGCACAAATCATTTCCAAGGATGACATCGCACTATTTGCTTCAAGTGGTGCATTGCCATCTGTTCAACCAACACATGCAACTTCCGATCAAAGGTGGGCAGAACAAAGAATTGGTAAAGAAAGATTAGAGTACGGCGCATATGCTTACAAAAGTCTTTTGGAAACATCGCAAATGATATTCTTTGGAACAGACTTCCCGATAGAAGATTACAATCCATTTGCAACAATTTTTGCGGCAACTCAAAGAAAAGATTTAGAAAATCACCCAAGTCAAGGATTCCTAATTCACGAAGCAGTTTCATTAGGCGAAACCTTACAGGCGATGACTATTTGGCCAGCCTACGGTTCATTTGAAGAGTCAAAGGTAGGTTCCATTCGAAAAGGCAAAAAAGCAAACTTTGTAATTGTAGATTTGCCCGTTCAAAACACATCAACTTACTTTCCTAACTATGCATGGAAAACAATAGTAGATGGAAATGTTTATTTTGATATGGAATAAAAAAAGCCTCATTTTTAGATGAAAATTGAATGCGAGTTGATTGTTACAAACAAATTTTAGTAACTTTAACTTTTTAAAATAAAACAGAAAACGATTTAGAATATGTCAATATACTTAGATTTCGAAGAACCAATTAGGGATTTAGAGGAACAAATCGCTAAAACAGAAGAGATTGGCCAAAGTGCAGAATTGGACATGACTGATAAAATCGAAGAGTTAAAGAAGATTTTGGAAAATAAAACAAAAGAAATTTTCTCAAGTTTAACTCCATGGCAGCGTGTTCAACTTTCACGTCACCCAGACCGTCCTTATACAAATGCATATATCCAAGCTATAACTGGTGGAGATTACCAAGAATTGCATGGAGACAGGAATGTTGGTGATGATAAAGCAATGGTAGGAGGTTTTGGTTCAATTGATGGACAAACAGTAATGTTTATCGGTCAACAAAAAGGAATGAATACAAAGATGCGTCAATACCGCAACTTTGGTATGCCGAATCCTGAAGGATATAGAAAAGCTTTACGTTTAATGAAATTAGCTGAGAAGTTCAACAAGCCTATTGTGACTTTGATTGATACTCCGGGAGCTTTCCCAGGACTAGAAGCAGAGGAACGTGGTCAAGGAGAGGCAATTGCTAGAAACATTTACGAAATGATGAATATCAAGGTGCCTATCATCTGTATCATTATCGGTGAAGGAGCATCAGGAGGAGCTTTGGGTATCGGTGTTGGAGACAAGGTATTAATGCTTGAAAACACATGGTACTCAGTAATTTCTCCAGAATCTTGTTCGTCAATTCTATGGCGTTCA
The DNA here is from genome assembly GCA_035497735.1 of Brumimicrobium sp. Lineage (GTDB taxonomy): Bacteria > Bacteroidota > Bacteroidia > Flavobacteriales_D > Crocinitomicaceae > Brumimicrobium. The sequence continues at coordinate 117,356 of DATJCX010000071.1, read as the reverse complement.
TGGGATTATAAAGAACAAGCAGCAGACAAATTAAAATTAACTTCAGATGATATGAAGAAGTTGAAATTAGTTGACGGTGTTATTAAAGAACCATTAGGAGGAGCACATAGACATCATGAAGAGACTTTTGCTATCGTTAAGAAAGAGATTTTAAGCAATTTAGCAAAGCTTTCTAAAATGAAACCTCAAGAAAGATGCGAAAAAAGAATGGATAAGTTCATCGCAATGGGTGTTCATAAATAGCATTCAATAAAGATAATTACAAGGAGGCAATTTCAACATTGCCTCTTTTTTTGTTTTATACACTCGCTAATTAAGTGAAAAGCCTCCGATTTATTCTTAAATTTGTAAAATAGGAAATGGCGATTCAACGCTACAAATTTTATAAAAATGTTAAGAGAAGAAATACGAGATATATACAGAGCAAAAAGAAAGGAATTATCCATTGAAGAATGTCTTCACAATTCAGTGGACATTACGAATACCTTACTTAAATACTGGCTTTTTAATAATAAAACCATTCATTGTTTTTTACCTATTCACCGATTAAAAGAAGTGGATACCATTCCAATGATTAAGAAACTGCAAGAAAGAAACAGAGTCTGCATTCCTGTTTCCAACTTTAAGGCAAGTGAAATGAGACATGTGGTATTAACTGAATACACACAGTTTCAAGACAACGCTGTTGGAATTCCGGAACCTGTAGATGGTGAAGAAGTGAAAGCAGAAGAAATTGACGCTGTAATTGTTCCACTTTTAGCAGTTGACCAACATGGAAACCGTCTAGGATATGGAAAAGGATTTTACGACCGTTTTTTGGCGCAATGCAAGCCAAGTTGCGTATTTATCGGTGTTACTATGTTTGGTATTCACGAAGACTTTGAAGATGTAGATGAATATGATGTACCGTTGCATTATGTTGTAACACCAAAGGGAATACTGAAAACTGTTCACGGTAAAAAACTAGAGAAATTAACTGCAAAGTGATTCTCGTGAATATGCTCATTTAAAAATATAAAAACGGCGGAAAATAAATACTTCTCGCCGTTTTTTATATCCTTTAAAATTTTACTGAATCGAAATAATCTTTTGCACTTTGTTATTCAGACTGATTTCATCACCTACTGTTTTTCCCATTAAGAAATGTCCAAGTGGAGATTTTGAAGAAATAGCATAAACGATACCTCCTTTATAAACCAACTTTCCCATAGCAATACCTATAAAGTAAAGACCTGTATCTGTTTGCACCAAACTCCCAACATCAACGTTTGTATAGGCTTTACTAACAGGAAGTCGCTTCAATTCACTAATCATGATTTTTATTTCATTCATTCTAAGCGCTAAATTATTCATTTCCTGTTGCGCCATTTCACGTCCGGTTTCATATTTATCTCCGGCGCTACTTTTGTCGTCACTATTGCGTGACTCAAGAGCATCATTATAAGCTAACGCCACATCATCCAGGCGCTTATTTAACTCATCACTAATAAGTGCGACTAAATCTCGTTTTACTTTTTCCATTTATCGATACTTCTTAAATATATTCAAAATATGTATAAAAATCAGGGAAAGATTTATTTACCGCTTCCGCTTCCTGAATGGTAAAAGCATGCTTTGCACCTATTGCATATAAACTCATTGCCATTGCAATTCTATGATCATTATGAGAATCGAAAACGACGTTCTCTCCTACCACCACATTTCCACCATAAACAAGCATTTCATCACCTTCAACTACAATCTTAACGCCTACCTTAGCACACTCCTTTTGAAGTGCTATAGCGCGATTGCTTTCTTTATGAATTAATCGATGAACTCCTTTAATTCTTGAAACACCAGAAGCAAAAGAAGCTAAAACTACGATAGGCGGAAACAAATCTGGGCAATCTGTAGCGTCAAACTCAAATGGATTTAAAGAATTCTTTTGAATTTCAACATCTTCCTTGTCCCATAAAACAGTTGCTCCAGCCTTCTCGATCACTTCGATGATTTTCAAGTCAGCTTGTTTGGAGAATTTCTTTAAACCTTTTAAAGTCATACTCCCTCCTATTGCACCGGCAACAGCAAAAAATGAAGCTGAACTCCAATCTCCTTCTACTATATATTCAACAGGCTTATATATTTCTTGATTTCCTTCAATAAAATAAGTGTCAGGCCCAATCAGTTTGAACTCTAGTCCGAATTTTCGCATGATATCCAGAGTCATGCTGATATAAGGACGACTTTTTAAGTTTAAAATCTGAATCGTTGTATCAAATGCTAGGAAAGGTGCAACAAGTAAAATCCCAGTAACAAATTGCGAACTTACACTTCCATCAATTACCACCTTGTCCGCTTTTGCTTTTCCTGAAATCTTCAAGGGTAATTTTCCATCATTGCTCAAGATTGTTTTGCCAAACTGCTGAAGTCCTTCTTCAATCATCGTCATCGTTCTATCGTTAATAGAACCTTCTCCCCTGATTTCAAAAGTTTGATCAAAAAGCAATGAGAAAGCACTAAAAAGTCGTGTACTCAGTCCCGATTCACCACAATTAATCATGATATCAGCTTTGCTTTCCATATCAATTTCTCTATGAACGATAACATCACCACCTTCCAAAAATATTGTAGCATTCAAATCCTCCAAAACACGAATAGCAGCTAATACATCAGCGCTATTTCCTGGCTGTTTTATAACGATATTATTTTGTGCCAGCCCACCAATTGCTATTGCTCTTTGCGCATAACTTTTAGAAGGTGGTGCAACAATTTTACCAGCTACTTTTTTCTTGGGTGAAATTTGAACTATACTCATAAAAGCGAAGATAATTTTATTGCTTGAAATTATAAGTATGAAAGAGAAAGATTTTCATGCTATTAAGGTGAAAATAAAAAAGCCATGATATTTCTACCATGGCATTTAAATATATTAAGATCTTCGATTATTTTTTCTCTTCGAAGTTTGCTAATCTATAAGCAATACCGATACCTAAAACTTGTTTAAACTGCGTTCTAGGACCTACGTTTCCATGTCTATCTTCGATGTGAATATCATCATCATAAATCATATTAAACTGCAACATTGCAGAGAACCACTTATTGATTTTAAAGTCAAGGATTACCTCTGCGTTAACGTCAATATTTTGTGGATTGTGGAAATAGTTAGAAAATAACTCTAAACGAGACTTCAAGTTAATGTTCTTTGCAATTTCTTTCTTGTAGATTACACGAAGGTACGAACCAAATTCAGCTCTAAAAGTTTTCCCTGGATCTACGCCGAACGAACCTATAGAAGATAAGTAATCGTCATTCACAATCGTGAATTTACCAGAAACTGGCGATAATAATACCTTTAAGTTGTCATTTGGAATATACTCAATCCCCAGTGATAAGTTTACATAACCAGGAGCCATGAAACGAGATGCATAAATTGTATCTCCAACATTTGCATATCCGTTTAAGTACTGTGTCTTAAAACCTCCTAAGAAAGAAATATACCAAGGATCTTTAAGTCCATATGCAAATGAAGACTGAAGATCAATAACGTCTTCTGTTTTTTCTAATCCAGAATCGAAGTATTGTACCCCACCTAAACCAGTTGTTAGATAGTTAGACCATTTAATTCTGTCTTTACTATATTCTGCAAACCCGCTAATAAAAGCCAATCCAGAAATATTATTACGTCCACCCGCATTCCAGTTAACAAAAGCTGATTGCGTTACGTTTAAAGAATAAATACTTTCTAACTTCCAATTAGAAACCTTTGCAACAGGCGTGGTTGGTTCAGATTCTTCTTGAGCGTTCAGTGAAGGAACAAGAAAAATACTGATCAAACTTAATGTTGCAATTTTCATAAAGTTCTTTTTCATTTCATTTTATTTTTTATCGAGGACAAAAATATGGTTTAAATCGTATTTAAACAAATCTTGGTCAGATAAAACGCTCTTTTCAGAGTAAGCCCTGAGATAAAGAGTTAAAAAACAGGAAAAACACAGTTCATATTTCACTATCAGAAAGATAACAACAGAATTCTTAACTATAATTCTTAAAATTTACTTGCAAGAAAGATAGAAGACTGAAATTTTCACCAAGCATAAAATAGCCACTGCTTTTTAAGGTTTTTAGTGAAGAATTTCGTACTTTCGTGGCAGTTTAAAAATAAATCATTAAGAAATCATGAAGGAAGTTTATATCATTTCAGCTGCTAGAACTCCAATAGGGAGCTTTATGGGTAGTTTATCAACTGTTCCAGCGACTCAATTAGGAGCAACAGCAATCAAAGGAGCTGTAGAAAGAGCAAATATCAATGTTGAGCATATCGACGAAGTATTTATGGGTAACGTATTGCAAGCAAATTTAGGACAAGCACCAGCTCGACAAGCTGCAATGTTTGCAGGTGTTTCTGAGAATGTTCCTTGTACAACTGTTAACAAAGTATGTGCATCTGGAATGAAAGCACTTTCTTTAGCTGCTCAAACTATTCTTGCGGGTGACAATCATATTGTTATTGCTGGAGGAATGGAAAACATGAGTATGGTTCCTCACTATGTAAACGCTAGAAATGGTGTTAAACTAGGAAACATTCAAATGATTGATGGAATGGTGAAAGATGGTCTAACAGATGTTTACGACCAAATTCACATGGGAGTTTGTGCTGACACTTGTGCTACAGAGTACAAATTCTCTAGAGAAGACCAAGACAATTTTGCTAAAACTTCTTACGAAAGAAGTGCAAAAGCTTGGAGTGAAGGTAAATTCGACAATGAAATCGTTCCTGTTGAAGTTCCACAAAGAAGAGGTGAGCCAGTTATTGTTAGTGTTGACGAAGAGTACACAAACGTAAATATGGATAAAATTACAGGATTACGTCCAGCTTTTACAAAAGATGGAACTGTAACTGCTGCGAATTCATCTACATTAAATGACGGTGCTTCGGCATTGGTATTAGCATCAAAAGAAGCAGTAGAAAAATACGGATTAAAGCCAATCGCTAAGATTGTAGGATACGGAGATGCATCTCAAGAACCAAAATGGTTTACAACTGCACCTTCTAAAGCTGTTCCTGTTGCATTAAACAGAGCAGGTTTAAAAGTTAGTGATATCGACTTCTGGGAGTTAAATCAAGCTTTCTCAGTAGTTGGATTAGTAAACACTAAGTTATTAGAACTTGATCCTGCAAAGGTGGATGTGAACGGAGGAGCAGTAGCTTTAGGTCACCCACTAGGAAATTCTGGTTCTAGAATTATTGTAACTTTAATCAACGTTCTTAAACAAAACGGAGGTAAGTACGGAGCTGCTGGAATTTGTAACGGTGGTGGTGGTGCTTCTGCAATGGTTATTGAGAATGTAGAATAATAACATTTATATAAAGCAAAAAGGGTGTCCAATGGACACCCTTTTTGCTTTTATACAAAGTCAACCTTACTCTTTAAATTCATCTTTGCTATAAGTTTTCTTAAACTTCACTTCTTCTCCAAAATCTCCTTGGATATCTGCCATAACATCACCTCTAAAAGTAACTAACAGTTTTGCTTTTGTGTTGTTATCAGGATTTATTTTCATTCCTGAAGAAGTTTCCCAATTAACAATATCACTCCAATTATATACACCGCTAGAACCAGCCTCCGAGCCAATTGATTTCACCATTGTTGTATCAAAGGCATTGCTATATATGGTCATTGTTCCATCTGGATCAATTGACGGATCGGTGGTTTCAAATTCAACTTTATATTTCAGCTGTTCCGCTGTTTTATACCCATCTTTTGTACATGATAAAACAGTAAAAATCAATGTTGTAATTGATAAAATAAAAACATATTTTTTCATAATAAATTAAGTTTTAATAATAATTGTTAGGATAAACATACACAATTCAAGCGGTTTTCAAAAAGATCAATTCATAAAACTTCTTAAAAACATGAAAAGTAAAAGGATAGACACTCAACGTAAGCTAAGTTACCAATGCTTTACCTAACTTTCTATACAAGAATAACATACAATAAAAAAAGGGAACTTCCGCTCCCTTTCCCCTATGTATATAGTCTTCGTAATTAAACTAAATTCGCATAATTACTTTCTTGAATTGCCTTTGGCCATCCTTTTCTAAAGTCTCCTAAAGAAGTTATTAAACTATCATATACCAATGCGTCCGTATGATTTTTTAATTCCGAAAAATGAATTTGTTTATCCTCTCCATTTTCTGAAATTGTAACATGCATTCTGTCAAAGAAGTTAGTACCTAAATTCTCCCCCATTTCTTTTAAGAAACGAACTTTAGAATCCACTGAACCACCGCATAAACCAACTAATACTTGGTCTACAACTACGATAGAGAAGTAAGGACTTACCACCTTAGCAGTTGCTGCCAAACGATTCCCATGAGAATCCCAGTTTCCGGTAAAGTTTAACAATTCAGTTTCCAACTCTTTCATTTCTGACTCATTCAATGGACGGCTACTTTGGTAAATCCACACTTTAGAATGATCAGGAAACTCTTCAAATAATTCTGTATATTTCATCATGTTAAAATTATAAATCTGCTGCTGAAGCAATTAATTCAGCAATGTCTATTACTTCAACACTTCCCTCTTGGTTTTTGTTCTTAACACCGTCAGTCATCATTGTATTACAGAATGGACAAGCAGTCGCAATAATGTTTGCTTTCACTTCTAAAGCCTCTTCTGTACGCTTTACGTTCACTTCTTTCGTACCTTTTTCAGACTCCTTCCACATTTGTGCTCCTCCAGCTCCACAACAAGTTGCCTTGTTTCTACAATTACGCATTTCAACAAGTTCAGCATCTAGCTTTTCTAGTAACTCTCTTGGTGCTTCGTAGATATTGTTAGCACGCCCAAGGTAACATGGGTCGTGATAAGTAATTCTTTTACCTTTAAAGTGTTCTCCTTCCGCAATTTTCAATTTTCCTTCATCTATTAATGATTGGATTAATTGTGTGTGGTGAATCACTTCGTAGTTTCCTCCTAATTCAGGGTACTCATTTTTCATGGTATTAAAACAGTGAGGACAACCTGTTACGATTTTTTTCACTTCATATCCGTTTAGAACCATGATGTTCTGCATTGCTTGCATTTGGAATAGAAACTCATTCCCAGAACGTTTTGCTGGATCACCAGTACAAGACTCTTCAGCTCCTAAAACTGCAAACTTTGTTTCTGTTTTATTTAAAATCTTTACGATTGCTTTCGTTATCCTTTTTGCTCTATCATCAAAACTTCCAGCACAACCTACCCAGAACAAAATTTCAGGCACTTCTCCGTTTGCTGTCATTTCTGCCATTGTAGGCACTTTCAATAAATCGCTCATATCTTTTATAATAAGTTTATTAAATTAATCTTCATTCACCCAATTCAGTCTGTCTTCTGGACTAAACTGCCATGGTGCACCATTGTTTTCTATATTCGTATTCATTGATACCCAGTCATTTTGAACAATAGATTGCTCCATGACTAGAAACTGACGCATCTGATAAATTATATTCAGTGGGTCAAGGTTTACAGGACATGCTTCGACACAAGCATTACATGTTGTACACGCCCAAAGTTCTTCTTTTGAAATATAAGAATGTAAATCTTTATCATCTTCAAAATCTTTACCATTGATTCTAATACCATTTCCTTTCTCCACCAATCTATCTCGGGTATCCATCATTACTTTACGAGGTGAAAGCAATTTCCCTGTTTGATTCGCTGGACATTCGTCCGTACATCTACCGCATTCGGTACAGGCATAAGAGTCAAGTAAGTTTTTCCATGTTAAATCTTCAACATCCTTCGCTCCAAATCGTTGTGGTTCTCCAACTGGCTCAGGTGGTGCAGCATATGGATCAGCGTCAGGGTCCATCATCATCTTCACTTCATCCATAACTGCTTTCATATTCGGGAATTTTCCTTTTGCTTCTAAATTAGAGAAGTACACAACAGGGAAAGCCAACATAATATGTAAATGTTTAGAGTATGGAAGATAATTTAAAAAAGTAAACACTACAAGAATGTGTCCCCACCACCCTATCCTCTCAATAACAAGCAAGGTTGATGATTCCATTCCTCCAAAAAGGAAAGGCCCTAAATACTTAGAGAAAGAGAAATTAAAGGTATTGTCACCTGTAAATGTAATTGCTGCGTGAGAAACATCACGATTAAATAGCACTTCGTCAGCGCCATTCATCATAAAAATAAAAATAATAAGCATCAATTCAAAGAATAGAATTAAGTTACCATCTAGCTTCGGCCAACCTTTCATTTCCCGCATATTCAAGCGTGGCACTTTAATCAAGTTACGTCTAGAAAGGAAAGCCAGCGTTGCAATAAATGCAAAGACTGATAAGAACTCAATAAATGAAATCATGAAAGTATAGAACCCACCAAGAGCAGGTCTAAAGGTACGGTGTGCACCAGAGATTCCATCTACAATAATTTCAATTAACTCAATCTGCGTAATCACAAAAGCTAAGTAAATAGCCATATGCAACATTGCAGGAATTGGTCTAGCAAACATTTTCTTTTGACCTAAAGCAACCAGAGCCATTGTTTTAAAACGCTTTCCCTTGTTGTCAGATCTATTAATATCACGACCCAATTTGATGTTATCGTAAATTCTTTTGGCATTCATTCCGAAGTAACCAAATCCGACGATTAATAAAACCGCAAAAATTATACTTGAAACCATATTTCAGTTGTTTATTATTGTTTTTCTAGTAACTCTTTTAACTTTTTCTCTTCATCCTTTGTTAAAGGCACACCTTTAGACTTTCCTCCAAATACGGAGAAGTGTATATATCTTTCTGGGTGCACCTTAATATCTTCAACTAAATCTTGTAGGCGTTTAGCAGTTGCATTTAACTCATCGTACAACTGTTCATCATGTAAGAGTTTACCGATTGTTCCTTTTCCATTTGAAGTATCCTCAAGCGCTGCATTTAACTTTTTCAAAGTAAGCGTTGCTTCATTAATTGTTCCTTTCAAATCAGCAGTCAATAGTGAGTCGGTAATTTCCGCCACATTTCCAATTGCTCTTTGCAATTCAACATTCGTTTGCTTAAAGTTATAGGTAATATCTTCAACATTCGAGAAAATATTCGCCAACTTCACTTTTTCTGATGCAATCAATCCTTCTAAGTCATAGGCAACGTTTCCAAAACGTCCGATAGCAATTTTCACTTCATTTAAACTTTGATCTAAAGAATAAGCTGCCGAAGTATCCCAGAAAACACTGATTGAATTCACAATATTATCAATCGAAGTCATCAAGTCTTCCAACTTACGCTTCACTGGCAACAATTGCGTTTCAATTTGTTCAGTCAGTTCCTGACTTACTGTTCCTTGAAGCGTGTCTCCTACTTTAAAGTACCCTTCCTCTGCAATAAAATTTTGCTCTAGTTGCATTTCAGTACTCAATACACCAGGAACGATTCTTAATCCAGAACCTCTCGCTATGTTCAAGCCAGAAGTTTGAACGCTAAACTTAATCAGCACTCGTCTCGAAGGATCGGTATAAGATGATGGCGTCATTAAATCAACAGCCAAAACTTTCCCGACTTCAACTCCGTTAAGCGTCACAGGTGAAGATGGCGAAATTCCAGCAGATGTTGGAAAGTGCCCATAATAAATATCATCACCACCAAAGAAACTATTTCCTTTAAGGTAATTGACTCCCAAAATCAATAAAGCAGTTGATAATATCACCGCTAAACCTATTTTAAATTCTTTTGAAACTTTCAAGACTTATGAATTTTATGCTAAATTACTAAATTTTATTCCTAAGGGATAAAATTAATAAAATTCTAAGTTAAATTAGTTTTATTCTAAATTAGAAGTTAACAATTGAATGTCAAACTAATGAAAATAGCAACATTTACAAGGAGTTTACAGGCTTTAGTAAGCAGAATTTTAGTTCTAAAATCCGTCTAAAAACGAAAAAGACACGCTATTAACGTGTCTTTCTTCATCTAATTACGGGTTTAATTACTTTGCCAACTTTAAAGCCTCATCAATTGGTATTCTATTACCATTTAAGAAGCCGACAACAAATGCATGTTCAAAGCCAAGTTTTCGCATTTCGTTCTTATAAGCATTCGCTGAATTAAAGTCATTCTCAAAAACACCTGAAGTATATTTGAACAGACCATCTTGCGCGTATTCTTGCACATTAATATTTCTAAATCTAGCATGATTCAAGGCTAATTTTTCTCTAGACGTTTCTATTTGAACCTTGAAGTAAACGATATTTTTTTCTTCCTTCTTCCCATGATTATCTTCCAGCGGCTTGCTTTCTATTTCTTTAATAGAAGATTCAAATCCTTTCCCATTTTCAACCAGTACATTCACACCATCAATTTCGGCAACATACTCTTGGAACCCTTTAAAGATAGCATTAGCCATCTTAATTTGATTCGCAGGATCATTTAAGAACTTCTCTTCATTTTTATTCGTTAAGAATCCTGTTTCAACTAAGATACTTGGCATTGTAGTCTTATACAACACTAAGAATCCAGCTTGCTTAACACCTCTATCATAACGTCCGATTGACTTAAACTGATTTTGAATTTTAGAAGCCAAGCTAATACTTTGATTTAGGAAAACACTTAACTGAATCTGACGTGCAATAATAGCATCAGCTGACAATTCAAATCCTTTATACTTCTCTTCACTGTTGTCCTCAAAGAAAATCGTACTATTCTCACGTTTTGCAACCTCTTCCTGACTCTTTGTTCTATGCAGTCCCAAAACATACGTCTCCACACCGTAAGCAGCTTCTCCAGCAGCATTCGCATGAACTGAAATAAATAAGTCTGCATGATTGTCATTGGCGATTTTTGCTCTTTGGTCTAATTCTATAAAACGGTCATCCTTTCGTGTATAAATCACTTTAATATGAGGATATTTGCTTTGAATATATTCTCCCAGTTTTAAGCTAATAGCTAAAACCACTGTTTTTTCATTCGTAAGTCCACCGTGGCAGCCTGGATCTTTACCTCCATGACCAGGATCGATAACCACAGTTCTTATCCCGCTCGACAAGGCTTTATCAAGGTCCTCCTGTGCTAATATCGGGAATACCATCCCGATAAGTACAAATAATGCTATTGTTTTCAATAAAATTGGTCTCACTACAATGTAATTTTTTAGATTTGCATTCGTTTTAATGAACTAATAAACAAATTTACAAGTTCCTATTGAGCAAAAGTTGTTCCATAAAGCATTTTTTCGTCGTTGGATTGTTAACAATTCTATCGACCCCGTATTTTTATGCGCAAAATGCCGTTCCAACTTCTGACAAAAAACGCATTTACAGAGTTGATGACTCTATGGACTCAAGGGTCTACTACTCCTGTAAAGACTCAATTGTAGCCAATCTCAAAACAAATAAAATCTCCATGTATGGAGAAGCAACAGTGGAATACGATGGTATCAAAATGACTGCTGATCTAATCGAGATGGATACCGAAAAAAAAGAAGTTTATTGTACATATACACTCGATAAAGACAGCAACAGGGTTGGTATTCCTAAATTTGAAGACGGTTCAGAGTCATTTACTGCAAGTACTATTAGGTATAACTTTGAAACAGAAAAGGGTTACATCGAAGAATTAAGGACGCAGCAAGACGAAATGCACCTTCATATGGGAGTTGCGAAAAGACAAGCCAACGAAGAAGTTCACTTTACACAAGGAAAGTTTACAACATGTGATTTGGATGAACCCCATTTCCATTTCCAGCTTTCAAAAGCAGTAATGGTTCCCGAAAAAAGAATTGCAACAGGTCCGATGAATTTATGGGTAAAAGGAATTCCAACTCCGCTAGGACTACCCTTCGCAGTTATTCCAACACAAAGTCGTGAGGCCGACAACGGAATTATCTTTCCAATGATTACACCTATTTCACAGTACGGTTTTGGATTTCAAGATTTAGGTTACTATTTCCCAATTCGACAGTCAGAACATATTCAAACTACATTTTTCGGAAGTTTATATTCACGCGGAACTTTTGAAGTGAAAAATCAAACTGATTATAAATTACGCTACAAATACACTGGAGTAGTAAACCTTCAATACAGTTCATTTAGACAACCTTTCCCGCAAGATTCTATCAGAAAACAAAAGATTGTAGTGCAATGGTCTCACCAGCAAGAAGCTAAGGCAAATCCTTTCTGGAGATTTAATGCGAGTGTCAACTTCCAATCAGATAACGATGGAAAAACGAATTTAGACCCATTGAGTCAGCAACACTATCAGAACAACTTTAACTCCGACATTAACGTTATCCGTAATTTTCCAGGAAAACCAGTAACGATAGGATTAAAAGCCGGGTTAAAGCAAAATACTGCTTCTGAAAAACTAGATGCAGACTTGCCAACGCTAAACATAAATGTGAATCGATTCTTCCCGTTTAAAGCTTTAAGAAAAAACAAGATTGGAGGGGATAAATTCTATGAAAAAATAGGAATCACCTACTCCATGGAAGCGAAAAACAAAGCGATGTTTGCAGACTCATTGCTATCGCAACAGCGCTATGATTTAATTGGGAAGCAAATGCAAAATGGTATCCGTCACGAAGTTGGCTTGAGTTACCCTTTACAATTATTTAAAAAGATAGTAACTTTAAATACGACGGCGAATTACAAAATGCGTATGAACTTTCAATCTATTGAAAAACGCTATGACAACGATCAAAGTATGATTGTTAACGACACCCTTCAAGGATTTGGATTCTCACATGATGCTTCTGTTCAAACAGAATTATCTACAAACTTATATGCCTATTACAGTTTTATCGGAAAAAGCGGCGCAAAAATGCGTCACGTTATTACACCGCAAATCAGTATGCGCTTCCAGCCGAACATGAGTTCCTACAAAACAGATTACCTTGGTCCGAACAATGAGGAAGTGTACTACTCCCCTTTCGAAAATAGTTTATACAAAGAAAATGTAGGTCGTGACGTAGGTCGAATCAATTACTCTTTAAACAATGCTTTTGAGTTAAAACGAAAAAGCAAAAAAGACACAGTAACAGGTTTTTCAAAAACACGAATAATTGACGCGCTTTCAGTTTCCGGAAATTATGATATCTTCAAAGACTCATTAAAGTTCTCCGACATCAACTTACAGTTACGCTTCTCTCCTGTTAGCGGACTAAGCGTTGTATCAAGCGGATCCATCTCACCTTACGCTTGGGACGACAACGGTGTTTCGTTCGACCAATATGCAATGAAAAACGGACAAGGTTTAGGGCGATTCACAAATGCGAGCATTTCAACAACTTATACTTTTACAACAAAGGAATCTAAGGAGAGAATCAACAAAATTCAGGAAACAGTTGGAGACTTCTGGGGTGCCGACTACCAATACTACACCATGTACCCACATGAAGTAATCGACTTTGACATTCCTTGGAAAATCAACTTTACACACACTTACTTCATCAATTTAAGCAATAACATTCCCAACAAGCGATATGCACAAAATCAAAACATCATGCTATCGGGTGATGTAAGTTTTACGAAACGTTGGAAACTTGGATTAAATGCGAGTTACGACATTCTCAATAAAGATTTAACACAAACTAGAATAACAATAACAAGAGATATGCACTGTTGGCAACTTTCCTTTTTCTGGACACCAGTTGGAAGTCAGCAAAGTTTCTTAATTCGTTTGAACGCAACTTCAAGCTTATTCCAAAGCGCAAAATTAGAGCTGCGTAAACCACCAGAGTTTTTATAAATCAGTTCTTCATTTACTAACAATTGTTTTTAATAAATAAACCTTCATTTCCATACAGAATTAATGAATAATCATTATATTTCGAAAGTACAAGATTGAATTCAATGTATATTAATATACACTTTTTGATTACTGACAACTTACAAATTCAAACATAATGGATTTATCATTTAAGAATAAAAGAAAAGCGACAAGAGGGAGAGTGCTAATTTCCGACCCATTTTCAAAAGACGTATATTTTGGACGCTCTGTCGTTTATTTATGCGACCACAATGAAGATGGAACTTTTGGTTTTGTTCTAACCAACTTTATTGACTTAAACTTATCAGACATAGCTAAGAACTTTCCTAATATTACATCAAAGGTAAGCATCGGTGGACCTGTACAGACTGACAGCATCTACTTTATTCATATGCTAGGAAATCGAATCCCTGGAAGTGTTGAAGTTGCTGATGGCATTTATATTGGAGGAGACTATGACTTACTATTAGAGAAAATAAACTCTGGCGAGTTAGATGAAACTAAGGTTAGATTTTTCCTTGGTTATTCAGGTTGGAGCGCTGGACAACTCGATGACGAAATCAAGAGAAACAACTGGATTGTAGCACCTGTTTTAAATCCGCTTGAAATCATGGACACTTCCATTACAGATGTTTGGAAGAAGTTTATGAAAAGAGAAGGAAAGAAATACGACGTTTTATCTAGAGCACCTTTAGACTTTAGTGACAATTAAGACCAATAACAGCTTACGATTCAAAATAAACAAGCTCTTTTTTAGGGGAATTTATAACAAAAAAATTAAACGCGAATGAAGTTTTTTATTGATACAGCCAACTTATCAGACATTAAGGAAGCAAATGATTTAGGAATTCTAGATGGTGTTACAACGAACCCATCATTGATGGCCAAGGAAAACATAACAGGAAAGGACGCTATAAACAAGCACTACTTAGACATTTGCAACATTGTAGATGGCCCAGTAAGTGCTGAAGTTATAGCTACAGACTATGAAGGCATTATTGCTGAAGGAAAAAAATTAGCAGCGATGCATCCCAACATAGTTGTGAAAGTTCCAATGATTGCTGAAGGAATCAAAGCCATTAAACACTTTTCTAAAAACAATATTAAAACAAACTGTACGCTTGTATTTTCGGCAGGTCAAGCCTTGTTAGCTGCAAAAGCTGGAGCGACTTATGTTTCTCCGTTTGTTGGAAGACTAGACGATATTTCCGCTAGTGGAATGGACTTAATTTCTCAAATCAGAAGAATTTACGATAACTACGGTTATGAAACAGAAATATTAGCAGCATCGATCAGAGGTCCTATGCATATTATTGAATGTGCTGAATTGGGCGCAGACGTAGTTACATCACCTTTAAAGGCGATTATGCAATTGGTAAAACACCCACTTACGGATAGTGGATTGGAGCAGTTTTTAGCAGATTATGCGAAAGGAAATTCATAAATATTCAACAAAAAAAGCAGCTTAAACGCTGCTTTTTTTGTTACATCAATTATGAGAGGCTACAACTAGTCTCCTTTAACTTCAATTTTCTTAACTACCTTTTGCTTTGCTACTGGCTTAGGAACGATGATTTGTAATATCCCATTCTTAAAGTCCGCATCGATGTTTTGAATATTCACATCTTTCGGTAGCGTGAAAGAACGTACAAATTCGCCATAGGAAAACTCTCTATGGGTATAGTTCTCTTCATTCACCTCTTTCTTTTCAGAAATCTCTCCACGAATCGTTAACTTATTTCCGTCAATTTCTACATGTAAGTCTTCTTTCTTGAATCCAGGGGCAACCATTTCAACTAAATAATCATTCTCTCTATCCATGATATTTACCGCGATTTTTGATTGGATCATTGCTTTAGTGCTTCCAAAAAAATCATCATCAATTCCTCTAAAAAATGATGGTAAAAATCCTACGTCTCTTCTTGTCATTTCCATAATTCTATCTTTTAAAATTAATATTCTTTTTATTTACGAATAGTTCAGCAAAGGAAATACCAAATAGAAATAACTGTATTTTTTACAGTTATTAATAGAAAACCGACAAAAACATGACTTTATGTCTTAAAGACACGGAAGTCAATGTCAAAAAGTCCGAAAAACAAGTTTTTATTTAAATTTTATTCAAGCATAGACATATAAGACTGAAGAATAATTGTTGCACTTACTTCATCAATTAGAGCCTTATCCCTTCTTTTCTTTTTAGAAATGCCACCGTCTATCAAAGACTGTAGTGCTAATTTAGAAGTGAATCTTTCATCGACCATTACAATTTCTAGCTTAGGAAATTGCTTTTCCAAAGCTTCCTTAAAGAAGCGTACATTTTGAGAACTATGCGAGTCTTCAAGATTCAATCTCTTGGGCTCACCTAAGGCAATAGTTCCTATATTCTTTTCTTTAACAAGACGAATTAAATAAGCCATCAGTTGCTTTGTTTCAACGGTTGCTAACCCAGATGCAATAATGTTATTTTCATCTGTAATTGCTACTCCTGTTCTTTTTAAGCCAAAGTCAATTCCAACTATTCTCTTTTTCATCTAGTCTTTAATAAAAGTATATTTACCTACGAATTCTTCCTTGCTGTACATCATCAACTGATAGGTTCCTGACAACAATATTTTAGTTGAAAGAGTAGCTTTATCATTCTCCACAGCAAAGGACTCAACTTCTTGTCCTAGTCCATTTAAGACCTTAACTTTACTAACAGTTAAATCTCCAAAGTCAATGTTTAAAACATCCTTAGTAGGATTAGGATAAACTTTCAGTTGCTTTTGAATTTGTCCTTGAAGTTTTGAGTATCCAGCTTTCTTCTTAAAACCAAAAGCATACTCTCCTTTCTTTATTTCGCCAAACTCAATTCTACCGGCTCCGTCCGTGGTACTTCCTTGAGGATATACTGTAAAGTCATCATATAGACTCCATTCAACCGCTTGATTTGGACGCCACAATAATACTAAACTATCTTCTGTAAAAGCAACACCTTCATGGTCGATCATCAAACCATTGTCCAAATTTCCAACCGCTAAATTTTTAGCATTAAAAAGCACACGCCCCTTGGCTGTAAAACTTTCCGACCAAACACCATCAATTTTCCAATAGCGATCAGGAGAAATCACAAAATGTTCAGCCATTTCTTCTTCAACAATAGGGTCTGGAGCAAGACGATAGTGTTCAACTCTCACAAAAGAAGAATCCTCTTCCGCCTGTATCGTGATATGGAAGTTTGCATGATTCAATTGAGAAACTCCAGTTCCTGTCGCTTTAATCGACTCGCCAGTAACAGCATTCAACAAGCGACTTGATTCATTTAAAACAATTGCTTTCGGCTCAGAGGCAAGTGTAACATTAAAAGTAGAAAATTCTCCAGAAACGGTTGTTTCAACAACAGCACTATTCCAATCTTCATCTATAAAAGAAAGCTCTATAGGAACGTTTTCAAATAATTCTGGAGCTTCAAATACTTTTTGTTGAATAAAAACTTGAACATTATAGATATCGTTTTGTGGAGTTACGACAAAAGAATCAATTTCAAAACCATTAAATCCAGGATTGAAAATGTAATTATCAAAAAATGCCGTCATATCTTTTCCTGTAGCTACAGTTAAGGCATCTCTAAATTCAGCTGCATCAATATCTTTGTGTGTGAAATTATTCTGAATATATCGAAGTCCATAAAAGAAGTCAATATCTCCTAAATAAGTTCGAAGGTTGTGCATTTGTACCGCACCTTTATCATAAGTATGCGAACCATATGTTGCATTATGTGGTATACCTGAAAGTGGAAGGAAGCCACCATCATTAAAATGTGCACGTTGAATAACATTTCTGTGCGTCTTTTTTAAATTAGCTAAATAATTCTCATAACCATATAAGTATTCTAAGAACAAGGACTCACTAAAAGCGGCTAAACCTTCGTTTATCCACATATCTTCTGCCGTTCTACACGTCACTAAATTCCCCCACCAGTGATGAGAAAGTTCGTGCGCCATCAACGTTTCCCATTCTAAAGTTCCGTTTACCGCAAACAAAGGATACATAATACAAGTTGCGTGTTCCATTGCTCCACCGTTAAATGGCACCATTGTATAACCTACTTTATTCCATTTGTAAGAACCGTAGCCATTTTCAAAAGCCGCTATTGCTTCAGGTAAATGAAGGAAAGAGTTTTTCACTTTAACAGTGTCTGAAGCTTTTGATGCCAAGACAATAGGAATAACATTTCCTGTTAGTTCACTTGTATAGTTCTGATTCACCTCTACATAATCTCCAACGCCAATACAAGCTAAATAAGTTGGAATTTCTTCATCTATTTTCCATGTTCGAATATTCTCATTATTTGGTCCAACACTTTCGCTAGCTATATATCCGTTTCCGTAAGCCGTTTTACCAGCTGCAGAAACAACCGTTACTTCGTAAGTAGCACGTTCAACGAAATTATCAAAACAAGGATGCCATACCCTTCCGTAGTTATGCGGTTCGGCCGTCATACCAACTCCCATATTATAAGCATAACCATCGTTGAAGTAAAAACCACCAAATCCAGACGGGTCAACAACCGGAGTACCGTGATAGAAAACCTCTATTTCACCAAGGTCATTACTATTCATAATTACTGGAAATGAAACTCTTAACAAAGCCTCGTTATGTGTAAAATTCAATAACGCGTTATTACTTTTCACTGAATCTACTGTCAAACCAAGTAAATCCAATGAGATACCATCAACATCATCCATTTTAGAAGCAAAATCTATTTTACAAGAAGCTTTGATATTATTTCCCGTAAGCGCCAAGAAATCGAGATGAATATCATAATTTAATATATTAATTGTATCACTTCTCATATTGTCTATTTCACTGGCTGTTTGAGAAAAACTAAAGGAAAAAGCACCAAAAAGGAAAACGATAAAAATGGATAATCTGTTTAAATTCATCATAAAAGTGATTTTAGATTACGAATTTACGATTTAACCTAACAAAAACGAAAGGAAGTCCTTAATTTTGTAATTATGACAAAGGAACAAGCACGCATTTATTTTTTAAATATTCCCGAAGAGGACTATGATGATACATGGGAACAGTTTTTTTTCGAACAAAAACAATATATGCTAACCCACGCACCGATTCAGCGTGTATGGTTATCGAAATTAGATAAATTAATCAAAAAACACAGGGCTTACTTGGTGTTAACGGATCAAGAAGTTGAAATAGAAGCGCCAATTTATCAAAAAACCGATAAAGTTGAATTTCCTAGTCCTTTTATTGAGGCTTTCAACTTATTTCATAGCTTGAGAAATCAACATAAGTCGGATTTGCTGCAAGCACAAAACACGCGTGAACTTGAGGAAGCTATTCTGAATTGGCTAGCGATGGAAAAAGAATATTTCAACTATTGGAATCATCCAGCAAGCGAGGAAGATGAAATCAGCGTAATTCGCAGTATAGAACCCGACCCGATGCTGATATTAGGCGAATTAAAAAAGGTCGAAAACAAACTCAATATCAAAACGGTAAACGAATTGAAAGAAAATTATAATATTCTCTCTGAAAATGTCAGGAAAGAGGTAAAAAGATTAACTTTGTTAGCTAAAGATTTTATGTAATGGGGCAATTTGACGAATTAAAAAGTAAATTAGAGTTAGAAGAGTGGCCGAACTTGTATTTCTTCAAGTTTATCATGCCGAGCGACAACCAAAAAATAGCTTTGGTTAGCAGTTTATTTGACGATACTTCAGATATTCAGGTACGTCCATCAAGCAAAGGAAATTATACAAGTATCTCGGTTAAAGAAATGATGTTCGACGCGAACAGCATAATTGATATATACGAAAAAGCAGCACTAATAGAAGGTGTTATTATATTATAAACTATGTTATTAGCAACTATTGAAGTACATAAAATGATTAGTATATTAGGCTGGTTGAGCTTAATCATTCTTGTATTTTTTATCGTTTACAGAAGAGTTTTAAAAAAACTTCAACAGAAAGATCTACAAAAGGAAATGTACATTGTACTACATCCAATAGAGAAGGAGCCTGCATACGGTTTGATTTCTATTTTCATAGAGGTACACAAACCTGTTGATGTAGAAGTTATTGTTTACTCAACAACTGGAAGCTTCTCCAGAGTTCTTGAAAATAAAACTTTTAAAAAAGGAGGAAATATCATTCAATTAGACACAACTGAATTAAAGAATGGCTTTTACTTCTACCAAGCAAAAACAAACAATCAAAAGACGAAGAAGCTAATGGAAGTGAGAAACTAGTTTTACACCATTTTATATAGTGAATACAATTTAGTTGACAAATATTCGTTAAAACAATATAGAAGTATAGATTAATACATATGAAAGACATCTTTTTAGCACTTATATTTTTAGCATCAGTTTTTACAGTTAAGGCACAAGCGGACTTCATTCCAAAAGGCTCGTTCAATCTTGAAATCGCTTTACCTAACAATGTTACCAATAATGCTTTCAAGGATTTATTTCAAGGTTTAGCAGCTGTTACGCCTTCATACCAATACACTTTTGATAACACGTTTTCAATTGGCGCTGGTTTTCGCTATGGTTATTTCAACGTAAATGAATTTAGAAACAACCTTGATCTTAAAGGTGGGCTTCATATTATGGGTGCTTTCCTTAAGGTTGGTCAAGAAAAGTATTACGGTAATTTCGGGTTAGACTATGGAATTAGAATGGGATACTCTATGAATTTCTTTGATACCAACAAGAACAAAGAAAGCATAGGAAAGGCTTATCAAAATGACGGGCTGTTTTTTGAACCCAACATAGGATTGGCTTTAAAGAGTGGTGACAATTCTTCTTTTAGATTTGTTGTAGGTTACGCTTTTCATACGATAAAAGTCGGGCCAGAACATGTTGGGGTTGATCAATTTGCCGGAATTGACCAAGATAAGCTCAATCAAATCACAACTTACTTTACGGTAGGATTTGGATACTCTTACTATTTCGGAAAGAAATAGACTTTCACTTAATCTTTATAGAATCAAAAACAGCCTTCACAACCTCGTGAAGCTTTAATTCGGCTGCAACACGAAGTTTCACAACACATTGTACTGTCAGTTAAATACAGAAGCGAATTGACGCTTGCATTACTTTACAGAAAAGTCATTGTAGAATGAATCAGTTAAAAAAAAAGCTCACAACATTTGGGAATTGATACAAAGAAATACGCTCTATTCAAGTAAGGCTATAAAAAAACGGGATGTATAAGTTACGCCCCGTTTTTAAATATATAAAAATCATAACCATTTCTCATTAAGATAAATTAATACCTTCAAGGAAAAGATGATAGTTTAATTATTAATCATCACTGGCATTACCAGCATTAAGATATCTGTATGTTCATTTGATTGCTCAGCAGGAACGATAATTCCAGCTCTATTAGGTTGACTCATCATCAACTTAATTTCATCAGAATTAATGTTGTTTAACATTTCGATTAAGAATCTTGAGTTAAAACCAATTTCCATATCAACTCCATCATAATTACAAGTTAAACGCTCTTTTGCTGCATTAGAGAAATCTAAATCTTCAGCAGAAACAGTTAACTCAGAGCCTGTAATTTTCAGTTGAACCTGACGTGTTGTTTTATTCGCAAAAATAGAAACACGTTTAATAGAATTAAGGAAAGAATTTCTATCTACAGTCAATACGTTAGGATTCTCACGAGGAATAACCGCATCGTAATTTGGATATTTTCCATCAATTAAACGACAAATCAATTCGTTGTTTCCAAAATTGAAAATCGCGTTGTTATCATTGTATTCGATTGTTACCTCAGACTCATCATTGCTACCTAAGTTATTCTTTAAGATTGTCAAAGCTTTCTTTGGAAGAATGAATGAGATATTTCCTGTTGCAGTTGAATCATTTCTCTTGTAACGCACTAATTTATGTGCATCTGTTGCTACAAAAATCATATCTTCTGGCGTGAATTGACAAAACACTCCCCCCATCACTGGACGAAGGTCGTCGGTTGAAGTAGCAAAAAGCGTTTTATTAATTGCTTCTGACAAAACCGCTGCGTTAACAATCGTTTTTTCAGTATTCTCAATTTTCTTCACTTTTGGAAAGTCCTCACCATTGTATCCAACCATCTTTGAGCGACCGTTAGAGTAGGCAATTTCAATTCCATAATCTGTACTATCGATTGTAAAAGTCAATGGTTGATCTGGAAGATTCTTTAAAATATCTAGCAGTAAATTCGCAGGAATACAAATTACTCCGCCTTCATTTGACTCAACTTCTAAAGAAGTATTCATTGTTGTTTCAATGTCTGAGGCAGAAATATGCAAAGTATTACCACTGATTTCAAATAAGAAATTATCTAAAATCGGCAATGTATTGCTTGAAGTTAACACCCCACTAACCGTTTGTAGGTGCTTTAATAATGTTGTACTTGATACTGCAAAATTCATCTTACTATTCTTATTATTTTATAATAGGAGCAAATATAACTTTTTTAAGTTCATTATTTAGTCCCCACAACAAATTTAATCTCAAATTATTTTCCAAAAACGAGTTTCCCTTGAATAAGTGGTCCAACTGTATAATACTGTAAACGTACAAGTTCACCATCTTCCTTGAATCCCCATAGATAATCCATATCATACGCTATGGTATCCTTTGGATTGTACTCTGGATCTAATCTTCGGTACATTTTGAACTTATACCCATTATCCTTCGATTTCAAATTCAACTCATAATCTGGAGCCAAGGCTTTCATACTATCGATTTCTTTATTAGACATGGTATAGTTGGGCTGATTGAAGTGAATGTTTTCAAAACCATTCAAGTAGAAAATTAAATTTTCCTTATCGATATTCATCATTTCTCTTCCTTGAGAAAAAACATGATAATCATCTGGTCCGTTTATTTTCACAACAAAGTCATTATCTGGAGAAACTCTATTGATTACTTCAATTTCCACTAATTCATCTCGCTTAAATGAAAATAAATTGGTACATGCAAACTTCTTAGCATCCGCAAAGAATCGAGGTTCCAGTATCCCGTAGAATCCTTTCATTCCCATAATAACTGGGTTATCACTTTTTCCTTTTGGTGTTTCCAATAGCATATGCGTTCCCATATGGTCACGTGTAGAATGTCCAACATACCAAGTTTTCGTCCATTTTCCATTTTGAAAAATCTTCACTTCCTTGTATTGTGCCATCAACAGTTTTTTCATGTTTTTCATGGCAGATTGCGGAACATACCCTCTTAAGGTGATTTTCTGCATTGTTTCCAACATCATCTCAACAAGATTTTGCTGAACACACTCTCCATTTCCTCCTTCCCACTTACCTTCTTTATTTCGAATAAGCGTGTACTCAAGGTCCAAAAACGAATCATATAGTTCAATTCTATCAACAGATGCCGTATCTTCAACTGCAAAGGCAATTAAACTCGTATCTGTAGCCTTTGATTCCTTACTTAATGTACTTGCATAATACGCCAAACCAGCAATCAATCCTAACCCAATAACAATAACAAGAAGTCTTTTCATTTCTTTATTTAATTTTTCACGTATTTAATTCTACGCACAATCATTACAATCGCTGCTAGCAAAAGAATGAGTAAAACTGGTAGAACGATATTAATCATTTTATAAAACCCACCCTGTTTTTCAACTTTCAATTTATCTGTTGGGTGTAAATCAATCGTTCTACTTCTAATAGATAATAAAGTACTTTCTCCCAACATATAATCCAACACGTTTTCGAAAAATAGAAAATTCCCAAATGCCTGTCCACCGAACAATTCATCTATTTCATTTCCTCTCGGCATTCTAGGGACATACTTATATCTATTCTCTTCAACAACAGCGATTGAATCATAATACTCATTTTTGATAAAAGTACCATTCCCTACCACCATTAGTTTACCTGGCTTTGTTGACTTCTCAATAAAAGAAGCATCTGGACTATCTAGATAAGTTGAAATAATTCTATTCTTAAATGCAGATTCGAACTCTCCTTCAACCATACCTGCTAACATCAGTCTATTCGCTTCATTAGTAACATCATCTTGAAAAACTGGGTTTTCACCATACTGTCCTTCGATGGCAATCGACAATAATGGAACGTTACCGTACGATCTAGCGTTGGTAGAAGTAGTTAAAATAACAGAAGGCGTAGTATTGTGTTTTGTTGGAACAAATTGCAAACTTGAAGCATAAGGTAATTTAACCGGTTTAACAAGACTCGATATGGGATGATCTGTCCCGGTAGATCTCACATAGAAATACCAGTTTACAAAACCTTTTGAAATTCCAGGCATTATAAAAGGATCGTAATTCGCGTCCATCACCAAATCTTCATTCACTTTGATACCGTAATCAAACATCAATTCCGTAATTCCAGTTCTTTTACGCTCTGTATGCGTCTTTCCTGTTCTTCTTATCGTGTCATTATTTACAGCTAAAGGAGAATCAAAAACCATAATACTTCCTCCTTGCATTAAGTATTGGTCGATGATGAATTTATCTTCATCACTAAACTTAGTGGTTGGATTAGCGATAACAATTCCATCATATTCATCTAAGCCGTTTAGTACACCATTGATTTCAACATCAGAAATACTATAAGTATCCTCTAAATTTCGACGCGCTCCTACCGTATTTTGCACATTCAATTCTCCATGTCCATGGATAAAAGCAAGTTTTTTCTTTTTTGTACGTGTAGCTTTAGCAATCGCACGCATCAATTCGTATTCTATATTATTAATTCCACGTTGAATCACCGCCTCCAGATGTTCATCTAAGCGATATTGTCCACCTTCAAGAAAACGAATATAGTCTATCGTTGTACCTCTATATTGTACCGAAGCACCTGGGAAAATCTCTACGATTTTTGCAGTTCCTTTACTTCTATAGGTAATGTCTGCTGGTCTAATTCCTTGCCCTTTGTGGAATAACTGCTCTTTTAAAGCTTCTTCATCTTCAGCAGAACCTTTACTCGGGTCAATAAATTCATACTCAATTCTATCACCTGCATAATATTTGAATTCTTTTAACTTGTCTTTTACAGCTGTTTGCAAGCGTTTAACTTCTGCAGGAAATTCTCCTTCTAAATAAATTTTAAATAATATTTTATCTGTGAATAAGGTATCACTTTTTAGAAAGTCCACTGTAGATTCCGTTAATGAATAACGTTTATCTTTTGTGAAATCCAATCTAAAGTCAAGAAAAGTAACAACAACATTTACAAGAATAACAACTGCCAAAGCAATAGCTGTGATAGTTACATAGTACGCTTTATTGGATAAATTCTTAAGTTTTCTTTTAGCCATAATTATTTACGAATTGCAGTTAAAACATTATGAGATGCAAACAAAAAGAAAAAGATTACACCTGAAAAATAGACCACATCACTAAAAATTAACACTCCTTTTTTGATCGAGTCGTAATGATAATCCAGACTTGCATAGCGAATAACACTATCTAGTCCAGCAAAAGTTGCATAAGAACCAAGCAATGACAATCCACTAAACGCGAACCAGCATAAGAACATTGCAAAAATAAAAGCAACAATTTGGTTACTTGTTATCGTACTTGAGAAGATTCCGATGGCAACAAATGAAGCGCCAAGCATTATCAGGCCAAGGAAGGACATCGCCACCGCTCCAGAATCTATTACACCTACTGGTGAACCTAAATAATACATTGAAAAATAAAAAACTACCGTTGGTAGTAATGAGATAACAACTAAAGTTACACCTGCTAAATACTTAGCCATCAATATAGAGAAATCCGTTATTGGTCGTGTGTAAAGAAGTTCGATTGTTCCCATTTTACGTTCGTCGGCAAAGGACTTCATTGTAATTGCGGGAATAAGAATTAACAAAATCAAAGGAGCTAAGTTGTAAAACGGAAGTAAATCCGCTACTCCTCCATTCAGCAAGTTAGGTTCTCCATCAATCACCCATAAAAAAAGCCAACTCGTCACCACAAAAATCAGCATGAATACATAACCGATAATGGAACTTAAGAAACTTCGTATCTCTTTTAAATATAATGCACGCATTTTTTTAAAATTTTATCAAAAATAATGGTTAAAAGCTATAAAATTAAATATTGGTGTTAAAGATTATAAAAATAGTCCAGATAGCCACTGGATTTCCACTATGAATAACGAAAAACACTTGTATTTATTGGCTGACTTAAGTTATTTGATTGTAAAGCCATCAAAGTAAGCATCTGTTGACCAGGCTTCAGCTTTTGCATCAAACCACTGCTTTACAGTAGGCCAAACTTCACCAAACAATTCTGAAGTTCGATAATTTTCCAAATCTTGCTCATCTTCCCATTCACTATAGGTAAAAACAATCTGCGGTTTTTTCTTATCCCTCAATAATTTCATTCCTTTACAACCAGGGAAATTATTGATTTGTTTTTTAACCTTATCAAAATGAGTTATAAAATCTTGAATATGTTCAACTTTCAAAGTCAACTTAACTAATCTAATCATAATCTATTCTTAAAAAAGTGATTCAATTGTAGAATGCGAACCACGTGGCGTAAATTCGACTCGAACCATTTCGTTCACCCTTAATCCTAAAAGAGAACCTGCTCCTCCACCATTTTCTGGTGTTCCTTTATTAATGGCAATCTCGAGATGACCACTATCATTGAACAAGGCAACCTTCTCTCCTTCTGGCACTTCATTGTATCCATTTGAAATCGTATCGATAAAATATTCTTTTCTTCTAAAGTAGATGGTAAAAGGAACACTTTTCCCTACCCTTTCGAAATCCTCTTTATTGATATTCGTAATTGCATTTCCGTAATGATCTACATAAGTCACCACTCCTTTCAGTGTATTTCCATCTAAAACAGGCGACAATGCTGTCACTCTTTTAATTCCATCAACAGACGATGCAAAGCTCTCAAAATCTACACCTGAGATAATTTTACATGCTGCGGGAACCAAAATGTTTTTTGTTGGGAAATTCATCAAGTCAGGTCGAGACAGTACATCTTCCATTCTCCAAACCTCTTGTGGTTGATTGTTTCCTAGGATAAGACTAAACACACCATTATCAGCACCCACCAAATATTGGTTTTTATATTTCACAATAGTTGGAAAAACACTTAAATCAGGATTACTGAAGTTTATTAGTGGTTCAGCATCTACTCCAATAATATGCACTGTTCCATTCGGAAACTCATCCATACAATGCTTAACAAGGTAAGCGGCTTGCGAAATTTTAAAAGGGCTAACAACATGAGAAACATCAATCACACGAACGTCGGGTAGATTACGATATATCGCACCTTTTACGGCAGCGACATAATAGTCTTCTATTCCCATATCTGTTGTAAGCGTAATAATACTCATTGTTGTTTTTAGCACTTTAAAATAATAATTGTCAAATTTAATAAATTAAAATAAAAACGATGCTGAATACCAAATGAAATAGGTAGTTAAAATTCATTATTTTTCGAATATGAAATTTATATCCCTCTTTTTTCCGCTTTTACTTTAAAAAAGTAAACATTATCTAGGCAGTATAGCGAATAAATTCAAATGTTTCTTGTATTTTTGTATTCTATTTTAAAAATTAAGGAATAATAAACAAATGAGTATCAAAGTCACACTTCCAGATGGATCATTCAGAGAGGTAGAAAAAGGAACAACTTCTCTTGATATTGCTAAAAGTATTAGTGAAGGCTTAGCTAGAAATGTTCTAGCGGCTGAAGTTAATGGTGAGATAATCGATGCAACGCGTCCGATTGAAACCGATAGCACATTAAATCTATTAACCTGGAATGACAAAGGAGGTAAATCTACGATGTGGCATTCCTCTGCTCATTTAATGGCAGAAGCGCTTGAGTTTTATTACCCTGGTATCAAGTTGGCAATTGGTCCAGCTATCAAAAGTGGTTTCTACTATGATGTAGATTTCATGGATTATACTTTCACAGAGAAAGACTTAGAGAAGGTAGAGCAAAAAATGAAAGAGTTAGCAAAAAAGAAGAATCAGTACATTCGTAAAGAAATGTCGAAAGCTGATGCTCTTGCTTATTTCAAAGAAAAAGAAGACCCTTATAAATTAGAAATGATAGAAGACCTTGAGGATGGTACTATCACTTTCTATACACAAGGAGAATTCACGGATTTATGTCGTGGACCACATATTCCTAATACAGGATTCATCAAAGCGATTAAGTTGACTTCAATAGCTGGTGCATACTGGCGTGGAGATGAGAAAAACAAGCAATTGACACGTATTTACGGTATAACATTCCCTAAAAATTCTGAATTAGAGGCACATTTAGAAATGTTAGAACTAGCTAAGCAGCGTGACCATAGAAAATTAGGACAAGAATTAGAATTATTTACTTTCTCTCAAACGGTAGGTCAAGGTTTACCACTTTGGTTACCAAAAGGAGCTGAACTGCGTTTACGTTTAGAAAACTTCTTAAAGAAAGTTCAAGATAAAGCGGGATACTTACAAGTAATTACTCCGCATATTGGAAGTAAACAACTATATGTTACATCTGGCCATTATGCCAAATACGGTGCGGATTCATTCCAGCCAATTTTAACACCAGATGAGAATGAAGAATTCTTATTAAAGCCGATGAACTGTCCTCACCACTGTGAGATATACAAAACAAAACCACACTCATATAGAGAGTTACCAATTCGCTATGCGGAGTTCGGAACTGTATATCGTTATGAACAAAGTGGGGAATTGCATGGTTTAACTAGAGTAAGAGGTTTTACTCAAGATGATGCGCACATATTCTGTACACAAGAACAAGTGAAGGATGAGTTCAAGAAAGTAATAGATATTGTTTTGTATATTTTCAAGACATTAGACTTCAAGAATTTTACAGCACAGATTTCTTTGCGTGACCCGAATGATCCTGACAAGTACATTGGAACGGATGAAAACTGGGAGAAAGCAGAACGAGCCATTATTGAGGCAGCTGCTGAGAAAAACTTAAAAACAATTGTTGAATTAGGAGAAGCTGCCTTCTACGGACCTAAGTTAGACTTCATGGTTGAAGACGCACTTGGAAGAGAATGGCAACTAGGAACGATTCAAGTAGATTATAACCTACCTGAGCGTTTTGAATTAGAATACATTGGAGCTGACGATAAAAAGCATAGACCAGTAATGATTCATAGAGCACCATTTGGTTCTATGGAACGATTTGTTGCAGTATTACTTGAGCACTGTGCGGGAGACTTCCCATTATGGTTAACTTCAGAACAATACGTGATTTTAACTATCAGTGAAAAATACAATGAATATGCAGAAAAAGTTTTAAATGTTCTAAATAATTCCGATATTCGCGGCTTCATTGATACAAGGAATGAAAAAGTGGGTAAAAAGATTCGAGATGCCGAAATTCAGAAGACCCCATTCATGCTAATAATTGGTGAGAAGGAGATGGAAACAAACTCTATATCCGTTCGTCAGAGAGGAGTTGGAGATATAGGAACCATGCAGGTGGAGGATTTTGAAAAATTAGTAAAAAAATTAATAGATGAAGAGTTGAGCGACACAAAATTAGAAACGTCACTTAATTCATAAAAGTAATAGATGAGAAAACCAAGAACAAACTTTAAAGACAAACAAGAAGAGCTACACAGAATTAATGAGCGCATTCGAGTACCGCAAGTACGATTAGTAATTGAAGGTCAGGAACCACAAATTGTAGATACAAAAGTTGCATTAGCAATGGCTGAGGAACAAGCGCTAGATTTAGTTGAAATTTCTGCTAAAGCTTCACCTCCTGTTTGTAAAATTGTTGATTATAGAAAATTCTTATACGATCAAAAGAAAAAGCAGAAAGAAATTAAAGCTAAACAAACGAAAGTTACTATTAAGGAGATTCGTTTTGGTCCTAACACAGATGACCATGACTTTAATTTTAAATTAGAACACGCGAAGAAATTCCTTCAAGAAGGTTCTAAAGTTAAGGCTTTTGTTTTCTTTAGAGGACGTACCATTGTTTTTAAAGACCGTGGAGAGATTTTATTATTGCGTTTCGCACAAGAACTTGCTGACTTAGGTGTACTTGAACAGATGCCGAAGTTAGAAGGTAAAAGAATGACAATTATGATTAATCCTAAGAAGGATTAGTTTATTAAAATAATAGTGAGTAAATAAAAACAAAGAGAAGATGCCAAAAATGAAGACAAATTCCAGTGCAAAGAAGAGATTCCAAGTAACTGGTAGTGGGAAGATTAAGAGAAAGCACGCTTTCAAGAGTCATATCCTAACTAAGAAAACAAAAAAGCAAAAGCGTAATTTAACGAAGACAGGATACGTTCACAAATCGGATGAGTCTAACATTAAACTACAACTTTGTATGAAATAATCTTTTGTCTTTTTGACAAAAGAGGTTTATAGAATTAACCCGGGGATGAGTACCAAAGATTTCTAAAATAAAAGGAAACACTTTATCGCCAAAAAACTTTAAAAATTATGCCAAGATCAGTAAATCATGTAGCGTCTAGAGCAAGAAGAAAGGAAACTTTAAAACTTGCAAAAGGATACTTCGGTAGAAGAAAAAACGTTTGGACAGTTGCGAAAAACGCAGTTGAAAAAGGTTTAAATTATGCATACGTTGGACGTAAGCAAAAAAAGAGAAACTTCCGTTCTCTATGGATTATGCGTATTAACGCAGGAGTTAGACAACACGGAATGAGCTATTCTCAATTTATGGGATTATACAACAAAAGCGGTTTAGAAATGAACAGAAAAGTTCTTGCGGATTTAGCAATGAACCATCCTGATGCTTTCAAAGCTGTTGTAGAAACTGTAAAAAAATAAGTTTATAAATCATACTCACTATAAAAACGGAGGACATTGTGTTCTCCGTTTTTTTATTTCAATATTTTAGCCAGCGAAGTTCTATTAACCAATCAATTTTATATCTTTGTTGCGCTTGCAAAAGCATGAAATCAATGCCCAGGTGCTGGAATTGGTAGACAGGCATGTTTGAGGGACATGTGTACTAAGTACGTGGGAGTTCGACTCTCCTTCTGGGCACTATCTAAAACCGTAATTAGTTCATTAGTAATTGATTGCGGTTTTTTATGTTTTATAATGTACGATTTCTGGATAGATATAAGCCTTAGTTCCTTTTGCTTAAAAGTGTTTTTAGAAACTCTTTCAGCTTTCGCTACTACCTCATCAGATACATCTTTCCCCAATTCTTTTTAAAGTACTTGTCGGCACCAGTAGAACGATGTTCGATATCTTCACCATTGATTCTTGCCTTAACACGGTATAGGTAAACTCCATTGGCTAACTGATCGCCAAACTCATCTCTACCGTCCCAAGCGTATTCAGTGATGTTTCTCCCTATTCTGATAGGTCCTAATTCATCTTCTGTTATTTCTCTAACAATTCTACCAGTCACGGTCATGATTTGAATAATCATATCATCTGGAACTTCAGAGCCTGTTAAAGTAAACACAAAGCGAGTGGAAGTAGAAAATGGATTCGGATAGTTCATCAAGTAGGAAATACTAGATTCTAACATAACATCAAACTTAATTCTATAAGCCAAATCACCAGAAAGGTTACCAGCTTTATCAGAACCTTGGACTAAAAGTTCGTACGTTCCGTTTTCTTTAAATTCAGTATTGTATAAAATTTTAAACCTCAAGTTAGATTCATTGGCTGGAATCCATTGTAGCACTTCGTTACCATCGCCATCTATAAAAGGAATACGTTTCTGCTCGCCAGATGGATAAGTCAAGTAAATGCCGAAGTTACTCGTATCAGCATCTTCATTCATCACAAGGAATGGGTTCTCATCTTGCAGGCTAATTAATATTTCACTGAAAGGACTAACAATATCACCATTTAATATATGCTCTCCATCAAAAGTCACATCAAGAATAGGATTGATATCATCCTCACTTAATTCAAAAGAAATTTGAAGTATATTGTTAAAGTGAGCTAATTCTCGTTGGTCTTTGTATTCATTATTCGGCCCTTTCACATAAGGATTCACTTCCATCCATAAAGTATTCAGTCCAGATAGTCCGATAGAATTAAACTTTACGGTATCTCTAAGCACTTCATTCACCCTTAAAGAATCTTGACGCGTATATGGAATAGGATGTTTCACTTGATTTTTATCCACCACCCAGTAATGAACAAGCAATGAGTCCATTGGTAAATCACTAATATTTTTAACATCGATGGCAAAGGTAACATCTGTACCTTCTTTTAACGAATCTATATCCTGCGGCATAAAAACAAAGCCGTTTGAGCCATCTATTGCCGCTTCGGGAACATCATCATAAAGTACATGCCAACGATTGACTTGTGCGGGCGTCAATGATGTTGGGTCGAAATATTTAGCTCGCAATTGTAAGTAAGGATACTGATTTGCGGGTACCAATGCATTTAGATTTAAAATCGAGTCATTTGCTGTGAAAACCGTATCGATTTCTAATTCAACTTGCTGATTATAGTTCAATCCTCTAATCACCAATCTTGTTGAATCTGTGTTTGGATTCTCCATGCTATCTTGCTTCCAATAAAGCGTTCTCCAATTTAAAGCTGGACCAATTGTCGTGGAAGTTTCTACCCCTTGCGCAGTAGAAGTTATAAAGTCGTGCGTTAAAGAAATGAATTCTCCTGCTTCTTGTGCATGAACAGTTTCTGCAGAAGCTGGATCTCCCTTTCTAAACATCGTGATAAATGCTCTTTGCGATGAAGTCGGACTCATTCCTGTAGCACCAAAATCTTGAAACATCTGAAATAATTCAGGCTGTAAATTTTGCCAATTCGGGTATTGTGCCCTTACAGCAGTATAAACCAATACGATGTAACCATCAGGAATTTCATTTTCCAGCATATTCCTAAGGTTGCTCAACTGAGAAGCAGAATTCTGCCTGAAAATAAAGAAATTATCTACCCTATTTCTACAACTACTCCCGTTATTGGCATTCCCAAAGTTATGATCGGGATTTAACCCATTAAAAGATGTACCCCAAGGTTCTAATGTAACTGGATCGACCACTGCCACGTGAATAGAAGGTGTTGTAGTACAAATACCATATTCACCTAGAATTCCGTTTAAATTCCACAAGGTTCCATTGTATTTATAATCCGCATTGGCATTGTCATAAACCTGTGCGTGAATTTCTACGTTTTGTGGAATAAATTTTCTCGTTCGCGACGGTCTGTCGTAATCAACTCCGCTAAATCCACCATTTTTAAATTGGAAGAAATGCGCCTGTCCCCATCCTCTTTTATTCGGAATATATTGGAAAGAATGTTCCCTCCATTCCATTTCAGAGGAATCAATTCCTACACGCCAGAAATATGACACACTGTCTTCAAGTACTAAAGTTGAAGGCATATTACTAGAAGCGCTTAACCATTCGTGAGGGTGAACTTCTTTTACACCTCCCAATCCTTGAACAATAGCATATCGTTTAAAAGGACTATTGTATAAATCAGTTGTGTCCAATTCAAAACGATAGGTATTAAACGGTGCAAGTGGATTCACAGTGGAAGCTTTAACCACAACAGAATCTCTAGGAACAACTGCATAATCATAGGGCCAAACCGGGATTATTCCACCGATATTAACAAAGAAATTCTTCACTATTTGATTGTTGCCATACTCATCATATTGCTCGGGAATAAAAGATGGAATATCAGCCATAATAGAAAACTGATTCAGCCCCGCTCCTATTGTTGCTTGCAAAGGTAAAGTCAAGGTAAAAGTATCTTTGTAGTGCAATCCTGGAATAGCAATGTGGTAAATAGAATCAATGTTTGAATTTGGAAAGTTTCTTACAATGGTCAAATCAAATGTATCAAGGATACTCTTTCCTAGATTTGTTAACACTGTAGTAACCGTTATAGAATCAACTGCTAGATTGATATCCGTTGGACCAAAGAAAACATCTTGTTCCGTTAGATCAATTTCCGGCTTTTTGTGCCAGTTTAATTTAACAGCTGGATCACCGTGCAGAATAAACTGCATTGCTGTTACCTCAACAAGGAAATTACTTCCATTTGCTAATTCTAATTTTCTTATTGCTTCTTGAACTTGTTTCCCTAAGGTTTCTCCATAATTATCGATACTCATTTGACGATACATTTCGGAAGAATAGATATTTAAATAAGAAGTGTAGCCCAATTTAGAGGCAGATAAAAAGGCGATAGCACCCAAATCATTTATCAATACGAAATTCTCTGAGGTCGAATGAAAGTCACGTTTAAAAATATCTCCCGTATAGCAACCATTACCAATTACTACAGGATACTTCCCCGCATTTCCCCAATTGGCTGGATCATCAATGTTTTGGTCAAACCCATCTGCTGTAGCGTGACCGAAGAAGGTAATTAACGAGACACCATTCTCTAGCAATGAATTTACTTCTTGGGATTGAATCGGGTTGAATGGATCTGTTGTTTGCTTAAAGTAAGAATGTACATTTCCACCATAATTGGCGCCTTCGATGGAATTTTTCATTCCATTCAAATAAGATTGCAGCAAAGACTGTTCTTGAGAAGTTTGTCCTCCACCAAAATGTATAATTTGCTTTTGCCATTCCTTATTTGGCTTATTATATATTGAGTTTTGATTTTGTGCAGCTTCATATATTTGAACCTTTCCTAGATACAATTCTAAATCAGCATCATTTTTTGCCGCAATTCTTCCTGTAGGAATAGCTGGAGTGTAACTATTTGAGCCGTTCCACTTAGCTGTTATACATAAGTCGCTGGAAGGATTTCCGTAACTCGGTATGATGTTAGCAGCATTTGAAATTGGGCTTTTTCTTGGAGAACCAGAACCGCTAACATTTGGATCATTGGCTTCAGATATACCTTTTCCAGCAATAAATAATGCTACAGGTTTATTTGTTGTATTGTTATAAATGTGATTAACCGCTCTTCTAATTCCTAGAATATGTTTTGGTACTCCTCCACCATATTGTAGCCATAAATCATTCAATTCCATGAGTACAACATTATAACCACCTCCATTCACAGATTTACGATAATTCGCATAATGATTGGCGGAAGTCTGCATACTCTTATTGTAAACAATGATATAAGCAGATTCAGCGGAGATATTTTCGTAATTAACAAACTTTCCGTTTCCATTTACAGCCTTTAAGTCTAAAACTTGCGAAATTTCAGTTGAACTCGCAACAATTAGTCGTTGTTCAGGACCGATAACGTTCGGTACAAGACCTTGCCATACACCTCCATTGTTTACAAATGGAATTCTTCGTGCTGTTCCTCCCTTTATAATATAAGCACTCGGAGAAGTTAAGGAAGCCCCAGAAATATCTATTCTACTTTTTGCAAAAGCAGTATTTTTAGGTATAATCCAATCGATATAAGCGTCTGTTGTTGCTGTTGTTCTCGGATATTTTAGGGAAACATAACTCACCGACTGATAATCTGTTGTTGCGCCTTGGTCACCTATGATTTTAAACTTTACGCTCGTCGTTCCATTTGAAAGGAGACTGGTAGAAAATGTAGTATCAACGACTACTTGTTGAAATCCAATATAGACCTTATCATAGGCCACATGGTTGGATTGTCCAATTTCCCATCTCGTATGGTGATTTCCTAACCCAGTATAATTCGCATTGGAATTGCTATTGGATTTGGCGTGAAACACCACATCAGGGGCTCCAGGTCCGGTATAAACATTGGGAGTATTAAATGGAATTTGCAAAGTATAATTATTCGCACCATTGTAATTCGGACCACCCCATCCTTCACCTTTAGAGAAAAATGAACTGTAACTAGACAGTTGAGAATATCCTCCGTAATACTGAGAATTATAGTTTACTTTAACTTCTTCCAAAACATAGGGAGCAGGACTATAAATTGAAAAATTAACATCCGTTTCCTCAACATATCTTTTTCCATTCCCACTTGACTTCCATGTTAGGAAATAGTATAGGGTATCATTGTAGAGTGAATATCCAGGATTACCGATATCTTTTGGAACATCATAAAGTAGGGAGTCTAACCAACCATCATTTTTTTCAGAATAAAACTCGATATAATCACCCGCATTCATGATGTTATCACCACCATCATTCACATAAAGAGGAACTTCTTTTTCTTTTCCGAAAACTTGAAGACGATTTGAACTTATTGAATTAATTGGAAAACCTGCGTCGAGCATTGCTTGATAGGTAATTCTGTGCACACCTGTCTTATAAATGGGGAATTTATAGTAAGTCTGATCATGATTCACCCATTCGTTTCCATATGGTTGAGACCAAACAACAGAAGTAATTACTGATAGTAGCAAAAAGGTAAAAAGTGCTCGCATAATATTATAATGCTAAATTATTTAAAACCAAATTTAAGCGAAATAACATGAGAAAACAAAGCATCTGACTGATTACTTATATTTGTAAATGCGTAATCAAGCGTAATTCCCTTTAAAGTTACACCAACACCAATGTTTGGTTGAACCATTAAAGATTTTGTTCCGTCAAATTTCGTAGCAAACTGGAAGTTATTTACTCCTGTTCTTATGGCGATGATATCTCTCCATGAAATTTCCAATCCTACAACAGGGTCAAAACTAAATACTTTTGATTTCAACAATGTATTACGTCTTCCATCTGTAGTCATAACCAAATCTATTGCTGGCATAATACTAATATCTTGCCATCCTGTATTTATTTTTCTATTTGCTGAAAGAATGAAACGAGGCATCGTCAACTCTAAACCGTTTTCTGGAATTTCGTTCCCAGTTTGAATAAAAACCTCCTCCATTTTATCACTCAAATTATAAGACCAAGCATTAAATGTTGAAGTGATGTCTCTAGCCATTAAACCAAAGAACCATTTATTGTTTATGTGATATTGAAGTCCAGCGTCAATTCCGAATCCCCAGCTTCTTGCAAAATCTCCAGCACGACGGTGAATTACTTTTACCGTTCCTCCAAAAGTTAGTCCAGGCACCGGCATTATTCTCGCATAAGAAAACAGAAAACCATAATCTGCCGCTGAGAAGAAACTAATTCTATCATAATCTATTTGACCTTCATTGTTTATCAATTCGGTTGTATTGGGAATATCATCTACTCCAAAACGAATACCGGCAAAACCAACCGCACTCATTGAGTCAATTTTATAGGAGATTCCAACATAATCATACTTTGCTATTCCAGCAAAATATTCTGAGTGCATCAATCCTACATCAAATCTCTTTTGCTGTCTTGTCATCCCTGCTGGATTCCAATAAACAGAAGTAACGTCATTCACACTAGAAACCATAGCGTTCCCCAGACCCAAAGCACGTGCTCCGACTCCGATTTGTAAGAATTCGTTAGAATATTTTGGCGCAACCGTACTTTCTTCTTGACCAAAGATTGAAGTAGTTAGTAGTACCGCTAGAATAGATACAATAAATAAGTGCTTCGTCATAATAACTTTAAAGCGTAAATTTCATAATATTATTGTGTAAAATTAAACCATTTTCTTCAGTTTACAATAAATATCAAAATTAGTTTGTCAAACTACTCAAATATCGGTTAAACATTAAGGCTTTTCAACATAAAATTGGAAATAAGTTGAAATTTAGGAAATTGAAATCAGGTTATTTATCTACTAAAAACCCGCAATTTAGAAATTACAAAATAATTCCTTGTTGAATAGCCTTCAGAAATGATGTCCTTGGATAGAAAAAGATGATTTATTCAGACTGATAACACTTGATTTCTTTATTCTTTCTCTTGTTTTGTTTACCTTTGCACTTTATTATATTTTGCAACACAATGATTCAATATAAAAAAGTAGCTTTTTACACCTTAGGATGTAAACTTAATTTTGCTGAGACCAGCACAATTGCGCGTAACTTCGAGGATGCAGGTTATGCAAAAGTTGAGTTCACGGATACCCCAGATATTTTTGTTATCAACACTTGTTCTGTTACTGAGAATGCTGACAAGAAATGTATAGACATCGTCAAAAAAGCAAAGAAGGTAAATCCAGAGAGCTATGTTGTAATGATTGGTTGTTATGCTCAGTTAAAACCAGAAAGAATTGCTGAGATTTATGGTGTGAACATGGTACTTGGTGCAAATGAGAAATTCGACGTTGTACATCATATCGAAAAGGTAAATGATTGGGAAGGGAAAACAGTTGAGTACGGAACCATCAAGGACGTTCAGGAATTTAAGCCTTCGTTTTCTTATGGAGACAGAACACGCTCTTTCCTTAAGATTCAAGATGGATGTGAGTACTTCTGTACATTCTGTACCATTCCTTTAGCAAGAGGTAAAAGTAGAAATGCTTCTATTGCTGAAACGGTATTGGAAGCGGAGAAAATCTCAAAAACTGAGATTAAAGAAATCGTATTGACAGGAGTTAATATTGGGGACTTTGGACAAGGTGGTGAAGAGGATTTCTTTTCATTAATTCAAGAATTGGATAAAGTTGAGGGAATTGAAAGATACCGTATTTCTTCTATTGAACCCAACTTATTAAGCAATGAAATCATCGATTTTAGTTTAAAAGATTCACAACATTTCGTTCCACATTTTCATATTCCTCTTCAATCAGGTTCTGATGAGTTATTGATTAAAATGCGTAGAAAGTATTTGAGAGAAACTTTCACAGATAGAGTTGAACAAATTAAGCGTATCGCTCCAGACGCTTGTATCGGTGTTGACGTAATTGTAGGTTTCCCAGGTGAAACTGAGGAACATTTTATGGAGACATATAATTACTTACGTGACTTAGATATTTCTTACTTACACGTATTTACTTACTCTGAAAGAGCCAATACAACAGCGATAAAAATGGACGATTCTGTCCCTATGGCTGACAGAAAAGACCGTAGCAAACGCTTACGTATTCTTTCCTCTAAAAAGAAACGTGCTTTCTATGAATCCCAAGTAGGGAAGACAGCAACTGTTCTTTGGGAAGGTCAGGATAACGAAGGACAAATGCATGGATACACAGAAAACTATGTTCGTGTAAAATGTCCTCATGATGCAAGTTTAGACAACGTACTTCAAAAAGTAAAATTTACAGAAATTGACCGCGATGGTTTAATGAAGGTAGAGGTTGTTCAATAACAACCTTTTATTTCACCTATAAAAACACTTGCTTGTTATAAGAGAATATTACTTGAAAGAATTTCAGTTCGAATTGAATAATTGTAAGCTTGTTTGATGCTACTAATTAGTTGGCGACTGCATACGTTCAAACTCCGTATCTCTCTTAATATTTGGGAAGAAGTACTTAATACTCAAAGCAAATGTTGCTCCATCAACTTTTCCATAAGAAACTTGACTTTGTACGTCGTATCGATATTCTGTAGCAATATCCATAATAGTAGAGAAAGGAATTCTTCCTGCCATTCCTAAATAAAAGATACCGATATTATCAGTTCTATACTCAAAACCAACTTCTGCGTTTGCATTAAAGTTAACATGAGCGTTTCTTCTTCCTTCGAATATAAAGACATCCTTTTTAAATTCATCTGGTGTCCAGGACGAACGAATTTCTGAAGGATAATAGTTCATCGAAACTCCTCCACTCACATTCATGTAAAATTGTTTACCTAACTGAACATAAACCAACAAGTTTAGTGGAATATCAAAGTTCACAAAGCCGATATCATCTTTTGTTTTAAGAACGGACGTGTTGTTTAAACTATCCACTTTCGTCAAGGTATAATCAGCTCTATATCTACGTTTAGAAAAACCTAAACCTGTTTCAATTGCTAATAGTTTAGTGATTCCTATTCGTACGGTTGCTCCATAAGAATATCCGAAAATTGGGGATATTTTAGTTTCAAACAAATCCACCTCATCATTCACCATATTGAATGGTTTATCTCCTACTATCCCAAGTGGTATTAGAGGTTTGAAAACTACTCCAAAGTAATTATCTGGTTTTATCCTATGTGATTGCGCATAG
Source organism: Brumimicrobium sp. (assembly GCA_035497735.1). Taxonomy (GTDB): domain Bacteria; phylum Bacteroidota; class Bacteroidia; order Flavobacteriales_D; family Crocinitomicaceae; genus Brumimicrobium. The sequence continues at coordinate 77,700 of DATJCX010000071.1, read as the reverse complement.
GTATTTGCAAAACTGAAAAACAGCACAAATACTAACACAACCTTATTTAATTTTATCATAAAGCTCATTAATGTGGGTTGGAACAATAGCCTACTAAGGCAAGGGTTATTACACTAACTCCGAAGATTACTAACGCCCAACGCAATATTTTATTGCCAACGATAAATTTTCTATTTCTACCTTCTACCTGAAAATTAATTGTCTGAGCAGCTTCAAAATCTTTATTTTTAACTGCAAAAAGGTAGTACGTTCTAGCTGGTCTCTCCTCTTCTCCTCTTTCAAACCAAATGTTTTTATTCTTTAAACTTTTTTCAAAATCTAAAGCACGTTTTTCATCAGCAAATCGAAAAACGACATGGTCTGGGCTAGAAGGATGAGGAACATAGTTCACCAATCCTAAGTCGAAAATTTTATCTATCGGTGAATCCATTCTGTAACGTATTCTATTGGTTTTCTTTGTCCTTTTGGCCATTCTTCTGCAGGATAACCAACATAGAATAAACCTAGGCATTTATCTTTTTCCCCTAAATCTAGAAAATCATTCATGTCCTGAGAATAAATAAATTTTGGTGTTGACCAAAACCCGCCTAAGCCAGCTGCAGTACACGTTAAATACATGTTTTGAATAGCACAAGCTACTGCTCCAACTTCTTCAATTTCAGGTATTTTCTCTTCTAATTGACGCTCCATACAAACTACGATTACAGCTGAAGCTGCTGCAGGACGAGCCGTCATTCTCTTAATTTTAATTGGATTCTGTTGTTCTACAGGAGTTTTTGTCAAATATTGATCTCTTAAAAACTCACCTAATTTATCCTTTCCTTCATCCATAAAAACTTTAAAACGCCAAGGCTGCGTCATTCCATGCGTTGGCGCCCAAATAGCACTATTCAACAACATCTCAATTTGCTCTTTATGAACCTTTCTATCACTATAAAACTCAGGAAAAATAGTTCTCCTATCTTTTATTACTTCAATTACTTCACTTAAATTATGTCTCATTTTACTGAACGCTTTTTAATTGCCTACAAAGATAACTGAATTTGGAGATAAATTAAGCTAGCATTGTTACAATTCAAACGAATGATGAATGAAGGGTATAAAAAAGGAAGTAAAACAAAGGAAATAATATGCCGACCTTCTTTGAAGTCACAATTTCAGAACACCGCTTTACACATTTTAAAAACCAACAAATAACTAAGATTTTTCATCTTGAGATTGAAAATCATTTGTATATTTATAAAAATAAAAAAACACTAGCCTCAAAGCATTAGCTATTAGCTTGAAACTTTGACGTTAGATTTCTAACACTCAAACGATTGGTTACTTATGTATAAATATTTATCGATATTTATCACACTAATTTTCGGACTAAATACTTTTGCTCAATGTGATGATATTTTGCCCAAATTTACGGTTAGTCAAAGTGAATTTTGTGGTGCTGGTCCTCACGTCATTAATCTTACAAATATTTCTAGTGGCGCAAACAGTTCTTTAGCTTCCTATGATTGGTATTTAGACGGAGTTTTACTAGAATTCACATCAGGATTAGTTTCCCCTTCACCAATTTCAATTAATACCATTGGTACACATACAATAGAACTAATCGCTACTGATGACACACCTTGTACAGCGGCATTTAGTCTAGAAATCAAGGTTTTCCCAACAGCTATCCCTTCTTTTACCTTTTCTCCTGATAATGAATGTGCGAATACGACAATCAATTTTAGTAATACTTCCCTAAATACCCATGCAGGAACAATTTACTCATGGAGTTTTGGAGATGGAAGTAGTGCTTCAACAGCGAATCCTAGCCATTCTTATTCAGCTGGCGGGAATTATACAGTTACACTTACCGTTCAAAATGATGTGAATTGCCCAGGACAAACATTTAGTCTGCCAGTTCAGGTGCAAGATGTTCCGGTTTTAAATGGCATTATTGGTGATGGCGGAGATGGAACAACAACGAATTGCTTGATGCCAGCCGACCCGACAACAACCTACTTTGTACAGTTTTATGGAAACACAGCAAATGGCGTGAGTTATCATTGGAACTTCGGGGACGGAAGCACAAGTACAGATGAAAATCCTTCTCACTTATACACAAGTTATGGAACCTTTAATGTTACGCTAACTGTTACAGGAGCAAATGGCTGTGTAATTACAGATAACATAGTTGTGGTTTTCGAACGATTCGTTTCAGCGTCTTTAGCCTTAGATTTAACAGAATACAGTGGATGTACACCTTTAAATTTAAGTTCATTAACGAACAACTCGAATAACGCAAACAACTATTCTTGGAATTTCGGAGACGGCTCTCCTACAATAGTTTCTTCAAATCCTACACCACCTGATTATTCATATACAACTCCAGGAAATTTCACCATTACCTTAAACGCTTCTAACAGCTGTAACACTGCTTTTGCGACAATTGGACCAATAATCGTCGTGGGAAAACCGAATGTTAATTTTTCTTTGAATGGCAACAACGGTTGTGCACCTGCTTCGATTGGTTTTACCAATTCTACAACAGGAACATCTCCTGCCAATGCATACACTTGGGATATGGGGAATGGTAATGCTTACAACAATACAATTACGCCCACACAACAAGGTTATGACGAATCAGGTAGTTATACCGTTTCGCTAACAGCAAGTAACGCTTGTGGAGATTCGACGTTCACAAGAACGTTTTTCCTTGATACTATTCCAGTTGCTGCGATTGATTTAGACCCGAATGAAGGCTGTTCTCCAATGACTGTAAATATCACCAATAATTCCTCAGGAAACATTACTAACAACTATTGGTATTACAATGGAAGTTATTACAGCGGAAGTCAAAATGTCGGACCATTCACATACAACTATCCACCTGGAAATTCTCCAGTTACACACACCGTTGGTTTAACGGTTGGGAATCATTGTGGAAGCTCTAGCGTCGCAGAAACTATTATTGTACATCGACCAACATTAGCAAATTTCAGTTCAGTATCAACCGTTTGCTTTGGAACGGATGTCACTTTTACCAATCAAAGTTTAGGTGAAGAACTGACTTTTGAATGGGATTTTGGAAACGGAACAACAAGTACTGATGCAGGGCCACATACGATTGATTATGATACGCCTGGAACTTACACTGTTGAATTAATCGCCAAAGGTTACTGCGGAAATGATACAATCACAAGAACTGTTACCGTTCATCCACCAACAATTGCGGAAATCGAACCCTTAGACCCGCTAGAAGGTTGTTCACCTATGGAAGTATTCTTTCAAAATAACTCTTCAGGCGCAAACCTTTCCTATCAATGGAGTATTGATGGTGTTAATCAAGGAAATGGAACAAATTTAGGTCCGATTACTTTTACAGAAATACCAGGAAACAACCCTGTTACACATACTGTTCAACTTGTTGTCAATAGTAGTTGTGGAACGCAAACCACAAATGCGATAATAGTTGTTCATCGTCCTACAGAAGCAAATCTTACTATTGACCCATCGGAAGTTTGTATTGGAACGCCTATTAACTTTAGTCAAAACTCTTTAGGAGAAGACTTGACATTTGAATGGGACTTTGGAAACGGTACAACGAGTACAGAGCCTGGTCCTCATCAAATAAACTATGATGAAGCCGGAGAATACGATGTCACTTTCATCGCAAAGGGATATTGTGGGAACGATACTGTTCACAGTGTAGTAACGGTAAATCCATTTCCTATTGCGGACTTCGAACCTAACATTCTTTCAGGTTGTGAAGTTCTTGAGCTTGACTTCACCAATAATTCTACTAACACAGCTAATCATTCTTGGAACTTTGGAAATGGTGTTATTCCTTCCACAAGTTCAAGTTTCGATCCAGGTAGTGTAGAATTTCACGAAACGGGAACCATTGAAATAGTATTAGTTGTAGAAGAAAATGGTTGTATTTCAAGTGACACTTCGTATGTTGAGGTTTTTCCACTTCCTGAAATAGATTTTACCATTCTCCCACAGGAAGGTTGTAGCGATTTGGAAGTAGAAATTACGAACCAGTCTGTTGACAATGGTGTTGAAATTTTCTCTTGGGACTTTGGGAACGGTCAGACTTTCACAGGATATCAACCAGGTTTAGAAACATACACGGCTAACGAAAACGATAGCATCTATGAAATAACTTTAACAGTTCAAAGTGGCTTAGGCTGCTTGGATTCATTGACACAACAAGTAATAGTTCATCCAAACCCTATTGCAGACTTTGATTTCACGAATGACGAAATCTGTCAAAACTCAAGTGCTAGTTTCATCAATAACTCAACCATAGGAATGGATTATTTATGGGATTTTGGTGACGGAAATACTTCAACACAGTTTGAGCCAACTCATCAATATGATAGTGACGGTACTTTCACTGTAAGTCTAATCGTAAGTTCACCGCATACTTGTAGTGATACCATTGAAAAACAAATAACAATCTTACCAATTGCAGAGGCTGAGTTCAGTGCAACAACTGTTTGCTTTGGCTATGAGTCAGAATTTACCGACTTATCAATTGGAAACATTGTAAGTTGGTCGTGGGACTTTGGTGACGGAAATACTTCAGAACAGCAAAATCCAACACATACTTATAGTAGCACTGGAAGTTTCACAACTCAACTAACAATTGAAAATGAATTTGAATGTATTACCAGTTTTACTGACTTTGTATTGGTTAACGAAGTGCCTATAGCCGACTTTGAAAGTACGGACTTCTGTGCGGACGACTTAACACAATTCACCCAACAAATTACCGGAAACTATACTGGCGTTGAATGGAACTTTAATGACGGTTCACCTTTGAATACATCAGAAAATCCACAACACAATTTCTCTAGCGCAGGAACCTATAATGTCCAATTGGTAGTTTTTGGTGGAAGTGGTTGTTCTGACACCATCACAAAAGAAATAATCATTGATCCTGTACCAGAGGTAGATTTCAATGCCATAAGCGCCTGTACAAATGACACTACTTTTTTTACATTTGTTTCCAATGACCAACCAGAAAACTATTCTTGGAACTTCGGAAATGGTCAAGTAGATAACAGTAATATCCAAAACACATCCGTTTTATATAATACTGCTGGAGATTACGAGGTAACACTTACAGCAACATATGCTGCAACTGGATGTAACAACACCGTTTCAAAAATAGTGGAAGCCTACCCGCGAACAAGTCCGCAATTCAGTGCAACGACAGAGTGTTTACTAGAAATAACAGAATTTACAGATGAAACCGCAGGGAATCCAAATATGTGGAATTGGAGCTTTGGAGATGGAACAACAGCAAACACTCAAAACACTTCTCACGATTATTCACTTGCTGGCACTTATGAAGTTAGCTTGATAACAGAAAACGTTTTTGGTTGTTCTGATACAATTTCAGAATTCATAACCGTTCACCCACTTCCAATTGCAGAATTTGAGTTTGATAATGTTTGTTTAAATGCAGTAACAACAATTACAGATTTATCTACCGATGCAGTTTCTTGGGAATACGACTTCGGCGATGGGAATGGTGCTTTTGAGGCTAACCCAACACATCTATTCGCCACAGACGGCAATCAAACAGTTCAGCAAGTTGTTACCAATCAATTTGGATGTAAAGACACTATTTCACATTCTGTTATTGTTTTTTCAAATCCAACAGCTGACTTTATCGCAGATACTGCTTGTTTTTCATTTCCAACGACATTTAATAACAACTCCATTGATGCGACTTTTTCTTCGTGGAATTTTGATGATTTGACTTCTACAAGCACTATTCCAAACCCTGAATACACTTATTCTCAAGACGGCAGTTTTAATGTTGAATTAATTGTGGAAAATGACAATGGTTGTTTGGATACGGTTGTGAAAAGTGTCCTAGTTCTCCCTCAGCCTGTTGCAGATTTTATCAACACAACAGTTTGCGCAAGAGATGTCGTTAACTTCACTGATCTATCAAGTAGCAATCCTATAAATTTCGAATGGAATTTCGGAGATGGAAGCGGTACTTTTAACGGTTCGGAAGTAACGCACATTTTTACAAGCGGTGGTTTTTATGACATTTCCCTAAATGTTCAAAATGCCGCTGGATGTACAGATACAATTGAAAGAACAATTGAAGTTTACACTGTTCCTAACGTTGACTTCACCGCAGATACTGTTTGCTTGTTTACCATTTCTCATTTCACAGATCTATCAGTCGATAGTACTCCCCTGTCAAATTGGACATGGAGTTTTGGCGATGGAAATACTTCTGGAGTTCAAAATCCAACTTACATTTATCAAAACAGTGGAATTTACGATGTTGTATTAACAGTCTCTAATATCCATGGATGTGATTCCACAATCCAAAAGCAAGTGCAAGTTTCACATGTTCCTGTTGCTGACTTTGAATACACTTCAGACTGTTTTGGAGCACCAACAATATTCGAAGATTTATCTACAAATAATCCGGAAATTTACAATTGGAATTTTGGAGATGGAACGATAACAAACGATACACAAAGTCAAGAGCACACATACACCTCACCAGGAATTTATGTCGTAGAATTACAAGTTTTTGACGCCGACAGTATTTGTGGGTCATCAACTACTCAAATAGTGGAAATAGTAAATGGTGCTGAAGCAGGAATGTTTATACCAGAAGAAGTTTGCGTGAATGAACTCTTCGACTTCTTCAGTAATAGTACATCAGGTGAGAATATCACAACCTACAGCTGGAACTTTGGTGACGGTACGACATACAATACTGGTACAGGAAAACATTTGTACACAGAACCCGGAGTTTATACCGTTTCAATCGACATCACCACAGAAAGTGGCTGTCAAGACCATTATGAGCAAACAATCCTTGTTCACCCTTCTCCAGAAGTGAACTTTACGTGGGAAAACACTTGTATGAACTCATTGACACAGTTCACCAATACAACAATTGGAAATACTACTAGTTGGCATTGGGATTTTGGCAATGGAGAAACAGCGGAAACACAATTCCCATCAACGACATATACAAGCGCTGGAACCTATACCGTATCCCTTATTGCTCAAAATTTGACTGGCTGTTCTAACACGATTGAAAAACAAGTTTTAATCGACCCAGTTCCTATCATTGACTTTACAGCCGATTTAGTATGTTATGGAGAAACGACTTCTTTTACGAATTTAAGTACCATTACTCCAGGAAGCATTACTTCATATAATTGGAATTTTGGAAATGAAGGAAATTCTACAGCGCTAAATCCTGAATATCTTTTTGAAAACTATCAGCAAGAACATGAAGTAACGCTTGTTGCAACTTCCAACAAAGGATGTGTTGACTCCATTACAAAAACAGTTACATTGCTTCCGATAGTCGATTTCAGTTTTGACTTAGACGATCTATTTGGTTGTGCGCCTCAAACGATTGTTTTCGGGAATGAGAGTTCGATACAGAATGCTTCGATTCAAAATTACTTATGGGATTTTGGTGATGGATATGTTTCTTTCCAAGAAAGTCCTACCCATATTTTCCAAGAAGAAGGTGTATATCCAGTTTCTTTAACTGTTACTACAACAGATGGTTGCGAAATAGAATATACTTCAGGTTTAGAACTCACTATATTCCCTTCTCCAACAGCTGCATTTGACGTAAATCCTCCTATCACCTCCATCAATAATTCATTGGTGAAAATAACGGATGAATCCTATGGTGCAACACAGTGGGAATATGATTTAGGCGATGGGAATTACAGCAATCAGACGCATTTGACACATGTTTACAACCATGTCAACATTTACTATATAACACAATGGGTAGAAAATGAGTATGGCTGTATTGACAGTACACAACGTGCGGTGGAAATTCAGGATGACTTTATTCTATATGTTCCAAACAGCTTTACACCAGACGATATGAATTCGCACAATGATTATTTCACTTGGGCTGTTTCAGGATTCAAGCACTTTGAAATGCGTATTTTCAATAGATGGGGTGAATTAATTTACGAAACTGACGACGCTGAAGGATATTGGAATGGAAAGTACAATGACTTTATCGTGAAAGATGGCGTCTATATTTGGCAAGCAAAAATTATTGATTTAAACGACATCGACCACATGAGAACGGGTCACGTTACCGTTATAAAGTAAGATTAATCTTCTAAAAATATTTCTTGTACGATAGTCTTCTTTTCAAAAGGAAAAGAATAGGACTTCAAGACTTTTTCATTTTTGTCTATGGCGATTACTTTATTGCAAAACTCAAAGCACAAGTCTAAATCATGAGAAGAAATAAAAATTAATTGATTGTTTTGTTCAGCTAAAACTTTTAAAATCTGTAGTACTTTTCTTCTATTGTTATAATCCAAGAACGCTGTTGGCTCGTCAAGTACCATAACTTTTGCTTCTTGTGCTAAAGCTTTACCTATCATTGCAATTTGCCTTTCTCCGTCGCTTAAACTTAAAGTGTTATTATTGGCTAGAGAATTTAAGTTGAGTTTATCAATAATCGCTTGTACAATCTGATGATCTTTAGCGGTCAACTTATTCAGAATGTTTGTATAAGGCGCACGTCCCATAGCAACTAAATCGTAAACAGAAAGATGATCTACACCCGAAAACTTAGAAGGGACAAAACTAATTAGTTTAACTTTTTCTTCTCTTTTAAATTGACTAAGTGATGTTTCATCAAAAGTAATTTCTCCTTGAAGTTCTTTTTGAAATCCAAGAATCGTATTAAATAAAGTTGTTTTTCCAGAGCCATTTGGTCCAACCAACGCAACAAAGTCACCTGGCTGAAAAAGCAAGTCATTTTTTTTAAACAGAAGATGTTCTTGTTTACTTTTTCTGTCAATAAAGCCGATATGTAAATCTTTAAATTTTAACATCTAGAACTTTCTCAAGATTATCCATATTACTACTGGTGCACCAATCAAAGCAGTCAATGCATTTAAAGGTAAATTGACAATTGGCGAAAGCAACTGCATTGCGACATCACACAAAACGATTAAAATAGCCCCTACCAACATACTTCCTGCTAAAAGATGATAGTGATTGGCCGTTTTATAAAGCATTTTCACCATGTTGGGAACAACCAAACCAACAAAGGCAATTGGACCAGCGTATGCTGTTACAACTCCCGTTAATATTGCCGTTGACAATATGATAAGCACACGAATCATCTTCACATTCACACCGAGTAAAAAAGCACTATTATCTCCTAAAAGTAATAGATTCAATGGTTTGATTAGCAAAACTGAAATTGCAATTCCAAAAAACACAAGTCCGCCTACCAAGCCCAACTGATTATACTCAACGCCTTGTAAAGAACCAAAGCTCCACAACATAAATGCCTTAAGATTATCAGGGTCCGCATAAGCTTGAATCACACTAATCAAAGCCCCTGTAAAACTACCAAACATAATTCCAACCAGTAGCAAGGACACTTTATTTTTCACATAGAGCGAAGTAAAGAGAATGAATATTCCAGAAGCAAAAGCACCCACCATGGCAGAAAAAACAATCCCCACATCACTTCCGAAAATGTGAATACTCGACATGGTTGTTAAAGCAACAAGCAAAGAAGCACCTGAGTTAATTCCTAATACATAAGGCCCCGCCAACGGGTTTTGAAATAAAGTTTGCATTAATAATCCAGCTACAGAAAGAGCCGCACCAGCTATAACAGCCATCATAACTCGCGGAAATCTAAAGATATGAACCGTCATTTCTCCAGCATTCTCCGGATTGTAATTCAAAATTCCTTTAAAAACTTCTTTTAAGGAAATAGAAAAACTACCCAAGGTCAAATCATAAATCATTAAGGCGAATAACAACATCACCAATGACACACTCCTTTTCCAATATTTCCTTTTATAATCCGTCATTAACGAGCTGACTTACTTTTTAATTTTAGCATAATAGGTAAATTCCTTGTCTTTAAACTTTTCTGGATAGAAAATCTTTCCTAAGTCTTCTAGAACCACGTCAGGTTCAATAGGTGCATTCTCCCAATAACAATTCCCTGATTCCAAATAGGTATATATATTTCGCGATCGAACAGCAGCCATTATTTCAAATTTCTGACTCTGTTTATACAGTTCACCCATTGTAGCTGCAGCGGCATTTATCCAAAAATCCGTTTCCAAATTATCTGTTACGACACTTTCTAAAGATAGGCTTAAACTTCCTGATCCTTCCGTATTGCCATAAACATAATTTACGTTTGCATCACGTAACAATTGAGCTTGATAGCTTTCCCCTTTAGGAGCATTGAAAAATTCTCCCCAATAAGTTCCTGCCAAAACAGTAGGCTTTTTATCTGTATTTGCTAGTTTATTTTTAATTTTCTGATAACGTGTTCTGATATCATAAAACAAATCATTTGCTTCCTTTTCCTTTTTAAATAAGACGCCAAATACCTTTAACCATTCCGCGCGTCCCAAAGGATGCGTTTCTTTCCAATCATAAATCAGAAAAGTTCTTAATCCTGCTTGATCTAGCTTTTCCAGCGTCGGACTCTCTAAGTTAAATCCAGAATAAAAAATGATGTCAGGATGAGCTGACATGATAAGTTCAGGATTGGATGTTTCTAAATCACCAACCGACATAACTTGCTGTTCATTTAAAGGTCTGCATAAAAACTTTAAATTAGATACACCCGTAATTTTGTCTGCTAACTCCAACTTTCGCATCATTCCAACATGTGTAACCGATAAGGCTACAACATTCGTAATATCGTTAGAGTACACATTGGTCCCATCTCCTTTACCAATCAAATAAGTATGAATAATAGCCTGAGATGTTGGATCTAAAATGTCAACTTTCATTCCATTATTAGTCGAAATCATTCGAAACCCTTTCGCGTATTCATTCTTTATCGTATCCGACTTTTCGCTAAACTCACTTTGAGGAACTGTTTTCTGACTCTTGTTATCACAAGCATAAAAAACAAGGCTAAGACTTAAAGAGAAAGCGCTTATAACCAACCTATTACCTTTCATATATCGTATTTAACAATTTTATTTCATCATTTATGCTGGATGTAAATTTACAAATCTTTCAATGGAAAAAACTCTAGCATCATTTTAAATTAAAAATAATAGATTTAATTGCACCTATTTTCTATTGCACAGAAAAACATATTTCAATTAAATCCATTGCGTTTACTTCATAGACTAATAAGTGTAAATCACAAAAGATAGTTTCTTTCTAATCTACTAGTTTAAACATTCGTTTATAAAGACTTAAACATTCAATTATTAATACTATATTTGTACCACATTTTAGATGTTATAAGAAATTGTAACATAGGAATCTTGTGAAAATCAAGAACTGTATCTGCAGCTGTAAGCTTTATAAGTTCTTTTCTACAAGCCACTATCTTTCACTTGAGAGATGGGAAGGCAGAAAAGAGTAAAAAGTAAGTCAGAAGACTGATCTAAAATTAACGTTAAGGAGACTTCAGATTAAAGTCGAACTTGTCAATTGTCTTTATATTTTAGGCAGCCCTGATATTTTCAACCAATTTGGTGTCTTCATTTAATTTATTGTTTAATTCATTTAAAAAATTTATGAAATGAAGAAAATTTACTTTTTAGCAAGTGTGCTACTTGCATCTGTTACTTTACAAGCACAAACAACGATTGATTTCGAAGAGTTAGAACTAGAAGAAAATTCTTTCTATGATGGTTCAGACGGAGTTGGACAGTTCACATCAAATGGAGCTACTTTTAGCAACTACTTCGAAGAAGAATGGGCTATGTGGCTAGGTGGATTCTCCTATTCCAACATGACCGACAATACAACAGGTGACTATACAAACCCTGCAAGTGCATTTCCTGCAAGCGGAGCTGAAGGATCAAACAATTATGGAATTTTCAACACGTCAGGAGAAATTACTTTTCAAAATAAAGTAAACTTAAACAGTGTTGCATTAACAAACACAACTTACGCTTACATTTCTATGCGTGATGGTGATGGTTTTGCTAAAAAGTTTGGGGAAAACGGAGATGCAGACTTCTTCTTTATCGACATTTATGGAATTCATGGTCAAGACACTATTGCTACAAAACGCTTTTACCTTGCTGATTTCACTTCAGAAAACGAAGAAGACCACTACATTATTGATAGCTGGGAAACAGTGGATTTATCAGCATTCGAAGATATTTCTTCTATAGGTTTTGAGTTTTCTTCTTCAGATATTGGAGATTATGGAATCAACACACCGCTATTCTTTGCACTTGATAACTTAATGTACACAGAGTCAACTTCTGCTTTAACAATAGAAACATTAGCGCAATTCTCAATGTATCCGAATCCGGCTAGCAGCGAAGTGAAAATTGATGGAGAAGCTGGTGAATATACAATTGTGAATATGAACGGTCAAATCGTTTCTTCTTTTATTAACGATGGTTTCACGACGATTAACGTAGCAAACTTAGAAGCAGGTGTTTACTTTGTTCAAAACAGAAGTGTTGCATCAAAAACGATGAAATTAATCATCAAGTAATTATCAAAAAATAGCATTAGGTTCCTTTTATACCTAATGATTTTATAGAATGAAAATAACAAGAAAAAATATCCTGATTTTAACAATATTGTTTGTTGGACTCGGGATATTTATTCCTGTTTTTACTCAAGAAAAGAAAGATAGTGTTCAATTGTATGAGGAGGTGACAATACATATCACTCACCGTACAGCTGAAACACAATCGACTATAAGAAAAGAACAAATCGACCAACTAGCGCCACAGGATGTTGGAACTTTACTACAGTTTATCAACGGTGTGACTATTAAAAATTACGGAGGAATTGGTGGAATGAAAACTTTTTCCCAACGTGGTTTAGGAGGAGAACACAACCAATTGTTGATAGATGGAATGCCTATCAACGACCCGCAAAGTGGTCAAATCAACTTTGCAACTATTCAGCCAGACAATATTGAGGAAATCTCTGTGAATCATCTTTCACAAAAAGAATTAATTCCTGTTTCAGGAGAAGTAAAAGGAAGTTTTATAAAAATAAAAACATTCGACCAAGCATTCTCACCTAAACCATTTGCTTTGAGAAGTAATATTACCGTAGGTAGTTTTGGACAAAAAGAAGCTTATGTTGGACTTAAACATGGAGGAAAAAATTACTTCATAAGTGCATCCGGAGGAGTTGGAGATTACCAAGGAGATTATCCCTATCAACTTAGTTTTGATACTGTAAGAAAGTATAGAAAGAACAATGAAGTTTCTAATTACTTCGCTTCGATAGGCGCAGGATATTCTATAATAAAAGAAAGAACAACTCATTTATTTAAACTAACTGCAAAGTCCAATTATATCAATCAGCAATTGCCAGGTGCTGTTGTTTTGTACAATGATTTATCAAAGGAAACTTTAAAGACACAAAATTCAAATATAGGTCTAAACTATAAACTACATTCGGGGGACATTAAACTTTTAGCCTTTGCAAATTACGAGAATCGTTTTTTGAGTTATTACGATCCAAATTACCTAAACATTGATGGTTTCTTGGATAATAAATATACTGTCAATTCTCTTATTGGCGGTTTTCATTTAAGCTACCGCTGGGAAGAGTTTTCTTTTCACTTAGGAAGTGATTATTCTTTTGACGCACTTGAAAGCAATAGAGACTTAGGAAATCCACAACGTCACACCAGCACAAGTATGGCGAAATCCATTTATAATGGTAAATTCCTAAGGGCTGAAATCGCTATATTCAATCAGGTTTACATTGATAACAACCGTCCTTTAGGACATAACAACACTTATTCGAAATTTCATCCACAGCTTAGCATTTACACATCGGATGAACTTTTAAAGAATTGGCAATTCTTTGCTTGGTACAAACCTTCTTCTCGTCCACCATCTTTCAACGACTTATATTTTTCACAAGTTGGAAATAAAGAATTGGAACCAGAAGAAACGACACAATTAAATGCAGGTTTTAAATACTTACCTAGTCTGAAAAATGTTCACTTAACTTTTCAAGCAAACGCTTTTAAAAACATAGTAAAAAACAAGATTTTAGCATTGCCAACCAAGAACCTATTTATCTGGTCAATTCAAAATGTTGGAAAAGTAGATATTTATGGAGCAGATGCGCATTTCTCCCTTCAGACAACTATCAAAAAGCATTGGAACATCAGTACACAAGCTGGAATAAGTTACCAAAAGGTTATCGATATTAGCGACAAGAATAGTCCAACTTATAAGAATCAAATCGCTTACACGCCGGAACTTACAGGGAACGCGCAATTCAATATTGCATACAAAAACATCGGATTACATTTCTCAACACTATATATAGGAACACGCTTTAGTCTGAATGAAAACATTGATGCTAACCGCTTAAGTCCTTACTTCAATTTAGATATTTCCGGAAGCTATTTGTTAGTACTAAAGGAAGAAAAGCATAAAATTAGAATTCAAGCAGGTATCAAAAATGTCACCAATGAAAGTTACAGTTTTGTTAGATACTTCATTATGCCTGGTATTAATTACTTTATAAAATTAAGTTATGATCTCAACTAAATGGTTGTATTTATTTGTTGCTGTTTTACTTTTCTCTTCTTGTAAAAAGGAGGAACAAGATGATATCTTGAAAACAAAAATATACAAGGATGGTTACTTGGTTTTATGTGAAGGCTTATTCAACCAAAACAACTCTTCTTTAGATTGGGTAGACACAAAGAATGACGAAGTAAAGAAAAATATTTTCGAAGCTATTAATGGTCGCCCTCTTGGTGATATTGCCAATCATATGATTGAACATGGCGGAAAAATATACATTGCCGTTTCAACTTCAAGCACTGTTGAAATATTGGATAAAAACACCTTGAAAAGTATCAAGCAAATTCAATTCAACTACAATAACAAAATCCAACAGCCTAGAGAACTTATTGCAAAAGACAATCATGTTTATGTCACAAGTTTTGATGGCTATGTTTCAGCAATTGACACCAATTCTTTAAAAGTAACAAAGCGTGTTAAAGTTGGAAGAAACCCAGAGGGAATCACCATTTCAGGAAACGCTATATATGTAGCTAATTCAGGCGGACTGGATGCAAACAACCTAGACTCTACAGTCATGAAAATCGATATCACAAACTTTAGTGTTGTCGATACCTTCGTTGTGGGAAAGAATCCTGGAGATATGATTGCTGACGACTATGGAAACGTATATGTAGTAAAACGTGGAGATTATGTCCAAAACCCTTCTGAACTTGTTCAAATAAACATAAATAGTAATGCGGTAACAAACCTACATCTTCCAGCAACTTCAATTTCGAAAAAAGAGGATATGCTTTACTTAAGTTTTTACAATTTCAACAATGGAAGTTCTACTGTTTCAAGATATAATACCGCAACGCAAGCAGTTGACCAAGAAAACTATTTAAGTACATCTGAAGTTACAACTCTATATGGCGTTATCCCTTTGGAAAACGATAATGTAATTTGTATTGACGCAATGAACTATGTCAACAGTGGTTATCTAAGATTTTTTAATGAGAACAAGCAATTAAAGAAAAGCATTCAAGTGTCTCTAAATCCAAATACTATCATTTTTAAATAATTAAATATCTCAGATTATGAATCGTATAATTTATACATTAACAATTTTACTTTTTAGTCAAATAGCACTTGCACAACCGTATGCACCTGCAGCAGAACAAGAAGGTTCAACCGCAGTGAAGTTTGATGACCCGAGTATTGTAGCTTGGGCAATAGGCGCTGAAATCATCCGAGGTTACATCAATATCGAAGATACAACTGCAATGTATGACGGAAGTAATAGGGCGACTTTTGGAACGGTTGAAGATGCTATTGGACCAAGTGTAGGTAGTACAACTCAGCATGTTGTTTCTCTAGGAGATAGCGGAGTAGCTATATTGACTTTCGCAAAACCAATTATGAATGGTCCTGGCTATGATTTCGCTGTCTTCGAAAATGGATTAAGTGATTATTTTCTTGAGTTAGCACACGTAGAAGTTAGTTCAGACGGAATAAATTTCGTTCGTTTTCCATCACACTCTTTAACCCAAACTGAAACACCAGTTGGTAGTTTTGGAAGCATCAATCCAACACAGATAAACAACTTAGCAGGAAAGTACAAAATTGGTTATGGAACGCCCTTCGACTTGGAAGAATTAAAAGACCATCCCGACTTAGATGTTGAACGTATAACACATGTAAAGATTATTGACGTTGTTGGAACATTAGGAGGGAAAGGAACTGAAGATAGTTTTGGGAATAAAATCAATGATCTTTTTCCAACGCCATTTAATACGGGAGGATTTGATTTAAGCGGTGTAGCTGTGATAAATGAAAATGATGAGTTAGGAATTAAAGAGGAGCATTTCAGTTTGAACGTGTATCCTAATCCTAGTGCCGGAAAGGTGAATATTTCGCTGAGTAATGGAAGTATACAGGAAGTTACAATTACAAATAGTATTGGTCAAGTAGTAATGAATGAAAAGCCACTTTCTTCCAAGCTTATTTCTGTTGAACTACCTACTGGAGTGTATGTTATTCATGCTATAACAGAAGGAAGGATATTGCAAAAGAAATTGATTGTCAGATAATTTACATTAAATAAAATGAATAAAGGCGACGCAAACTGTGTCGCCTTCATCATTTATTTCATATCCTTAAATCGCTTTTTTCACAAAATTAAACCCCTGCTAAATTCAGGTGTTTTTCCAAGGAGTCTTTTGCACGTTCTATAATTAAATTGTAGAAATCTCTGCTTTCGTGATTCACTTGAACTGCCTCTAGCGATTTGTAATATTGTTGACGATCTTCTAAACTTCCTTTTAGGTTAACGTTTGTAAAACCGTTCTGTAAAAGGATTAAGTTCATGACTAATCGTGAGGTTCTTCCGTTTCCATCTATAAATGGGTGAATGGATACTAACCTTTCGTGCATTTCTGCCGCAAGCACCACTGGGTGAAGCTTGTTTTTGTGTAGGCGATAAAAACGAAAGTAATCTTCCATTAAGCTATCTAAAAGAAAAGGCGCAGGCGGATTGTGTAAAATTCCTGATATCATAACTGGCACAGTGCGGTACACTCCCGCTCCTCTTTTATCTATTCCTTTTAAAATGAGTTGATGAATTTGCTTTAGAACGCTTTCATTAAAATCAATTTTGTTGGATACAAAATCAATGATTAAATCTATCGCTTCTTGGTGATTGATTACTTCAAGATGTTCTTTAACGCTTTTCCCTCCTATGGTAATCCCTTCATTCACTACTAAGTGTGTTTCTTGGAAACTAAGTGTATTCCCTTCGATTTTATTACTGTTGTAGGTGTACTCAGTATGAAAGTATTCTTTCATCTTTTCGAGTTGAAGTGGATTTAAAGGCTTTTTATTACTCCATCTTGTCTGTAAGTTTGTCAATTCCTCTAATGCATCGTCTACCTCTGCGGTATCGATTATTTCAAATTTATTTTCACTTGATAAGTAAGATATTCTTTCTTCTGTTGCCTTCAAAACGTCTTCTGCCATTTCTGGATATTCTCCTAAAATGGACATGATTTGCAATTGCAGCTTTTCTTTTATCAAGTCGTTGTAGTCAATTGATAAAAGTTGAGATAATTGAAGCAATTGCTTGTCTGTTGGCATTCTTTCGCCTGAAAGAATACGACTCATTAAGCTAGAATCTATGGCTAGCTTATTGGCTAATTCATAAATTTTTATGCCCAGTTCTTTGCGTTTGTTTTCAATTATTTTTTTCATCTTGACTTTATTTTTCATGACAAAGTTAGTCATTTTTATTGGTTAATTAAATTTTCTCTCCACTTTTTTCTCATTTTTCCCAATCATTCCCCATTTTGTGTAACATTTTGTATAGTTTGGCGTTATAATTGATTGAGTTCAAGGTATAATACTTTTACACATATTTAAGATGAAATTTTTTTACTATTTAATTGTTTTCTTAATTCTTATTCCTTCACTTTCGAACGCTCAAGTCGAAGATGAGTCTTGTCTTCCTCCCAACAAAAAAATTCAAAAAATTATAAATAAAGCAAAGGGCTCCGATATACAAGAAGCTTCCAAGTTATTCAAGGATGCAATGGACGCCGACCCAGACAATGCTACAGTTTATTATGAATTCGCAATGTACGCATACAATCGTGCGATGACGCTTTACGAAAGAAATCCTGACCCAAAACAGGGTGACCAAAACATGCGTGTTGCCGAAGGTTTATTTATTAAGACTTTAGAAAGATGTGAGGACTACCATTCAGACTGTTATTATTATTTGGGAGTTATCAATTATAGTTTAAACAATCAAAATCAAGCAAAAACATACTTTAAAAAATTCGAAGACTTCGACTCACGTGATATGAGTAAATTTTCAGACGATCATGCTTCACGATTGAGAGATGTAGCAGAGGTTATGAAAGTATATGAAGAAGAATCTTCTTTCTTAGACAATCCAGTTCCTTTCAACCCAAAGGTTGTGCAAAATGTTAGTTCACCAAAAGATGAATATTTCCCGATGATTTCACCTGACAATGAGCTAATGTTCTACACACGTAGAGTTGACAGAGCGTCAAAAGGAGATATCATGTCTGACATTAGAGAAGAATTTACTTGGTCAAAAAGAAAAAACGTAAACGGTTTGTTCGACGGTGGAAAACCATTGGAGTTTCCATTCAATGACGGGACTTTTGACAGTTATGGAGCTTCTACAATTTCTGTTGACAACAAGGAAATGATTATTTGTGCTTGCAAAGACGAACGCGTAAGAGGTCAAATCTATAGAAACTGTGATTTATACGTTACTTATTACGAACGAACTGGACAAGGAGGGAATGACTATGTATGGAGTGAATTAGAAAATTTAGGTCCTAATATAAACACACAAGATGGATGGGAAGGTCAACCTTCATTATCTGCAGACGGAAACACACTCTACTTTGCTGCCAATCGTCCAGCAACACAAAGTGATGATATCTTCTATTCTGAACGATTAGGAAATGGAAGTTGGGGACCTGCAAAACCTTTTGCTGAAATCAATACACCAGGAAAAGACAAAAGTCCATTTTTCCACCAAGACAGCGAAACATTTTACTTTGTATCAAGTGTATCAAACAGTAGAAAAGGGATTGGAGGAACGGACATTTTCTATATGAGAAAAGACGAAAAAGGAAATTGGACAAAACCAAAAAATATTGGTTACCCTATCAATACTGAAGAAGACGAGATCGGATTATTTGTATCCATAGATGGAAAGGAAGCATTCTATTCTTCTTTACAAAAAGGAAACTGGGACATCTTTTCTTTTGAATTATACGAAGAAGCGCGTCCAAAAGCTGTAATTGTTATCAAGGGAGAAATCACAGCGGAAGATGACTTAGCATTAGAAGATGTTGAAATCGAAATTTCATATGCCAATACAGATAAAGTTGAGAAAGTACGTGTAAACGGAAACGATGGAAAGTATGCTGCTATTGTGAAAACAGAAACACCGCAAGACGTAATGATTAACGTTAAGAAAGAAGGACATGCATTCGATTCTCAGATGATTACCAAGGAAGAAATAGCAGAAAAGAAACCTATCAAAGCAAAAGACTTAGAAATTAGAGAAATTAAGGTAGATGAACCTTATACTATCAATGACATTCTTTTTGCAACTGCATCGGCTGAACTAAACGATCGTTCCAAATTCATTCTTAAACAATTCGCACGTTTCCTAAATGAAAACAAAAGCTTCTCAGTACTAATTCAAGGACACACGGATAACGAAGGAAATCCAGACAGCAACCTTGATTTATCTGAGAGAAGAGCTGAAAGTGTAAAGAATTATTTAGCACAAATAGGAATTGAAAGAAACAGATTGGAATCACAAGGATATGGTCAAACACAGCCGAAAGTTCCTAATACATCTGCTGCTAATAAACAAAAGAACCGTAGAACAGATTTCGTAATTAAGAAGATGTAATCTACAAAACAAAAGCTTCAATGCATCCAAAAGTTCAATTTAGAATTCTGGCTTGGGTAACACTTTTGGTATTCCCTGCCATCGGTTGGGCCTTGCTCTACTTTTTTGGAGGTTATACTTTTGAACAATTAGTTGCGACTTTAGAACTAGATAATATCACCAACAGCATCAATCTAATCGGTTTAGAACTTGGACTTGCTTATGGAATGTTGGTTATCGCAATTTCTCAAGCACCTATTTTTGAAGAACTTTCAACTCCGCAGGTCAACTTACTAAAAAACCTGAAGCTAACGTGGTTTGATGTCCTATTTATATCTTTTGCTGCAGGTTTTGGGGAAGAAATTCTATTCCGTGTGGGATTACAGACTTGGTTTGGACCCTGGCTAACATCTATACTATTTATTGCAGTTCACGGGTATTTCAGCCTATCATCGTTCAAGAAGAACATTCTAGGACTCTTACTTCTCCCCTTTATCATCATCATTTCATATGCCTATGAAGAATTGGGGCTTTGGTTTAGTATTTCCGCACATTTTTCTTACGACCTACTTATGTTTGCAGGCGTTATGACATATAGAAAATAGTGGTACGTTTTATCTCACAAACACCCATTCATTCTCTGATGACATTTCTTCATTAAAAGAATAACCATCAACATCATATCCTTTTAAATCTTCAGCTGAATCATATTCATTTTGAATAATATCCCTTGCCATTGCACCACGTGCATGCTTCGCGTACATCATGATTGTTTTAAAAACATCACCTTTTAATTCTTTAAAGACAGGCGTAATCACACGTGCTTTTAATGTGTTTTTATCTACAGCTTTGAAATATTCGTTTGAAGCCAAGTTGATGATGACTTCACCTTCTTCCATTTCTGAATTTAACAAATCAGCTAAACGCGTTCCCCAGTACTGATATAAATTCTTTGTATCAGCATTGATTTGCCATCTCGTTCCCATTTCCAAACGGTAAGGATAAATTAAATCCATTGGTTTTAAAACACCGTATAATCCCGATAAAATACGCAAGTCTTTTTGTGCTCTTTCATAGTCTTTTTTAGAAAAAGTAGCTACGTCTAATCCTTTATAAACTTCACCATTAAAAACAGTTACTGCAGGTTGTGAAGTTTCACTTAAACTCGCGGGCGTTTCCCAGTTTTGAAACCTATCATAATTTAAGGTTGCCAATTGTTCTGACAATTTCATTAACTCCGACAGTTGCTTACTCGACATTTTCTTTAATTTCTGAACTAATTTTTCAGAATCAGATAAAAAATGAGCTTGACTTACAAATGGAGTTTTAATCTCATTGTTATAGTCCAATAACTTTGCAGGAGAAATAAGAATTTTCATATTATAAAGGTTTACTTAAAGATAAAAACTTTCAGTGGAATTAGAAGGTGTTTTTTAACATAACAAGTGCATAGACTTCTTTTTATAAGAAGAAATACGATAGAATTTCAACTAAAGAAGGTTAACTAATATCTATCAAACATACATATACGCCCAAAGAATAAGTGCGATTTGCATGGGTATTCTAAGAATCAAAAACCACATAGGAAGTCCTGAAGATGCCTTCTTATCCTTAATCATATAAAAATGAACAGGGAAGAAAACAAACAGCATTAAAATAATTCCAAAAGCCGCTAAGGTTTGCATATTAGGAATCAACAGCATTACTCCTAAGAATAATTCCGCTACCCCGCTTAACATTACCATCAATCTTGGTGATGGAACATAAGGAGGCATGATGCGTTCATATACTTTTGGTATAAGAAAGTGCAATGTTCCTGTAAAGATGAGAATTGCTCCCATTAAATATTGATGCCATGGTGTCATAAATCTAAATTAAGTAATTAATATGAATATTCAAAGGAAAAATATAAATTTAAGAAAAAAAGCAAGCTTAGGATAACTACTCCTCTTTCTTCCAGAAATTAAAGTAATTAAACCATTGGTAGGGATACTTTTCTAAAACATGTGTAATACTTTCAACGAAGTTTTTCAGTAATTCTTTTTCATTTCTATGGAAGTCTTTCGCCTCTCTAGCGTATAAATGGTAGTGAGATAATCCTTCTTTCATAACATAAACGAAAAGAACGGGAACTCTCAGACGTGAACCTAGTAGAAAAGGTCCAGCAGGAAAACGAGCAATATCATTTAGGAACTCATGCTCCAAGTATTTACTTCCAGGCATGTACCTGTCCCCTGTCATACAAACGAGCTCGTTATTGCTTAACGCTGCATTGATTTCGTATATATGCGACATGTCATCTTGAATCAGAATATATTTCAATCTTGACTTCAAAGACAATTTTTTTAGAAAGTTTTTGATTTGCTCTTTTTCTTGATCTGTTGTAACGATATTAGAAACAATTTCTTCTCCTAAGTCATCAAAGAAATATTCTGAAAGTTCAAAATTTCCAACGTGGGCACTAATTAAAACCGCACCGTTTCCGCTTTTCATCGCGTTTCGAATGTTCTCTATTCCGTCAAACTCATAGGTAAATCTATCTCTTTTTCCTGAACCAACCATCAGTCGGTCAATAAGTGTTTGCCCAAAAATATAATAACTCTTATAAATAGAAAAGACAGCTTTTACAGTAGAGTAATTTAATCGATTTTTAAAGTAACTATAAGCAGCCTTATTACTTTTCCAAGCAAATAGAAAATAGTAGAAAGTTACAAAAGCCAAAAGCGCATAAGAAGCACTTAATCCGAAGGTACGAATACAAAATACGAATATTTTATATCCTAGTAAACTTCCTTTTGAAGATCCGTCCCATTCAGCTTCTGCCATAGTTAGAAGGTAATTGTAAAAACTATATTTTGTTTTTAACAGCATTGTAAAAATCTTCAAAAGACTCAATTTCTTTGAAATCACTCTCTCCCAACTTCACACCGCTCACAGACTCGATAGCAACGACTAGATCTACATAGTCTAAACTATCTAAATCCAGTGTCTCTCTCAGGTTAGCTTCTGGCGTGATTGTATCCGCATCGATTTCAAATTCATTCACCAATACTTCATTCAATCGCTCTATAATCTCATTCATTTCCATAGTTAGTTCCATTTTTTTATAACGAGGGCTGAATTTGTTCCCCCAAACCCAAAGGAATTCGACAAATATACATCAAAATTTTTGTCAACTCTTTTAGGAGTTATATTAATTTTCTTAGTTTCCTCATCTCCTGCTTCAAAATTGATGTTCGGTGCAATAAATCCATTCTGCATCATCAAATTTGAATAGATGATTTCACTAGCACCTGCCATCCAACATTCGTGCCCAGTCATAGACTTTGTAGAAGAAACCAGTGGATTTTCTCCAAAAACATCAAAAATTGCTGTTGCTTCGTTCGCATCTCCTAAAGGAGTGGAAGTTGCATGTGCATTAATATATTTTATATCTGCTGCCGAAAGACCTGATTGTGCAATTGCTTTTCTCATTGCAGTTGCTGGTCCTACCGTATTTGGTGTTGAAATATGTCCTCCGTTTGAAGAGAATCCATAACCTAATACTTCAGCAATAATAGGCGCACCTCTTCTCTTGGCAGACTCTAGACTTTCTAAAATTAAAGTGGCTGCTCCTCCACTAGGAACCAAACCTGAACGATTTATGTCAAAAGGTCTCAAAGCCTTCGTTGGATCCCCTTGGTCATTCGCAAAAACGCCTAAAGCATCAAAGCTACACATTCCAAAAAGATTCACCTCTTGGGCGCCACCTGTAATTACGACATCTTGCAGGCCGTTTTTTATCATTAAGAACCCTAAACCAATCGAATGAGAGCCACTCGCACAAGCAGCACTTGCCGTAAGATTAATTCCTCTTAATCTAAAAATCGTAGATAGGTTCATCGTAACAGTTGAGTTCATCGACTTAAAAATAGCCCCCGAACCAATCAAAGCAGTATCTTTTTTCTGCAACATAACTTCGATAGCTTCATAAGTTGACTTTGCTACACTGTCATTTCCGTAGATGATGCCTACTTCATGCTCATCTATAAAATCTTGATTAATCTTTGCGTTTTCAAGTGCTTCAATGGTCGCCATATAAGCATACTCACTCTCCTCTCCCATGCTTATGCGCTGTCTTCTTGTCAATAGTTTTTTAAGGTCTGGCGTTTCCACCTTACCTGTTAAAGCAGATTGGAAACCATGTTCTTTTCTAGCTTCTTCGAAGACAATACCTGATTTACCTGCAAATAAAGAATTCTTTACCGCTTCGAGATTACTTCCCAAGCAAGACCAAATCCCCATTCCAGTTATCACTACTCTATTCTCCATAATCAATTTTTTAAGAGTAAATTCCTCCGTTGATATTTATAGTTTCCCCTGTAATATACGAAGCTTTCTTCGAAACTAAAAAATCTACTAAATCAGCTACTTCTTGCGCTTCACCAAATCTATTTGCGGGAATCATTTTCTTTAGTTGATCGACATCTAATTCTGCCGTCATATCAGAATTGATAAAACCAGGGGCAACTGCATTTACAGTCACATTACGCTTAGCTACTTCCTGAGCCAAAGCTTTTGTAGCTGCAACCAACGCACCTTTAGCAGCCGAATAATTTGTTTGACCAGGCGTACCTTTTACACCAGAAACAGAAACCATATTTACAATACGGCCATATCTTTTTCTAAGCATTTTTTGAATCACAAACTGCGTTACGTAGTAAAAACCATTCAAACTCGTGTTGATAACATCCGACCAGTCTTTCTCTTCCATCCACATAAATAAACCATCTCTGGTTATTCCCGCGTTGTTTACCAACACTTCGATCCATGCTTCTGGATTTCTTTCTTGCCAATCTCCTAGAGCTTTATCCACTTGTTCCTTATTCGACACGTCAAACGCAATGATTTCTGCTTTTCCTCCAAAACTTTCTACAACTTTCAAGGTTTCTTCAGCAGCTTGCTTATTTGACACATAGTTTATCAGAATACCATATTCGGTATTTTGCGCTAAGGTTTCACATACCGCGCGTCCTATCCCTCGAGATCCCCCGGTAATTAGTGCGTATTTCATGTTAGGTAGCTTTTTAAAATAAATTAATTCATTAAATACTCCTTCGTTCTTTGAATCAAAGGATACAATGGTTTATCTTCAATAATATCTGGAATAATCGTTTCCAATTCTGACATAATCATCTTGCTTTTTGAAGATAACCTATCAATTTTATTGGTATGACGCAATGCCTGAACAATTGTAATCAATTCGATGCTCAAGACCTCAAAAGCATTCTCTATTACCTTGTGCGTAATTTGAGCAGCATTCGTTCCCATACTCACAATATCTTGATTGTCATTATTACATGGAATTGAATGGACATACATAGAATTAGAAAGCATTTGGTTTTCAGCTGTAGTAGAAGTTGCAGTGAATTGTGCAGCTTGCATACCATAGTTTAAACCAAGAACACCTCTGTTTACAAATGGAGGTAAAATGTCGTTAATCTTATGATTTAGTAAGAAATTCAATTGCCTTTCTGCCAACATAGACATTCTCGTTACCACTAATTTCAGTTTATCCATTTCCAATGAAACGTAATCACCATGGAAGTTTCCACCGTGAAAAACCATTCCATTTTTATAATCAATAATAGGATTGTCATTCGCTGAGTTCAACTCACTTTCAAGTACTTCTCCCGTATTTTTAATTGTGTCATAAACAGGACCAAGAATCTGTGGAATACAACGAATTGAATAGTATTCTTGAACCTTATCCTTAAATATTGTTTCATTATTCTCTCCAGAATACAGATGTTCAGCACGACTTTTCATCAATTTTGTATCTTGTACATGGTCACGCATAATTTCAGCGATATGTAATTGACCTCCGTGTAATTTCGCACTGTTTAATTCAATAGAAATATGATCATCATACGCTTCAACTAATTCATTGATTAGCGTTGAACAGATGATAGACCATTTTAATGCTTTGCTTGCTTTATCATGGTTAATCAACCCGATTCCTGTCATAACAGACGTACCATTAATCAATGACAAACCCTCTCTAACAGTAATCTTAATCGGCTTTAAACCGTGTTCTTTAAACACATCAGCAGTGTCTCTTCTTTCTCCCTTATAGATAACTTCTCCTTCCCCAATCAAAGCCAAAGCGATGTGTGAAAGTTGAACCAAATCCCCGCTTGCTCCTACTCCACCATGTTCGAAAATAACAGGATAAATTTCCTTATTAATCAAAGAAGTCAGCAATTCAACTACACTTAAATCAACACCCGATTTTGCTTGACATATCGAATTTAATCGAGCAATCATAGCAGCTCTAATAAAAGAAACAGGCATCACATTCCCCGCACCTGCTGCGTGACTCCTGATAAGATTAAACTGCAATTGTTCCCTTGTATCATCAGAAACTCTGTATTGTGCCATAGGACCAAAGCCTGTATTTACTCCATAAATCACTTTATTAATGGAGAAATCCTTCAAGAATTCATGGCTATTAATCAACTCATTTCTTAGATTTTCATGTATAGATAATGTCGTTTTAGAATTAACTAATTTTGAAAAATCTTTCGCGTTTAAATATTTGTTTAACTCAATCATTTAAGTACATTTGCTTCAAGGTAATTCGGCCTTTATATAAGGCTTTGCAAATATATCTTTTTTTTTAATCTAATACAATTATAAATATGGAAATTGAAAATGTAGATGTCCTAATAATTGGCGCTGGTCCATCCGGCTGTGTGTCTTCTGCTTACCTTAACAAACAAGGAATAAAAGTAAAGGTGGTTGAGCGATCAAAATTTCCAAGATTTGAGATTGGGGAAAGCTTAATACCTCGCGTAATGGACAATTTAGATGAAGTAGGTTTTATACCTGCGATAGAAAAAGCTGGATTTGAATTAAAAACTTGTTCTCGTTTTCTTAGAGACGGTGTAGATGCTACCTTTCATTTTGACCAGAAATTTGGTGAAGGATGGGACTGGACATGGCAAGTACCTCGTGCTGACTTCGACATGATACTCGCTGAAGAAGCGCAAAGACAAGGGGTTGAAATTGAATTTCAAGCTGAAGTTACGGCGATAGAATTTAATGGAAGTGATTCTATCACAACAGTTAGAGACATTCAAGGAAAAGAAAAACAAATCAACGCGAAGTTCGTTATTGATTCTAGTGGATATGGTAGAGTGTTACCAAAACTATTAGGACTTGATGCGCCTTCAAATTTAACAGGAAATTCATCGATTTTCACACATACAAAAGACGTAAACCGCCCTGAAGGTGTTGAAGGAACGCAAATTACTTTTGAAGTTTTAGAAAGAGAAATTTGGTTTTGGGTGATTCCTTTTTCAAACGGTATTACAAGCATCGGTGTAGTAGGAAAGACAGAATTAATCGAGGCACTTTCACCTACAGGGAATGCGGATGAAGCATTGAGAGAAGCCATTAAAAGATCTGGTCATTTCACTGAAAGATTTGTGAACAACGAAATGATTTTCGAACCACAAATCAGAAAAAACTATGCTTGTACGGTTAGTCAACAATTTGGAGAAGGCTACGCACTTACAGGAAATAGTTCTGGATTCTTAGATCCTGTGTTCTCTTCTGGAGTTTCGCTTGCGACAACATCTGGGTTATTAGCTGCAAAGTTATTGGCGAGACAAATGAATGGTGAAAAAATAGACTGGCAAACTGATTTTGCTGATTACATGACAGAAGCGTACGAAGTGTTCTCAACTTATGTAAATGAGTGGTACAATGGAAATCTACAAACCTTATTTTTCCATAAACCAGAAAACAAAGAAGTAAAAGAAAAAATATGTGCAGTTTTAGCAGGATACGCTTGGAATAAAGAAAATCCATTCGTTGCAAAACACAAGAAAATCATAAGCAATTTAGCTTATACTATTAATATGTAAAAGAACAGTCTAAGACTTTTTTTTTATCTTTGAATTTTTAAACGGGGAATTACCATAAGTATTCCCCATTTTTAACTAACAAACTTTTATGCTAAAGGACGACTTCTATCAATTAAAGAACCTTGAACAGGTGAGCGACACTGAATATATCGCAAACATTCATTTGAATAACAAGCACGAAATATTCAAAGGACATTTCCCAGGACAACCTGTCGTTCCAGGAGTATGTATGATTCAAATCGTTAAGGAAATAGTTTCTGAAGCATTGAATTTAAACTTATCATTAAGGTCTTCTAGAAACATAAAATTCACTGCTTTAATCGATCCAAATAAAACACCTGATTTAAAATTGAAGTTAACAATTGAAAGTAAGGAAGGCAATACAATACGCGTTAAAAACGTAAGCTCATTTGGCACGATTGATGCAGTTAAAATGGACTTAAATTATATAATTATTTAGAAATGAAAATTTTCGCCGGCCTTCTTTTCAGTTTTTTACTCTTTTCTGGAATAACTACTGACCAAGTTCGTTTGTCTTTTAAAAAAGCAAGAAATTCCGAGGAGGCAGCAATAGCATTTAATGAGTTGATGCAAAAGGAAATGAACATCAATGTGAATTTAAAAAACGCATATCTAGGTGCTTCAGAAATTATGCTTGCTGATTATGGAAGCAACATTCCTCAAAAGATCAAACTCTTTAAAGCAGGGAGAGATAAATTAGAAGTGGCAGTGCTAGCTGAACCTAAAAGTTTTGAAATCCGTTTAATTCGTTTAATTATTCAAAAGAAAACGCCTGATTTCCTAAGATATAAAAGCAACATAGAAGAAGATAAAAAGTTCATTTTAGACAATTATGCTGACATGGTAACTAACGCGAATTCTCCTAAAAGTTTAAAACATTTTGTAGAGGATATAAATAAAGATTTAAATATCTTTAGCCCTGAGGAAATGAATCAAAGAAAATGATTTTAAATGCAAGAACCTATTAACGCTGAAACCATTTATTGTGTAATTATTCCAACTTACAACAATGACCGAACATTAAAAACCGTAATTGATGGAGTTATTGCCGTTTTTCCAGCCCAAGATATTATCATTATCAATGACGGTTCTACCGACAACACAGCTGAAATACTAAAGGAATACGCAAGTATCACACAAGTACATCTTCCTCGCAATTCTGGGAAAGGAATCGGACTTAGAACAGGATTTAAAAAGGCATTAGAATTAGGTTACACCCACGCAATCACAATTGATTCAGATGGACAGCATTATCCTGAAGATATACCAAAACTCCTTGCAGCTTCTAAAGAAGAGCCGACAACTTTGTACATTGGTTCTCGAAACATGGAGCAAGAAGGTGTACCTTCTAAAAGTAGTTTTGGTAATAAATTCTCCAACTTTTGGTTTTGGTTTGAAACAGGGATAAAATTACAAGACACACAATCTGGATTCAGGGTTTACCCGATTTCCATCATGCCGAAAGAATGGTTTACAACAAAATTTGAATTCGAAATTGAATGCATCGTTCGTTCTGCTTGGAAGGATATTCCAGTAAAAAACATTCCGGTTCGCGTAAAGTACGACCCCAAAGAAAGAGTTAGTCACTTTCGACCTTTTAGAGATTTCTCAAGAATTAGTGTACTCAACACCGTATTGGTAACCATTACTTTACTCTACATACTTCCTCGAAATTTAATCAGGAACTTCAAAAAAAAAAGCCTAAAACAGTTTATTAAGGAAGATATTTTAGGTGCCGATGATAGTCCAAAAGTAAAAGCACTTTCACTAGCACTTGGCGTTTTCATTGGAATAATTCCTATTTGGGGATTTCAAACTGTTGCTGTTATATTCTTAGCAGTTGCTTTTAAACTCAACAAATTAATAGCTTTTGCTGCATCCAACATTAGTATTCCACCTTTTATACCATTCATAGTTCTCGGTTCATTAGGAATCGGTAGTTTTCTTTTAGGAAATGAATTTGAAGTACAAAATGCTTGGGACTTTAGCAATATGAAAACGCATCTGGTTGAATACATTGTAGGAAGTTTTATTTTAGCAACTTGCTGTGCTGCAATCGTTGGTGTTAGCAGTTATACAATTTTAAAAATATTAGAGAGAAGAAAAAAGAATGGCTAAGTTATTTACGCAAATATATTTTTCAATAAAAAAATGGAGAAAAGCATTCTTCCTACTTATTTTAGGAATGTTATCTTTATTTGTCTATTTGGCTTCACAAATCAACTTTGAAGAAGATATTTCTAAAATGCTTCCAAAAGATGAACACAATGACATCACAGCCAAGGTTATAAATCAGCTCAATTTTTCTGACAAAATCACGATAATGATTCGTGCAAATGACAAAGAAAAGCAAGAAGAGTTAACAAGAATTGCACAACAATTTATTGATTCCATTGCACAAGATTCTACACATTACAGCGAAATTCAAGGAATAGTCGACAGTAAAGAAATCGATGAAACTTTTACATTCGTTTACGAACACTTACCTTTATTCTTAGAAGAGGAAGACTACCAAGCGCTTGAAGCAGAAATAAGCAAGGATAAAATCGAAGAGCGCATGCAAGAGAATTTCTCAACGCTGATTTCTCCAACAGGAATCGTAGCGAGAGACTTTATTCTACGAGATCCTTTAGGTATAACTTTCAAAGGATTAAACCACCTGCGAGAATTAGGCGTTTCAAAAGATTTTATCATTTACAATGAGTACCTACATTCGGCGGATACATCAACACTTTTATTGTTTATTACGCCATCCGTTTCCGGAACAGATACCAAACGAAATGAAGAATTTGTTGAACATCTCTATGCTTACCAAGAAGCTATAAACAAGGAAAATGAAGGAATTGCAAGCATCACCTATTTTGGTGCTCCATTTATTGCTTTAGCAAATGCAACACAGATTAAATGGGATATAAAAAGTACCGTCTTTATTTCACTCAGCATTTTAATGTTGATTTTAATTTTCTTCTACCGTAAGGTTTATGTGCCATTGGTTTTGTTTATTCCGGCAGCTATCGGTGCTTCGTCAGCTTTGGCTTTCCTATACTTTACGCATGATTCAATTTCTGCCATTTCTATCAGTATCGGTGCCATTTTAATCGGTATCACCGTCGATTATCCTTTACATGTCATCACACATTTCAGGGAGAATTCAGATGTAAAACATTTATTTAAAAGCGTTGCTAAGCCAATCATGGCCAGTAGTTTAACCACTGCAGCAGCTTTCTTATGCTTAATTTTCGTCAACTCTGAAGTATTGAACGATTTAGGGATATTCGCATCAATTACAATCATTGTATCTGCATTAAGTGCTTTGATCATCGTTCCACATCTTTACATTCCTAGTACAGTTACAAAAACCACTTTCATCGATCGAATTGCAGACTACAAATTCGAAAAGAATAAAATCATCATAGCACTTATCTCCCTTGCTTCTATTGTTGGAATATTTGCATTCTCTAAGGTAGGATTCAACAACAATATTGCTGACCTGAACTTTGTGCCAAAGGATATGAAAGCCTCTGAAAAGCAGTTTGAAAACCTTGGAAGCGTTGGTGGGAAAAGTATTTATCTAAGTGTTTATGGAACAAATAACGATAGTGTAATTCACAAGAACAATGAACTTGAAAAACAACTCCAACAGTTACAAAAAGAAGGCGTTATCAACGACTACACATCAGTTGGGAAGTTTGTTTTGTCAGAAGAAAAGCAACTTGAAAAGATTCAAAAGTGGAACAAATTCTGGAGTTCAGAAAAGATAGAAAATACTACAAACTGGGTTGAAGAATCTGCTGTTGACCTAGGATTTAACAGTGGAACATTCGCTTCATTAACAGGGTTGCTAGGAGAAAAACACATTCCGATTTCCATTACTGACTACAGTCGATTAGAAGCTTTACAACTAGGAGAATTCTTTACAGAGAGAGAGGGTTTCTATACTTTATCTTCTCTGGTAAAAACAGATAGTTTACACAGATTAGAAGCTATTCAGCGTTTAACCCAAGACAATGTTATTCCAATAGACAGAAAGAATATAAGCGAACAGTTTTTAGGTCAAATCAGAGACGACTTCAAACAATTGATGAACTATTCCTTACTCGCTGTTTTTATTATTCTATTGTTCTTTTTTAAACGAGTTGAACTTTCGTTAATAGCCATCCTTCCTATTATTTTGACTGGATTAGTAACTGCAACTTTCATCTATTTGTTCAATTTAGAACTAAATGTATTCAGCACCATTGTTACAACTTTAATCATCGGTCTGGGTGTTGACTTTAGTATTTTTATGACAAGTGGATTACAAAAAAGATACACGACAGGTGAAGACGAGTTACATACTTACAGAACATCCATTATTCTTGCTGTTTTAACCACAGTCTTGGCAATTGGCGTACTCATATTCGCCAAACATCCAGCATTAAAATCTGTTTCTGCTATTGCATTAATAGGAATTGTTTCTGCGATGCTTATCACCTTTTCACTTTATCCAATTCTATTCAAATTCTTTATTGAAAACAGACCAAGAAAAGGAAAATCACCAGTTAGTATACGACTGATGGTTACCGCAATTCTCTCTTTTGGATATTTTGGAGGTGTTAGTATTTTCTTTTCAATTGTTGGATTTCTTATCGTTCCTATTCTTCCATTTAAAAAGGAAAAGAAAATATATTGGTTTAGAAGAACAATTTCATTTTTCACCAAATCTGTACTGTATTCCAATTATGGAATGAAAAATAAAATTGTAAATCCACGCCATGAAACTTTTAAAGAACCAGCCATTATCATCGCTAACCACTGTTCATTTCTAGATACATTATCACTTGGCTTTCTACCTATCCCCTACATATTTTTAGTAAATGATTGGGTTTACCATTCTCCTGTTTTTGGAAAAGCAATACAAAGGGCAGGGTACTATCCAGTTTCTACCGGAATAGAAAGCGGGGAGGAAAAACTAATTCAAGACATTAAAGACGGAACATTTTTGGCGGTATTCCCAGAAGGAACAAGATCCTTCGATGGCACAATTGCAAGATTCCGAAAAGGAGCTTTCCTTTTGGCTCAGAAATATCAAATTGATGTTATTCCACTATATATTCATGGGAATGCAGACTTACTTCCAAAAGGTGACTTTATTATTTTTGATGGACATCATTATTTAGAGATAGGAAAACGTATAAAGTTTGATGAAGCAACAAAAGAAGAAAATCTTAAGGATGTAACAAAGCGCATCAACACAAACTTTAGAAACCATTTCCAAGAAATTAGAGATGAGAAGGAAGGAGTAGATTATTTCAAAGAAAAAATCAAGTTAAACTTCCTGTATAAGTTGCCAGAAATAACACAGCAAGCCAAAGAAGAATTTGAAACAAATAAGCTCATCTATCATAAGATGAATGATAAATTTAGTGGAAATGAAAGTATTCTTAGAATAGGAAATGATTTAGGAATTTGGGACTTGATGTTGACCTTTCAACAACAAAGAAGAAAGGTTTATTCTTTTATAACGAATGAATACAATAGAAAAGTAGCCAAGACAAGTTACCTAATTCAAAAAAGGAACTTATATTATTTGGAAAAGCCACAAGAAATTAAAGCAAAAGTCCTTTTTATCACTTCAACAGTTGAAGAGGAGATTGTTCACGAACTACTTAATCAACAGCAATTCAAAAAAGTGATTGTCTTAAAAAATACTTTTCCTATTGAAATATTTAATAAATTTGAATACAAAATAATAGAAGAAGATGAAGATACTGGTTACTATCTTTTAAAACCATAATAATTGAACACAGAATACGATATCATAATTGTTGGAAGCGGAATGGGCGGATTGGTTTCTGCTGTCATTCTAGCAAAAGAAGGATTGCGTGTTTGTGTGTTGGAAAAAAACAATCAGTACGGTGGATGTCTTCAAACCTTTGCGCGAGAAAAAAGTATTTTCGATACGGGTGTTCACTACATTGGTAGTTTGGACGAAGGTGAGAATTTACACCAATATTTTAAATATCTAGGCATCCTAGATGATCTTCGTCTTTCTAAAATGGAAGAGAAGTTCGACTACATCACTTTTGAAGGAGATGAAATACAGTACCCATATACCCAAGGTTACGACAATTTCGTTCGAGAATTAGAATCGTTTTTCCCAGAAGAAAAAGAAGCAATAGCGAAATACGCAGCGACCCTTCAAAAGGTATGTCTTGCTTTCCCTTTATACAATCTTCATCAGGATGAAGATGCTTATAATCAAGAATATCTTTCTACTTCGGTTAAAGAATTCTTAGATTCCATCACGGAGAATGAAAAGCTCAAAAGTGTTTTAGCAGGAACGAATTTACTATACGCCGGAGACGGTGAGAAAACGCCATTGTACATACATGCTTTAACGGTCAACTCTTATATCAAAAGTGCTTGGCGTTGTATATTTGGCGGAAGTCAAATCACTAAAGCATTGGTGAAACAACTCAGAAAATACGGTGGTGACATTTTTAAAAGACAGGAAGTTACTGAGTTTATATTCGAAGAGAACACACCCATTGGAGTCAAAACAATTCATGGAGATATAATTAATGGGAAGACCTTTGTTGTCAATTTAGAACTCAATGCAGCAATAAAAATCATTGGAGAACAGCATTTTAGAAAGTCATTCACCAAGAGAATACAAGACTTAGAAGTGACGACATCTTCCTTTAGCGTTCACATTAAGTTCAAACCAGAAACTTTCTCTTATTTGAATCACAATATTTACCATTTCAACAGTCCTGAAACAGTTTGGACAGCCGCTCAAAACAAAGGAGAGAATTGGCCAGAAATGTATATGCTTTCTATGGGGACAACTGAAAAAGCTCAGAAATTTGCAGATCACCTTTCGATTTTGACCTACATGGACTTTGAGAAAGTAAAAGCTTGGGAGAATACTATAAATACGGTTGTTGATAGAAATAAACGTGGGGAGGCTTACGAGAAATTCAAGCAAGAACACATTGAAAAAGTAGTGGTAGAAATAGAAAAGAAATTCCCAAATATTAGAAAAAGTATCCAATCTATTCACGCTTCCACTCCCTTATCTTTTAGAGATTATATCGGTGGAAAAAATGGAAATATGTACGGATTTGTCAAGGACGCTAAAAATCCACTAAAATCATTCGTTTACCCAAAGACAAAAATTCCTAACTTATTTCTAACCGGACAAAGCGTTAATTTACATGGAATTTTGGGTACAACAATTGGCGCTGTAACGACTTGTTCAGAAATATTAGGCGATAATTCTCTTATTAATAAAATAAACCTCGAGTTGAATGAAATTCAAAGCTAAGTCTATATACATCCTATTCTTATTGCTTATCGGACTGACACTTTTCAGCTGTAAAGTTCGACAAAAGATAAAGCATTATCCCGACTTCACCGGATATACAGAAATTGAGCCAAAGGCAATCAAACATAACGATAGTTTATTCACCTATGAGGACAACTATTTGATTAAGAACAAATACAATCAGTGGGAACTATACATAAAGGGAGACGCACTTGAGCGCGGACTTATCTCAGGAACCTTATTGGATTCGTTAAACCTGCTACAGGAACGTATATTCGTCAATAAAATAGATGAGTTAGTTCCTTCGGAAAGAAGACAGAAAATTTTACTGAGTTTTTTAAGCTGGTACAACCGTAAAATGTACAAATATATTCCGAATGAATACCTAGTAGAACTTTATGGAATGGCGAAATATATGTCGCCTGACTTTAACTTTATAGGTCCAGCTTATTTGCGAAACCTCTACTATCACGGTGCTCACGATATTGGTCATGCCATGACTAATTTATCATTGGTAGAATGTACATCCGCTTCAGTTTGGGACGGACGAAGTGAAGATGGAAAGATGGTCATCGGTCGAAATCTAGACTTTTACCTAAATGATGATTTCGCTAAAAACAAACTCCTTTTATTTGTAGAACCAACAGAAGGAATTCCGTATGTTTCAATCGCTTGGCCGGGTATGATAGGTGTTGTTTCTGGAATGAATTACGAAGGTTTAACCATCACGATGAATGCTGGAAAATCTAGTTATCCATTGATGGCAAAGCAACCGATTTCTATTTTAGCAAGAGACATACTCGAACACAGTTCTACCATAGAAGAAGCTGTAGCAATTGCTTCCAAAAGCAAGGTATTTGTTTCGGAAGCACTGATGATTGGAAGTGCAAAAGAAAAAAGAACGGTTATCATTGAGATTACACCCAAGAAAATCGGAGTTTACGAAGTCAATGACGAGGAAATCATTTGTTCCAACCATTTCCAAAGTGAAACCTATAAAAACAATAGAGGAAACAAAAAAAGAATTGCCAACAGTCATTCCCAGTATAGGTACGAACGTATGGACGAACTACTTGAAGAAGCGGGAACTATAAATCCTGAAAAAATGGCTGAAATTTTAAGAAATAGAGATGGTTTGGGTGGTAATAAATTAGGAATGGGAAATGAAAAAGCAATTAACCAACTCATCAGTCACCACGGCGTTATATTCAAACCTGAAGAAAAGATGATTTGGGTTTCTTCTTCACCTTACAACCTTGGCGCTTTTGTCGCTTATAACTTAAATGAAATCTTCGGGAAAAAGAACAAGGACAACTTTACTTCACGTTCCATCGATTCTTTGGTTATTCCGGCAGACGAATTCTTGAATTCAGAAGAATACGCAGACTTCAAAATCTATAGAGAAGTAAACAAGGAAATCATTCAGTTGATTAAAAGCGAGAATTATTCACAAATCAGCGACGAAGCAATAGAAAATTACAGAGAACTTAATCCCGACTTTTGGGAAGTACATTACAGAGCAGGTTTAATTTATTACCATCAGAAAAGATATACCTTGGCTAAAGAAGCATTAAACAAAGCATTAGCAAGAGAAATCACAACAGTTGAGGATGAAGAAGCAGTTCAAAAATTATTAAAAAAGACGGAAAAGAAACTGAAAAAAAAATAGTTCTGTTAACTTAACACAATACTTTACAAGCAATGGTACCAGAAATAGAGAAAAAAAGTCAAGCGGAAATTTTATCCTTTCAAGAGGAGAAACTAAGAGAACAATTACAATTTGTAAATGCACATTCCCCATTTTACAAGAGACTTTTCAAGGAGAAAAAAGTAGATATCAATGCTATTAAACAGTTAAAAGACTTAACGAATATTCCCGTTACCACAAAGACAGATTTACAGCAATATAACAATGATTTTTTCTGTGTAGATAAACAGGAACTAATCGATCTTTCAAGCACTTCAGGAACAACAGGTGCTCCGATCAACTTTGGGTTAACCGACAAAGATCTGGACCGTTTGGCCTATAACGAAGCCATTTCTTTTGCTTGTGCAGGAATAACAAAAGCAGATACCGTTCAACTAATGACAACCATGGACAGGAGATTCATGGCTGGACTGGCTTACTTTTTAGGATTAAGAAAACTAGGAGCTTCAGTCATTCGAACAGGTGCAGGTGTTCCAGCTTTACAATGGGAGTCTATCATCAATAACAAGCCTTCTTATTTAATTGTCGTACCATCATTCTTATTAAAGATGATTAGTTACGCCGAAAATAAAGGCATTGACTTAAATAGTACCAGCGTAAAAGCAGCCATTTGCATTGGAGAGCCATTGAGAAATCAAGATTTCACACCTTCGACACTTGCAAAGCGTATCAACAATAAATGGAATATTAAATTATACTCTACCTATGCTTCAACGGAGATGAGTACAGCTTTTACAGAATGTGAGCACCAAGTAGGTGGACATGCCCATCCAGAATTAATCATCACAGAGGTTTTAGACGAAAACAATCAGCCAGTTCAAAAAGGAGAAATCGGAGAACTAACCGTAACAACCTTAGGAAATGAAGGATTGCCATTGGTTCGTTTTAAAACTGGAGATTTGGTACAAATTCATAACGAACCTTGTCAGTGTGGAAGAAACACACATCGAGTTGGACCGGTTTTAGGTCGCGCTCAACAAATGATTAAATTTAAGGGAACAACGCTTTTCCCGCCAGCTATACATGATGTCATCAACAATTTTGACACTGTTTCTGGCCATATAATAATTCTAAAGCAAGATGATGTAGGAAACGACGATGTACTCGTTAAAATCGTCAGCAAAGACAGTTCTGAAGAGTTCCTAAGACAACTCAAGGAAGAATTTCAAGCAAAAGTTCGCGTCATTCCAAATATTGAATTTATTACTTCAGAGGAATTGAATAGCTTGTTGATTTCTGCAAGCAGTAGAAAACCGAATTTTGTGATAGATTTAAGATAATGCGATTAGTTTACTAGTTCTTGATAGACTTTTTGATAAGTTTCGTAATCTTCCTTGCCAAAACAAATGATTTATACTTGCTCTATCTCATGATTATTTTTCAAGTAATTGCTTATTTCAATTCTAGTCGAAAATGTAAAGCTTAATGTATAGAAGGCAAGTCAACAAAATTTTGGGAGCTTACTTCTTTTTCAATGTTAGAAGGGTATGTCCCATTCCAATCATGTTTTCTTGTTCAATCACCTTAAACCCAGCTTTGTCAATGAGTTTAAAGAAAACCTTACTGTCGTACATTTGACTGTTACCATTCGCCATAATGGTAAAGTACAAAGAAGTCATTTGTAAAGCAAAAGCCGAAGTTTCGAACTTTTGTAAATCCCAGAATGTCTCATTAATCATGATAATTGTATCCTCATTGGCAACTTTATGACACATTTGAAGAATACTTAAAATTTGATCATCTGAAAAACAATCTAAGAATTGACTCATCCAAATGATATCATACCCTTTCGGTAATTCATTTGTAGCATCAAGCATATTAATTTCATAATATTGCGCTCTATCTGCAAAACCAGCAGCACTTATGTTTTCCTCTGCCACTCTAAGCTGAATTCCTAAATCCACCAGTCCAACTTCCACCTCATCATTATAGTTAAAACACTTTAATGCCCACTTTCCTGTATTCCCTCCGATATCTAATATTCTTGCGGGATTATGTTTAAACACATGCGGTAAAATTTCATCAAAAGTGATGTCCGAATAGTGATGGTCAAACTCAAACCAACTTGTTTTTGCCGGTTCTGATAACTTTGAAAGTCCTTCGTAAATCGTATCCCATTCACCAAGCGTTTTTAGTCCTGCTGGACGTGATTCTTCAATACTTTCTTCTAGGAACCTCGCGCCTTCATAACAAACATCTCGCATGAATTTGTAATTTGCTGTGATACTCTTATCATTGATAAAAAAGTAGCCTGCTTTTGTCAAAAAGTACAAATCATTCTTTCGAAAAACCAAACCAATTCCTAATCCACCTTCAAGTAAAACACGAACGCCATAATGAGTCATATCAATTTTCGAAGCAATATCGTCAATTGTCAAGCCTTTCACATCTTCTTCCAATGACCTTAATATATTTTTATCTGCTAACAATCTAGAAACTTCCCAGACATAAGGAGCAAATGAAATAAAGTGTGCATGATTCATTGCGTCTATTGCGCGGTGTAGATCTTTAGTAAATAATTCTTTTTGTTCGGTTGACTCCTTCATATGATTATTGTGTTTTACTTAACTTTTGCAATTAATAAAGATACGTTTAAATTTAAACAAACAGTTATTTTAGCTGATTATTTATCTAAGATAGGCAATTGATCACTAGTTTCTCTTCTCTAAAATCACCTCTAATGGCAATTGAAAGGAACTAAACACAATCGAATCCGCATTAATATCTTCACCAAAATATTTAATCTCTATTTTATTTTTTACAGAATTCGCTTGTCTTAATCGGGTAAGATTGCCTTCAGCGTCTAGATATAAAAACACATGTTTCTTCTGAAATTTACTGGTGAGCACTTTTCCGCTCTCCACTTTATAAACTTCATCTACCTGATAATCAGAATGTAGTAGCAATTGGAAATTATTCTTAAGTTGATTGATGATGACTTTTTTGTTTAGGTCTTCAACAACATAATTGACTTTTATTTCTTCTCCAATGAATTCAATATCCAGCAGCGTATTTCCAAAATCTGTAAGCAAGGCCAATCTTTTATGCCCTTCTCCAATCTTTTTAATCACCAAAAGTCCATTGATAGAATTTCCATATACGTTTATTTTTGAAGCGTAAAGATATTCCGCATTTTCACCGTTAAAAAATGGAACGGTATACGTATCACTTTCCGATTGAATCAAGCTCCCATCAATTTTGAGATGTTTACAGGAAGCAAAAAGAAAGACAAGACTAATTATTGAAGATATTCGGATCAATTTTGACATTTAGTTCTTTATTGATAAAAGTAATTAAAGTGTAATCATCAGAAGGTTCAATCAGTCTAACTTTTGACACTGTTGTTTCATTCTTTGGGAAATACAAATAAACTTTCTTAATGTACTTTTTCAGCGTATTATTTGTAGGCGTAAGATGGGCTACGATATCCTCTCCTTCTTTAAAGCAAACAACATCAAACTCTTTGTCATTAAACAGTTTTCCACTAACGCTACCAGAAATAAGGTGACTGATTTTCTTAAAAACTTCGCTTCCTCCACTGACATTGCTTTTCTTACCGTTATCATTAATTAGAATCGTATTATTTTTAAAAATAACACTGTATTGATTAGGAGAACTATATTCCCATTTCAACGTTCCGTCAGACTTTAAAAACATTTTCCCTTTCGATTCTATATCATTCGACAAAAATGCCAAATGCTTACTTTGAACAAAGTCTGTTCGAATGGAAGTTAATGATTGCGTTTCTTTTTCTACTTTTTGTTTAAAAGCATTGAACTCACTTGTTGTCAACTTTGTCCCTTGCCCAAATACTGTAAGCGATAGAAAAACAAAAATAAATACGATATAATTTCTCATGACTTTAATTTTAATAGGTCTTCTATTCTAAGACTTTTATAATCTTCCTTTTTGAGGTGAATCAATAAGCGTTCCAAGACTTTAATCGACTTTTCAGAAGTATCGTGCAGTAAGATAATACTTCCTGGTGTAAGCTGTCTTTTTATTCGATTAAAAATATTGATTTCATCGTGTTTTAGGGTATCTAAAGAGCGAATATTCCAACCAATTACTTGGTGTTTAGTTTTCCTTAGTGCCCGCATGATATTTGGATTCGTTACACCAAAAGGCGGACGAAAATACGTTGATTTTTCTCCAATTACTTTTTCAATAGCTTTATCTGCTTGCTGAATTTCTCTAATATTCCCTGCTACACTTTGAAAGCCCACTTTTGAATGCGTATAGGAATGATTTCCTATGGAATGTCCCTGTTCAAATATAGCATGCAGTATTTCGGGATGTTTTTCTACTTGCTTTCCAATACAGAAAAAACTTGCTTTAGCATCGTATTTCGCTAGTAGCTTTAAAATCTCAGGTGTAAATTCCGAAGGACCATCATCAAAAGTAATGGCAACAACCCTTTCCTTTGTTTCGATATTAGAAACTGCTTCCACATGATAATTCGCAGAAATAGTAAAAGAGCCATAAATAAGAATTGAAAACCAAACAATTAGAAAAGGAACATAGTAGATAAACGACCAATCGAGATACAACATCCCAAAGGCATACGTCAGAGAGAATAAGCTAAAAAAGATATATCCTATCTGGTGCTTAGACATTTTGCAACAAAATTAAACTATGATCTTTACCTCTATATTGGTTATAGAATAAGATTCTTTTTAATTCTTTAGGTGAATTCTGTGTTTTGTCCTTCAGGAGAACTTCTGGGATGGAATTCGTTTTAAGAATATTTGAAGCTACCCAAAGTCCGATTGCATTTGAGGTCATAAATTCTCCAAAAACATGTTTGAAATAAACTTTAGAAATCGATGGCGTTAAGGATTCTACCTCATCATAAAAAGTATCATAATCGACATCACCATTATTTCCTAAAACGATTAAATCAAGGTCATTCATTTCAACATTATTTTGCTTTAGAAAAGAATTTAGGAAAGTTGACACTCCTCCTTTATCCAATTCATTTACATAAGTCACGTCGATTAATTCGGCATAGGAATTTTCTTTCTTTTCGTTTTCAAGAACAAAGAAAGCGGCACCTTCGCTTGGTACACAGCCTTTTGAACGTTCATGAAGAATATTTCCATGAATTTCGTCTTTTTGCTTATAGTGGTGAACCTTTTGATAAAGTTGGTTAGTTACACTTGACAATTCGTCCATTCCACCAACTAAAACACCGATTTCACCTTCTTGGATTTTCATCAAACCATCAAGCAAAGCAGATGGGAATGAAGCCCCACCGTTGACATACGTTAAGTTATACGACTTACACTGCAAACCCAATGCGATTTGTCCAGCCACCGTATTATGTGTAGATTGAATAAAAGAAGTAGGCGTTAGATATTCTTCATTATCATCAATCAGTTTATTTAAAAACTTCTCTGAATCGCCAATACAGCCCAATCCAGTTCCGGTGATAATAGCAGCTACATCTTTAATTCCCGCTTCATTAATTGCTAACTGAGAAGCTACCACGCTATTTTTAACAGAACTACTCATTCTCCTAATTGCAGCTGGTGGAATAAAGGCTTTATATTCCGGTTTTACAACGTCGATCATGTTAGATTCCAAATAATCAATAGGATTAATTAAGAATCCCTCCTCAGTCGTTTGCTGAGCAGAAACACATCCAACACCGTTAATAAAACATTTATTCATCTCTTTAAGCTTTACAAAATATAAGACTTGAGCAATTTCCTCCAAACCCAAATGAGTTGGACATAATTACTGCTAATTCTTTCTTTTTAAGTTCCGTTACAGGTGTCAAATCAAATTCTTCCATTTTATTTTCAAAATTCAAATTTGGATAAATCACACCTTCTTGTAGCGCAATAATGCTAAACACCGCTTCGACACTTGCTGCCGCTGCTAAAGTATGTCCTGTAAAAGGTTTGGTAGAACTAAATGACGGAATATTTTCCCCGTCAAACAAGCGCATCATTGCTCTTCCTTCAGAAAGGTCATTATTCGGCGTTGCAGTTCCATGAACATTCACATAATCAATATCTTTTAAGCTTAAACCAGAAATCTCTAATGCACCTTTCATGGCCAAGAAAGCACCTTCTCCATTGTCTGAAGAGGCAGTTTGATGAAAAGCATCATTTGCATTTGCGTATCCCGCTAAATAAGCCAAAGCTTGTTTTCCACGTGCTTTCATAGATGCTTCAGATTCTAATACTAAATAAGCTGCACCTTCTCCAAGGTTTAAGCCTTTTCGATTATTGTCGAAAGGTTGATTGTAAGCGTCCGATAGAATCATTAGGGTATTAAACCCATTCATAGTAAACTTACAAAGCGCATCCATTCCACCAACGACTACTTGGTCCAAACGACCCGTTTCAATCATTCTTGCCCCCATCATAATAGCATTTGCTGCCGATGAACAAGCTGTACTAATCGTGGTAACAAAACCTTTAATATGAAGTTGCTCTGCGATTAATTGCGTATTGCTTCCTGTATCGAGAATTTCAATATAGCGCCTATTTTCTTCGCTTTCTGAAAATTCACGATAGTAACGCTCTGTAGTGTCCATTCCCCCAACTGTCGTAGAGTTTATAAAACCTAGTCTAGTAGAACTTTCACTATCAATTCCCGCATTTTCAAGCGCTTCTTTAGCTGCCAAAGCACCCATCATAGAAGTTCGCGAGAATTTATTTACCTCAGGTAAATTTAATAATGCTGCTAATTCCAGATTGGTCTTTTTGATTTCACCTACGAAGATAGAGTCTTTTAAACGTGTGTCAATATTTTCAATTGTAGAAATACCAGTTTGACTAGACAGTAAAGAACTGCGAGTTTCCTCTACGTTCATACCGATAGAAGAAACAATTCCCATTCCTGTTATGGCAACACGTTTACTCATTTGAATATTTTATTTTGTTCTATTTTCTTTGATGAAAGTAGCCATCGTTTCAACAGTTTCAAAAATCTTTTTTCCGTCTTTTGAATCTGTCAATTTAATTCCATAATCTTTATCTAAAATAATGATTAACTCTAAAGCATCGATTGAGTCTAAGCCCAATCCTTCACCGAATAAAGCTTCATCATCACTAATGTCATCTGGCGTTAAATCCTCAAGATTGAGTGCTTCAATTAATTTTTCTTTTAGTTCTTTCTTTAATTCTTCCATTTCTTTAATAATTATATCAATTCCAACAATTTTTTTTCAGTTAATTCCATACCAGGTTTGGGTTCAATCATAAACAAGAATCCATTGTATGCTTCTTCGTTTACTTCAACCCATCCTACAAGTAGGGAGTTACATTTCTTTAAATTTATCAAACTTTTTGAATAAGCGATCAAAAAATTTGGGTTAAAGCTGTCAAAGATAAAAAAAGAATTCTCACTTCTTAACTGATATTTGATACTTATTTCCCCTAATGAAATATTCGGTAAGGTATATACGAAATTTGCTGGCCTTGCTCCTGCTATTCCATCTTCGTCAATATTTGTTTGGTGAATTCTATCAATATCAAT
The DNA here is from genome assembly GCA_035497735.1 of Brumimicrobium sp. GTDB lineage: Bacteria > Bacteroidota > Bacteroidia > Flavobacteriales_D > Crocinitomicaceae > Brumimicrobium. The sequence continues at coordinate 33,344 of DATJCX010000071.1, read as the reverse complement.
ACAGCTGGAGCGATTGGATAAAACAATCGCCATCTTTTCATCTAATTCCTCTTTATAATTATCCAATAAAACGCTGCTAGCAATTAAAGACAATTTACTCAAAGAATCCATCTTATAAAACTTTGGATAAGCAATTTCTAATTCTTTATAGGCCCCTTTTATAAAATCGAGAAAAGGCAATTCACCTTCATTTCGGTAGATTTCCTGACCGTTGTGAAAAATCTTATTATCCTTGATATTGCAATAATTGGTGATATTATATTCCATCTCGATTAAACTTTTTTAAAGATAACAGCGGTGTTACTTCCCCCAAATCCAGAAGCGGTTTTCAAGACATAGTTAATATCTTTCTTTTGAACTTCCGTGTTGATATTCAAGGGTAAAGTTAAACCATGTTCTTTGTAATTAAAAGAAGGAGGAATTAAATTTTCGTCAGCGAATCTCAAACTAACAACCGCTTCCAGTAAACCAGCTGCGCCTAATGTGTGACCGTAGCAAGCTTTTAAGCTGAAAACAGGTATGTCCTGTAAGTCGATGCGATTAAAAGCCTGTGCTTCCATCTCATCGTTGTACATCGTCGCTGTTCCATGAGAAGAAATACAATCTATTTCCTTTGCTTCAATTCCAGCTTCGTCGATAGCACTTTTTACACTTTGAAATAAACCTTCTCCTGTTCTTGAAGGTCCAGAAATGTGATTGGCATCGTTGATGGAGCCTTCTCCAACAATTTCGTAAATAGTTTTTGTACCGAACACAGATTTATCCTTAGAAACGAAGATCGCAGCAGCAGCTTCACCCAAGGTTATTCCATCTCTATCTTTATCGTAAGGCTTACAAGGCTCATTACTAACTGCTTGAAAAGATTGAAAGCCAGAAAATACAAAACGAGAAAAAATATCTCCACCCACAACTAAGCAGTGTTTATAAAGTCCAGTATGAATCAATCTTTTGGCAACAGAAACTGCCATAATTCCAGAAACACATGCATTTGAAAGCACGATTGCTTCATTTTTCATTCCTATAGTTCGACTAACCTTCTGTGCTAAGTCGTGCAAATAATTAGGAGAATCAGAAGATAAATCATCGATATTTCCTTTAGTCATCGAGAAGATAATACCACAGTCCTCATTGACATATGCTTGATAATCATTGAGCACATCTTTTAAGACAATTAGAAACATTTTTTCAAGCGTGGTAAATGTTCCTTTGTAAGCAGTAAGGTTAAATACTTTTTCTAATTTTTCTTTATTGATAATTGCACCGTAAAAAGCTTCAGCCGATAGATTTTTGTCTTCATGCTTATGAATTCCGCTTTTTCCAGCTTTGATATTTGTGATATTTTCTTCTAAGTTCATTCCTAGAGAAGTAACACACGCACCTCCAGCAGTATAGATATGTAAGTTTCCGTTTTTCATTATTTAAAATTGACTTTCTTCTTCCATATTTCATAAAAATCTGGAGAATATAGTGCTAATTCACCGTCTAAATTAACAAAAACTTGTGTAGTTGTACCTTCGCAAACCAAAATATCACTTTCGTTAAAAATTTGATAAACCAGAATAATCTTTGCTCCAGCGGCTAAAACCATTGAAGTTACTACCCTATAGACATCTCCATATCTCAAAGAAACTTTATAATCACATTCTAAATGAACGACAGGTGTTGAGTAACCATTGTTATAGATATCGCCATAATCCAATCCATGTTTTCTACCAAAGGCCTCTCTTCCTTTTTCGAAAAACTTCACATAATTCCCATGCCATACAATGCCCAAAGGATCTGCATCATGGAAAGAAACGTGCGCTTCATAGGTAGTTGTTAAATGGTCTACTAATTTATATTTGGGTGTTGACCTTTTTCTCATAAATGACTGCTATTACGATATTGAGTATAAAGAACAGCAATAATAAGGATAAATAAGGTAAAATCGAAATAAAACTAGTGTCTCTCAGCAATACATGATAAAAACCTTCCAATCCCCAATTCATCGGTGAAATTCTCGCTACTTTCTGCATCGATTCAGACATGGCGTAAACAGGAAACCATAGACCTCCAATTGCCGCTAAAATCACTACTGCTGTAGAACCAAATGGAGCTGACTGTTCTAAAGTTTTAGCCACCGTACCAATCAACACTCCGAAACCAACTGCTGCAAGTCCAGAGAATACTGCTACTATAAAAAGATAGAACATTTTACCACTTACTTGTAGCGCTGGCATTCCCATCATAGGGAAAACGTAAATACTCACCAATAGCATCAAGTAAAACTGAATCACACAAACGATTAGATAAACGATGATTTTGCTTGCTATTAACTGTAAAGAAGAAACTGGTAGCGTTTTCAATCGGATATAAGTTCCTTGATTTTTTTCTTTCACCATATTGATAGAAAGTGGAACAACGATTAAGAACATCGCAAAAAGAGCCCAAGCCGGCATATTGTGTTGAATAGGACTCGGGGTTAAATTCGTTTTATCTAAATCTAAAGTTTGTTCTTTAAAATTGACAAGTTCCTCTTCCATCATAAAGCTTAAATCAGCTTCAAATTCATTTTCGAAAGATTTGTAAATCATTTCTGTTTCCATTTCAGAAGTGATTTGTTTGATGCTAGAACGAATGTCAGACTTAATATTCCCAGTGATGATCGGGTCGAAAAAGATTTGAATTTCCCCTATTTCGATTTCTTTACCCGTAGAAACTTCCTCTTCATAGCCTGGAATAACTTGACTTAAAATCCGTGCGATATTGTCATCAATTTTATTTTGAGCGTTTGCTGAAAACCCTTCAGGAATGACAAGCATAACTTTTTGTCTTCCATTTTCAATCACTTTCTTCCCTTCCTCTAAGGAAAAAGGTTTTCCCTTTACCTCATCGATGAATTTAATGTTGTTTTCCGTTTCCAATTTGGCCAACATTTCTTTAGAAAGTTCACCATCATCTTCGTTGATCAATAAAATAGGAATCTGTGCTTGGTCATCCTTACTTTCAATACTGTATTGGATAGGCGTGATTGTTAAAATCAAAATGATAGGCATCATAAATATAATAATCAAGCCGAAAAGGTCTCTTTTTAGGAGAATCCATTCTTTCACTATGGCATTATATATTTTATACATTCCTATTCGTATTTTCTAAAAATATTTCTTCTAAACTTCTCATCTTTCCGTCGCGCATCAATACCACCTCAGTTTTTCCTTCTACTTGAATAATTCCTTGGTCCATGACTGCTACACGAGAACAAAAGTCTTGTGCTTCCTGCAATAAGTGAGAAGTATATATAATGGTTACACCATCTTGATTCAACTCCGTTAGAAAATCGATAATCATTCGTTTGGAACGTACATCAACACCTACAGTTGGTTCGTCTAGGAATAATAATTTAGGCTGGTGCAGCAATCCTGCTAACAGATTAATTCTTCTTTTCATTCCCCCAGAAAAAGTTTCTATTTTTCTATTAGCAAATTCAAAAAGATTCATTTTTTTCAGACCTTCTTCAATTCTTTGGTCGAGTTCCTTTTTTCGAACACCGTACATGCTTCCGAAAAACTGTAAATTCTCTTTTGCTGTTAGCTTAGGGTAAATGGCATATTCTTGTGGAACGACACCTATTAAAGCTTGAATTTTATCCGTTTCTCTGACCAAATCATGCCCTTCAATCATCACCTCACCTGCTTGCGGTTTAATCAAACCAGTAAGAATTGAAATCAAGGTTGTTTTCCCAGCTCCGTTTGGGCCTAAAAGTGCAAATATCTCACCCGTTTCCACCTCTAGCGTTAGGTTATCAATTGCTTTGACGTCCGTGCCGATATATTGGTGAGAAAGATTTTTTATCAGGATACTTTTCTGCATTTTTTAGATAAACTTTTTAAGGTCTTTAAAGAAATCACGTTCTTTATCACCGATATTATTTAGCAGTTCAGAAATGTCGTAATAACTATTTTCGTCCTTGTCTCTCAGTTTACAAATTCTTGCGGCTCTCACAGCAAACTCTCTCCAATCATCCCCGATTTCCGTCATACGTTCCGAGAATTCATTAAATCCAGGATTATTTAAATGCTGTGCTGCTTCTTGTAAGAAAGCTGCATAAATAAATCTAAATCCACCGCCACCTGTACCAATCTCTTCTTGCATACGAATGATTTGTGCGAGGTAATGATTTGTTTTTTTCTTTCCGTCGTTTTTCAACCACTTTGGAATTTTCTTAGCGGTATAATTAATACCATTGACACCAACAAAAGGAACGGGTGCCAACATTTGGTTAACATTCTTTTTAATTCCCCCCATGATAGCCTTTGGGAAGTCCATTTCTTGTGGAAATTCAATTGGATAGTACATGTGTCCTTTCGGTGCAAAAACACCTTTAGCAAAACGTGCTCTTTCCAATTCTCTACGTGTCATTGTAACGGGCTTATCCATTACAGGATCACTGACTAAGTATTCGTCTCCCTGCTTTCCATACACCGCAATATTGTGTGCATTAAAGTGGAATCTGTAATAATCTGGTAAATATCTTAGGTAAAATATGCCTACTTGCAGACCTGTCACGATTCCCTTATCTAGATTTCTATCCAAGGCATCAAAAGACTTCTCTACACTTGAAAAACGTTCTCTTTTATAGGAAATCCCCAATCTTTTTGCAGTTCTCGAGAAAATAATTCCCGGCATTGGTCGATAACTGATCGCTGGTGCTTGATTCACCTTTAAAAAAGGAATATAAATATAAAACAAGCCTGAACCGATACCGAAGGCCAAAGGTTCACTAACATCTACCCCGTTATGTTTTAACAAGTTAGAGGTTACACCATTTTCACAATGTGCAGACTGATGATGGATAAATTCTAACTTATTCATTAAAGTTGATTAATTGGTTTACATCTATATCAAAAACATCAGCGTATTGTTCCAATGTTGTATGCTTTATTTTCTTAAATCTTCTTGGTTTGAAATGACATTTTACGCGCCATTTCGCCATTCCCATATACCCTGATAAGATTCCTAAATCCATTTTAGAAAAAATCATAAAATAGTAAATAGGGCTCTTCCTGCCTGCCAAGACTTCTTCCTTTGCAATTGCTGCACGTTTAAGAATATCTTCCATAGTCAAATCAAGCGCAATGGTTTTAGGTTCCCACCCCGTACTTAGTCCAGTATCGTATTTACCGTCTTCTCCAACGGCATAACATAACTCCTTCATGCCCTTCTCTCCTAAACTACTTTTATCTTGTGGGATATCTTCTTTTTTCATTCCAAAATAATTGTACTGCAAATATAATAATTACTTTCCATGAGTTCATTAGGGTTTTACATAAAACAGCTAATTTATGGCTTGATTATCAAAGTAAAAAGACTATGCGCAATTTCTTCGTCTCCTAGAAAGGTACGACAATTCATTTTACAATTGTACACATCTCCGATTTGGTGCATGGATAATAATTCACCTTTGGTTTGAATAGAAGTATTTGTTGGTGGTAATTTATATATTTCTACTTTATCAATTTTCGAAATAAAACCTTCCACTCTATAATTTTCATCGTGTGAATTTTTCTCGAAGTGCGACCAACCAACAATTCCAGAGCAAGTTTGCGCTGCATTCTCGATAACACCTGTTTCATTAAAAAATCCATTTTCAAGAAAGATATTATCTTCTTTTATGTCAAAACTTGTTTCAATAGAAGAATCAGTAAGTCCAACAACCAGGTCCACCATCAACATAGGTTTTCTATGCGGTAAAAATCGACTGACATTAATTGGAAGTTCTTGGTTCACACTTTGCATCACTTTAGTTTTTTATGCTGGAATATTATCCTGCAATGAATGTTTTCATTTTAGCACTAAGAACCACTTCATCTTCACACGTCACTTCACCTTCTACAAGAGTAACTCCCATAAATTCCGTAACTATTTTTACGTTCGTTTGTAAGGTTTGTCCAAGTTTCGGCAGCTTACTAATGGTTAGATTATTGATTGTTCCAATATATCCAACGGGTGCTGCTTCATTTTTAACAAAAAAGTCGTACCCCGTATGCAAGGCAACTGATTGTGCTAAGTGCTCAATTAGTCCTGATTCAGAAAAAACACCATTGTGGCAGAAAATATTGTCTTCTTCAATTAATAAACTTGTTATTATAGAATCCTCATCGTGTTCCAAAAGCTTATGAACCATAACAAATGGAAATTTTTGAGGTAATAATTCTTTTACCTTTTCAAAGGAAATAATTGATTGCATGACGAAACTTTTAAACGACAGTTAATAATGAATAAACATAGTTAAATCTAGCGCTTTCTGGTACGGATAGCAAAATTTTATCTCCTTTTTTCAGTTTATTCGACTTTAACAATTCATCAAACATCAAGAAAATAGAGCCGGCACCAACGTTTCCAACGCTATCTAGATTCGTGAAAAGTTGTTTTCTAGTAACACCTAAACCAGCAGCTTCAATTCCATCCATCAACTTATCTTTAAAGAAGAAAGAAGAAATGTGCGGTAAGAAATAAGTTACCTCTTCCCCGTTCACCTTATGCTTTTTCATCAATTCTGCCATACTTTGAACACCTTTCTCTATGATGTATTTATCCAGCAACTTCACATCTTGTTTAAGTGCAAAAATCGACTGTTCGCTCATTTCTTTTGAAGAATAGTGACTCCATGGAATAATTGATCCGTCTTCTGCTTTTTCGGCACCTGCATACATACAAGTTTCGATTTCATTGGCATACGACAAACCGTCAACCCATTCCACTTCGATATTCAATTCAGCATCCGGATTCGGTTTATTTTCCAGTAGAAAAGCACCAGCACCGTCCGACAACATCCAGCGAATAAATTCTTTTTGGAAAGATAAAATTGGATTTTTCTCTAAAGAAGCCGCCATTTCTAATTCATTCTCAAATTTATTCTGCGACATCCAAGTAGAAGTTCTCTCAGAACCTGCAACGATGGCATTGTTTGACATTCCTGAATATACAGACATAAAACCATACTTCAAAGCACTCATTCCAGCAGAACAAGCCCCAGAAACAGATATAATTTCTAAATTTTTACTTCCTTCCATTAAACCATGAACCATAGCGGCATGTGACGGCAAATTCTGGTCGGGTGTTGTTGTTCCCACCGCCATAACTTCAGCGTCTTCCAACTTAATTTTGCCATCAAACAATCTCTTGATGGCCTCATAAGTTAGCTCCGCATTTGTATGGGTAATTTCTCCAGCTTTATTAATGGCATAATACCTTGTGAGAATTCCATTATTTCTTAAAACAATGTTTTTAATTCTCCCCGATCCATTCAAAAGTCCCAATACCTCCTCCATTTCTTCATTAGAAATAGCTTCGTTTGGTAAAAAACTTGATGTTCTAGATATATATACTTTATTCATAATCAATTCTTAGGTTACACCTGAATAATATATTTTCTTTGCTTTAATCTTCTTCATTCTCAGCGGGTAAGTTAACAGAAACACTATATAAACGATGGGCGAAACCAACCATATAGCAATTAACAAATACGCTTTAAAAAAAGACAAGAACAAAGCTCTTTTTTCTTTCTTTCTAAGGATTAGACTCGACCATTTATCAAACATTTTATTGGCTGTTTCGTCCATAAAAACGATAAACGACCTTAAGCCGGCTCCTCCTAATTTTATAATTCCATCTTGAAGTGTCTCATAACGGCTTTCTTTGTCAACCTGCAGAATTAATTCTCCAAATTTAGAAGCGCCGTTGATATCTTCATCAGAAACACCTGGTTTTGGGAAAACTCCAAACTTTCTGGTCTTCTTTCCACCCATTACCCAATGCACAATTGTAATAACACTAATGTGATTTAAATGTTTATCTACAAATGCGATATTCCCAACCAACTCACCGCCAGCCTCTTCAATCAACACCTTTGTTTTTTGCTGTGCTTTGGCCCACATATTTCTACAACCAATAACGGTAATCACTTTCTTGTTATTTAGCAATTGCTTGGCATATTCAGATTTTAAGAAAGAATTGGCCGGAATTGATGGTGTTAAAAACCAAATTTGATACGCAAATATCACCAAGTCATACTCCTTTTCTAAAATCGCCATTGGCGGCGGATTAATCGCGATAGGAATCTGTTTAAAAGATTCTGGAAATGCGCCATAAAACTCCTTTGGTTTCCAAGGAAAATCATAATCTACTTCTGGTTGAATTTGATAAAAATCAACGTCGTAGTTATTTTCGCTTAAGGGTTGCGTTAAATTTGAGGTTATCTCCTTAAGTTGACCACTTTGCGAGTAATATATGACGAGTATGTTTTTGCGCATTGTATATTCGAAATGTATCAGTAACAGATTCTATTCGTGACAAATTTATAATAATATGTTAACCAACCACGAGTTTTTAGCTTTATTTTGAACTCATTGTCCAAACCAACAGAAAATCTAAAGTGCTTAAATAATGGGATATTTCTATTTTATTCTTGTACACCATTTTAATCTCATTTTCTTTTGTATTTAGTTCGACAGTACTCACTTCCTCTTTTAAATCATCAATCAAGCCGTTCATCTTTTTAAAAACCGCTTCTTTTCCGCACCAAATTAAATGTAAATTAAAGTCCTCTTTTGTAAAGTTCTCTTCTCTAGAATTAATAAAATAATCCTTCCCTTTAAGCAGCGACTTTTTTGGTGTTTGAATGTCAATTCCTACAGGAGAATTAGTAGACAGATATACTGCATACCAGCCTTTTGCATGAGAAATTGAAATAAATTCATACACCTCATCTTTAATAGAAGGCGCACCATTTTCCTTTCTTTCTAAAACAATAGTTGGATGAAGTTTTAGCAGCACTTCTCGAATTGTTTGTCTTTCTACGCTTTGTTTACCAAGCGCCCGCAACTTCTCTTGATACTGATTATCAAACCAATAATAAATTACAGAATGTTCATCAACTTGAATACGTTTTTCCACTTTAAGGCCAATTAATTCAAAAAATCTAAGGTACAATTTTAATTATAAAAAATTTAATCAATAGCGATTAAAACACTATTCAATATTCGTACATTCGTTACAAAAAAAAGGCAATGAATTTCAAAGGAAAAACAGTTTTAATAACAGGTGGTGCTTCAGGAATCGGGAAAATAATAGGACGAAAAGCACTAGAACGAGGCGCTTCTCGACTTGTGATTTGGGACATCAATCAAGCAGGAATCGATTTAGTCAAACAAGAGTTTTCAATTTTTGAAAGAGAAATTTTCGGTTACAAAGTTGACCTTTCTAAAGTAGAAGAGATTAAAACTGTTGCTGGTCAAACTAAATCCGATATCGGGAAAGTAGATATACTGATCAACAACGCAGGAATTATTGTTGGAAAATTCTTCCACGAACATTCGCATGAGGAAATAACCAAATCGATGGCCATAAATGCAGATGGCTATATGCATGTTGCTTTAGAATTTCTTCCACAAATGATGGAGACGAACTCAGGAACGATTTGCAATATCAATTCTTCAGCAGGTTTGATTGCCAATTCAAGAATGGCGGTTTATGCAGCTTCAAAATGGGCAGCAAATGGCTGGAGCGACAGTTTACGCGTTGAAATGAAAGAATTGAAAAAGGCTGTAACAGTTACCACCATTATGCCCTTCTATATCAATACTGGAATGTTTGACGGTGTTAAGTCAAAATTGATTCCGATTTTAGAACCAGAAAAAGCTTCTGAAAGAATCATTCGTGCGATGGAAAAAGAACGCAAAATGGTAGCCATTCCAATGCCGTATTGGTTTATTCGCCTATCGCAAGGATTATTGCCTGTTTCCGCCTTCGATTGGGTGATGAAAAACGTATTTGGCGTTTACGATACGATGCGTGAATTTACGGGAAGAAAATAGTTTTATTTAGGAACCTTAACATTCCTATACTTTTCACTGTCGACCAGAATTTACCATTGCTGGAAGTTAAAATCTTCCACTATAATCACAGGAGTTGGACCGTCCATTCCAGGAAATCCGTTTGCTCCTCTCTGGCCTAATATTCCAGCCTTTCCTGCCGTCTGTCCAGATGCCGGTGGACCACCTTTTCCAGGTTCTCCATATTCTCCAACTTCTCCAGGTTTCCCGCCTTTATTAATTATCGTAAGATTCGGAACTATATCTCTTGCATTCGGGTGAACAATAACTTCAACCTGAACACCATTACCACCATTTCCAGCATTACCGCCGTTTCCGCCATTTCCTCCGTTTCCTGGTGCAATCTTTTTATCCCCACTCACACTTCCTTTCGCTCCACGACTACCATCACCACCATTTCCACCATCACCTCCATCTCCACCAGAAGCGTCTATCACAATACTGTATTTATTCGTTGTTTGATAGTACCAAAAAGAACCATCCTTAATCACTTCTGTTCGCACATAACACATATCGCCTTCATACCAGATGTACACACGTCCAAGCTGACCGTCCTCTCCATTCTCTCCGTTTTCACCATCTTTTCCTGCCTTACCTTCCGAAAGTAAAACCGGACGTAAACGCGGTAATTTATTGGCACCTTTCTTTCCTGATTTCCCTTTTAAACTTACAGTTATTTGTTCCGAATAACTTAACTTTAATTTTTGAGGGTAACTTACTGAATCTTCCTTTTCCTTTAATACAGTTAAAAAGGAAACTTCATTGACATCTTTCTGTTGAGGTCTTATATCTAAACACAAAGATTGTTGACTTGGAATATACGTAACACCTTCACCGTAAACTTTCAACTGAAGACTATTAGAAATATCCATTCGTTCACCACTTGCATTTACGTTATAAAAAGCAACGGGAATTGTATCACTATATTTAATTGGTCGGTTATGCTTGTATTCAACAATCACATTTTGTGAGTTTTCTATTGCGATTTTATTTCCTCCACAAGCTGTTAAGAATGCCATAAGCAATCCATAGAATAGTATATTTTTCATAAAGTATGTTTTTAAAAAAAAAGTTTGTTAGTACAAAGTTCAGGCCAAAACATAATATATAAAGGTAGCAATATTTTTAAAAAGAGCAAACCATTCTCGTGCTACAAACTGAATATCTTGTAGTTAACGAGAATGGTTTGCTTCATTAGCTCTCATAAAATAAGCTTATGCGAATTATAATCTTCAGACCTCAGCTCCTATCGTACAACGATAGTCTTTGAATGTCTATTTCCATTCTGAATTACAGAAAGCATATAGCTTCCAGATTCAATTGTTGGATAAATAGTATTAGTATCTTGCATTTTAGCACTTTCAAATACTTTTCTTCCATCAAGAGCGTGAATTTCAACACTGTATTCTCCTGTGAAATCAATTGTTATTTGCCCATTTGAAGGATTCGGATAAACAGTTGGCGACTTGATTTCATGTGCATCCATTCCTAAAGTTTCTCCAAAATATGCACAAACTAAATCATCTTGTGAATTATAGAAATTCTGCACTTCAGCTGCAATAGATAATAAATGATTGACATTTCCTAAATGGTCTCCACCGTCTCCTACAACAAAAGCATAATCTAAACAGATTTCTTCTTGGTTTAATAGCGGTCCAATATTCGATACCATAAACATCCTGCTTTCACTTGGAAAAAGACCCGCTTCCAATTCGCTCCATTCACCTGGAATATTTGGATTTCCAGAAAACAAGTGCTTTGTAGTCGTCATTCCCCCATAACCATTTTCACCAAAAGTAAAAGCAGAGCCATCTTTCCAATGTCCATCTAAGAAGTTATGATAGTCAGCCGCTGTATTCGGTAAAGTCATTTCTCCCAAATCATCTGAAAAGTAACCAAATACATCCATCGATTGATTTAAATTCACCACACCAATTGCAGGTGGATTCTCGCCGTAAACATCGTCATTATTAGAGAAGTTATACGCATACATCACACGCTGATTGGTATCACAACCTACTGCATCATCTGCACCGTTTCCAATATCTGGATCTAGGAAACAACCCACTTTAAATTCAGGATAATCGATCGTACTTCTGTTAATTACCTTAAGATTAAGAAAAACGGTATTATCTAGATAATCAGACGTATTGTATTGATAAAACATAAAATGACATTCAACTCCCAAAGGGTCTCCGCCAGAAGCGTGTACATCCAACTTATCATTCAAAATCATGTAAGTAGCATAATCTCCACGAATAAGCGGGTAATCTCCTTCTTCAGGAGAGTACATACCATCGCCATTTACATCTACAAAAGGAGCTAAATAAAAGTCATAGCCTTGTAACACATCTCCATGTGCAGGCCAATTAGCAATTGACTGAGAAACAACATACCCTGCGGTTGTATAATTTGCAATATGGTAATCGATTTCGCTTTTTGTAACCTGATGAATATCTTTTTCCAAACTGGGTACCTGCGACCCAGTTGCCTGACCTGGTACTAATGGACCTGTAAATAGATCTTCACCTAAATTATAAAGTTGCGCAGCTAGCTTCTTGTTTCCAGAATTGTCTTCGGTGCCAAACCAAAAGGTATTGGCATAAATCAGATGCTTTTCACTTCCTTTTGGATATTCAAACCCAGGGCTTTGATTAACTACATCGTTAAAGAAGATTCCTCCATTGTTGACATTAGCTTCGACATTATTGCCATCTAAAATTGCTGTTGAATAAACTTGCGCATTCAAAGACATTTGAAAACTAGCAAGCGCCGCGAGTGTATAGTATAACTTTTTCATAATGATGTTTTTTTTTAATTATTACTTCGAAATACGCTTTTGTTGATCAACACAAATGTATATTTCATGAGAGTTGGTATAAAACCTTCAATGAATGTTTGTAGTAAGTGAAACGTATTATTTTAACAATGAGTTGGAAACAACTTTTGAAGGTATCCTAAAAATGATGTTAATTCAACCACTTTTAGTAAAAAAACAATACTTTCAAGATGGAAAGAATCATTAAAAAAGTTCTAAAGAATAGTTGAATAAATAGAAGATACTTTTATCTCTGCATATACTTCAATTATGGAGACTTAAAAAGTGTTTTAAAGTGATAACATTACTTACTTCTCAAATCACCCTTAAAAAAAGGCTTATAATAGCGATAAGAATTAGACGTCTAATCTCATAACATTTAACTCTTTAAAAAAAATAAAAACATCTAGCAATAAACACCTTATCAAATCTACTTCACTAAAAAAGGGAGGATAACAGGTTGGTACAACATCCATCCAGTAATGCTTTTCCTAGAAGTGTTAGAAACCAAAACTTCATGAAATAAAATGTCACTTCTAAAAATAACACATCGGTTTTCCAAAGGCGCTATATCAACGCTTTCTTCTCCTTCAGGATAAATGCGTAATTCTCCCCCATCATTGGTTGACCAATTTTTATTCAAATAGATAATCATAGAAATCATTCGATTATTTCGACTGTCGAATTGGTCTAGGTGTTTCTTATAGAAAGAGCCTTTTGGATAGTGGGCTAAATGAAATTCATAACCTGCTAAACTTAGAAACATCAACCGGTTGAGTAAGGATTTAACTTCATCAAAATTCTCAAAAACGGTCTTCAGTTCTATATCTTTCTTACGGTCTAACCAATAGGTGTAATCACCACGAATTTCGCTAATCACTTTTTTATTTCCTGATGGACCTATCGCTGCTTTTTGAAAGACATTTTCTTTTTGTTTTTGCTCAAAAAAATGATGGGCAATGGTTAATTGTTCTGGTGTGAAATAATTATCGATAATCAGATAATTCTGCTGGGCTAACAAATCCATTTGTCTGTCCCAAAAAGGAAGGTCTTTGTGCATTAATTATTGGAAAGATAGGGATTAATTAATGAGGAAAGGGGGAATTGGTCTAAAGATAAATGGAAGGTAGAAAAATAGTGGTAGAAAAGAGGGGTTTAGAAGGCTAAAAAAGATGGGTGAGGGTTTCTTTTCAGAAAAGAAAAAAAAATTGAGATAGTATAGTGAATAGACTAATTGCTTTCTATAAAGAACAAAAACAGGGGATAATGTTAGGTAGAGAAAGCAATTAATGGAGAGGAGTGTTTTCTAAGATGACCGTTCCTCTTCTTTTTTTGGACATGATTGATATATTATTTAGACTTTATAATTAGTTGTTATAATTCTACGAATGAAAAGGCAATATCTAACAGAAACAAAAAGTAATGCTACCCTACCCCAATTATTTCACTATTTTCTTAACCAAATTTCCAATTCGAACCATATACATTCCTGTTGGATAATCCGACATATCAATAGAAACTTTATTAAATCCAAAACTTCTATTATCTTTATCTACATACATCAACTGACCATTAACCGAATATACTTCGATCTGAGTATCATAATTAATAGTCTCAAACTCAACGGTCAAATTATTCATAACAGGATTCGGATAAACCAAAGCATTCGATACAGAAATTTCATTTTCAACTACTGATAAAGAATGATCAATAACTAGCACAAAACGTGTCAATCCATCAAGTGATGTATTATTATAATATGTTCCAATATTAACAATAAGTATGTCATCAATAAAATCTCCTTCAGTTATTGTTATTATTTCATAAGGGCCTCCACTACTACTATTTTCTATGTTAGGACCAAAACCGTATGATAGTATAGTATTACCACTAATAGTTAAAGAAATACTATCATTAAAAGGTGGAATATTAAAGGTTTCTGTTGGTGGCAATCCTAAATAAAATTCAAAATCACTATTAATCACTTCAGTTATCACAACTGTTCCAATACTTTCACCGTCAATATTTACTTGAATATTGTCTGACTGTGCAAAAGCTTTTGAATTTATTCCTAATAAGATTAAAGTCAAAATTATTAAATATACTAAATTTTTCATTTCATTGTGTTTTTATGTACATAACAAATATGGCATTACTAAATATTTAGTAATGCCATATTTAGAAGAAAAAGGAGTAATGAAGTTAAGGTGTAAACAACAATATACAACTTACAGAAATTCTAAACTAAATTAAAGTATATTTTGGTCAAAGCGTTAGTAATCATTTTATGAAGTATGTCATGAAACTGTAAATCAAGTTAAACTATAAATTTTAAAAGCATCAAATTTAAATTGGTCATATTTTGTGATATAACTAATAGGAATTTTGGTGTAATTGCAAAAAAAGATTGGGAAGCGCAAAATCTAGAGGTTTTTCCGAAAACACCAGGAGATGACAAGGAATATGTGCCTTTACCGAAAACTAGAAGAAGATAGATGCTAAACTAAATAAGGCAAAAGCACTTTCTATGCGAGTGGAAGATAATTTCAAGTATCTTCCGCTCTTATTTCATCTCGGTAAGTCATTCCCCATTTCGCCATTGCTCGAACAACAGGATACAGACGTTTTCCAGAGCCTGTCAGTTCATACTCGACAGCAATCGGTGTCGTATCTATAACCGTCCGCTTGAGTAGTTTATTCATTTCTAGATCTTTCAGTTCTTTGGAAAGAACTTTGGAGGAGACACTTTCCAACTGTCTTTTAAGGTCCATAAATCGCAAACTTCCATTATAATATAAATGACTAATTATCAAAATCTTCCACTTTCCATTTAATAATTCCGTGGTATCTTTAATTCCGCGAATTTGATTTTCACAGGCCAATCCTAGTTCTACTTTTTCCTTTTTCATAGTTCAACTTCTTTCAATGTAAAAGTAAGAATTATAATTGCATTTTAGAAAGTTAGTAACATTATGGTAACTAGTTTCCAAATGGAAACACACTTCGTCAAGTAACAAAAATGTCGTATTTTTGAGAAAAATATTTATTTAATACACTTTACCCATTACAATAAATAAAATTCAAATGAATAAAATCAGTTCACAAACATCTTTTTGGCTTTTGCTATTATTTGGCTTTAGTCTATCCTCTTGTGCGCAGGCAACAGATAAAGCTGAAATAACTCAGCAAGTTCACATAGAAGAAAATACAAGTACAGAGAACAAAACAAATACAGAAAATAAGATGAAAATAGAAAACAAAATGAAAATAGAAATTTGGAGTGATGTCATGTGTCCGTTTTGCTACATTGGAAAACGTAATTTCGAAACAGCATTGGCACAATTTCCGGACAAAGAACACATTGAAGTCATATGGAAGAGTTTCCAATTAGACAACTCTATTCCAGAAGTAGCAAAGGAAAGTTACCATGAATATTTGGTAAAAAACAAAGGGATGGCTCCAGCTCAAGTGACAGCAACTTTGGATAATGTTACTAATTCTGCAAAACAAGTTGGGTTGGTTTACGATTTCGACAAATCAATAATGGTAAACTCATTCAAAGCACATCGCTTAATTCAATTAGCAAAAACAAAAGGATACGGGAATGAAGCGGAAGAGATTCTGTTTAAGGCTTTTTTTACAGATGGAAAAAACATTGCGGATATCGCTACTTTAACACAATTAGGAAAGGAAATCGGTTTAGAGGAAGAGGACATTAAGACAGCTTTCACGGATGATAAATACGCAAGAATGGTAAGAGAAGATATTCAGGAGGCAGGCCAGGTTGGCGTACGTGGTGTACCATTCTTTGTTATGGACAGAAAAATAGCCGTTTCAGGAGCACAGCCAGCAAGTGAGTTTTTAAAGAATTTAGAAAAATCATTTGCCGTATGGAGAAAAGAAAACCCAGAGACGAAATTAGAAATCATCGATGGGAAAAGTTGTACACCAGAAGGTTTATGCGACTAGTACCAAAACAATAAAAACGAATAGTATGAGAGACACCATGCTTATTCTTCATTTCATCGATTTAGCCATGGGATTAGGAACGGCTTTCGCACATGCTTTTATTAGATTTCACGCCACAAAGGCAAATAACCATGAAGCAAACAATATAAATTCAAAAGCACTCAGTCGAATGGGAACTGTCGGATTACTATTGCTGATTATCCCCGGCGTTTACCTCATCCTCCCATTTTGGGGAGCACTCGCATTATTGCCTTTGCTTACTCTAAAATTAGTTCTGGTGGCACTACTCATTGTATTGCTTGCTATGATTCACTACCATAGTCGAAAAGCATTGTTAAGAGATTCAGAAACTAGCGCTAAGGCAGTTGAGGTTTTAGGAAAAATCTCTTTAACTACCACACTGACAATAGTCATTTTGGCAGTTTTAGTTTTTCATTAATCAAACACTGAAATATATGTAAAAAGAAACGGCTTAAATTAATATTTAGGCCGTTTTTACTTCCCCCTACTTCCTAAACATGGAAAGTACTACTCTCCTTATTTTTCAAAACAACCATTTCTTTTCCTTTTTTCTTTTAACATTCCTTGTGATTTTAAACAGAGTTTTATGCTTATATTAGAGTTCACACATTAATATAAAAAACATATAAACATGAAAAGATTTTTAATTTTATTCGTTGCAGTTTTATTTAGTACTACCACATTCACACAAACACAATGGAAAGTTGACCCCTTCCACTCTTCTTTAAATTTCAACATTGCCCATTCTGGAATTAGTATTGTAAATGGGAAGTTTCTAGACTATACAGGGAGTTTAACAACTCAAGGAGAAGCCCTACAAGGTGCGAAGTTTAACTTTGATGTTAAAGTAAAAAGTATCAATACCAATGTTGAACAAAGAGACAATCACTTAAGAAGTGCAGATTTTTTTGAAGTTGAGAAATATCCAAATATGACATTTGTGAGTTCAAAAATCGAAGAAACCAAGAAAAAAAATCACTACTTATTATATGGGAAATTGACGATAAAGAACGTTACGAAAGATGTTGTATTTGATGTTCATTATGGAGGAACGGCTAAAAGTGACCAAGGTGAAAAATTGGGAATGAAAGCTGAAACAACCATTAATAGATTCGACTATAATATCGATTTTGACCCAACTGCTGCGGGCATCGCAAAAGACGTTAAACTTATTATTCACTTGCAATTTGCAAAACAGTAATTAACACAGTAAGTCAACAAGTTTCTAACACTTATAATTCAAAATAATAAAATATGAAAAAACATAAAATAGCAGTCATAGTAGGAAGTCTTCGCAAGGAATCTCTAAACTTAAAAACGGCAAAAGCATTAATATCAGTTGCACCTGAGTCATTTACCTTTGACATTATAACAATTGGAGATCTTCCGTATTATAATGAAGACATAGAAGCAAATCCGCCAAAGGAATGGCAACGATTTCGAAAGGAAATTGCAGCAGCTGACGGAATTTTATTCGTAACACCAGAATACAACCGCTCTGTTCCCGCTGTTTTAAAAAATGCGATTGATGTAGGTTCCCGTCCCTACGACAAAAACGTATGGAATGGAAAACCCGCTGCTATTGTAAGTGTTTCAATTGGAAATATTAGTGGTTTTGGAGCTAATCATCACCTGAGACAGTCACTTACTTTCGTGAACGCACCAACTATGGCGCAACCTGAAGCTTATATCGGTGGAGCAAAAGACCTTTTTGATGAAAACGGTCATCTTAAGAATGAATCAACAAAAGGATTCTTCAAAAAATTTATGTCCGCTTTCGAAAAGTGGACTGATACAATAGTAAAATAAAAATAATTATTAACTTAAAAAAATAAGAAAAATGACAAAATTAAATTCAATCGGATTAGATGCTGCAAAGTCAGAAAGACTTGCAAAAAAACTAAATGAACTATTAGCAAATTACTCAATATTCTATCAGAATGTTAGAGGATATCATTGGAATATTAAAGGAGATAAATTCTTTGAGCTACACGACAAGTTCCAAGAACTTTACGAAGATTTATTTATAAAAATCGATGAAGTAGCTGAAAGAATTAGAACACTTGGACATACGCCAAACCATAAATTTACAGACTATCTAAAAGAGTCGAAAATTAAAGAAAGTTCGGAAGTAGCAGATGGTACTCAAGACATGAAAGATACTTTAGATTCATTCAAAAAAATAATTATCCTTCAAAGAGAACTTCTTGATTTATCAGCGGATGCAGAAGACGAAGGAACCAATGCCTTGATGAGTGACTACATCAGTGAGCAAGAAAAACTAGTTTGGATGTATTCAGCTTACCTAAAATAGAAGTCGAACACAAGTAAGTATTCGCTTAGGTATTCCAGGAAATGATCCTTTTGCATCCGAATATGGGGGTAATTTCCAAGCACTTTTAACAAGTGTTGAAAACAAATTGGATAAGCAATTGGAAAAAAAGATAGTTTATTTCCTTAAGGAAGAGAAAATTTACAAGAACGCCATTATGGAATAACTATAATGGTGTTCTTTTTTACATCATTTATATAGAATGGAGTGGATTTTTGTAAAAATAAACATCCTGATTTGTAGAAATCCGTATATTGTTCTGTTTAACTCAAGAACAAACTGTTAAATGGGCTCGATTGGCATAACAGAAATTATAGGAACAGCAGCTTTTAGCGTTGCAGGAGCATTTGCCGCCAAGGAGAAAAAATTGGATATTTTCGGCGTTTTCATTATTGCATTTATCACTGCATTGGGAGGTGGAACTCTGAGAGATATGTTAATTGGGAAAGTTCCCGTTACCTGGATGCTAGATTTAAGTTCTAGTGTAGTTGTATTCATCACCACGATTGTCGTACTGATATTCAAAACTGAAATAAAAAACTATCATAAAACCCTCTTATTTTTTGATGCCATCGGACTTGGATTTTTCACAGTAGTAGGAATACGAACGGGTATCGAATTTGGAATGAATCCACTTATTTCGATAGCATTGGGAACAATTACAGCCTGTTTCGGAGGTGTAATCCGTGATGTATCTTTGAGTAATATTCCACTCGTTTTTCAAAAAGAAATTTATGCAACAACTTGTATTTTTGGAGGCCTTATTTTCTTTATATTATATAAATTAGATGTTCCAGTACTTATAAGTGAAGTTATCTGTCTTGTTTCTGTAGTTTTATTCCGCTTGTTATCTGTCAGATTTAATTGGCATTTACCAACAAGTTTAAGACCCAAAAAGACAACTTAGAAATTGTAATTCAAATAAAAAAAGAGCTATGTCAAACATCCAATTAATTATAGAAGAAAGAGCAGCCGATATTGGAAACTTTATGGTTGGTCGATTGTTGCCATTCCGAAAAAAGAGAATGGTGGGGCCGTTCATTTATATAGATCATATGGGACCAGTAAAACTTAATGAACGTCAAAACTTCGATGTCTTACCACACCCCCATATCGGACT
The DNA here is from genome assembly GCA_035497735.1 of Brumimicrobium sp. Classification (GTDB taxonomy): domain Bacteria; phylum Bacteroidota; class Bacteroidia; order Flavobacteriales_D; family Crocinitomicaceae; genus Brumimicrobium. Next base: position 13,212 of record DATJCX010000071.1, on the reverse strand, counting down.
TTCAACACTAACTTTCCTGTTTGAAGGAAGTATTATGCACCGCGATACCTTGGGAAATGAGGTTGAAATAAAACCAGGAGCAGTAAATTGGATGACCGCAGGAAAGGGGATTGTTCACTCGGAAAGAACTCCTGAATATTTACGCGAATCCGACTTATTAATGCACGGATTGCAGATTTGGGTGGCCTTGCCGAAAGATTTAGAACAAATGGATCCTCAGTTTTCTCATATAGAAAAAAATGAAATCCCTTCATGGTCGGAAGGTGATGTAGCGTTTAAATTAGTTGCTGGAGAAGCATTAGGAAGAAAATCTCCCGTTCCTGTTTTTAGCAAACTTTTTATGATTGAAATTAAGAGTAAGACAGAACAAGTTGTGAAAATCGGCGACGAACTCTATGGAGAATCTGGACTGTATATTTTAGAAGGAAGCATTAAAAGTGGAGAACATGAATATGGACCAAAGCAAATTTTAGTAGCAAAAGACAGTACCTTGTGTGAATTTACGATTGCAGCAAACAGCACCATCTATATTTTTGGAGGAGAGCCATTCCCTGAAGAACGCTTTATTGACTGGAACTTCGTTTCTTCGGATAAAAAATTGATTGAAGCGGCAAAACAAAAATGGGCAGACCAAAAATTCGATAAAATTAAAGGTGACGAAGAGGAGTATATCCCCTACCCGACACCTAGGTTTTAGACTAAGTACAAAAATCTTTCCCAAAAAAACGAGATTCTAGCTCCCAGTATTCCATAGCTGGGTGAATTTTTAATTCTGAAATATAAAACACTAATCGCCTTATCTATTCAACTACAAAATCCTTTAACAACGAGCAGCTACGACCAATAGTTAGAGCAAGCCTGTTTTACTTTGCTATTCTGTAAAATTTCACTGTGACGAAACAGACGATACACATTCGCGCTTTGTTGAATTATTGAATGTACTTGTTTTAATGAAGGATTACGGAACAAAAACCACAGCTAGTCATACCTGTTCCTTTGGTTCAGCCGACAACTCCTATGCCTTTAGAATGATGGATTTATTCCAAAAAAATAAGATGAATTTTGTATCCTGTCCAACAGAAAACGCTTATTTACAAGGAAGACAAGATACTTATCCAAAACGTCGTGGTTTGACAAGAGTAAAGGAATTTATAGAGTCGGGAATAAACGTTGCTTTCGCACAAGATTCCATAAACGACCCATGGTATCCAATGGGAAATGGAAATATGATGAATATTTTAGACAATGGTATTCACCTCGCGCAAACAATGTCACCAAAGGAAATTGAAACCGTTTTTGATTTAATTACCTTTAACGGAGCACGTTGCATGAATATTCAAAATAGTTATGGACTAGAAGTAGGAAAAGCAGCCAATTTTATCGTTCTCAATGAATCTTCAGTTTATGATGCAATACGAAAAAGGGTCGATGTTTTAGCTTCTGTACGAAATGGAAACTTTTTGTTCCGCCGAAAGGAAATGGCCTATGATATACCATTGAGTTTGTAGTTTTTCACATAAATTTAAACAGCAGTAAAAAGCAAATATGAGTAAACAACATATAACGGAACAAGCCAAACGCGCTTTCCCTTGGATGACTATGATATTGATGTCGTCCGTTACTTTTGTAGGGATTTTATCCGAACTGATGCCCTCCGGCGTTCTTCCCCTTATGATGCAAGACCTCAATATAAACGAAGTACAGACAGGGAACTTAGTTGGATTCTATGCCATTGCCTCAGCAATTTTCGCCATTCCGCTAATATCCTTGACAATACATATCAACCGCAAGCGACTCCTATTAATATTACTAGGTGGATTCGCTATTTCAAACATTATAGCTGGACTTGTTTACAATTATAATATCATCATCACATTAAGAGTGCTCGGAGGAATCTGTGCCGGTGTAATGTGGCCAATGATTGCAGCTTATGGTATGCGAATCGTCGACAAGAAGAACCACGGAAAAGCAATTGCTGTAATCATGGCAGGAACGACTTTAGGGATCAGTATCGGTATGCCAATAATGACAGCAATTGGTAACAAATATGGATGGCGAAATGAATTTATGGGCTTAGGTGGATTTATTATTTTAATCGCTATTGTTAGTTTTTTCACACTTCCATCTATGCCTGGAGAAAAACTAAGCAAAAGTTCATCCCCTTTTGCATTGCTGAAAATACCAGCAGTTTTAATTGTTCTTTTACTCACTCTTTTAGGCGTAATTGCACATTATGGAGTTTATGTCTATATCACAAGTTTGGTAGATGAAATTCAACTGTCGGGAGGAGTTGAAAGTGCTCTATTATTCTTTGGAATTGGTTCGCTAATTTCTGTATTACTTGCCATAAAATACACGGATAAGTATCTAAAATTACTGACAATAGCCATGTTCGCTTTACTGATTATATCGATGCTAATTTTCCTTATGTTTGGAAAAACAAGCGGCATGGGACATTTTGCATTCTTCTTATGGGGACTTTCATTTGGACCATTAGTGACCTTGCTCCAAGCAGCCGTTAGCAGACAGGTCGATTCAGCAAAAGATGTAGCAACTTCAGTTCAGTCGTCGGTTTTTAACCTATCCATTATGATTGCTTCTTCAGCTGCAGGAATGTTGCTCGGATACTATTCCCCGATGAGCTTGATTTATCTCGCAATAGGATTGTCAATTCCAGGAATAATTATTTCGATTTTCACAAAAAAAGCATTGAGTTGATGCACGTAAAGGAATTTAAAAATAGGGTAAATTTACTTGAATTACTTGTCTTCACCCGACTCAAAAAGTGACTTTCTATATTCAATTCCCCATTTAGCGATTTCATTGATAACGGGCGCTAAAGTTGCACCGTATTCAGTCATTGAATATTCCACAGTTATTGGTTTGGTATCCATTACTTTTCGATTAATCAAAAGATTCATTTCTAAATCCTGCAATTCTTTTGAAAGCATTTTCGATCCTATTCCGTCGATTTCTCTTAACAAGTCCATAAAACCCAACGTATCACCCTCTATGAGTGTCCCTATAATGTGAAATTTCCATTTTCCAGATAAAACGCTCATCGTGTCGCTAATAGCTTGCATTCGAACTTGACAAACAGGAGTGGCATTGACAACTGATTTTTTTTTCATAACTTTATATAATTTCTTCAACGTTTCGCAGCTACCCGAAGGGCGGGACTTTTACCACAAAACTTGATTTGAAAAACTAATGTTCCATTAATCACAAAACTGTCTTTGGAATCCGAAACCCCGCCTTTTGGGTAGGTGCTGTTAGGCACTGTTTTCATCTTATTTCTTTCATTTTGTCCTTCATTTGATTTCGAAAATAGAAGTACATGAACATATAAAACGGCATTCCAAGGAATAGATAGAGTAGAGCTCCTTCTGTTCCGTAGTCCTGTCCGATAGCTTTGTAAAACTGGTTTTGGTTCATGAAAGACATAATCAAAAAGACGAAATATAGAATGAATGAAAGAATTGTCGCAATCAATAGTGTCCAAGCAAGTCCAACGGAGTCGTCAGGAATTATTTGGATTAGAATTCGTGAACTAAATAGAACCAAATACATTATAAAGGAAATTTTCGAATTCTTCAGAAACGTAGCGAATAAATCGTTTGCGTAATCATATGTTTTGTTTTCAAAGCTTCCGGTAATTTGCAGTTGTTCTTTTGATATTCCCCTGTCCGTAAGAATATTTATCGCAGTTTCTCTCAATTGGTCGTCATATCCATATTGTCGATAATTCTTTACTACGTCAATTAATTTGTCATTGTCGAGTTTTAAAAGTCTTTCATGTTTGTCGGTCATTTTCGTCTTTTTTCAAATAGTGCATAACTTAAAGATAACATTACCAACAGATTATCTATTGATAGTTTCCAAAAGGGAAGTGCTTTCCAAAAGGAAATTCGTACCAAATATACATTTAAATTTCCGTATATTTGTACCAACATTAAGAGATAATGTAACAATTAGAAAAAGTAAGCTATATTTAAATCCATTGATTTTTATACCGTCCTGATGCTAAAAACGAAAACTAAATAACATTATGTTGCGCAGAATAAATGTACTAGTATTAATTATTTCTTTGCTTAGTGTAACAACTATTCAAGGACAAACAAAACAAAAAATTATGAATAAAGAAAAAACAACAAATCCGCTTTTATGTGATATAGAAACGGGAATGTGTGAAACAACTGCTGATGCAGGTCAAGATACTAAAGTTGATGCGAATTTATCAGGTGATAAAAAAGTGAAATTAGTGTACTTTACAGACCCGATTTGTTCATCTTGTTGGGGAATTGAGCCACAATTGAGAAAACTGAAACTTGAATATGGGACTCATATCGATATAGAATATAGAATGGGTGGACTTTTACCAGATTGGAACTATAACAGTGGTGGAATTAGTTCGCCAAAAGATGTAGCAGGTCACTGGGATGAAGTTAGCGTTTATTACGACATGCCTATTGACGGAGATTTATGGTTAGAGGACCCTTTAAATTCATCTTATCCTCCTTCGATTGCTTTTAAAGCAGCACAAATGCAGGATGAGGAAAAAGCTTATTCATTCATGAGGGAAATGCGTGAATTGGTATTCTTAAAGAAGAAAAACATTGCAAAATGGGAGCATATGGCAACAGCTGCAAAGACTGTTGGTTTAGATGTTGACCAATTGAAAATTGATTTCGAAGGAAAGGCAAAGAATTTATTCCAAGAAGACTTAAAAATTGCTAAAGACTACGGAGTGAGAGGTTTTCCAACCGTTTTTGTACTTGATGATGCTGGAAATAGAGACGTCGTTTATGGTGCTAAACCGTACGCATTTTATGAAATGGCTATTTTGAAAGTGAATCCAACTATTCAGAAAAGTGAATACAGTAAAAATTGGGAAGAGCTATTTAAAATCTACCCAACACTTACAGCAAAGGAGTTTTCTGAACTTTCCGGAACTCCAAGAGCAGATAGTGAAGGTGTATTAAATGACTTGACGAATAGTGGGAAGTTAGAAAAACTAACGACTAAGAACGGTTCAATGTGGAAATTGATTAAATAAGAAAAATCAAAATAATGTTTCAAAAAAGCAGTTTGGGAAACTCCAAGCTGCTTTTCTTTGTATTATCTTTTCTTAAAACTTAAGATTTATACCGAGAAATAATATAATTTACAATCTAATGATTATATTGTAGATTCATTAAGAGTTCAACCTATTCTTCACGAATTATTTGATTCGATTTGAGAAAACTTACTGGACTAAAAATTTAAAAAAACTTAAATTATGGATGATAAAAAGAAAAAACTCACCTCTGTTTCTGGGAGACCAATAGCGGAGAATCAAAATGTAAAAACAGTTGGAAAAAGAGGTCCAATGCTTTTAGAAGACTTCTGGTTTCTAGAGAAATTAGCACACTTTGACAGGGAAGTAATTCCAGAAAGAAGAATGCACGCTAAAGGTTCTGGTGCCTTTGGAACATTTACTGTTACACACGACATAACGAAATATACTAAAGCTAAAATCTTCTCTGAGATCGGGAAGAAAACAGATATGTTTGTTCGTTTTTCAACCGTTGCAGGCGAAAGAGGAGCGGCAGATGCCGAAAGAGATATTCGTGGATTCGCGATGAAATTTTATACCGAAGAAGGAAATTGGGATTTAGCAGGAAACAACACGCCAGTTTTCTTTTTAAAAGACCCTTATAAATTTCCAGACCTTAATAAAGCAGTTAAGCGTGATCCAAAAACAAACTTAAGAAGCCCAAATCACAACTGGGACTTCTGGACTCTTCTTCCTGAAGCCTTACATCAAGTTACGATAACGATGAGCGACAGAGGGATTCCTAAGTCTTTTAGACACATGAATGGATATGGAAGTCATACTTTTAGCTTTTTAGATTCAAATAATAAAAGAAGTTGGGTGAAATTTCATTTTAAAACAGCACAAGGAATTGAAAATATTACTGACCAAGAAGCTGAAGCATTAGTTGGAAAAGACAGGGAAAGTAATCAGCGTGACTTGTTTGAAGCAATTGAAAAAGGAAACTTCCCTAAATGGTATATGAAAGTTCAAATTATGCCGGAAGAAGATGCTAAAAACTATCGTTTCAATCCTTTTGATTTAACAAAAGTTTGGCCTCATGGCGATTATCCATTGCACGATGTTGGAGAATTTGAATTAAATAGAAATCCTGAAAACTATTTTGCTGATGTAGAACAAGCTGCATTTAATCCAGCAAATGTTGTTCCTGGAATAGGTTTTTCACCAGATAGAATGTTACAAGGTCGCTTATTCTCTTATGGAGATGCGCAACGTTACAGATTAGGTGTTAATCACTACCAAATTCCTGTGAATAAACCAAAATGTCCATTCCACAATCCACACAGAGATGGGGCAATGCGTGTAGATGGAAACGAAGGTTCTACTCTTCACTATGAGCCAAATAGCTATGGTCAATGGGCGGAAAGTAAAGAATATGCCGAACCTGCTTCGCACATGGAAGGAGATGCTTTTCATTACGACCACCGAGAAGACGACGACTATTTCACACAGCCTGGAAATTTATTTAGAATAATGTCTCCTGAACAGCAACAGGTTTTATTCGAAAATACAGCAAGGAATATGACAGGTGCTGAACAGTTTATTCAAGAAAGACATATAAGCAATTGTTACAAAGCTGACCCAGCATACGGAAAAGGTGTAGCAAAAGCATTAGGTATTGATATTTCCAAACTTGACTTAAGCTAAGAAACAGTTTTCAAGCTATAAGATAATACAACATTAAACACTCGATTATGAAGGAAGAAGTTTCTTCTAAATTGAGTGTTTTTTTTATTTGCATTTTTTAGCTTTTATCAGCCAGTTTATGGAATGATATTTGACTATTCCAGAGCGTGCTTGAATAGTCACCAAACAACAATTAAAATAAATAAAATGAAAAATGAAAAAAAACATTTTAACCTTCGCTATGTTATCAGCGTTAATCCTAAGTTCTTGCAACCAAAACCCAACACAAGAAAGTCAAACAAATGAAGTTGAGACTCGTACAGAAAAAATAGAGACCATTACCTCTGTTGATGAAAACGGGAAGGAACTCCAACTAGCGTTTGACAACTCAAAAGAAACAGTAAGTATAACTTTCGAAGGGGAAACCTTTGAATTACATTCTGAAAAACCAGCCTCTGGAATTTGGTATAAAAACGACCAATAGGAATTAAGAGGAAAAGGAAATGATTTAGAATTGCTAAAAAATGAACAAGTTATTTTTAAACATCAAGATGATATTGTACATTATTCATTAAAAAACAAAGAAGGTCAAACTCTCGACATGACCTACAACAATACTGAAAACACAGTAAAAGTGTATTTGGACGGAGGCGACCAAATAGATCTAGAAGGAGAAAAAGCTGCTTCAGGAATTTGGTACAAAAATGACCGATATGAACTGAGAGGAAAAGGAGAAAACTTAGAATTAAAAAAAGACGGTGAAATCATTTTTAAAAACTAATCTTGATTCTAAACATTTTTAGTCACCTTTCAATTGTCCAACTAACACATGCGATTTTTATTTAAAGTACTGACTTCTCTTCGAGAGTATTGAAACCAGTACTTTTTCTTTAAAAATACAGAGATATAAAATTCAAACTAAAAATTAAGTCGTTTTTCAATAGACAAAACATAGATCTTAATCCTACGAATGGAGGGGTCCTGCTTTGACTCCTGAATTTAATCTATAGCGGCCTTAGAAGAAGTTGCATATTCTTTCGTAAATACACAATTAGTTGTGGTATAAACAGAAAACATACATTTGTTGCAATGAATACACCTTCCCTCGATTTGCGATTTATTTTTTAAATTATTGACTAAATCCGGTTCACGCAGTAAAGCCCTTCCCATGGCTACAAAAGAAAAGCCCTCTTCCATTGCTCTTTGCATATGTGCATAATCATTAATTCCACCGAGTAAAATTAGCTCCGCATTTTTCACAATGGGTTGAAACTGTCTAGCCGATTCTAACATGTATAAATCTTCGTAAGGATACTCACCTAACATTTTTTTTCCAAATAACTTTACGCCCAACTTGAAAATACCTTTTTGAGTTGCAGCCATACCATCAATATCCGTATCACCACGGAAAAGATACATTTGATTATAAACAGAAGAACCCATTGTTAACTCAAATGCATCAACAGCTCCCGTTTCATCAAGAATTCTTACAGTTTCAGTTGATTCATCAAGCCAAATTGAACCTTTAATTCCGTCGTCCATTGATACCTTAACAAGAATTGCTAAGCGATTTTTGATACGCTCTTTTACGGCAAGAAGGATTTCCTTGGCAAATCGAGTTCGGTTTTCAATAGAACCACCATATTCATCTTTTCGTTTGTTAATCCATGGACTAAAAAACGCCGAGACAATATACAAATGTCCAAAATGAAGCTCAATAGCATCAAATCCAGCATCGGCAGCTACCTCAGCAGCATCGGCAAATTGTTTAACAAGTTGAGTTATTTCCTCCTTCGTAACTTCTCGACATAATTGAAAACTTGTCGGATTCATAAAGCGAGAAGGTGCAATAGGACGCACGCCAGTTATCTTCTTGTGTGCTACAGGTCCAGCATGTCCTAATTGTGCCGAAACCATCCCTCCTGCTTCATGCATTGCTTTGGTAAATTTCTTAAGCCCAGCAATATTTTCACGAACCATTAGGATTTCTCCAGGAGCGGCAAAGCCTTCGGGAGATATAGCACAATAAGCTAAAGTGGTCATCCCCGTTCCTCCTTCGATAAAACCACGATGAAAATCAATAAGAGCTTGGGTCACTTTCCCTTCCGGGCTTCTTCCTTCACTTGTCGCGGCTTTTATGATGCGATTCGGCAATGTTATGGGCCCAAGTGTTGCAGGTGAGAAAACATCCGGGACTTCTATTAATTGTGATAAATTACTCATAATACTCTTTTTAGTTGATTTTTAAAAATTAAATGCGCCATAAAAAACGAGAAATTCTCATTTTAATAAGTATCCTCGATTTACTTCAAACTCATTTATAGTATATTCTTCCGAACTAAGAATTATTTATACTACCAAGGAAACTATCTTACTAATGTAGTAAAATAAATTAACTATTGCAAAATCATTTTTTGAGTTCAATGCAAGTGAATTTCAGCACTATTTCATATTCTATTAGAGTAATAAATAGTAGAAAGAAAATTCTATCCACCAATAATTCCAACTAACTGGATTCGGGATTATAAATAAGTAAGGTCAATAATAAAATGAAAAAATCCCCTAAAAACACAAATTTCGAAAGCTTTAATAAATTAACACCTATTATTTTTGAGTGCAAGAGAACTTTATTCTTTTCAAAATACGAGAATAGCGATATTTTTACGTTATTGTAGCGTTATTGCGTTTAACCCCTTGAAAATGCAAAGAAAAATCGGTTAATTCTATTGAGTTTTAATAAAACAAGAGTAAATGGATACAGTTAAAATATATAAAGATGTCAATGCCAGTAATGGGAATATCAGTTTTGGAATTTCGAGGATGGAAGATATTTACGTCAAACGCAATGGAAGAGTTGACGAACCACATCGCCATAATTATTATACTGTTTTAATCGTAAAGCAAGCTAAGGGCCAGCATAAAATCGACTTTAATTCATACGATTTAAATCAGCAACAAGTATTTTTTGTTGCACCTGGACAAGTACACCAAGTTATTGAAGAGGAAAAATCCTTTGGATACGCGATGACTTTCTCCAATCAATTTTTAGTAGAAAACTCCATTCCACTTTCCTTTATAGAAAGTTTAAACCTTTTTCAAAACTACGGTCAGAGTCCACCGCTAACACCAGCCAAAGAACAATTCGAAACAATAGAAGGATATGCTGACAGCATTTTCAACTTATTCAATAGCGACAACAACATGAAAAGTTTGTCCATTGGCTCATTTTTAAAACTCTTACTTATAGAATGCAACAATATTTGTTCTATAAATCCAATAGAATCAGATGTAGACACCTCGGGAGACAACTTGATTAGAGCTTTCAAAAAATCGGTAAATAAGAACTATAAAAAAGAACATTCGAGCACCTTTTACGCCAACGAGCTACACATTACGCCAGACCATTTAAATAGGACTGTCAAAGCTAAAATGGGAAAAACGGCAAAAGACTATATCCAAGCAAGAATAATTACAGAAGCAAAGAGATTACTCTATTTTACAGAGTTAACAAACAAGGAAATTGCTTATGAACTAGGCTTTAATGAACCTGCCAACTTCAGTGCCTTTTTCAAAAAACACACCCAACTCTCCCCTTCTCATTTTAAGAAAAAGGAAGAAAATATTTGATTTCCCAACACTTTGCCATATCTTAATTACAAATTTGAATTTTAGATAGTGTAGGACACTGATTGAGTCATTGATTTTGTAAATTATTTTCCTATTATTTTAACTATCTAAAAACTAGTTTTACACTTGATTTCTTAGGTTAAACACTTAGAATTGCAACAATTCTTTCAAAATATCGGATTTTCATACGTTTGTCCCGAATTCTCATATTGTGCAGTCTATTAAACTGTTGCATCTTTGTACTGTACTTAAAAGCAAGAAATATGGATCGTAAGAAATTTATAAAAAACACACTTATAGCAGGCGTAATTGGAGCAGTTGCCCCGCAAGTTTTAAAAGCGTCTAATAAGGAAGTTATAAAGTCAACATACGACACATTGATGCAACAAGTAGGATTTAATCATTTACCAAATAAGAATATAAACACGATGAACACAATAATTCACAAAGCAGAAACAAGAGGACGTGCAAATCATGGCTGGTTAGACTCTCATCACACATTTAGCTTCGCAAACTATCACAACCCTGAAAGAATGCACTTCGGTGTACTTCGCGTCTTAAACGACGATATCGTTCAGGCAGGAATGGGATTTGGAACACATCCACATGACAATATGGAAATTGTATCTATTCCATTAGAAGGTGATTTAGAGCACAAAGACAGTATGGGAAACACAACCGTAATTAAGGAAGGTGATGTTCAAATCATGAGTGCAGGAACGGGAGTTACTCATTCAGAATACAACAAGAACAAAGACAGGCAAGTAAAATTCCTTCAAATCTGGGTTTTCCCAAAGAAAAGAAATATTACCCCAGAATACGATCAAATTTCTTTAAGAGATATTGAGAAAAAGAATGAATTCTACCAGATTGTTTCTCCTAACGATGGTGAACAAGGGGTTAGAATTAACCAAGATGCTTGGTTCCACCTTGGGAAATTCACTAAAGGAGCTGTTGATGAATACAAAATCAAAAAAGAAGGAAATGGAGTTTACGCTTTTATTCTAGATGGTGAAGTAGAAATCAACAATGAAAAACTTTCAAAAAGAGACGGAATGGGAATTTGGGATACAGATTCAATTAGTGTAAAAGCGACAGAAGATACCCGAGTTCTTTTAATGGAAGTTCCAATGTCATTATAATCATTAAAAAAAAACACATCATGGATATTCAAATAGTAGAAAACGAAACAAAAGGCTATGCAATTGCCAAGGAGGACGGTAAAACAGCAGGGAAAATGACTTACTCCATTCCTTCTTCAGCTTTTATCATTATTGATCACACAGAAGTAGATGCAGCCTTTGAAGGTCGAGGAGTTGGAAAGCAACTACTTTACAAAGTTGTAGAAATGGCAAGAGAAAAGAAGGTTAAAATATTACCGCTTTGCCCTTTCGCTAGTGCAATGTTTAAAAAGCTTGATGATATTCAAGATGTATTAAAAAAGTAACAATTTAAAATTCAGCAATAGATGAAACTAATAATTAGCTATATATTTAATCCTGGTGCTCATAGTAAAAACGTGGACATTGCACTTTTAATACTAAGAATCGTTATTGGAGTTTTTATGCTTACGCATGGCGCCGGTAAATTTGAAAAACTATTCTTAAGCGATGAGCCAATTCAGTTTGCTGATCCGCTAGGAATAGGAGCAGTTGCATCTTTAATCTTGGTTGTTTTCGCAGAAGTATTTTGTTCCCTACTATTGATTTTAGGTCTTGGAACGAGAATCGGCGCAATCACCTTGTTTATAAACATGCTAATCATCGCCTTTATCGTTCATATGAATGATGGTTTTGGTAGACAAGAGTTTGCATTGCTTTACGGACTAGTATATTTAACGATTATACTCATCGGAGCAGGAAGATACTCTCTAGATCATTTGATTACGAATAACAAAAAATAATAGTGTGATTTAAAAAATTATTACACACTCAATCAAAAGAATAATTTTAAAATAATAAATATTAATAACTTAAAAAATAAAAACATGAGTAACAAAACAAATTGGTTAATCGACAGCACGCATTCAGAAATCGCTTTCAAAGTAAGACACATGATGATTTCAACAGTAACAGGTCATTTCGAAGACTTCAATGCATCTGCACAAACAGAAGGTGATGACTTCAACAACGCAAAGTTAGACTTCACTGCTAAGACAGCTTCTATCAACACGAAGAATGCGGATAGAGACACGCACTTAAAGTCAGATGATTTCTTTAACTCTGAAAAGTTCCCTGAAATGAAGTTTGTTTCTAAGTCTTTTGTCGGTGACAAATTAGTAGGTGATTTAACAATTAGAGACGTGACCAAGGAAGTGACTTTAGACGCTGAATTCAACGGAATCGTAGTTGACCCATACGGACAAACTAAAGCTGGTTTTGAAATCAGAGGAGAAGTTAATAGAAAAGACTTTAACTTAACTTGGAACGCGGTAACAGAAGCAGGAAGTATTGTAGTTTCTGACAAAGTTAGATTAGCTGTTGATGTTCAGTTTACAAAACAATAAACAATAGCATCATAGCATTTAAAGGAGGTCATTTCGGAAAGAGGTGACCTCTTTTCATTTGGGTAGAAGCATGTTTTGATGCGAAAGGATGTGAATAAAATCACCGAAAAAACTAAGTAAAAATAACTATTTATGAAGAATATAGAACTTTTTACGGTAAATTGAGAGAACGAATAAAGAATAAAAAAATAGTATCCCCCGAGCAACTACATATTGCTTTCCCTTGATTTACTTCCTTAATTTGCTGAAAAAAGCATGAAATTACAGCAAGAGATGTACTCAGAGGTGGAAAAGTGGAAGTCAAGCGGACAAAGTAGAGCGGACTTTATAAAAGGTAAAGCTTATACGCTTTCAAAAT
>DATJCX010000070.1:0-57309 GCA_035497735.1 Brumimicrobium sp. | reverse complement strand
ATGAAGTCACCTCCCTTAGAAGTATATCTTTCAATAACCCAGCTAGCAGTATCAATATCCGTGAAGTTGTTAAACTTCATGATATAGTAACCACCAACAACGTTTAATGGGTCAACAACTTTAACATCGATTGGACCACGCCCTTTTTTGTAAGTCGGTGTGTCAATTGAACCGTTTTCTACGATAAAGTCTTCAGTTGCTTTCGTTAATTCAACAGCACGGTGTCCGTTACCTCTACCATCTAAAGTAGTGATTTCTGGAGACGAACCATAGTCTAACTTTATGATTGTTCCATCAAAACGAGGTGCTGGAGAGTGTGGAATACCAGCCAAAGATTTAATAGCCCCACCATCAGCAGCTAAACGAGAACTGATATAAGGTATTTTTTGACCACCCAATCCATCTGCACTTTCAGGATTATATACTTTATATTCGTTGTGTGCATAAGCGATAGCGATATAGTAATAAGTCTTATGATTAACTAATCCCTTATTATTAAATGCATCGTTCGTAATTTTGAATGAGTGACGAATTCCTTTGTTTTCTCCTTCAACTTTAACTTCAGGTACTGAGAAACCTAAAGCTTCGTTGTATTCAAAGTTTACAAGTCTCGCAACATCATTTTTGATATCACACTGAGCAACTAATCTTGCTTTGTCATCATTTCCAATGTCAGAAACTTTAGCTTCCTCATCTTTCATTTGATAAATTTGGTACCCTTCAAAACGGTAATATTTATCATATGGCTCTTCTCCTTCTGGAGCGTCTGGAATATTAATTCTATCTTCTTGGATATAAGTTTCATCAACGTTATTACCGTATGGGTTATCGATTAATAAAACTAACTCATTTTCTAACTCAACAATTTCTAAAACTGGAGCCGTTGGAGGATCCATAATTTTGAAACAGTTATCAAATAAAGCTTGAGCTTTTGTATCATTTTTTAAAAGAACATCAATCGAAGCGGATGCATTACCATTAAAAGCACGTCCAAAAACAACACCAACAGTTAAGTTGTTAACCGCACCCGGTTTTAATGTAAAAGGACCAGCAGTTTGCAAGAAACGTCTATCTCCTCCTTCTGGAGCAGTTGGTGTATTATTTCCGTCACTATTTCTTTCAGACCAGTTGAAGCCCATATCTACTCCTCCTGTTCCCCAATGTAATGGGTCAGAGTTTCCAGGGTAAAGATAATCTGCATGCTGAGAGGTAACCCCTACAGAACCTGAGTACCCGTTACCACCGTAGTAGTTTGGAGAATTATCTTTCCACTTACCAACCATGTAATTGTAGAAGTCTCCTGGAGTTGATGGGTCTGTCATAGCAGGGGAAGGTGACTTATCTGCACGGTTAAAGTAGTTGAATCTACGCATTCCGAAACGTTCGTTATCGATAATTCCGTCAGAGTATCCAATACCAATACCAGCATAAACAATACCTTTATCAGTAATAGCATCATCAACTTCTGGAACTACCCAAATTCTTGAGCTATCCGGTAGATATTCCCAGTGTGGACCAGGATTATCAATTCCATCAGCATCTTGATAAGGTCCTTCGAAGAAGTCTATACCAATTGCAGGAACGTTAGCACCGTAACCTGGTGAACCTCCTTGACCTTCGTCAAAGTTTTTTGCATTGTATGCATATCCTAAACCTCTAGAAACGTCACAACCTACAAAGTCATCTTCTGAGAAACCAACGTCAGCATCAGCGTACTGGGTAAAGTAAGTTTCGTAAAGTGTTTGCGTACTACGGTTAATCATTTCATAGTTATAGAAAGTCATTTGGTTTACTTCATCATTCGTAGCGAAAGAGAAAGCTTGCGCGTGAATCTCCATTCCAATTGGGTCAGCACCAGTTTCAGTATGAATATTTCCTTTATCGTTAAATACCCACCAGTTTGTCAAGTCACCAAATAAAGTAACACGACGGTCAAATCCACATTCAACGTCATCTCTATCTAAGATGTCATCAAACCATGGGATATCACCTTGTGAAGGGTCATAAACACCGTCTCCTGCACCACCTTCTGAAGGGTAGTCATAGAAAGGTGCTAAATAATAATCTTGTCCTTTAGATACATCTCCGTGCGCAGGCCAGTTGTTAATTCTTTGAATCGCAGTATTAGAAACTGGAAATTCATCAGTACAATCTGGGTTTTGAGCACATTCAAAAGCAAGGGTATAATTAATTACTTCTGCTTTTGCAATCGGGAAGAATCTATCATATTCCATACAAACATCTGGATCGATCGTTGCAGCACCGTAATCTCTTAGAGCGTTATCTCCTACTGGATAAGCAGGATCATAATCTCCTGAACCAACATTTTGAGATAAAGGTCCAGTCCAGAAATCGTTACCTCTTCTAAAAAGAATAGCAGCTAATTTCAACTGTCCGTTAACGTCAACACCTCCCATCCAAATTGACCCAGAGTAAAGAACGTGGTTACGTCCTCCAACTGGAACTTCGTAAGAAGCTGCGTTTGTTTGTCTATTTTGCCATAGAGAACCACCTGCTTCAACAAGTGCTCTAACATCGTTAAACTCCATGTAAAGTTTAGCATCAGAAGGCGGACAATTCGCCTTTTGAAAATCTTGGCCTGAATTACCTAATGGTTTTTCGTTTCCTTTGCCAAGAGCTGTGGGATCCATTGCTGCGTTAGCCTGAATACTCAGACTGAACACAACCAATATCGCTAATAATACTCTCATAATAATTGTAATTTACTGTTCTAATTAAAAATCAAATTTAACTCCTAACCTAATTGTTCTTGGCATACTAATATTGTACGGGTTATTCATGTACATGCTGTATAAGTCTCTAAATGATTGCTCATCTAATTTACTTTGAATCGTAGATTGAGACTCTGCAGCTGCTAAGTAACCATCATCATTAGGTATACCAGTTGCTCTGTATACATTAAGAACGTTAAATTGGTTTAAAAGGTTGGTAACTCTTACATAAACATTTAAATAAGTATACTTTTTCTTTTCGTCATCTTTACCAATGGCTAACTCCCAAGTTCTATCAATCTGGAAATCCATTGTATAAGTCCATGGTTTACGAGAACCGTTTAAACCTCCTGTTAACTGTGGAGTACCTCCAATTAAAGAAGTAATATTCTTTTGGTTAGAGTATGGAGTACCTGAGTTAATAATTGTAACAAGGTTTATCCCTGTATTTTCTAATAACTTAACTCCTTTAATACTTGGACCATTATAATCTTTACCTGATCTGTAACGGTAGTCTAATGAGATAGAGAATCTATGTCTTTGGTCATAGTCTAAAGCATATACCGTACGTAAGTCTGGCTGATTTGAGTTAACAAAAGATAATGCAGAGTTAGCATCAGATCCTGTACCTTCAGCAAACTGTAAGGTATAGTTAGCAGTCATACGGAAGTTACCAGTTCTTCTTAAGTCATATTCAACTGTAAGTCCTTTAACAGTACCGAAGTCACGGTTACCATAAGTCTTGTATGTTGCAGGGTATGCCTCAAACAAGTTACGGATTTGAACTTGGTCTCTCATCTCACGGTAGAACGCACTCACTTTTAAAGCAGATGTACGTGATAAAACTTGTTGGAACCCGAAAGAGTAGTCAACTGTTTTCTCTGGACGTAAGTTTGCGTTGTTAATAGTTGATCCACTTCTTGAAGTAATGAATTGGTAATCGATAGGGTCAAAACGTAAACCTGTATTTGGTCTTCTCGTTAGGATATCGTAGTTAGCAAAGAAGTTTGCCTCATCAGAAATCGGGAAAGAGAATGCAATACGCGGCATAATATTAATAGATACCTTGTAATCTTCGAATGCATCAGCAGTTGGAGTATTTTGTCCTGGGTTTAATAACCAAGGCGCAATACCAGAAGCTCCTTGTAGAGATGCTGGGTCTTGTGTTACAGTACCACTAGCATCATACCAAGTTTCACCTTTTCTAAATCCGTTAATTGCTGTTGGGTTATTTACATCGTTTACATAAACAACGTAGTCATCCCCCATACTTGATGGAATATTAACCCAGTCATATCCAACAGGATCAGAATTTTTTAAAGACCTAGCTTCAGAAACTGAACGTGTGTTAAAGAATAAGAATGGATCTTTTAATACTGGTTGGTTAGCATCGAATACGTCAACACGAACCCCAACGTTAAAGATAATATCATCAAAAGCAAACTTGTCCATAATGTAACCTGCAATGTACGTAGGCTGGAATGCTCCAACAAAACGCTTGTAGTTTCCATTATCGTCGTAGTCATTAAAGTAAGAGTTAATATCTGTATTACCTTTAACTCTCTTACCTGTGTGGTCGTAACCGTAGTAAGAAATAAAACTTTGTCCTTGATTGAATAACTCATCTGGAGAGAACATGTCTAAACTAAACATACTTGGATCGTATGCGTCGATATCGATAAAGTCATTTCCAGCTGGATTCAAGCCTAAAGCATTTCTAAAGTTATAGTCAAAGAAGTATTGATTATCATTATTTGCAGCACCACCGTAGCTACCGTTTCCATCATTTGCTGCATGACCAGTATTCAAACGATCGTAAGTAACTCTTGGGTATGTACCAACATAATCATAACTTGATGAATTCACATCCAACTCAGAAATATGGCTATTCATAAACTGACGAGCAACTCTCCAAATTCCTACTGGTCCTTCACCAGCACTAGAGAAGAAACTTCCAGCTCCCCATCCACGGTCCCATCTTTGTTCGTACTCAACCCCTAAAGAGATGTTGTGTCCACCAACTACTAAGGAAGCCGACCCTGTAATACGTAACTGCTCAGTTTCTGATTTAAAGAATTGTTCGTATGGTGTACCTAAAGCACCCCATAAGCTATAAACTCTATCTAATCTATCACCGTTTCTCAACCCCCCGTTTTGAGCGATTTGGTCTAAGTTTTGGTATTTTCCAGCTGCGTCATTATTTAAAGCAAAGTAATGAGAAGTAACTGCAGAAAGAGTTGGGTTAATATCAGATGGACTATAATCCACAATAACAGATTCGAAACCGTCATGTATCAAACTATCTCCTGATTGATTGAATCCATACGTAGGTCTCCAAGTTGTATTGAAGTAACCTACGTGACCGTAATCGAAAATATTGTATTCGTGATTAGGGTCAAAATACTTATCGCTTGACTTAGAGTAGTCAACCATTAAGTTATAGTAGAAACTCTTAACCTTTGAGCTTGAACCCTCAGTGTCATTTTTGAAACTTTGTCTAAAACGACCATAAACTCTCCAGTCTAAAGTATTTCTGTTACCAAAGTTTTCAAAGTTGAATAATGAGTTACCATAATCATATAGTTTACCCCATCCATAGTTCATAGAACCTCCAAACGTTAAGTTAACAGTTGGTCCCGTATTCACATCAATCTTACCTGAAGCCGTTAATGTACTACGAGCAGAGTTCATTCTGAAGTTCGTTTTCTCAAATCTATCTTCTCTCATGAAGTTAGAATTATCAAAGTATCCATCACCATCACCTGATGGTCTTAATGGAGCGTCTAACAATTCTTGTCTAGCTTCTTTTGTAATTCTGTATGATCCATCAGCAAACGGACGGTAGTCAATTTGATTGTTATAGGAAGCAGATAACAAGAAACCTAAGATAGGCTCAGTTTTATTTCCAGCTGAATCTTTCTTCATTAAAAGTGGTCCTGAAACCATTCCTTCAACAAGGTTATATCCGAATTGGTCAAGTCCGTAAACTTTACCATCGTATCCTAATTCATCTTTTCCTTTAAAGTAGAACCCTGAAGTTACCCCTTCAATACTTCCGAAGTACTCTGCAGATGGTCCACGAGTTGTTACAGAGATAATTCCTCCTGTAGCATCTCCGTAGTTTGCTGGAACCCCTCCTGTAATAACTTGTACTTCTTCAAGTGCAGACTTAGGTAGGTTTGAAGAACCACGAACTTTAATACCGTCAATGTAGTAATAAGATGCTCCTTCACGAGAACCTCTCACACTTAAACCTCCAGTACCTTCGTTTTCCGAAACTCCCCCAACAGTTGCTGCAACTCCCGAAGCAGAACGAATTGGCAGGTTAGCAATATCCTCTCTTGTTACAGTTCCACCTTGCGCACCACCATCCTTCTTAATTAAAGGAACTCTGTACGCAAGAACTTTAACTTCATCAAGTGCTAGAACATCATCTGGCTTAGTTAATTTAGTTTTGTCTAGGAACGTAATTTGTTCGTTAGAAACAGTCACCTTCTCCAATTTGATTGGTTGGTATTCCTGCGAACGAAATTCAACATCATAGGAACCTGCAGTTACTGAAGGAAAATCGAATTTTCCATCAAAATCTGAGTTTGTTCCTCCTTTATTAATACCTCCTTGATAAAGGATAATACTAACAAATGGTATCGGCTCGTTCGTTTGACTGTCGATAACCGACCCTTTTATCGACCCACTACCCGATTGGGCAGATGCGATACCTACTGACAACGCGATGCTTAACAGCAAAAAGTAGAGTTTTCGTATCATAAGTTCTCTTAATTTATTTTGTACTTATTTTATTCAAAAGCGTAAATATAGCAAAATTTTGTTTGCAAAAATTAACAATCAATAAAAAATAAAAGATTTCTCCTATATTTACCTTCAACAAATATATATGTTAAAATCTATTAAAAAATAAATTTCAAACAATAACTATCAAATGGTAGCGTTCATCTATTTATCTGTGAAAAATCTTACCTATCCGCAAACCAACTTGCGTATTTCACATAACTTTTAGCAATTCGCTCAACTTCTCCTTTAAATTTCTCTTCGGAAAGCTGTTTTACCTTTTTTGCAGGAACGCCAGCGTAGATACTATAAGGTTCTAATTGTGACCCTTCCAACACCACAGCTCCTGCTGCAATAATAACATTACTAGGTACTTTAGCATTGTCCATAACAATAGCTCCCATCCCTACTAAGACATTATCTTCTATCTGACAACCGTGAACAATTGCATTGTGCCCAATTGAAACATTGTTTCCAATCTTCGTTTTTGTGCGTTCGAATGTACAGTGAACCACAGCACCGTCCTGAACATTACAGTTGTCGCCAAATTCTATGCTGTTTACATCACCTCGTACCACTGCTGAAAACCAAACAGAGCAATTATTCCCCATTTTAACATCCCCAACGATGGTCGCATTCTCGGCAAACCAACATTTCTCACCAAACTGAGGTGTTGCACCTCGGCATTCTAAAATTAAGGCCATATTTATTTTTGTTAATTATGAATATTGATCTATCGAAAAGAACAACTTGCTGTTCCAATCACTTGATAAGACTTTCTATTGATTTAATGTAACTTGCTTTGCAACTACATTCATTGATAAAATTGTTGAAGCTTGCTCTTGAAACTTAGTAGCATCTCCAGTCGTTAGATATGTTCTTGAGCCATTCGTAGTAATCTTTTCACGCATCCAAGGGTGACGTTCTAAATATGATTTTAAAGATGTAGCCAAAAACTCGCCTTGACTTACAATTTTTATATTTTCCGGAAAATGCTTTTCGATAAAAGATTTAATAATTGGATAATGTGTGCAGCCCAACAATACGACATCGGCATTCGGATATAGAGATTGGATTTCTATTAGGTCTTGACGTATTAGACTTCGTCCACTTTCAAGGTGATGTTCACCAGACTCAATGATTCTAACCCAATCATGACAAGCATATTGGTGAACTTTCGTTTGTGGACTAAAAAAAGAAAACTCGTCTAAATAGGTGTTTGAACTGATTGTACCTTGGGTTCCTAAGACAATGATTTCATCTTTCTCACTTAGGTCTCCGACGATTTCTGCGCTTGGTCTAACTACTCCTAATACTCTTTTACCAGGATAGCGGTGTAAATCATTCTGTTGAATTCTACGAAGTGCTTTAGCAGAAGCGGTATTGCACGCTAGGATTACCAATTCACAACCTTGCGAAAACAATTCTTGAACGCATTCCCAAGTATATTGATAGACCTCCTCTAAGGTCTTGACTCCATATGGTGCCCTTTGGTTATCACCCAAGTATAAATAATCATATTGTGGCAAGAGATCCAGCACTTCTTTCAAGACTGTCAATCCACCATAACCAGAGTCGAAAAAACCGATTGGTGCAATTTTATCCATACTCAAAAATACAAAAAAGCCGTTATGAAAATTCATAACGGCTTATAATTATTTAAAATCCTTAAATTAATCTTTCTTTTCAGCGGCTGCTGCAGCTGCTTCCAACTTCAATACTTCTTTAACTACTTTATCAGTGATGTCTCTACCTTTACTATATAATAAAGTTGACTCATCTAAAACGTAATCAATTTTCTCGATCTTACAAACTGTTTCAACAGCTTTCTGTACCATATCTAAGATAGGTCCGTTTAACTCTTCTCCAAGATATTTGATTTGTTGATCTAATTCTTGTTGACGTTGTTGAAATTCTTGCGATTTTCTCATCAAACGATCTTCTTCGAATTTATAAGCTGTTGGGCTCATTCCTACCTTTTCAGATTGTAACTTATTGTAATCGTCTTGTAACTTCTTTTGAGTTTCTTGCAATTCTCTAAAGGCACGTTCTTCAAATCTTTCCAATTCTACCATTGCACTTTTACGTGAAGGCATTGTATCTAATACTTTTTGCGTACTTACGTGTGCTAAATTAGATTGTGCTTGTACAGAACCAAAAGTCAATACAGCTACAAATAAGGCTAACATTAGTTTTTTCATCATTTTTCTGTTTGGTTTTATTTTATTATCTTACAGTAATTTTCATTTCTCTTAATACCATTTTACTGATATCCATTTTAGGGTCTGCAAATATAAGATTAGATTGATTTGCTTTGTCAAATACAAATGAATAATTCTTGCTACTTGCTACTTTTGCCAATGCTTCGAATACTTTATCTTGGATTGGTTCGATTAGTTCTTTTCTTTTTGAGAATAAGTCACCATTTACTCCAAACCTCAATTGTTGCATTTCTAAAGCTTCTGACTCTAGGGTTTCTAGTTCTTCTTTTCTTTTTGCTCTTTCTTCTTCTGGCAATATTGCTTCTACTCTAAGAAACTCTTGCCTTCTTTGTTCTAGTTGTTTATAAAGTTCATCAATTTCTTTGGACCATCTGTTTGCAAACTTGTCAAGCTCTTCTTTTGCTTCACTATACTCAGGCATGTTTTGTAGAATATAGTCTGAATCAATATAAGCATGCTTCTGACCATGTGAAACAAATGCCGTACCAAAAAACACTAATAGAATAAAAATTAAGTTTCTCATATTGTTTTTATTTAATTCTAGTATAAAGTTATCGTAAAAAAACTATATAACTGATAAATCTCAAATATATTATAAATCTCCTAAGTTTGCTCCAATAATAAACTGGAATGCACCCGTAGGTTTTCCTCCCATTCTTCTTAAGTCAGAATTTCCTCCTGCACCACGACTGTGTGAATCAAGTGCATCGAAGCCCCAACCGTAATCAAATCCAAGTAATCCAAACATTGGCAAGAAGATTCTAACTCCTCCTCCAACACTTCTCTTAACGTTAAACGGATTGAATTTATCAAAACCAGAATACGTATTACCTGCTTCAGCAAATGCTAGAACGAAGAAGGTAGCTGAAGGATTCAACGAAATTGGATATCTTAACTCAAGCGTATAACGCGTAATGATAGGGTCTCCAAATCTTGAAGAAACTTCTTGATCTTCATATCCTCTTAACGATATTAACTCTCTACCGTCCAATCTTGCAACTCCTGTAAGTGCATTTCCACCTAAGTAGAATCTTTCGAATGGTGTTAATCCTTTTGCATTAGAGTAACTTCCCATAAAACCAAATCCCACTTTTGGCATCAATACCAATTTCTTGTCTGGCGTTAATGGTAAGTACCACTCTCCAGTTAACTTCAGTTTATAGTACTCGGCATACTTATTTCTATCTTGCTCACTAACTTGGCTGTAATCAGATATTCCATCAAATGCAGAATATGGCAATGTTGCCTTTGCTGTAAACGCCAATCTAGATCCACTTTGCGGATAAATTGGTGCATCGATAGAGTTTCTTGTCAACTGATATTTGAAAGCGATATTATTAGAGAAACCATCACTAAAGTCAAATACATCACCGTATTTAATTACGTCATAGTATTCGTAAGAAAACTCATAGTAAGCACTAAAGAAGTCATCTGGAACTTTCTTTCTTCTTTGTAGTCCAACTCCAACTCCACTAATTGAAACTCCTTCATATTTAGCATTCTTTCTACTGAAGTTATTACCAAACTGAGAGTGGTTCAACCACAATGAAAATGCGTTTGGTTTTTTACCTCCAAACCATGGCTCAACAAATGAAAGGTTATAAGATTGGTAGTATCTACCGTTTGTTTGTGCTCTAATTGCGAATGTTTGCCCATCTCCAGTTGGAAGTGGTCTCCACGCTGTTTTCTTAAACATATTTTGAATAGAGAAGTTACTGAAAGTTAATCCCAAAGTTCCGATTAAACGACCTGCACCATATCCACCTGATAATTCAATCTGGTCAGAAGATTTCTCTTTTAGAATATATTCAATGTCAACAGTTCCGTCAGAAGGATTAGGCATAGGATTCACTTCAAACTCTTGTGGGTCGAAGTAACCAAGTTGTGCCAACTCTCTTTGCGTTCTGATAATATCATTTCTATTAAACAAATCACCAGGCTTTGTTCGAATTTCTCTACGTACTACGTAGTCGTTCGTTTTCTCATTTCCTTTGATGATGATATCTTTAATTCTAGCTTCCTTTCCTTCGATTAAACGGATTTCGTAATCGATGTGGTGATTCTCAACATTAACTTCTACTGGGTCAACTTGGAAGAACAAATGCCCTCTGTCCATGTATAAAGAAGTAATGTCACGTCCATCCATACTTTGGTCTAGCCGTGTTTCTAATAATTTCTTATTGTATAAGTCTCCTTTCTTAATACCAAGAACTGTATCTAAGTATCCAGAAGTATATTTTGAGTTACCTACCCATTTGATATCTCCAAAGTAGTATTCTTCTCCTTCATCAATCGTAATATCTATAATTAAATTTTTGCTATCATACCCCCAAACAGAGTCACTAACAATCCTAGCATCTCTCAGTCCGATTTCTTTAAACTGGTCAAGCATTAAAATCTTATCTCTATCATAAGCAGACTCAGAGAATTTAGAAGCTTTAAAGATTCGCATGATCGACCTTTTCTTGGTGTCTTTCATTTTTCGGCGAAGCTTTCCAGGTTTTACGGATTCTACACCATAGAAGTTAATTGCTTTGATTCCAACCTTATCTCCTTTATCAATATAGATTACGAAAATCTCAGAATTGTTCATTAGGCTATCATTCACTCTTTCGATATCAACCTGAACGTTATAGAATCCTTTTTCTCGATAGAATCCAATAACTTTAGAACGCGTATTGAAAATCAAGTTTTCAGTTATACTTTTTCCAGCGAACAGATTAATATCTTCTCTAATTTTATCTGCTTCTTTTTTCTTAGCTCCTACAAATTTAAAACGGGATAATTTTTGACGTGGTACTAGGTCAATCGATAAATAAGCAATATCACCTACGACTCTATCGAGGTAAATCTGAACATCTGAGAAGAGTTCTTCATCCCATAGATTTTTAATTGCTTTAGAAATATCTTCCCCTGGAATTTTAATCTTGTTACCTTGCTTTAATCCCGCAATCATTTTAATTGCATTGTGATCAAAGTTATCAGCTCCATTGACCATAATTGGTCCTAATTCATATTCCTTTGGAGTGGAATAATCAATTTTTTGGGCTGCGCTATAATTCGCAAATACAACAGTTATTATCAGTAAGATTAGATATCTCATATTAATCATTCAATTGTTCAGAAACTTTACCAAATCTACGCTCTCTTTGTTGGTAGTTGATAACCGCTTCAAATAAATCTTCTCTCTTGAAATCTGGCCATAGTTTATCTGTAAAATACAATTCAGAATACGCCATTTGCCAAAGCAAGAAATTACTAATTCTATATTCTCCAGAAGTTCTAATGATCAATTCAGGATCTAACACATCTGGCAGACATAATCCACTAGTAAAAACATCTTCATTCACCTCTTCAGACTTGAGCGTTCCCGCCTCCACCTTTTGAGCAATCTTTTTAGCCGCAGAAACTATTTCCCAACGTGCACTATAGTTTAACGCTAATATTAAATCAATAGTATCGTTGTGCTTAGTTATTTCTATTGCTTCATTTAATTGGTTACGACAATCTTGCGGTAAAGAGCTTTGATCCCCTATACTTCTTAGTCGTACCCCTTTATTATTTAACTCATCAACTTCGTTCGCAATTGTATTCACAAGTAATGTCATTAATCCATCAACTTCCTCTTTCGGTCTATTCCAATTTTCAGTAGAAAAAACGTAAAGTGTCAGATACTTCACCTTTAGCTCACGAGAAGCCTTAAGAACTTCACGAACTGACTCAACACCTGAATGGTGTCCAAACAGTCGCTCATAGCCTTGTTGCTTAGCCCATCGTCCATTCCCGTCCATTATAACGGCAATGTGTTTTGGACACTTTTCAATATTTATTTGATTCAACAGACTCATTTTTAATTCTTCGCTGACGAATTTACGATAACAATTGCAAATAACAACTATAATTGCGAATAACCTTAACGTAGTTTAACAAAAAAAGGGAATTGTTGTAACAACTCCCTCTTTTTGAATTTAATATTTAATTAATCTGCAAGAACAATAATCTTATCATTTTGCATTTCCATTACTCCTCCTTTAATGCTTAGACGAATCACTTTTGAGTTTGATGCGTCTTTCTCGAAAGAACCTGAGAACTCGTCAAAATTCACATTTCCGTCGGCTAAGTCAACTTTAACAGTTCCTTTTGAAAGTGCTGAAATAATAGGTGCGTGACCTTTTAACACTTGGAACAATCCGTTAACTCCTGGGAACTGAACTGCGTCCACTTCACCTTCGAACATTTTCTTTTCCGGAGTTATAATTTCTAACTTCATTTCTTATTAGTTTTTAACGTCAGCAAGCATTTTTTCTCCTGCTTCGATTACTTCATTAATATCACCTTTTAAGTTGAAAGCTGCCTCAGGATACTTATCCAATTCACCATCAAGAATCATATTAAATCCTTTGATAGTCTCTTGAATATCTACTAGTACACCTTTCAATCCTGTAAACTGCTCAGCAACGTGGAACGGTTGAGACAAGAAACGTTGAACACGACGTGCTCTGTGAACAACTAATTTATCTTCTTCAGAAAGCTCATCCATTCCTAGAATCGCAATAATATCTTGAAGCTCTTTATAACGTTGTAACGTTGTCTGTACTCTACGTGCAGTATTATAATGCTCATGTCCAACTATATCTGGAGAAAGAATACGTGATGTAGAGTCTAATGGGTCAACTGCTGGGTAAATACCTTGCTCAGCAATTTTTCTTGACAATACCGTAGTTGCATCCAAGTGAGCGAACGTATTCGCCGGTGCCGGGTCAGTCAAGTCATCCGCAGGAACGTAAACCGCCTGAACAGATGTAATAGATCCATTTTTAGTTGAAGTAATACGCTCTTGCATCGCCCCCATCTCTGTAGCTAATGTTGGTTGGTAACCTACCGCTGAAGGCATACGCCCTAATAAAGCAGATACCTCAGAACCAGCTTGCGTGAAACGGAAAATATTGTCAACGAAGAAAAGAATATCTCTTCCTACTTCATCACCTTCTCCATCACGGAAGTATTCAGCAAGTGTAAGTCCAGATAAAGCTACACGAGCACGTGCTCCTGGAGGCTCATTCATCTGACCGTAAACGAAAGCAGCTTTAGACTCCTTAAGCTTTTCCACATTCACTTGAGAAAGGTCCCATTTTCCTTCTGCCATTGATTTCATGAAATCTTCACCGTAGTTAATAATTCCAGACTCCAACATTTCACGAAGTAAGTCATTCCCTTCACGAGTACGCTCTCCTACTCCAGCAAACACAGATAATCCGTCGTAAGCTTTCGCAATATTGTTAATTAACTCTTGAATCAAAACTGTTTTACCTACTCCAGCTCCACCGAACAAACCAATTTTCCCTCCTTTTGAGTATGGCTCAATAAGGTCAATTACTTTAATTCCTGTAAATAGAACTTCTGAGGAAGTAGATAAATCTTCGAATCTAGGGGCACTTCTATGAATCGGCAAACCGTGTGTACGATCTAGGTTTCCAATTCCATCAATAGCGTCTCCTACTACGTTAAATAAACGTCCCTTCACGTGCTCTCCGATTGGCATTTGAATTGGGCTTCCTGTAGAAAGCACCTCCATCCCACGAGTGAATCCGTCAGTAGTATCCATAGATACTGTTCTAACCGCATTCTCTCCAACGTGAGACTGAACTTCTAAAACCACTTTTGTACCGTCGTTCTTAATCACGTACAAAGCATCGTAAATCCTTGGTAAACCTGAGCCTTTTTCAAAGCTAACATCTACAACTGGTCCAATAACCTGTAAAACTTCTCCTTTTATCTGTGACATTATCCTGTCTTTTAAATGTTCAATTTTGGCGCAAATATAGTTCATTTATTTCAAACTACCGCTCAATATTCTATAATTTATTAACAATGTGTTTTTTCAAAATTGAAATCAACTTAATTTGAAGGGCTTTTTAATGCCCTCCTGGCTGACAACAAAGTGGTAATTTACCTTGAGCTTCCTCCACTGCCTTAACATCATCAGCATCATATCCAATTTTGGATACAGCTGTTTTAATTTTCATTTCATCTGTTTTAGAAGTGCGGTATTTAACTTCTAATTTTTTATCATCCATATGCAATTCAGCATAAACGATTCCTTTTACGAAGTTAAGTTCACCTTCTAGTCTTTCCTTGCAATCACCACATTGAGCATTTGTTTGGATGTACACTGTTTTAAATTTCGGCGCTTTCTGTGCAAAAGACAAATTCGTTAAGAAAGTCAGCATCAAAAAAGCAAATAAGAATTTTGTTTTCATAGTTTTATTTTTTTTGGTCAATACTAAATCTAAATCCTGCATAGATATTTATTCCATGGATAGGAGCAAATATTCTTGTGGCATCAAAATGTTGGCCAAAAGGGTTTTCGGCATCAACAATTGGGTTCTTTAAACGATAATCTGTCAAGTTTTCACCTCCTATGTAGACTTCAATTTTCTTAAATCTATGTGTTACTTGAGCAGACAACATCGGGTATGCTTTACTTTGGTTATTTTCAGAAGCCATTCCGTCTTCCATTCTAACAACTGCTAGTCTTTGTTCTCCAAAAACAGAAGCTGTCAAATCAAAAGACCATCTTCTATTACGTGTTTCGTAACCGAAGTTTATAAATCCTCTATGCTTAGGAACCATTAAGGCAGTTTCTAAATTCCCTCCAGTAGTTGTTCTAACATCTAGGAACTTATAGGCTGCTTTGATTTCAAAACGATTCAATGGTTCAAACTTAAAGTCTGTTTGAAAGGCATTGGAAAATGATCGTCCGTCTAAATTGCTAATTCTTATGTAATCCATAGATTCATCTCTATCTATTACCATTTGGTTTTCGAATAAAGTATGATAGAAATCTACCGTCCATGTCGCTCTTCTTCCAAACATTTTAAAGTCCCAAAGGTAGCTTGCTCCAAAGTTCCACGAAATCTCTGGTTTTAATTCGGCATCCACCAACCAAGGTGTATTTGTTGACATCAAAGATAAGTTATCCGTCATATAATTGGAAATTCTAAATCCTCTTCCTGCCGTTAAACGCAAAGACATATCTTCATTGATGTTCAACTTATAGTTTGCACGTGGCGTAAACTGAAAACCGTGTAAATTATGGTAATCACCTCTTGCGCCCAGCACAACAACAGATCGAATACCTTTATACGAATATTCTGTAAAAACTCCAGGAACCAACTCCGTTCTATTTAACGTTCTTGAACTTGTATCTGTCGGCAATTTATCTTCCATCAATTGATTTACTTCGTCATATACGAAGCTTACTCCAGATTTCAAACTATGTAGAGTACTTCCTAAGATAGTCTCATAAAGAGCGTTTACATATCCTCTCTTCTCATCTGCCACCATCGTACGATTTCCAAAAACCGTATTTAACTCATTGTACTTTCCGTAAGCAATTACTCCTAGGGAACTGTTTGGTGCTTTGTCAAAAAAGAATCCTGTTTTAGAAAACAATTCGACATTAAAGTTTCTAATTCCAACACCATATAAACCTTGTTGGAAATTGTTTTTATATCTATCGAATCCTGTCTGTCCGCCTTGCTGATCAGAATAATTGGCTTTAATTCCGAATTTAGCCTCCATGTTTCTTCCTTCATATTGCCATCTGTTTAAACCGATTAAACTATATCCGATAGGCATATCTCTAAACCCATCTTTATTTCTATCGTTTTCTACAAAGTTTCCTGCTCCATGAGCAAACCAAGCAGAGCTCCATTTTTCACCGAAAGATTTTCCACCGTGAAGATTTAATTCTCCTCTTCCTTCCCAGCTAACGTAGCCATTTACAAATAAACGCTCAATCTCATGCGGCTTCATGTATTCTACGTTAATTAAACCTGCCATTGATTCGTATCCATTCGTAACTGTTCCAGCTCCTTTGGTAATTTGAATTGAATGAATCCAAGTTCCTGGAATGGAAGCCAAACCAAATGGTTGATCAAGGTTGTGCATAAATGGAATATTCTCGAATTGAAGTTGAATATAACGACCATCCAGTCCCATCATCTGAACACGCTTTGCTCCAGAGACTCCATCCGAAAAACTCACGTCAACTGTAGCGTTTGTTTCAAAAGATTCCGAAAGACTACAACACGCAGATTTTCTTAGTTCCCCTTGTGACAATTGTTCCACATTTCGCGGATCCAAACGCATCACATTGGAGTTGGCTTTCTTAGCTCTAATAACTACTTCCTCTGCTACAAACTCTGGAAAAAGAATGATTTTATAGTCATTTCCCTTAACTTGTTTGATAATAATGGTGTCGGAATAGTAACCCGCAGCACGAATGATTAATGTATCAGGTAGTCCTTTGTGAATAGAAATTTTAAAATCTCCTTTTTCATCACTCACGTCTCCTACCTTTGCATTCTTAAGAAACACATCCGCACCGAATAAGGGCGTGGTTGTTTTCCCATCGATATAGGAGTGGATCGTTCCTTGAATTTCAGTGTGTTGACTTAATGCAAACCCACTAAATAATATAATTGTTAATAATATAAGATGTCTCATCTTTCAATATTTGTTGTAAAAAATTCTTTAATTTTAGGTGAAAGGGTTTAAAAAAACCTTTAGATAAAAGAAAGAAATTCTATAACAAATAACGTTGCAACTGAGCAAGTAATTCAGTTGTCGGAAGAATAAAAGGTGGACTATTAGCTGTTGGAAGTTGATTAACTTCTGCTAAAAGAGGGATTCCTATTTTTTCTAATGATGTACAGAAAAAGGGTACATTATTTATTGCGATTTTTGAATTCTGTACGATTAAATCTGAATCAATTTGATAGATAAAAACGTCTTCTTCGCAACAATTATCGTTAAAATGCTTTGTGTTTTCATCGTGATTGTCAGACATGTCAATCATACAGCAAGTGTGATGCAAATCAGCTATTGCCTCTTCTTCCAAAGTACATTGATGCTCTATATCTATAAAAATACTAGAGAAGGCGCCATCATGTGCACAATAATGTTCATAGACTGTTAAACCAGTTGTACTGATAAAAAACAGTGCTATAAGCCCCAATATTGATATGCGAAATTTCTGACTCACAGCACAAATATAGGAAAAAAATCTATAGAAGATATTATGTTTTTCTGTTAAAGTATTGTGAAATTATGTAGTATCAGTGAAAAATGGTTCTGTTCGTTGAAAGAAAGGGCTTTATCGTATTTAATTAAAGAAGTCCCAAGTAATTCCGACACGCATTAGGAAAGGCATCATTGGGTAGTTATAATCTATCCTTGTCTTAGCGTCTTGAAAGAGTGAAGAAAGATTTTCTGCTCGAACGAAAAAGCGAAATTCGTCAATTGACAATGCTAAAAAGGCATTTAGTTTCAATAAATCTTTCGTTTGTTCTGGTATTAATGCAAGTTCATATAGATCCAACACCCCGTTGTACATCATGTGATTGTAACTTGTTTCATATCCAACATCAACTCCTACCGACATTCCTAATTTTTGTGCTTTAAACAACTGTGTAGTAAAGGCGATTCGATTTAAAGTTGAGAAAACAGGCTGATAATTAAAGTTGGCTGAATTAAATCTTAGAGTTGCGCTTGGGTAGAAAGAGAACTTCTTTATATGGTAAGCTCCTTTTACATTTAGTGCACCTACAGAAACAAATTCTAGGGTATCTTGTCGCCATTCATTATTAATAAAGTAGCGACCGTTATTGATATTCGTCCAAATCAAATCGGCTTGTACAAAGTTTTTCTTTCCGTACTTTATTCCACCAATAATTTGCAATTTTTGTTGCATCTTTAGATTATCAATCTTCCATTGATAATAATTGGCTGAATGAAAACGCTGATAAGGTGTTGGGTAAAGATTTTCGAAATTCAATTTTGCATGAACTCCTAGATTATCCAATACTTTAAATTTCAATTGTGCATATTCTCTAATTTCTCCTGTCGCACCGATTAAATTGAAATAAAATTCATTGTGTAAACTAATTCTTTCTCCTAGGGCAGTCCACAAATTCGAGTGAATAAAAATCTCATTGGTATCCCCTCTGGTCACACCTGAATTTTGGTTTTTCCAGTATTGGTGATTAATAGAAGCGTCCACTTTAAAGAATTTCGAACTAAAGTAAACTCCAGCACCGTTGGATAATTTTGCGGTTTGGAACTGGTCTCTTGTTTGTCCAGAAGTGTCCAAATAAAAAGTGTCAACAATCGTTGGGTCGATTAGAAATTCAGAAAACTCACGATTCACCAATTCAAATTGATGGCGAGACTTTAAGCCAAAGCTAGCAGTTGAGTCACTGCCAAAAAGTTTAAAGAAGTTATCCCATTTCAAATCCAGCGTTCTCATTTTTGAGGCACTATTATCTTGTCGAACCGGTGTAAACTCAATGGCAAATTCATCTAACAAAGTATCGGTGGCTATTCCTCGATTTTGAGACAAGTTATAAGCACCGTAAAAACCTTCAAAGTTTGTAGCGTACCAGTTTTTTTGGTGGTAAAATCTCAGGTGAACATCATTCAATTTATAATCGCTATTTCTTAGGAATCCATTTCCGGATTTTCTATTGTATCTAAAATGTAGGTGCGTATTTGGCTGATAAAACTGTTGGTATTCTACATTTAGATCTTGCGTTAGTTTAGAACCAAAAGCATATTGAAAACCGAGGTAAGGAATACCGCTAAATTTTGGTGTCACTTTTGATTTTGGATTCAGATAGGCGAATCCAGCATTATTTGAAAAGAGATTTTCGGCTAAGAAAGCTTCTTGTGTTTGTCCGAATCCTGCTCCTGGCCTCAAGTTGGGCTGCGTTAGGAATATGCCATCAATAGAATCCAGAGGCTTCCCTTCGGATCTATACTCCATTCTAATAGAGTCCATTTGCTGAAAGAACAATTCCTTTTGGGCTGTAGAAGTCCAAGCAAAAGATAAAAGAATGAAGGTTATTATTACTCTCAACGCTAGATTTTAATTTTCGGGTTCAAAAATACAATATATTATGGACCTTTGACAATTAGGAAAGAAAATTTAAGAATGGATAATTGGAGGAAGGATAAAATTTAAGCGGAGATTACAAGGAGAAAAGTGGGGAGTTGGTATCGAAAAAAAAGCATAAAAAAACCCATATAGTTAAAGGACTTTCCAACTTCTTGTCAGCATTTTTAGAACTTCCGATTCACTTCTGTAATCTTCTGGGTTATCCTTGCCTTTCGACGAAGGGAAGCTCGCCATAATTAAATCAAGTCGGCTCTAAAGTAATATTTTTAAGTTTTCAAATAACACTATATGGGCAACCTAGTGGTCTCAAACATCTCGAACACCTTTGTGTGATTGTTTGTACTGCTAATATACAGACTTAATTCTAATGCACAAATTTTTTCGGAAGAAATTTTCAATCTTTTTCAGAAGGAAAGGGCTGGTTTCCCTTTAAATTGTTGAAAACAAGCTTTATAGATAGGTTTTTATTGTTTGCTTTTAAATTCACCATAGGCAAATTAAAATCAATCAATTTCCTTACTTTTACAAGATAAATTTACCAGTATGCAGATAGATTTAAACATTCGCAAAATTCAGCAGCAAGACAATCCAGTAATTGCAAATATAATTCGAACATCTTTGGAAGAATACGGAGAAGACAAGCCTGGAACAGTCTATACCGATCCAACAACAGATGCGCTTTTCGAACTGTTTATGTCTACACCAAAAAGCGCATATTTTATAGCAACTTTAAATGGCGAAATCATTGGAGGTTGTGGAATTTATCCAACATTTAATCTACCTGAAGGCTATGCTGAATTGGTAAAAATTTATCTTAAAAAAGAATTCCGAGGAAGAGGAATTGGCAAGCGACTAATGAACAGAAGTCTAGATTATGCAAAAGAGATTGGATATACTCATTTGTATTTGGAATCATTTCCAAGTTTAAAAGAAGCCATTCATTTATATGAAAAAATAGGCTTCGAAAGGATAAAGCAACCCTTGGGAGATTCTGGACATTTCGCTTGTGATGTATGGATGGTAAAAAAGTTATGATTCTCTTTTATAGTGAACAGAATGGACTTTTGTTTGTTATTACACAATCATTCTAATAAGTTTAGAAAATAGCAGATAAAAGATTAACTTTATAACTCTTAAAAGATAGCATAACAAATGCACGGAATAGAACCATATTATAGTTGGCGCGACTTTTACTGCGTGGAAGATGATCAGCGTTCTCCCTTTTATTGCAAGGAGTACAGCGAGTTTGAATTCTCAGAACAAGTATATAATTTCTTGTTGCATCCGCAATGGGACAACTTTGGCTCTCCGACTTTATTTATGAAAATACTCTATGCCGATTACGAAGAAGGTTTTGCAATTATTGAGTTAATCGGAGAATGGAATGACGCTATCAACAACGACATTATGATGCTTAAGCGTGATATTATTGAACACTTGATATACGAAGGGATAGACAAGTTCATCTTGATTGGTGAGAATGTGCTGAACTTCCATTATTCAGACGACAGTTACTATGAGGAATGGTTTGATGAAATCGACGATGGATATATTGCTTTGGTTAACTTTCACGATCATGTAACGAGAGAGTTTAGCGAAATTCATATCGACCAATACTTTGTTTTAGGTGGAGAATTGGAAGAAGTGGACTGGCGAACTTATACCCCAGAAAGTTTCTTCGAAAAAATTGATAGCTACGTGATGAAAAGGCTTGGCATCTAGTCTTTCAGAATAGAAAAAAAAACGTGAAAAGAATACACAACATCTTCTATTTATCGAATGCAGAAACTCTCAGTTTGTGCAAAGCTTCTATTGCCCTTTTCTCTGTCCGAAAGGTCACATCTTCTGCTGTCAATTCATTGATTTTTTTCCATCTAAACGACTCTTCTTTATCAAGCTCAGTTTTGAAGTCATTCTTAATTGTAGAAACTTTTATCTTGTCAACTTCATTGCTCGTTACGAAGTAATAGACACTAATTACCTGATTATTCGGATCAAAAGAAGACGCTTCGAAAAAATCGGTAAGATACAGTAGCTCCCCTACTTTAATTTCGATGTCTGCTTCTTCTTTAAATTCTCTAACTAAGCAGTCAATCATTCCTTCCCCATACTCCAATCCACCTCCAGGAAATTTCGTAAATGTCTTTCCTCTGAATTTTTCATCCGAAAGCAAAATTTCATCATTTTCATTGATTAACACACCATAAACGCGAATTAAAAACTGATTTCCCATGCTTTTACTTTTTTTGACTTAAAATTTTAGCGATATCTGGTCGGAAGTAATTTTCCCCTTTCAGCACTTTTCCGTCTGCTCTATAAATTGGTTTCCCATCTGCTCCTAGTTTACTTAAATTCGAACGCTGAATTTCCTCAAAAACTTCTGAAATAACATCTTGCATTCCATGCTTTAAGATTGTACCGCAGAGAATATAAAGCATATCTCCGAGTGCGTCTGCGACTTCCACTAAGTCATCATTCTTCACAGCCTCCAAGTACTCATTGTTTTCCTCTTGCATCAAGCGGTGTCGTAATTCATACTCCATCTCTTCCTTGCCTATAGTTGGTGTGAGATTATTCTTAATGCCAAATTTATCATGAAATTCTGCTACATGCTGAAGCGCTTCTTTAAGCGTTAATTCTTTCATTCTATTCTGAATTTGTAATCTTTCAAAAGTAAACATTTAAAAGAAAAGGAAGCCTTGAATCTTGGAATAAAGCAATTATTTGAAGTAGAATATACGTTTAATTCAAGAAAAAAAGCTCTTAAATAAGTCATATGTAACCTACTATACATTCATTCACAAGAAAATTTATTAGACTTGTACAAAATTACGAAATGCCAACAATTTATTACATATACTCTTTTATTGGTGCACTCTTTTTGAGCAGTCTGAACAGTTGGTATTGGTATAAGCAAGGATATCGTGGTGGAAAACTTGCATTTATGGGTACTATTGCTTTTTTTGGTATTATTGTACTAATAATGAAGCTATTTTTTCCTAAATGAAAGATTTTAAAGACCTACACAAAGCCTTTACAGAGGCACTTAGACTATTAATAAAAGGAAACTTTCTACGATTCTTTATACCTGGAATTATCCTGACAATCATTTCCTATATACTGTATAGCGGAGGACAATACACCTCTAATGCCTTCAACTTTTTAGAAAACATTCCTTGGATTGGCACTTACCTTGTTTCTGCAAAAAACACCGCTTTTGGTTGGATGATAGGAATTGGCGGATTCATTTATCAATTTATAATTCTAAGCTTATTCTCTCCTATTAATACTGTTTTAAGCGAAAAAGTAGAAACAAAAATAACAGGTCAGGTCTTTCATTTTGGATTAAAAGAATTTGTGAGAGACTTTATTCGATTATTGGGAATTGTAAGTGTTGGACTTGTCTTCTACCTTACTTTTTATGTAGCGTGGTTGATCATCGCCAAAATCATAGGATTGCAGTTTTTAAGTCCGCTCATATCTTTTGTATTAACTAGTTTTTTCACAGGATTCAATAGCTATGACTATTCTTTAGAGCGTCACAAGATTGGCGTTAGAAAAAGTTGGAAGTACGCAT
This sequence comes from Brumimicrobium sp., assembly GCA_035497735.1. GTDB lineage: Bacteria > Bacteroidota > Bacteroidia > Flavobacteriales_D > Crocinitomicaceae > Brumimicrobium. The sequence continues at coordinate 34,029 of DATJCX010000070.1, read as the reverse complement.
TGAACAATCCTTTGCAGATGATTCTGACAGGCGCCGTTTACTCTGGAATGATTTATATTCCAATCATAGGAATAATCATTGCACCTGTATTAAGCACAATGATTGCTACCTTCATATTTATAGAAAATAAAACTAGTCGGAATATTTAAGAATTATGGATTAGCATCCCCAAAGAATATCCTCTAGAATCATCATTGAAGCCAATGCTAATTGCGAATAATTTTGAGAAGCATTTCTAAAGCTACCATTTTCTGTCACCCACATTTTCTGAATCAAGCCCATTCCACCTTCGGTTGGATCAATTTTATTAATCACACCCGAAACATTTCCTGCACCTGCATGGTAAATATGCATAACAAATAAGCGGAACCACAAATCACTTTCTTCGTATTCAATTCCTCTTTTATCAAGTATTTTTTTGGCTTCTGGAATACAAATCCTAGCGATTAGTTTACTAGCCCCTACAGCTGATTTATCAAAGTCTTTGCGCTCATCTATTGTCTTATTAACAGTAAGCCCCACATTACGTGCAACACCTGGCATTAATTGGAATGAACCATAAGCACCAGCAGAAGACTTGGCTATTTTTCCTGGACTTTCAATCATTAGAATTGCTTGTGCATACCAAGGATCAACGCCTTGTTCTTGAAAACGTAGAACTCCTCTAGAAATCGTTTCTAATACATCAGTATAGTCATAAAAATCAGCTTTTCCTGTTGTAAAGAACAAACGTTCGCCTGCACTCATACCCGTAGCTTCACGAATAGAGTCGCGGTATTGGTTCTTTTGCGAATCGCTTAATTTATGCCATTCTTTAAGATTCAGTTGAGTAATAACCTCTCTTGTGTCTGCCTTATTTACAATACAAGAGTCAGGAGAAAGTCGCATCACTTGTTTCCAGAAATTTGGATGTGCTAATTGTGCCCAATCATCTTCGTAAAGTTGAAAAGTATTCACATAGGATAAACTAATTGAATCGTTTAGAAATTGAGATTCAACTTGATAGACATTCATGGATTTTGCCTCAGAAGATTCTTCCTTATTTTCATTTTCAGATAAATCAGGAACTTTCACCTCTTTATAGGCGTATAATCCTCCGAATACTAATACGGATGAGATTAGAATTATGATTTTTAACATGGTTTATTATAGCTTGGTTCTACAATAATAACAAAAAATTTGTAAGAAGTTACACTTTTTGAAGATATTTAAAGCTTATGTTAAAAGTAATTTGCTGCTTTAAATAAGTCCTTGAGAAGGATATTTAACACCAACAAAAGAAATGTATAGACAAACCACACTATTATGCAGACAGGCTACTTTTTATGTTTAAAACCAAGTCTTTAACTTTTTTCAACTGTTCTTCTTGATTCAAATTAGAATTATCGACAACAACTGCATCATCGGTCTGAATCAATGGACTTTCTTCTCTTGTAGCATCCATTTCATCTCTTAATTGAAGATTTTCTAGAACTTCCTCCATCGTTGGGTTTTCATTTTTCGCCACTAATTCATCGTAACGTCTTTGTGCACGAATCGCTGGCTCAGCAGTTAGAAAAATCTTTAATTCCGCATTTGGAAAAACGACAGAGCCTATATCCCTACCGTCCATTACAACACCTCCGCTCTCTCCCATCCTTCTTTGTTCAGCGACCAAATGAGAACGTACTTCTTTTATTTTAGCGACTCTGCTAACAACATTAGAAATTTCAAGTGTACGGATCTCACGTTCTACATTTTCACCATTTACTAGTAAGTCAGCTTTCCCTGAATCAGAAGAAGTAAAGGACAGTTTAATTTCTGCTAAACTTTCAATGATTTTATCGACATCAATTTCCGTTGGAGAAACCCATTTATTTCTGAAGGCGTACAATGCTACTCCACGATACATGGCACCTGAGTCAACATAAATATAATTTAATTCTTTCGCTAATGCTTTTGCTAGCGTGCTTTTTCCGCAAGATGACCAACCGTCAATGGCAATTGTTAATTCCTTCTTCATGCTGGTAAATTTAGGAAATAGATATGAAATTTAAAATTGAAATCTAAAAGATTTTTTTGATTGTGGATTTTCCTCTTATAAATCACTTCTTGTCAGTAACCCAAGTCAACTGCTCAAGTTTCACTTTCATCTTGGCAAAACCAAAGAGTACCACCACATCTTTTCCATTAATTTCTTCAACATCACCTACCTGCTTGGTAGCGATTAGGCTCACTTTGCTTCCAACTTTAATTTTATCTTGGTTGTACTTGTTGTCAACCTTCACCACTTTTGATTTCTTCTTCTTAGCCTGCCTCTTTAAAATCGCTTCTTGCTTTGCTTCTTCAACTTTCGTTTTTTCTTTCGCGATATATTTATGTAAGTCTTCTATTAAGTCAGCATTGACATTCTTTTTCCTAGCACCAATTTTATAGTTGTCAATATATTGTTGCAACTTCGTTCCTAGTGTTATAGTTTTGGCTGTTTCTTCGGCTTTCTCACGAAGTCTTTCTAACCTATCTTCATACTTTTCACGCGTTTCTTCATAGAAAACACGGTGTTTCTCTGCTATCTCTTGCGCTTCGATATGTTCCTTTGCCAAACGAGTTAAATAGGCTTCTTTTTTTTGCAATTCATGTAAAAGGTCATCCATTTTCACCTTCTTTCTATCCAATTTTGCTTTTGCTCTATTGATAATCTGTTTAGGAATACCATTAATTTGCGCTACTTCAAAAGTGAAAGAACTTCCAGGTTGTCCCAAGGAAAATTTAAACAATGGATGGAGCGTTTCCGTATCGAAAAGCATACAACCATTAATCGCTTCGGGCAATTGATCTGCACGTAATTTAATATTGCTATAATGCGTAGTAATTACTCCAAATGAACCTTTATCGTAAAGCGTTTCAAAGAAAACTTCAGCTAAAGCACCACCTAGGTCTGGGTCAGAACCAGTTCCAAACTCATCTAATAAAAGCAGGGAATTCTCATTGGCAACTTTTAGGAAGTGACGCATTCTTTTTAAACGATACGAATAAGTACTCAACTCATTTTCAATCGATTGATTATCTCCAATATCCGTTAACAAAGCGTCAAACAAGGTCATTGAACTATTCGGGTGAACAGGCACCAAAAGACCACATTGCAACATTAACTGCAACATTCCCACTGTTTTTAAGGTAATACTTTTACCTCCAGCGTTTGGTCCGGAAATAACCAACATTCTTTGACCTATATGCATCGTCAAATGTTGTGGAATGGTTGTTTTTCCGTTTTGTTTATTGTTAAGTTTTAAAATGGGGTGATAACAATCAATTAAAGTAAACGATTTGTCGTCATTTATTGAAGGTAAATTACAGTCTAGTAGAATCGCCAATCTTGATTTTGCATTGACAAAATCAAACCTTGTCAATACATGCTGGTATCCTGTAATTAAGGGTAAAAACTCAGTTATATTTCTAGTTAAATCCTGTAATATCAAGAAAATCTCATTTCTTTCATCGTCTTGCAACTGTTGATATTCAGCATTTAAAGGCGTCACCTCTCCTGGCTCGATAAAAGTAACACTTCCAGTTTTTGAGTTTCCTACAATTTGTCCAGCAACCTCTCTTTTATAGGAAGCAATTACCGCTAAAACACGTCTTTCATTGTAAAAAGCTTCTTTGGTATCACTTAGAATTCCCTTTTTCAGATACTTTCTCACAACCCTGTCAAAAGTGGCATTGACATTTCGTTTTACTACGACAAGTTGCTGTCTGATGTCGGCCAATCGCGGTGATGCATTGTCCTTTACGTTGCCATGTTTATCAAAAACCGTGTCGATAAGTTCAATCAGTTCTTTTGAAAACTCAATATTTACAAAAAGCGCATTCAAATTCGGATAATCCTTCTCTCTTTTATTGAAAAAATAAAGTAAGGCATTCGTCATTTCGGATGCCATCCGGATATTCATAAAACTTTTCGCTGATAAGCTAGCATTTCGAATAGGGAGTTTACGAATTTCATCTTCTAGCTCAACAAATTCTAGGGCAGGGAGTTTTTCTCCTTCTCTTCGAATCTTTACAAGTTCGTCCGTTTGATTCAAATACTTTAGCAATTCGCTTTTAGTTTGAACAGGCTTCAATTGATTTACCATACGCATAGCCGTGGCTCCGATACAGTATTCGGCCAGTAAATTTTGAATTTTTTCGAACTCTAAATCCTTGTATGTTTGATTATCGCATTTTAACATCGTTTACAAAGCTAAGAAATCATTACATTTGTTGTATGAAAAAATTGATAGGAATTATTTTAGGTTTGTTAACCTTGATTCCATTTATTGGAATAGCCTTCTTGTTTTACGTAAAACTTCAGAGTACTCCAGCTTTAATTGTCATATTGATCATACTAATGACAGGTGTTATGTTGGCGTACTTCGTCTATACAAAAAAGGCTAAAAACTTGGTACTTGACGGTGCTACAGAAAATCCAACCACATTCCCAAAAATAGAATCTGGTTTAATACACGTTGCTCCTGCGGTATTTTGCGAGAAGTTAGAAAAAACACAAGGGAATTTGTACTTAATAGGATTGGCAGAGCCAGAAACACAACTCAGTTTAGTTGACGGAAGCTATAACAAACTAACTGACGAGACTGTTTTAAGATTTTCAGACGGAATTCGATTGGAATTAAAAGGCGTATCAACCATCTCTGTTGGGAACAATCAATTCATCATCAAGGACGCAAAAGAAATAGACTTAATCAAAGGAAAACACCGAGTGAAACTACAGTTTATAGGCAAGAAAGTTTATATAAGCAGTGGAATTCAGAAAGAAGAGATAAGAATTGACAACAAAGGAGCGAAAATGCTATTTGAGTTTTAAATTCATTGAGAATCGAACTATTTACTACATTTTACTGCTGCCTCCACTCCATCTATCAATCAAAAATCTTATTTTAGCCGTTCAAAAATATATTAGAATATGAAAGCATATGTATTTCCAGGGCAAGGAGCTCAATTTATAGGAATGGGAAAGGATCTTTACGATGCTTCTCCTGTTGCGAAAGAATTATTTGAAAAGGCAAATAAGATTCTTGGTTTTAACATTACCGAAATCATGTTCAATGGAACAGATGAAGAATTAAAAGAAACGAAAGTAACTCAACCAGCGGTATTTTTACATTCAACAATTTTAGCGAAAGTTTTAGGCGATAAGTTCCAACCAAATATGGTTGCAGGACATTCTTTAGGAGAATTTTCAGCTTTAGTAGCAAGCGGAGTTTTATCATTTGAAGATGGACTTAAGTTAGTTTACCAACGTGCTATGGCAATGCAAGAAGCTTGCGAAACTGAACCATCAACTATGGCAGCTATTTTAGGTATGGAGGATGAAGCAGTAGAACAAATCTGTGAAAGCATTGACGAAGTAGTTGTAGCAGCTAATTACAACTGTCCTGGACAATTGGTTATATCAGGTTCTGAAAAAGGAATTGACTTAGCAATTGAAAAAGCGACAGAGGCCGGTGCGAAGCGCGCTTTAAAATTAGCGGTTGGTGGAGCTTTCCACTCCCCATTAATGGAGCCGGCAAGAGAGAAATTAGCAACAGCAATTGAAAACACACCATTCTCAGTAGGAATTTGTCCAATTTACCAAAACGTAACTGCTGCAGCTGTTACTGATGTAAATGAGATTAAGAAAAATTTGATTGCACAGTTAACTGCTCCTGTACGTTGGACACAAACGATGAATCAAATGATTGCTGACGGATGCGAAGAAGTTATTGAAGTTGGTCCTGGCAAAGTATTACAAGGACTTTTTAAGAAAGTTGATAGAAAGTTCCCTACTTCAAGTGCTGAGATTGAATAAATAAAATTTAAATGATAATGAAAGGGTGGTAAATGATTTTACTGCCCTTTTTTATTGGCGGTGACTCTTTATTAAAGAATGGATATTTACTAAAACCCGCCTATCGATTCAAAATACCAATTCGTTTCATCCTTTTTCAGAGGCAACTCTTCCAAATCTATTTCTTTTAACTTCCATCTAATAATCTTCTCCCCTTCTCTCCAATTCAGAAAGTCTCCTTGAAAAGAAAACGGGACTAATTGCTGATTCACAATTACAAACTTCCGATCAGCAGACATCTTATATGAAGTGAAGTGCTGTTGTTTATCTTCCGTGATGAAATACCCCGCAGGATGTAAATGAATCCGAACAATTTTTGCTTCGTCAATCAATTCAGATGGAGAATCGATGGATAATACGTGATAACTTTGGCCACTTTCATTTTTTGGGTTCTCCAAATAAGTCATTCCTAAATCTACAAAAAACGGAGTAAAAAGAATCAAAACCCATACATTCGATAAAATTAAAGGTTCTTTTTCAGCACTTTTTCCAGTAAGCAGTGTTTTTAAACTGTCGCTGTAAAAAAGCAAGCAAATTGCACTGGTGAAAAGCAACAATCCAGAAAGGTATTTAACCGTAATATCAAAACCGATGTTGATGGCCAATATATTTCCAAAAATGCCAAAAGCCATCAATAATCCTAAAAATCGTGTTCGGTTGAAGAAAAGCAAAGTTCCTGCCAGTACTTCAACTATTCCCATAAAATAATTATAAAAGGAACTCGTCCCCATGCTCGACCAGAATAGAATATCCTTACTCAATTGTCCCATTGGTGTGTGAAGTGTATTGGAAGCAGGCGTGTAAAATTGTCGATCAAATATTTTGTCAAGTCCGTATCGAATCAGAAAAAAAGCAAGTAAAAGAACCATTAAAATCAAAAGAACTTGTTGAGCTTTAGGAATAACACGTTTAAATCTCCAAAAAACTAAAGCCGTTATCAATCCCGAGAAAAGGAGAAGGATAAAAGCGGTGGAATAAAATGCTAAAGAATCAGAAACCAAATACGTTTTTTGAACTTCAACTCCAAACCAAGCGCAAATCTGCTTGTTTATCGGTAAAATAAATGTACTCAACCCAACGCCAACTTTTGGCAGGAAATTATACGTAAAAGGCAAGAAGAGGAAGGCAAGAACCGACCAACAACTTGCCCAAAACAATACTATTTGACGCATTATGCCTTTGATTTTTTCCGTGTAATCACTCCTCCTACAAATAAAAGAGCAAGCAAAATGCCCCAAATAGAAAGTGAGTTTTTCTTTAGTTGAATCGTGTTACAAGCCCCTTGATAAACACCGTTCGGAAAATCAATAAACTTTGTTGTTTCCGGATAATCAAACCCTATGGATTGGGTGTATTCATTAACTAAAGAATCAGGGAGGTGTTGGAAAGAAACCGTATCCGCTGATCCTTTAATATACCTCACATACATTTTCTGTTCTTTAAAAAACTGAACAGAGTCAACATGTAAGTTAAAGTACCGCGGACTTATTTCTCCAAAGTTATCTGCTCTTTCTAAAACATCCGCCATTTCTCCCGCTTGACTTTTTACGGCGATTACGTTGGTTTGTCCATACATTGCGAATGACAATATGCTAATACAAATGAGTATTAACGCTTTAAATTTAATTTTCTTCATGATTTTATGCTATTATTTTGGTTCATTTTATTTGGTTAAATTCAGGTCTTTCAATTCTCCATTCGGGGTGATTATAATGTATTCTTTATCTGGAGTTTTTCGCTCTCGCCTAATCAATAATTTCACTTCATACATGACTTGAATAACAGGTTCTAAGATGATGGGATTTATAACAAAATCAAACTCTTTGTCTATTATAGGTTGATAATAAAGGGTTGTAGTTTTCTCTGCATTATTGACATTAGCTGATTTTTTCAAATTCAATGAGGAACTGTTAAAAGATTCATACGACCTATACATTTCTACAGGCAACATGACTTTATATCCGTCAGAAATTCCTTTTTCCATATTTATAAAAGGTGTTCCGATAATCGCTTCATAATTCTTTTGCTTTTCCAGTAAAATCGCTTTCGCCTTATGCATTAATTCCTTCTTTATGGCTTCTATTGTACTCGAAAAGTAATCCACACGAACCAAATCATAAATTTCTTGGCTCGCTAAAATGCTGATGATTTCGTCAAGTTGATTGGGGTCTTTAAATTGGATATGAATGTTTTTTTTAAGCTCAAACCCTTTAGGAATCTCATTATAACTTTTCTTGCTGAAAATCTTTTTTTCTGTCTCGTATTCATAGACAGGAACAAATGAAATCATATCGACATAGGTTTCAACATTTGGTTTGTCTTTAATATAGATTAACGCTTGTGAGGTTCTTTGATTAAGCAATTCATTTACTTCTTCTGTTGTTTTTCCTACTTGTGTCAAACTGAAAATCGCGACATAGGTGTCTGCCTTTATGTTTGCAAGACCTTTTACACTGATATACGTATCCGAAGTAGAGGGTGAATTAACGTGTATGTTTTGATCACTAAAGCGCACTTGATTTTGATAGTTTACATTACCTGAACTTTGTCCTACCACCATTTGACAAAAGAAAGAGAATAACGCTATAACCACAAAAGGCTTTATGAATTGACTTTTTAATTGTTGATGATAAATCAACTTTCCCGTTCTAAATTTAATTTTCTTCATATATTTATGTTTTGAAGCAAGGTTAATTCTTTCAACTAAAAACATTGCTGTACAAGCGCTTTCAAGTAACTGCAAAATAAAACCAGTTACTTTACAGTGGTTTTACAGTTGAAAAAGTCAAAAACTTTCACACCTTCGAAGTGTATTTCAACATGGATCAATTAAAAGCATTTTATGAGTTGAAGAGATTAGTGCTTTTGCGCTACCAAGAAAGCTATCCATATGTTTCTTTGGATTGGAAAACTTTCAGCAGTAAAGATATCCTGCAATTAATTGAAGATATTGAAGAAACGACTAAACAACGCATCAGTGAAAAATGGATTTACACGCATTTAAAGCCTGAAGCAAACGAAAAGCTGCCTCGAAAAGATATGTTGGATATCTTGGCAAGCTATTGTCATATGGAATCTTGGGACGCATTCGTTCATTCTTTGATTCAGACAACTTTACAGAAAAAGGAGAAGCCCAATCGGTTAAAGCGGTGGATTCTCCCTTTAATTGGATTAGTTGTCCTTGGAGGTTATTTCTCTTGGAAGTTCATGCAGATTGAAATCCCTAAGGAAAAGGAACAAAAAACCATTCAAATGAAAGATTTTTACACGGGAGAAGAAATTAAGGATTCTACCTTGCACTTGTTCGTCAAAGAAGATGGGATTTTAGAACCTTTGGACTCAACTAAAGACAGAGTTTTAAAGCCAGAAACTGAAATCGTGGTAGAAAGTCCATTTTACTCAGAAGCAAAAGTGAAAAAAGAAAACAAAAGTACTTCCATCGTCTTAAAGTCAAATGATTATGCCATGATGCTCAAGGCTTTTATCCAGTCGGACATCAAGAATTGGGAAACGCGAAAAGAACAATTAGATAATATTCTTTCAGACGATTTAGAAGCCTTAATTCACTTGCAAGATAATTTGGGCATCGAGTATATGAACAAGGAAGAATTTTCAGAAAAACTAACCCTTCCAACGAAGACAATTAAACGTTGGCAAATCCTTTCTCTCGAACAAGATTCATTACAAAAGATTACTAAAGTTCGAATAAAACAACATTGATATGAAAAGTGGAATTCTCTTATTATTTTTCTCCTTCACGCTTTCCTTGGCTTGGTCACAATCGATTAATCATGCGAACGAAGTGACGATTGAAAATTCTTTTGATAAAAAGGCAATACAGGCTTATGCCGTTCAAGCACAAGTGAAGGTCGAAGAGTTGGTGGAGTATTTAAATTTAATTCAAAATCCTAAAAACTCGGAGGAATTAAACAAGCAACTGAAACAAACCATTATTCAACTTTTTTCACCTGATGAAACAATCCTGGTAATAGGGGGCAAAAACAAAACCCTTTCTACTGATCTTGCGCAGTGGATAGAAGACTGGAAGCATTCAAATTTAAAAATCAACTCCTTAGAATTGATTACTTCCAACCTAGAGTCTTCTTATTGGATTAATGAATATCAGTTGACCTACCAACTAAATGAGACAAAAAAAGGAGATAAAATGAGCGTTCAAGTCTATTTTAAGCCCCAATCAAAAAAATTCGGTAAAACAACTAAAACAGTTTGGGATTTTAAGATTGGACACGTGCTCTTTTTTTAACATAGACATTGTCTGAGACACATCATGCTTTTCTAATCTAAATCTACTTCTTTTTACAAATGAGTATTACCTCAGAGAAAACTTCGTATTCTTGATTATCAGTTCCATAAATCATGTCTCTTTGGGTCATTTGAAAGCTTTTCTTATCCCAACCCCATGTAACATTAAAGACCCCATTCGAATCACCGTTAAAATCAAGAATTTCGAATCTTTCATCTCCATCAACAAAGTGTTTAACGATCAACGGCTGATCTTCTTCTCCGTAAACTTTCAGCGTTCCTTCCCCATTTTTATCCAATGACAAAATCGCCCAATTTGCAATTTCATTAGTTTGAGGTGCGGTATTAAAGCCATTTTGCCAAAATGTGGATCGATAAGTTACTTCCCAATCACCTTTCAGTTTTCTATTTATAACTTTCTCTTTATTACACCCAAAAGCAAGAGCCGATAAAACAAATAAGATTAAAAACACTTTCATTATTTTATTTTTTTACAAGTTATTACTTCTGAAAATCCAGCAGCTCCAATATTAGAAGTCAGTGTGAATTCACTTTTATTCCAATTCCATGTTACGTAGTAACCAATTCCTTCATCATCAAAATACATAATCAGTTTCTCATTGGAAATAGAATAGTTAAACTGCGTTGCTTGATAATTCAAAATAATTTCACCAGAATCCTTATTGAATTTCATCTCTCCACAATTATTACACCAATATACTCTGTTAGGATTTGTTCCTAAAGGATCCCATAAAAAGCGCTCATATTTAACAATTTCCCAACTCCCTTTTCCAGAACTGAATTTATTCTTAATGGCTTTATCTTTTTGACATCCTACGAGAAAAAGCAGAATAATACTAAAATAAAAAAATTTCATAAGCAGTTTTTAAAATGAGTTATACTAAATATTTTGTAATCACAATATAAGATAAATATTCTTTACTTTTTTAGATAAAAGTAATTAAAAATGGAATTTATAGATTTTTTAGGAGAAATGTTGGGCATAACTAAGGATTTTGCCGTTACCAAAATTGAGAAAAACGAATTAGAGAAAACGATTAATATCCATATTGAATATTTACCGAAGACTTACTCAAAAAATGGAAAAAAGTGCGCTATTTATGACCGTACTCTTGTTCGCAAATGGCAACATTTAAACTAGTTTGAATACAAATTTTATTTGGGGATAAACTGCGTAATAAAATTCAAATTCAGTGTCTAATTCGTAATCCGTAGCGATAACTAATCCAAAACACTAAAAATACAATTCAACTAAGTAAAGATGAAACCAAAAGCTAAAAAACTTCGGTATATACCGCTTTCCAGACACATTAGTGAAGTAATCTCTTTAGACTAAATATTAAAATCTACTATTAATAAATGCGAAGAGTTTTAGTGCGAAGTCTGTGGAGTTAAATTGACTCCAGCCCACATGTCCTTCGCCAGGATACATTGTAGCTTCATTGTACACACCATGTATATCCAACTTATTGTGCAATAATCCCATCTGAGTCGAAGGAATTAAAGGATCTTCTCCTCCATAGAAAGATATCGTAGCAGGAGAATTGGCGCTAACATGAGTAACAGGACTTACCTCTTCAAATAAACTTGGGTTTTGCGCATAGGTATAAGGTCCTACGAGATTTGTAAAGCCATATTGAAGAATTTGATTTTCTGTATATTCAGGATCGGTAAGGTCTGTTGGTCCAACCAAGTTGCAGATTCCCTTTACCTGTAACTCAGGATCAAAAGCGTAACCGTAAAGCAGTGCTAAATGAGCTCCAGCCGATGCTCCAATAAGGAAATACTGATCAGAAACATTGTATTTCGGCCCTTGAATATGATTCAATGCTTTTTCAATATCAATGATTTGCTTATTATATCCTGGACTTCCTACAGAACCAAGACGATAATTCAAGTTAATGATAGCATAATCAGGATAAATTCCTTTTAAGTTATCCATCATATAGGTAAAGTCACTTTTATTTCCAGCATTCCATCCACCACCATGAATAAGTACAAAAACTTTGGTTTCTTCATTTCTATTCTTCGGCAAATAAATATCCATCTTTTGCTGATTGTGACTTCCGTAAGCTATGTTTTTCAAATCATAACTTTCAGTAGTTTTGTATTCTGCATTTTTATCTTTGTCCTTTACACAAGCTGTAAAAGTGAAAAATAAGGCTGTGAAAATGAAGAAAAAGAATTTGTTAGTTTTCATAAATAAATGTTTTATTGTGTATTATTAGAAACGAAAGATATTCTAAATAATTGTATTCTAATCAAGATAACTAAAAAAATATATTGACTTTCAAACGAATACATTTTTAGTCCTTATATTGATTTTCATAATAACTTTGGTATTCCCCTGAAATAACATTCTTTACCCATTCTTCATTTTTCAAATACCAATCGATGGTCTCCTCTAGTCCTTTCTCAAAAGTGATAGAAGGCTTCCAGTCCAATTCTTTCTCGATTTTTGTAGCATCAATTGCATAGCGCCTATCATGCCCAGCTCTATCTTTGATAAATTTAATCTGCTTTTCAGTCGCCCCTTTATCTCTTCCTAGCTTATCATCGATGATGCTCGCAATGCGCTTCACTAAGTCAATATTCGTCCATTCATTTAAACCTCCGATATTGTATGTCTCTCCATTCCTTCCTTTATGAAAAACGGTATCGATTGCACTTGCGTGATCTTCCACCCAAAGCCAATCCCTAACATTCAGTCCGTCACCGTAAATAGGCAATTCCTTACCGCTTACCGCATTGTGAATCATTAGTGGAATTAGTTTTTCTGGGAATTGATGACTTCCATAATTGTTAGAACAATTCGAAATCTTCACCTGCATTCCATACGTATGATGATAAGCACGCACAAAGTGGTCTGAACTTCCTTTAGAGGCAGAATACGGGCTTCTTGGGTCGTAGGCAGTTGTCTCCATAAACAAGCCTTCCTTTCCAAGGCTACCGTAAACCTCATCGGTTGATACATGATAGAAAATATGATTCTCCAAATCTTTCCAGTAGCTACGAGCAACGTTTAACAGATTGACTGTTCCCACTACATTTGTCATCACAAACTCCATAGGTCCAGAAATCGATCTATCCACATGCGATTCAGCAGCCAAATGGATAACATCGGTAATGTTATGTTTTTCAAAAACGCCATTCAAGTCGGCTTCACTGCAAATATCTCCTTTTACAAAAGTGTAATTCGGCATATCCGTTACATCTTTCAAATTCTCCAAATTCCCAGCATAAGTCAACTTATCAAAATTGACAATGTGATAATCAGGATAGTTATTCACCAAACGCCTAACAAGGTGAGAACCAATAAATCCAGCTCCTCCAGTTACTAAGATATTCTTTGTTACCATTATAAACTCCAGTATTCAATTTCATTAATCTGACCTCTGTAAATTCCTTTGATATCCACCAATAGACCTTTACCATTTTTCAAGTATTTCTTGAAGTCATCTTCTTTTAAATCTAAATATTCTTCGTGATTAACCGCCACAACAACAGCGTCATAATCTGTTCTTGCTTCTTTGGTCAATGGAACGCCATATTCACGAAACAATTCCTCCGAATCTGCATAAGGATCCATCAAGTCCACCTTTACGGAGAAAGATTTTAATTCCTTTACCACATCAATTACTTTTGAATTTCTGATGTCACTCACATTCTCTTTAAAAGTAGCGCCCAATACAAGCACTCTTGCTTCGTTCATGTCTTTTCCTTGCGCTATCATCCTCTTCACTGCTTGCTTTCCGATATAAAAGCCCATAGAGTCGTTAATTGCTCTACCACTATTAATCACTTCCGCATGATAACCTTCCTTTTCTGCTCTATGCAGCAAGTAATAAGGGTCCACTCCAATACAATGTCCGCCTACTAATCCTGGTGTAAAATTAAGGAAATTCCATTTCGTTCCAGCCGCTTCCAAGACCTCAAATGTATTGATATCCAATTTATTAAAAATAATTGACAATTCATTAATTAAAGAGATATTTACGTCACGTTGCGTATTTTCAATGATTTTTGCTGCCTCAGCCACTTTGATTGAACTTGCTCTGTGAACGCCAACAGTTACAACCTCTTCATAAACTTTTGCGATTTCTTCTAAAGATTCCGCGTCGATTCCAGAAACAACTTTTACTACATTTTGTAAAGTATTCTTTTTGTCTCCTGGGTTGATACGTTCAGGTGAGTAGCCAACTTTAAAATCTATTAATCTTTCCAATCCAGAAAGTTCCTCTAACACAGGAACACAGTCTTCTTCCGTACATCCAGGGTAAACCGTTGATTCAAAAACAACATAATCACCTTTTTTCAGGACTTTAGCAACCGTTTCTGTAGCGCCTAATAAAGGTCTCAGATCTGGAGTTCTAGCTTCATCAATAGGAGTTGGAACAGCAACAACAAAAAACTTCACGTCTCTTAAGTCATTGATATCTGCAGTAAATTCAATTGTTTTATTTTCAAAAACTTCAGTTTCTAACTCTTTACTCGGATCGATTTTATTTTTCATCATCTCCACCCTTTTAGCATTGATGTCAAATCCAACAACATTCATTTTTTTAGCGAACTCCAAAGCGATGGGTAGTCCCACATATCCAAGTCCGATAACGGCTATTTTTTCTTTTCTCTCAATTAATTTAGTGTGAATAGATTCATTCATTTTCATATTAAGTTATAGGTGTTTGATTGTTTCTTTTTCTATAAATTCTTTCAATGATTTCAACAACTTTCAAGCCTTCTAGCGCGTTGGTAGTTGCAACGTTTCTTCCTTTTAAGGTATCTACAACGTTTTGAATCACATAATGGTGATTGGCTGCAGAACCTTTATAAGTTCCGTAGTCATTTCCAGGATTCGTTGGTGCCAACTCTGGCATTTCATAATCTTTTATATCACAGATTTCAACTTTATCCATGTATTGTCCTCCTATCTTTACAGAACCATTTTCTGCAATGACAGTTAGGGATGATTCTAAATTTTGGTGTGCTACTGCAGTAGAATAGTTGATTGAACCCATACCACCTTGTACAAAGTCGAAGTTAACAAATCCTGAGTCTTCAAAATCCGTTAATCCTTCGTGTGCAAAATCGGCAAACTTTCCTTGAATATTTGTAATATCTCCGAAAAGCCAATACATAATATCTATAAAGTGAGAGAATTGTGTAAATAAGGTACCTCCATCTAGCTCTTGAACTCCTTTCCAGCCACCTTTTTTGTAGTATCTTTCATCTCTATTCCAATAGCAGTTAATCTGCACCATGTATATTTCTCCTAAAAGCTTCTGATCTATAATAGACTTAATCCATTCAGAGGGCGGTGAATATCTATTTTGCATTACGCAGAACACATGCTTTGACATTTGTAGCGACTTAAATATAATATCCTCACAACTACTCTTGGTCAAAGCCATAGGTTTTTCACAAACGACATGTTTGTTATTTGCGAGAACTTTTATACTTTGTTCAGCATGCAAGCCGTTTGGGGTACAAACATTGGCTATATCGTAATCAATTCCAGCGGCGATAAAATCATCCACTGAGTTAAAGAAAGGAACTTCAAAGCGTTCAATTCCTAAAGTATCTTTAGGCTTCACATCTATCAAAGCTACCAATTCGGCTTCTGGGTTCTCCATCACCATTGCAGCATGGCGTTTTCCAATATGACCACAACCAATAATAGCGAATTTAATTTTCTCTTCCATCTTCCTTTTCTTTAGTCTATTCTTGTAACGCCTCCGTTTCTCAATTCGTATATTTGCTTGCTTTCTTCGCAAGTAGCTTTGTTACTTTCATCAAAATGTAAGCGATGACCGTACTCACTCACCCAACCAATTTGCTTGGCGGGATTTCCAACAACCAAAGCATAAGGAAGAACTTCTTTTGTTATCACTGCTCCTGCTCCAATCATGGAATACATTCCAATCTCATTGCCACAAACAATCGTTGCGTTAGCGCCAATTGAAGCACCTTTCCTCACGATAGTCTCTAAATACTGGTCACGACGAATAACTGCACTTCTTGGATTAATCACATTGGTAAAAACCATTGAAGGGCCTAAGAATACATCATCTTCACAAATGACACCTGTGTATATTGAAACATTGTTTTGAACTTTAACATTGTTTCCCAATACTACCTCGGGTGAAACCACTACGTTTTGGCCAATATTACAATCATTTCCTATGACGCAATTAGGCATAATATGCGAAAAATGCCAAATCTTGGTGCCATCACCAATAGTACAGCCCTCGTCAATTATTGCAGTTGAATGAGAAAAGTAGTTCATTTTGATTAATTAATATATTTTTCAAAGTCGCTGTGTTCCTTATGGTGTAATTCTTCATTTGATAAACCTTTGAAATACTCGTAAGTTCTTCTTAGACCTTCTGCTCTCTCTATCTTTGGTTCCCAGCCTAACAATTCTCTTGCTAGAGTAATATCTGGACGTCTTTGTTTTGGATCATTCACTGGTAGCTCTTGATAGCATACCTTCTGCTTTGTTCCTGTTAACTTAATAATTTCATCCGCGAATTCACGAATCGTAATTTCGTCTGGATTTCCAATATTTACAGGTTCTACATAATCAGACATAAGTAATCTTACAATTCCTTCTACTAAATCATCGACATAGCAGAAAGAGCGTGTTTGGCTACCATCACCAAAAACACTTAAGTCTTCACCCCTTAGGGCTTGTCCGATAAATGCTGGTAAAACACGACCATCATTCAGTCGCATTCTAGGTCCATAAGTATTAAAAATTCGCACAATTCTCGTTTCTATTCCATGATAAGTATGGTAAGCCATTGTCATTGCTTCTTGGAATCGTTTTGCTTCATCATACACTCCTCTCGGTCCGATTGGATTCACATTCCCCCAATAAGATTCCGTTTGAGGATGTACTTCAGGGTCTCCATAAACCTCAGAAGTTGAAGCAATTAAAACCCTAGCATTTTTTACTCTCGCCAGTCCTAAGCAATTGTGAATTCCTAAAGAACCTACCTTTAAAGTCTGAATTGGAATCTTTAAGTAATCGATTGGACTTGCAGGAGAAGCAAAGTGAAGAATGTAGTCCAGTTTTCCTGGCACATGAATGAAGTTAGAAACATCGTGATTATAAAATTCAAAATTCTCTAGTGGAAACAGATGTTCAATATTTGACAATCGACCAGTAATTAAGTTATCCATTCCAATAACATGGTAGCCATCTTTTATGAATCTATCACAAAGATGAGAACCTAGAAATCCTGCTGCACCTGTAATTAATATCCTTTTTCTTTCACTCATTTTTCTACTGTTTTTCTACCAATTGATTCATAATAGAAACCTTTTTCATTCATTTTTTCAATTTCGAATAAATTTCTACCATCAAATATCACCTTATCTTTCAATAACTCTCCTATCCTGTTAAAATCCGGATTTCTAAAGATGCTCCATTCCGTACTAATGATTAAAGCGTCCTTTCCATTTGCAGCTTCGTATTCATTTTCAGCGAAATTAATTCTATCGCCGTAAATTGCGCGTACATTGTTCATTGCTTCTGGGTCATAAGCAGTAATAGCAGCACCTTCAGCCAATAAAGCATCAATCATATACAAAGCAGGTGCTTCTCGAATATCGTCCGTGTTTGGTTTGAAAGCCAATCCCCAAAGTGCAAAGTGTTTTCCTTCTAAGTTTCCTCTGAAGAAGTTCTTAATCTTAGGAATTAAAATCGTTTTTTGGTTTTCATTGATTTCCATTACTGCCTGCAATATCTGGAAGTCAAATTCATTTTCTCTCCCGCTTTTCACCAAAGCTTGAACGTCTTTAGGAAAGCAAGAGCCACCATATCCTATACCAGGAAACAAGAAACGATTTCCAATACGGGAATCTGACCCCATTCCAATTCTTACATGATCTACATCTGCCCCTACGATTTCGCAAAAGTTTGCAATCTCATTCATAAAGGTGATTTTGGTTGCAAGGAAAGAATTAGCTGCGTATTTTGTTAGTTCTGCTGATTTCTCATCCATATGAATTATTGCATTACCTTGTCTTACAAAAGGTCTGTACAAATCCTCCATCACTTTTCTAGCTCTTTCAGAAGAAGATCCGATAACTACTCTGTCTGGTTTTAGGAAATCTTCAACTGCAAAACCTTCACGTAAAAATTCTGGATTAGAAACCACATCAAAGTCCGCCTTTGCATTTTTTGCAATTGCTGCTGTAACTTTTTCTGCGGTACCAACTGGGACAGTACTTTTATCAACAATAACTTTATAATCCGTCATCATTTCTCCTAGCTGTTCAGCTACACCTAAAACATAAGATAAGTCTGCTGACCCGTCTGCTCCTGGAGGTGTTGGAAGTGCTAAAAATACAATTTCCGCATCTTTTAAACCTTCTTCTAAAGAAGTCGTAAAACTTAATCTTCCACCTCTAATATTTCTTTCAAAAAGAACATCTAACTGTGGTTCGTAAATTGGAACAATCCCTTGTTTTAACTTCTCTACCTTCTTCTCATCAATATCTACACAGATTACATTGTTTCCTGTTTCGGCAAAACATGTTCCCGTTACAAGTCCAACATAACCAGTTCCAACAACTGTTATATTTTTCATTTTTCAATAAATTCTTTTACACTCGAGGTAATAAACTCAAGTTGATCTTCATCTAATTCAGTATGCATTGGTAAAGACATTACGCGAGTCGTCAACCAATCCGTATTTTCTAAATTACCGAAAGACGTTTCAATACCCGTAAACATTTTTTGTTTATGAGCAGGAACTGGATAATAGATCATTGCAGGAATATCTTTCTTTCCTAAGTATTCTACCAAAGCATCTCTGTCAATTTTATCTGACAACTGAATGGTGTATTGGTGGAAAACGTGTTTAGTATTAGCCGCTCTAAAAGGAACAGTAATTTCTTTTACATCTTTAAATTTGGAATCGTAGTAATCAGCTGCTTTTCTTCTTGCGTCGATATAATTATCTAATTCTCTCAATTTAATTCTCAAAACGGCTGCTTGGATACTATCCAAACGAGAGTTACAACCAATCATATCGTGGTAGTATCTTTTACTTTGACCGTGATTAGCAATCATTGCTAGCTTCTCTGCTAATTCATCGTTATTTGTGAAAATAGCACCTCCATCTCCGTAACAACCTAAATTCTTCGAAGGGAAAAAGCTTGTACAACCGATATCACCAATTGTTCCTACCTTTTGTTTTCTTCCATCAGAGAAAGTATAGTCTGAACCAATTGCTTGTGCGTTATCTTCTATAATCGCTAAGTCATATTTTTTCGCAATCTTTAAAATCGCTTCCATATCCGCCGACTGTCCGTATAAGTGAACTGGAACAATTGCTTTTGTATTTCTAGTAATTGCTGCTTCTATGGCTTTAGGCGAAATATTAAATGTATCTTTTTCACAATCTACAAAAACAGGTTTTAGTCCCAATAGACCAATCACCTCTGTAGTAGCGATAAAAGTATAAGAAGGAGTGATTACCTCATCCCCTGGCTTTAACCCTAGTGCCATCAAGGCCATTTGTAACGCATCAGTTCCATTTGCACATGGAATAACGTGCTTAACGCCTAGATAATCAGATAATTCTTTTTTGAATTCCTGAACTTCTGGTCCGTTGATAAACTGAGCACTGTCTAAAACTGAATTAATTGCTGTTTGAATTTCAGGTTTAATTTTCTCGTATTGTGTTACGAGATCAACCATTTGTATTTTTTTCATAAATTTAAACTCTCTTATAAGACTACAAAAATAACAAAAAGTAAAAGTAATAATAGTAAGTAGCTATATATTTACTGATTGTCATTGAACCTATTTATTTCTTGTGTAACATTGACTTCTTTCTAATGAACACTTCTCTAACTTTTATATTTATAAATATGACACAACGCATACTTCCTTTCGATCACTTTACAAACCTACCACATCAACAACAACATACTGATTATCAGTACTTAGCCCTACAAGAATGATTGGGGATTGTATCGGAAATCAGTAGTTAGTTCGTCGCTTCATATTCAATTACTGTATTTAATTTATCTCTTAACTTTAGTGTATTTAATGATAATTTTACAATTTCGTAATCATCATCAATTCCGTTTGCTTTAAAGTTGATTTTTGTATTATTGTCAAAAAACTTCCAATGTCCATTGATTGAAATAGACAATGCTCCTTGTCCAATTTGAATAGTTCCTGTCATATCTTTTCTCAAAGTAACGAAGCCTTTGTCAACATTTGATGTTGAGCTTCCATCCGAATAATGATACTTTATAGGCTCCCAAGTTCTACAAATTCTAATTTTCGCAGAAATTATTGAAGCATTTCCTTCTTCATACTTAGAACATCCCAATAAAGTAAACAGGAAAACGAGTAATAATAGTTGAGTAGTTGTTTTCATATCGTGATTTATAAACTGTAATAAAAGACCAATATAAGTCAAAATATTTAATCCACACCTAATAATTTAAAACTTTTAGAGGGAAAGAATTAAAAATATTCTTGAATAAAAAAAGGAGTTCGCATAAAATGAACAAACTCTCTTTCTTAAGAATGATTTTCGTTTATATCCTAGAATCCGAATGGTAAAACAGTACTATTCGGAACAAAAACACTGAAAGTGTATTTAATCATTCATACATATAGCGTTCAATAGATAAGCACGCCAACTTCTTAACGTTCTAAATATCTTTCGTTTAGAATGTTTTCATGGTGACGAACATGTCCAATCAAGAAATAAAACAAGGCGCGTACGCTAACCGGCTTATTAGAGGCTGTTCCCATTCTCAACAAGTCTTCTTCTTTCAACGATTTAAAAAATGCGATATTTCCTTTTCTTACAAGAATAAATTCTTCTAACAAATCTTCCATTTCTCTAGCGTTGAAATCCGTAATTGCTACATAAGCGTCTTCATCAAATCCAGGAATTGGTGCTTGTTCTCCACGTGCTATTCTAAACGCACAGTCGAATTTTACACGTTCTGTATCCGTATTGTGACCAATTACTTCCTTAATGGTCCATTTATTCGGCGCATAGCGATACAGATGTTTCTCTGCTGGAATACTTCTAACAAGATCAACATATAGTTCCAACTGTTCTTCTAATTCTTTTAAGATATCAACTTCACAAAGTTTTAAGTAATCTGCGAAAAATATAGGATATTCTGATTGCGGTATTGCTACTTTCATATTTATATAAATTTAGGCAACTAAGTTAGTAAAAGTCAGTCAAATCGGAAAGAAAAATGACTTGTTTTAGGGTCTATTTCAACTATTATTTTTAAGCTTTCCTTTTTTACTTGAATATTATCTCTATTTTTCTTATTTTTGCACTCCAAATTAGAAATCACGTAGCGATATGTTTGAAAATTTAACAGAAAAGTTCGATAGAGCGTTTAAAGTCTTAAAAGGTCAGGGTCAAATCTCTGAAATTAACGTAGCTGAAACATTAAAAGAAGTACGTCGTGCATTATTAGATGCTGACGTTAACTTTAACACAGCCAAAGAGTTTACCAACAATGTTAAAGAGACGGCACTTGGCCGTGATGTTCTTACAGCAGTTTCCCCTGGACAGTTGATGATTAAGATCACCCACGAAGAGTTGGTGAAGTTAATGGGAGAAGAAGAAACGGAAATCAATTACCAAGGAAATCCTGGAATTATCTTAATGTCGGGACTACAAGGTTCTGGTAAGACAACTTTCTCGGGTAAATTGGCAAATTTCTTAAAAACGAAAAAAGGAAAGAAGCCATTACTAGTAGCATGTGACGTTTACCGTCCAGCTGCGATCGACCAGTTACACGTTCTTGGAGAACAAATTGGCGTAGAGGTTTATTCAAATAGAGAAGAAAAGAATCCGGTTAAAATTGCGGAAGCAGCGATTCAGCATGCAAAAAGCAATGGATTCAACGTAGTGATTATTGACACCGCAGGTCGTTTGGCTATTGATGAGCAAATGATGACGGAGATTGCAAATGTGAAAGATGCAATTCGTCCAACTGAGACTTTATTTGTGGTAGATGCCATGACAGGTCAGGATGCTGTTAACACTGCAAAAGCATTCAACGAGAAAATTAATTTTGACGGAGTAGTTTTAACGAAGCTTGACGGGGATACTCGAGGTGGAGCAGCTATTTCAATTAAGTCGGTAGTAAACAAGCCAATTAAGTTTGTTGGTACGGGAGAGAAAATGGAAGCATTAGATGTTTTCTATCCAAAACGTATGGCTGACCGTATCTTAGGGATGGGAGACGTTGTTTCTTTAGTTGAACGCGCACAAGAGCAGTTCGACGAGAAAGAGGCGCAAAAACTTCAAAAGAGAATCCGTAAGAATCAATTTGACTTTAATGACTTCCTTGCTCAGATCAGTCAGATCAAGAAAATGGGTAACGTTAAGGATTTAATGGGAATGATTCCAGGAATGGGGAAAGCAATGAAAGGAGTTGAAATCGAAGATGACGCATTCAAGCACATCGAAGCGATTATTCATTCAATGACGCCATTCGAAAGAGAAAATCCAGATGCCATCGACAACAATCGCAAGAAACGTATCGCTAGAGGAAGTGGACAAAACATTCAAGAGGTTAACAAGTTACTTAAGCAATTCAACGACACTAAAAAGATGATGAAGATGATGAGTAATAAGAACAACATGGCCAATTTGATGCGTCAAATGAAGGGAGGAATGCCTGGCATGTAATTCGCTGACCCATTGATTCAAATTTCTAACTTTAGAATTATGCAAAGAATACTTTTATCTTTTGTACTGATATTTACAACTATCGGTATTACATTTTCACAACCCTTATCCGAGGAACAAATTGATAGCTTAGTACAAAAAACCATGGCCACTTTTGACGTTCCTGGAATGGCAGTAGCGGTGATAAAAAATGACACTATCGTTATTCAAAAAGGTTTTGGCGTTCGCTCTGTTAACAATCAAAAGCCAGTAGATACCAAGACGATTTTCGGAATTGCCTCCAATACAAAAGCTTTTACTACAGCAGCGATTGCACAATTGGTAGATAAAAATAAATTATCATGGGACACGAAGATTACGGAGATTATTCCTGAGCTAAAACTTGACGACGCTTATGTTACAAGAGAACTTACCATTCGCGACATTCTTTCACATAGAAGCGGATTGGGATTAGGCGCAGGTGATTTGATGGTATTCCCAGGTAAAAACTCTACGACATTAGAAGAATTAATTCATAACTTAAGACATTTCAAACCAGTTTCTTCTTTTAGAACGGAAGTATCTTATAACAACTTATTCTATATTCTAGCAGGAGAAATCGTTACACGCGTTTCAGGAATTCCTTATGAAACATACATTGAAAAGCATTTTTTCGAACCATTAAATATGGAACGAGCGACATTTGATGAGGAGAAAATCAACAATGACAAGAACAGAATTGACGGTCATACCTTAATTAATGGAAAGTTGATGACTACTCAAAAAACATTCACGAAAATTGGTGACCCAGCGGCCGGAATCTATGCTTCAATTGAAGATATGACTAAATGGGTACAAGCACGTTTACATTATGGAAAATACGGTGAGGAACTAGAGAAAAGTTTATTCTCCCATCAACAAGCAGTGGAAATGTGGAATCCACAAGCAAATTCTACACCTAGAAAAGGTCCTTACAACACACATTATAGCGCAAGTGGACTCGGTTGGTTTGTTGCAGACGTTAATGGTCACCTACAAGCATCACATACAGGAGGACTTTTAGGAATTGTTAGTCAAGTAACCTTAATTCCTGAAATTGGTTTGGGAATAATTGTTCTAACCAACCAAGAATCTGGTGCAGCATTTACAGCTATTACAAACAGTATCAAAGATGCTTATTTCGGCATTCAAGGAGAAGACAGAGTTGAACAATACAGAGAAATTGTTTATAAGAACGAAGTGAAAAACCTGGAAATCGTTGAAGAAGTTGAAACAGAAGTTAAGAAACAACTTAAAAACAAAAACATTCCCCTTCCTACAACTTCAATTCTAGGAGAATTCACAGATACTTGGTTTGGAGATGTTACCATTATAGAGCAAAAAAATACGATTCGTTTTACTTCCAAGAAGTCACCAGACTTATCAGGAAAAATGCACTTCTACAAAGGAACAACCTATGTCGTTTATTGGGATGATCCGACATTAAATGCAAATGCATTTATCAACTTCGAGTTGGATACCGAAGGAAGAGTAATAGGCTTCAAAGTAAGTCCAATTTCTCCAGCTACCGACTTTAGCTACAATTACCAAGACCTTCAATTCCTTAAAAAATAAGCCATGGAACTAGAAACTAGAATTAACAAATATCTTAGTGAGGCTGGTTATTGCTCAAGACGAGCGGCCGACAAGCTTATTGAGGAAGGAAGAGTTACCATCAACGGAAAAGTTCCAGAGATGGGAACAAAAGTAAAATCGGGTGATGTTGTTGCTGTAGATGGAAAAGCAGTTAGTACAGACGAACAAACAAATATCTATATTGCTTTAAACAAACCAATTGGAATTGTTTGTACAACAGATACAATCAGAGAAAAGGACAACATCATTGACTACATGAATTACCCGGAGCGCATCTTCCCTATCGGACGATTGGACAAGATGAGTGAAGGATTAATTCTTCTGACCAATGATGGCGATATTGTCAATAGAATTCTACGTTCAAAGAACAATCACGGAAAGGAATACATTGTTACAGTAGACAAGCCGATAACCCGAGATTTCATTTTCAAGATGTCCAATGGCGTTCCTATTTTAGACACCGTTACGAAGAAATGTGAAGTTGAACAATTAGGAGACAAGACATTCAGAATTGTTCTAACCCAAGGTCTTAACAGACAGATTCGTAGAATGACAGAACATTTAGGTTATAATGTTCGAAAACTTAGAAGAGTACGCGTATTGAACATTCATTTAGATACTGCCTATGGGAAATGGCGACATTTAACCAAGGAAGAATTGAGCGAACTAAAAGATATTGTCAAAGATTCGGGTCATACTGAAACCGCCTCTTAAAATTGAAATTCTCTTTAATATTAAGCCATATCAAGAATTTTCACTTAGCTTATTTTAACAAGTAATCGTAACCTATGTTACTAAAAAAACAGAATAATTCTGTTATCTTTGCGAACACGAAAAAGAATATATATATCATTTAAAGAATAGAAATATGAGCGAAATACAAAATATTGACTGTCTGATTATTGGTTCTGGCCCAGCGGGTTATACTGCTGCAATCTATGCTGCTCGTGCTGACATGAGTCCAGTATTATACCAAGGGATGCAACCTGGAGGACAATTGACAACGACTAACGATGTAGAGAACTTCCCTGGTTACCCTGACGGAATCAACGGTCCAGAAATGATGGCGCAATTACAAGCGCAAGCTGAGCGATTTGACACTGACGTTCGTCCTGGCTTCATTGACAAGGTTGATTTTTCAGGGCCAATTCACAAAGCTTGGGATGACAGCGGTAAAGAAATTCACGCAAAAACAGTTATTATATCAACTGGAGCTTCTGCATTGTACTTAGGATTAGAGTCTGAGCAAAAGTATTTAAAAATGGGTGGAGGAGTTTCTGCTTGTGCAGTTTGTGATGGATTCTTCTACAGAAATCAAGAAGTAGTTATCGTAGGTGCTGGAGACTCTGCTTGTGAAGAGGCGCATTACCTTTCGAAATTAGCCTCTAAAGTTACAATGTTAGTACGTAGAGATGAGTTCCGTGCTTCAAAAATCATGGAAGAGCGTGTAAGAAACACACCAAACATCGAGATTTTATTTAATACAGAAACAGAAGAAGTATTAGGAGACGATCATGGAGTTACAGGCGTTAGAGTTAAAAATAACCAAACAAATGAGACGCATGACATTCCGGCAACAGGTTTCTTCGTAGCAATTGGACACAAACCAAATACAGATATTTTCAAAGATTACCTGAAATTGGATGAAACAGGATATATTGAGTATGAAGAGCCAGGTACAACAAAAACAAACGTGCCAGGTGTATTCGTAGCTGGAGATGCTGCTGACAAAACATACAGACAAGCAGTTACAGCTGCAGGAACTGGTGCGATGGCTGCACTAGACGCAGAACGTTACCTTTCTGCTCTAAATGGATAAAATTCGGCAGATTTCACACGATAAAAAAGGAGTGAGTTTTAGCTCCAAAAAGAACATATATTACAAGAAGGGCGTTTCAATGAAACGCCCTTCTTTTTGCGGCTAATTTTGACATTTTTATACCTAAATAAGGAAAAATATCATTTACCTTTTTTCACCTAAAAATTATCTTTTTTTGTCTTTAACTACCTGAATTTAAGAATTTTTGCACTTAAATTTTTTTGTTCACGAAAAAGACCGTACTTTTGTAGCCCGAAATTTCAAACTTATTGATAAAAATTGAGAATTAATAACATGATAGACGAAGCACTTTTCGAAAGCAAAAGATTATATCCATTTCAAGAAAAAACAGTCAACCAAATTATTTCCGAATTAAAAGAAAATGGCCCTGACTTTAATTTGTTATACCAACTTCCAACAGGAGGAGGTAAAACAGTTATTTTCTCTGAAATTACAAAAGAATACATTAAGCATTGGAATAAAAAAGTACTTATTCTAACACATAGGATTGAACTTTCTATTCAAACCTCAAAACAACTTGATGCAATTGCCGTTTCTAACAAAGTTATTAATAGCGAAGTAAAGACACTTGAAGACCAAGGAGAATTCAATTGTTTTATCGCGATGGTTGAAACTTTAAACAATCGTTTACAAGATGACGAGAATTTTGTTCAAGATATCGGACTGGTAATTGTCGATGAGGCGCATTACAACAGTTTTAGAAAGATTTTTAAGTATTATGAGCAAGTGAACATCTTGGGAGTTACTGCAACACCTTTAAGTTCAAACAAAGCTTTACCTTTGAATGACCACTATGATAAATTAAAAGTAGGAGAAAGTATCTCTTCATTAATTGAGAAAGGATATTTAGCAAACGCAGAAACTTTCACTTACGACGTGAATCTTCACGGATTAAAAATTGGATCAAACGGAGACTTTACTGTAAGCAGTTCTGAGCAAGTTTATGGTAACTACTTTATGCAAGAGAAATTACTTTTTGCTTATGAAGAAGTTGCTATCGGTACAAAAACCTTGATTTTTAACTCGGGAATTGAAACAAGTATTCGCGTTCAGGAGACTTTTCACAAAAGAGGTTACAATATTCGCCACCTAGACAGTACGTTTTCAGATACTGATAGAAAAGATATTTTAAAGTGGTTTAAAGAAACCCCTGATGCTATCTTAACATCCGTTGGGATTTTAACAACAGGATTTGACGAGCCAACTGTTCAAACAATTATTTTAAATAGAGCAACACGTTCTTTAACACTATATCATCAGATGATTGGTCGTGGTTCAAGAAAGCTGCCAAACAAAAACCATTTCCAATTAATCGACTTAGGGAATAACGTACGTAGATTTGGATTGTGGCAAGACTACATCAACTGGCAAGATGCATTTATGTATCCGAACAGATTCTTGGAGTCACGCTTATCAGAACAGGAAGACGCTATGTTTGAAGCAGCTTACTCACTACCAAAGCACGTTCAGGAAAGAGTCGATGTTGAACTACTTGACAGTTTTGACATCAAGGAAGTTTACATGAACTACATCGAGCGTGGAGATAAAGGAAAACAAGCAATTGATGACTCTTTAGAAAACCACTTTCAAGCCATCGCAACAAAAGCAAGTGACTTCTATGACGGCCTAGAGGTTTTAGATTCGATTCAGGAGCATATTGAGAGTCGCTTGAAGCAATACACTAAATGTATCGCAAAGAGCACGAACAACTACTTTAAATACCTCCAAGACGAATACAATCGTAAGTTGAGACAAATGTTACGAGCGAATCTTGAAGACGAATAAAAGTAAATAACACAAAGAATTTAAAATAAACAAATAATATAATGATAACAGTTAGTAACTTATCACTTCAATTTGGGAAGCGCGTTCTATTTGACGATGTAAACCTGAAGTTTTTACACGGAAACTGCTACGGTGTAATTGGCGCAAATGGTGCAGGAAAATCTACATTTTTAAAGATTTTATCGGGCGACCAAGACCCAACTAAAGGACATATTTCTTTAGAACCGGGTAAGCGTATGGCAGTATTAAGACAGGACCACTTTGCTTTTGACGAATTTGAAGTCCTACAAACTGTTATTCGTGGTCACCAACGTCTTTTTGAAATCATGCAAGAAAAAGACGCATTGTATGCAAAAGAAGATTTTTCGGACGCAGACGGTATTCGCGCTTCTGAATTAGAGGCGGAATTTGCTGACATGGACGGATGGAATGCTGAAGCAGATGCTGCGACAATGCTTTCCAACTTAGGTATCGACGAGTCTAAGCATTACACTTTAATGAAAGACATGCCTAGCGACTTAAAAGTTCGTGTGCTATTAGTACAAGCATTGTTTGGTAACCCAGATTTATTAATTCTGGATGAGCCTACAAACGACTTGGATATTGCGACAATTAACTGGTTAGAAGATTTCTTATTAGATTTCAAAAATACCGTAATCGTTGTATCTCACGACCGTCACTTTTTAGATACAGTTTGTACACACATCTGTGATATTGACTATTCGAAAATCCAATTATTCACAGGAAACTACTCTTTCTGGTACGAATCTTCACAATTAGCTTCAAGACAAAGAGCAGACAAGAACAAGAAGGCAGAAGAGAAGAAAAAAGAATTACAAGATTTTATCTCTCGATTCTCTGCAAACGCTGCCAAGTCAAAGCAAGCAACGAGTAGAAGAAAATTACTAGAAAAATTAGATCTAGATGAGATTCAACCTTCTTCAAGAAGATACCCAGGTATTTTCTTCGAGCAAGAAAGAGAAGCTGGAGATCAGGTTTTACATATTACCGATTTATCTTACGAACAAGACGGGGAAGTTCTTTTCTCCAACATCAACATCAACGTTCACAAGACAGATAAAATCGCATTTGTTTCTAAGAACTCTCAAGCTTTAACAGCTTTATTTGAGATTCTAAATGGAAACAGACAACCAAAGACTGGTGAGATTGTATTTGGTACAACCATTACAACAGCATACTTGCCAAACGACAACAGCTCTTTCTTTAAATCAGATGACAACTTGGTTGACTGGTTGAGAGATTACGCAAAAACGCAGGAAGAGAAGGAAGAAGTGAACTTACGTGGTTTCTTAGGAAGAATGTTATTCTCAGGAGAAGAAGCATTAAAGAGCTCAAAAGTTCTTTCAGGAGGGGAAAAGGTAAGATGTATGCTTTCTAGATTAATGTTGGCTAAAGGAAATCTATTGATGATGGATGAGCCTACAAACCACTTGGACCTAGAATCTATTACAGCTCTAAACAACGGAATGAAAGAGTTTGGTGGAATTATCCTATTTACTTCACATGACCACGAATTAGTGAGAACAGTAGCAAATAGAATTATCGAAATTACACCTAACGGAATGTTGGACAAAATGATGCCATACGACGAGTATTTAACGGACGAAAAAGTGAAGCAACAAATTGCAGAACTGTATGCATAATACTAAATTAGGTCGTATGACGAATCTATCGTTCAGCTCGAAAACATATTGAAAATAAAAAAGGGAAATTTAATTTTCCCTTTTTTTATAACACTTATTGTTAATTCTCTCCTTCTCTTTTATATTTTCTCATAATCAAACGATTTCCTTTGTCATATGAGAAGTAACTCCAAGCCCAGTTAAGTCCAACTGTAATTCTATTTTTAAAGCCACTAATGGAGATTAAATGAACCACTGACCAAATCCACCAAGCCAAGCGTCCACCGATTTTCATTCCCCAGATATCTGCAACTGCTTTTCGTTTTCCAATTGTAGCCAATGAACCTTTGTCTTTATAAACAAACTTCTTCTTTGGTCTACCTTTTAATTCATTTAAGATATTTTGGCCTAATAATTTTCCTTGTTGAATAGCAACTTGCGCCACCATAGGATATCCTTTAGGATTTTCATTTGTAATCATTCCGGCAATATCACCGATGGCATAAATACCTTCATAACCTTTCACTTCTGAGTATTCATCCACCAATAAACGGCGACCACCAGCATAACTTTCTTCTGCAATACCTTCTGGAGTACTTCCTTGAACCCCTGCAGTCCAAATTACACATTTGGTTCTAAAAGAAAGTCCGGTATTTGTTTGAATAGTTGTTCCATCATACCCTGTAACACGGTTTCCTAAATGCACCTTAGCACCCATTGTTTCCAAATAGCGCAAAGCCTTTTCGGAAGAAGCTTCAGACATTCCTGCAAGCAATTTTGTACCTGATTCAATCAAGTGAATTGACATTACAGAAGCATTTAAATCTGGATAATCTTTTGGAACGATATATCTTCTAAATTCGGCGATTGCACCAACCGTCTCCACTCCTGCTGGTCCACCACCAACAACAACGAAATTCGTTAAATCATCTCGCAATTGATCATCAGAAGTTGATACAGCTTTTTCAAAACTTTGTAGAATTGCACTACGAATATCAAGTGCTTCTTGAATAGACTTCATCCCCACACTGTTCTTTTGAACGTCTTCCATTCCAAAGAAGTTGGTATCACTTCCTGTTGCAATTACCAGATAATCATAATTAAGCGTACCAATATTCGTTTTTAACTGCTTAGAGACTGCGTCAACTTTTAGCACTTCTGCCATTCTAAAAAACACATTGCTGTACTTTTTAAACTGTTTTCTGAGAGGAAAGGCAATACTATCAGGAACGATACCACTTGTTGCTACTTGGTATAAAAGCGGTTGAAATTGATGGAAATTGTTCTTGTCGATAACAACAACTTGAACTTTCTTATTCTTAAGTTGCTTCACTAAGTTTAACCCCGCAAATCCACCACCAATAATAACTATACGTGGTAACTCAGTTTTTGGTAATCTAACCATACCTATTTTTTCTTCTGTATTTGAATTATCATTTTTTGAAGTATCCATAAACCAAGCAATTTACATCTGTTCTATATATAGTAAAAGTACAGAATTAAATGTAAAAAAGGATAAAAAAGTACTTTTAGTTTTCTGAGGCTTGGTTAATCTCCGTCTTTTTTGGTTTAGAAATAAAGTAAAGCCCTAAATAACACAAAAGTCCATTCACTCCAAGGATTTCGTGTCCAGACTTATATCCATCAAACCAATCAGCCTCATAACTTTTAAAGATGTAAATTAAAACGGGAACGATAATACAGATAATCCAAGTTCTTTTATCATTCACCATTCTTTTACTAATTATTCCAAAGAAAAACAAGCCCAATAATGGACCGTAGGTATAACCTGCAATGGTGAATATCGTATTAATAACATCTCTGTCTTTAAAGGCATTTGCCAAGAGAATAACAATAAAAGTTATTACCGTCATTCCAATATGAATCATCTTTCTTGTTCTTTCCGCTTTTGCTTTGTTGTCCCATTTATCCACATTAAAAATATCAACACTTGCCGAAGTAGTCAACGCCGTCAATGCTGAATCAGCAGAAGAATAAGCAGCGGCAACCAAGCCTAGAATAAATACAACTCCAATGACAGCGCCCAAGCCACCCTCGAGTGCAACAATCGGGAATATTCTATCCGTTTGTTTATCCTCAGGCATTTGCATAATAAGATCCATTATTTCAGGATTTTGCTGAACGTACATAAAAAGCAACCCACCGAGCATTAAAAACACAAAATTCACAAGGAATAAAGTAACAGATAGCCACATCACATTCTTTCTTGCCTCTTTAAGATTTTTACAAGTTAAATTCTTCTGCATCATGTCCTGATCCAAACCGGTCATTCCAATGGTAATAAAGAATCCACCTAAAATTCCTTTGATAAAGTAATTATTGCTTTTTGGGTCATCTGTTAGAAACCAATCGGTCATTCCCAGAGACTTCAAACCAGCTGTAGTTACTTCCGTTCCTCCAAGATGCTGTGTAATCAAAACAACACTAACCACTAAGGCTATTAGCATGAAAAGCGTTTGCAGGGTATCCGTCCAAACGATGGTTTTAATTCCACCTCTAAAAGTGTACAAATAAATAAGAAGAAGAGTAACAATAACAGAAGCTTCAAACGGAATTCCATATCTACTCATTACGAAATAGTCAAGTACGTCGGCTACTAAGAAAAGTCGAACAGAGGAACCTAAAATCCTTGAAACCAAGAAGAATATAGCACCCGTTTTATGTGTCCATGCGCCGTATCTATCACCTAAGTAGGAATAGATGGAGGTCAAATTAAGTTTATAATATAGAGGTAGTAAGACGAAAGCTATTGTGGCATACCCAAATAGGTAGCCAATTACAATTTGCATATAGGTAAAACCGGATCCACCGACCAGTCCAGGAATAGATATAAAGGTCACTCCTGAAAGAGAAGCACCGATCATTCCGAAACTTACCAAATACCATTTAGAACTTTTATTTCCAGTGAAGAAAGCATCATTTCCTGTTGTTCCCCTAGAGGTTAAATATGAAATAAATAGTAGTAATCCAAAGTATCCAAAAATAATTAATAAAATAAAAATCCCACCCATAATGTTAATTTATTGGGCTTAAAGGTAAATTAATTTTTTAGATAAAAATAATCAATAGGAAATTCTCCTAAAGGAATTTTGAATTGATGTATAATGAGGATTTGTGCAATTACGGATGTGTAATTTTTAATAAAGCAGTCTACATCGAAGTTGAATACAAATAAACCTAAATTTAAGGGATTAATTCTATGCTCCTAAAGTCATTCTCAATCCTTCGATTGTACTTTCCCAGTATGCTTGAACTTCTTCCATTTCATCTTTTGTAGCAAAGCTTGTCAGGTTTAGAATCACTTCTTTGGTCATAGGATCAACCTTATATTTTAACTCAACATAGGTTTTTAATCCTTCTTCCTCGTCTTCTAACCACTGAAATTTAATATGCTCGTTGTGTTTTGCAGAAATTAAACGTGCTTGTTCCATACTTCCATCCCAAATAAAAGTATAAATATCGTCTTTAATATTTACATTATCTGCAAACCATTCACTTAGACCACTTGGGGTCATCAGTAAATTATTCAAGGCATTTAGCGATGTTTTAAATATATATTCTTGTTCAAATTTTAACTTCTCATTCATAGTGTGTTTCAATTTTCTCTTTGACAACCCTCATTTTTGGAGTGCAAATATACAAATAAAAAATATAAATAACAAACCACCTTCTTTTCACACCTGATTATGAACACCTTTCAGAAAACCGAAGGCTTACAAATTCCATTTCAAATATTTTGAATTATCAATTATTTGATTTAATTTAGTTTTAGCACGTCACACTAAAAGCTTATGAAATCCAATATTTTCAAACTATTGTCCTTCTATGTCTCTGGAATTATATTTGCCGAGTTCATAGAGCAACACTGGGTAATAGGGTTTACATTATGGTTCTTCTCTTTTGCCTTTCTTTTAATATTAGTCAATTTACCAGACAAGTCTTATCACCATAGAAAATGGATAGGTATTAACATTCTTCTCTGTTTCTTCTTAACTGGAAATCTTTCAATTCAGTTAAATCAACCCAGTTTTTCAGAAAATAATTTTTCAGAAATCTATCTAGAAAACGATGAGTTTGTAGGAGAAATAATAGAACTACAAGAAAATGGAAAAGAATACAACAAAGCAATTATAGAAATTCACATTCATCCGAAAGTTTTTCAAATCTAGTCAATAAATCGCTATATCCCTTTGTTTTCAAAGGGTGCTTTTTAAAAGTCAAGAAATAAAGTCCTCTTTTTAAAATAGATTAAGTTGTGTGGATTTCCACAGATCAGGT
>DATJCX010000069.1:0-157813 GCA_035497735.1 Brumimicrobium sp. | reverse complement strand
GTCAACAACAACAGTCTTACCGTTGTATTTACTTTCGTAGTAGTTGTGAATTGCTTTCAGATTTTAAAAAGTTCTTTATATTTACAGTCAACAACAACGTCACATAACTGTAAGCCAATAAAGACAAGGGATTGAGTTCTGTTCTTTAGAAATTAAAAAACAGAACTTTTTTCTTTTACACCGAGTAAGGTTATCTAGATTTTCGTTTCTAAAACAAAGTCAGTTGTTGCGGTGGCGGTGTCGTTTCTTTTTGTTTCTGACCATAAAAAATTTCCATATTCCCAAATTGCTTATCCGTAATTGAGAAGATTCCTATTCGTCCTTTCTCCGGCAACATGGATTTCACCCGTTTGGTATGCATTTCTGCATTTTCCATACTTTGGCAAAAGCGAAGGTATATAGAAAACTGAAACATCTCGAAGCCATTGTCAAGTAGTCTTTTTCTAAACAAAGAAGCAACTCTACGCTCCTTTTTTGTTTCGGTTGGCAAATCAAACAATACAAAAACCCACATAGTACGGTAAGCATTAAAACGTGAACAATTCATCTTCTTGCATTAAAGGTTAAACTCAGGATAAGGAATTTTCCGTAAATCTCCTTTTAGACATCTGTTTAAGCCGGCAGTTGTAGAACTCACTGCATGAAACAAGGGCCGCGTTAACTTTCCTATTTTGACATCCATTTGAGGCAAGGCTAAAAGCGTCACTTTTTGCTCCTTCGTCAACTCTGTATAATCGCTTTCCTCTTGAAGCATCTGGATAACGATCCAATCCACATAAGGCCTGTAAGGTTCCATAATATCATCTGCTAAACAAAAAGCATTGTATTTATTGCGATGAAAAATACCGAGAGAAGGGTGTAAGCCCGATGCAGTCAAGGCACGTGCAACAACAGATCGAAGAATCGCATAACCGTAATTCAATTGCGCATTGGGAGCTTCTCTGTCTTGCGAACGGGTAAATGTGTTACCATACAACTGGCCCCAATAATAAGCGGCTGCTTGTCCTTCACAGTTTGTTGTGTCTCCACTCAATACATTCTCTTTTAAGTAATGAAGCCGATTACTGTTTAGATTCAAGGCGTCCAATACCTTTGCTTGATTGTGAATCTTTCTTTGAACTGTTTGTTGCCACAATTGCTTTTTAAGTGGCATACTTGCTTCTACTTGCTGCTGCATCGCTCTGGTTTGTTCCGTATGCGCATCAAAGGGAATAAACATTCCAGCAGGGATATAGTTTTTTGTACAGGAAATAAGTGCCGCTTTGTTGGCCATTAATAATTCTAACACAGCGACTGATAGGGTAATTTGAGGGTTTTCAAGCACCAGCATACCAATGTCTTCAATGGGAACAGAATGCTTGGTACGTTCATCATTTTTAAGTTCAATAATTAACTGGCTGTTTTGCACACTTAAGTGCGCAGGATTGCCAAAATGTAGTGTTCTTTTGACCATAGTAATATAGTTTATAATAATAGTAAAGAAACTATATACTAAAAGTGTGCCGAAAAAAAGTAGCTGGCTTATTAGCCAGCTAAAATTTTGACTATTTAAGGAGTAAGTATAAATTATTTAATACTCCCCAACACTTACAATTTCTCCTAAATGATTGATACGAACTTTTACAATACCTTTTAAAGGAGGTAAACTCTTAAGCTGATTATACGTAACACCCTGTAGCTCTCTTTTATCTTCAACAGCAGTTTCTAAATGATGACGAAACTTAAAGTCTCGTACTATTGCATTACCATATTTAACTACAGAAATAGTCTGTACTCTAAACAAATTCGGGCTAATCAGTTTTCTGTTCTCAGGATTCAATAAATCAACTTCATTAGGGTCAAATCCGGTCTTTTCATTTGGAAAAATGAACATTTCATTTTGTTTCATGGTAAATAAAAATTCCCAACCCAAATGCTGATTATACGACTTGTCGATTACCGGTAATCCTTGATTAACTCTTACAACTGCTTCAAAGAAAGAAACAACTTTTTCCTGTAAATTATAAGTTGGATTACCGTCTTCATCCAATATTGGTTGATTTTTTTTATCCAAAGCAGGCTCTCTATATATTGCCACATGGTGATTATTTCCCGTACTTACAAAATCTACAGGAATTTCACTTCCGTTTTCATCTAACATAGCATTTCCTAAATGATCTTTTTTATAGTTTAAGGCTTCTGCATTTTTAACACCAGAAATTGTAACTCGTTTAATAGAGATTCCTTTTTCTTCATTTAACCAAATTGGATTTTTATCTAAATCTGAGAAGGCTTTTTTAGGATCGTTGTCGTAATTTTTTAAGCGGTCAATTAATAGTTGCTTTACTTTTAAATCCAATATTTTTTCAATTGACTTTATATCCTTAAAATTATCAGGGTTAACATCTTTTCGAATTGAATAATCATCCTCCAACCAAGTTAGATTAACTTTTTCTGGCAGTGTTTCAGTTCTATCTTCATTTAGGTAAATTGGATTTTTGCTTAAAGCATTCTTTCCACCAAATGCTTTCTTAGGGTCATTACCATTCTCTAATAATCGTTCAAGCAATAATGATTTATATAAAGGATTACTTACTTTATTAATAGTCACTTCATCGAACTTAGCTCCGACTTTCTCTTCCTTTTTATCATAGTATTGATATTTACCATAGACAGTTTCTTTATGTAACTGACCTCTTGGTGTTAACTCTATCGTTACTTTCTCTCCATTTTTAGTTTTAATCCTATTCTTATTTTTAGTAACTACCTTGTTTTTAGCCTTGTGTGAAACCAATACGTTTTCCAAGTGCTCTTTGGCTTGTTGTCTAAAGTTTGGAATAGGTAGATTGAAAACTCTTCTCTTATTTCCATCATCGGTATTTTCCCAAGAAGTCAAGTTGGCCTCAATACCTTTAATACTTTTATAGTCCTTATGAGATTCGTTATAGCGTGCATTTAAATGATTCAAATAATTAATGTGCTGATGTTTTGTAAAAGCGACTGTTAAAGCATCCATTGCGTGATGCCTATGGTCGTTTCGCTTACTCCAATCCACAATGCGCTCTTTGAACGTTCCATCTTTCTTCTCAACTTTCTCTGTCAAGCCTAATGCTTTGAATTTTTCAAAATTTAACTCTTGCATAATATTGATAAGACCCCAATCTTCTCGCAAGCGATGTGTAACGCTTCCAGAAGTAGAGAGAACAGAACGAGCAATTTCAAACAACATATTTTTTGCTTTTTTTGCAATATATTGACTGTCTCGTAAATCTCTTTCTATAAAGCCATCTCCAATTTCAGACGCTGGCTTTAATAGTTTCTGATATTTGGCTTTGGAAATTCCTTCTTCTTTATTTTTTATGCCTAATTGCTGTAAAACTCCTATTCGAGTTTTAAAATCCTCTAGCTTTTCAGGTCCGTACTTACCTTCAATATAATCGTAAGCCGTTTGATTTCCTTTCTCTAGATTCACATGTCGATACACAACTGTTTTATTCGAAAAACTATCATCGAACAGTCTAGCTTGCGGTAGAATATGGTCAATATCTATTTGTTTGCTAAATAGAATTTCTCGAGGGATATATTCATTTGTATATAAATCCTTATATCCATTGTTTTTCAACTCCTCATATAATCGATATCTTATAATATCGTTTCTAGAAGGATTCTTTATACCGAATTCTGTTTGTAATTGTTTAAATATCTTTTCGTGAGCAATTTTTGCAGCATTAATACCAGAAGTCATTTCCGCTCGCTCCTTGGCATTCTTTTTTAAATCACGAGAAAGCTCAATTCGAATTTCATCAAATTTGTAATACTTTGTAATATTACCCTTCTCATCTTTTTCACTATTTTTTTCTATCAAAGCATTTACAACATTAACCAATTGGTTGAGAATTTTCTCTACAACAGGATTACGCAAGCTATTCTTTTTCAACAACTCTAATTTGTCTTTTAACGGACGGTTTTGAATTTCTTCTTTGGTCAATGATGCTGCTGAATGATTGTAACCAGCCAAACTACAAGCTTTATCATAATGCAATTCTTTGATGTGAGGATAGATCTTACGCATCGCTTTGGTGCTTAAGTTCCCGTAATCATCTGAAAGAGTAACGTTAGCTAAGATTTGTCCATGTTCTTTCTTAAAACCGAATTTCTCCTTTAAAAGTTCATATAATTTTTCATTCCCACTATGTGAATCATCTCCTTCGTAAGAATATAACAAATGCCAAAGTTGGTAAGATGGTTGTTGTTCGAATGCCTTTCCATCCAATTCGGCATCAAACTCTAAAATCTTAACATCAATATCCAGGACGTCAAAAATGCGTTTAATCATATCTTTTATTTCCGCAGCTGAGGCATTTAGTTGTGAAACATCAATGTCATCTTTAGCATCAAGTTTTAACAAATCCTCATCGTATCCCTCAATCTCTAAAATCTTCAAATAAGCATCATACAATGCTTTATTGGTACGATTCCCTTCTAACTCTGTATAGTTTATTTCCCACTCTGTAGGTTTATAACCTAATAGTTGAATGATTTTATTGGCTTTTAGATTTCCTTTAATATTTAATTCATCAAATAAGGATTGTTTCGCTTCTAAATCAAAAGCAAATATTTCTTTTTCCTCATCAAATAAAGTGTCTTGAACTGCATTTTTAGCAACACGTTTTTTACTTCCTTTTTTACGTGCAACAACATTGTTTAATACTTGCCATATTTTAAATTCTTGAAATAATGGAGAAGACTTTGGCGCTACTCTTAAACCTACTTGCTTTTTTAATAATTGTCCGTTTCTATTTATTTCAATTTCCTTATTTTCAAACTCACAAAAGCTAATTAGTCCTTTTTGAGATTTTAATTTTCGTTGATAGAAAATAGTAATATCACGAAGTTCTTGCTTAAGTTCAGTAGTCAATTCGGGATGGTGCTTAGATTGTTCTTCCCAAATCGCTTCAAATTCATTCAAATAATCTTGGCGATAAAACACTTGATTCTTTAATCGCGTATGGGGATTCTCCTGAAGTTGTTTATATAGGTATTGACCTACAGTTTCTTTGTTAAAATAAAGTTC
The DNA here is from genome assembly GCA_035497735.1 of Brumimicrobium sp. GTDB lineage: Bacteria > Bacteroidota > Bacteroidia > Flavobacteriales_D > Crocinitomicaceae > Brumimicrobium. The sequence continues at coordinate 152,760 of DATJCX010000069.1, read as the reverse complement.
CTTACTTCTATCAGATATAGCTCCCAAATAACCACTTGAGTTATTTAAGTTGTTATTGATTTCGGTAAGAACAAAAGCTAACTGTTCTTTTTCTAACTGAATAGCAATAGCATCATTTCTCCACTTATATGCTTGAAGTTTCTTTTTCTCACGAAGATTAAGCTTAATAGTATGTTCATTTTTTAAGCTCTCTTCTATATCCTTAATATCTGAGGTATTAAATCCGTAAATTCTCCAAAACGCACTTGAGGTAGCTCTTTGTCCTTTACCTTCTAATTCTTTATAAAAATCCACGGTAAGAATTTCAGGATAAAATTGTTTTTGGAAATTCCATACTTTATCGAATTCTGCTTGTAAATCTGAACGATAGAAATCTGGTAAATACCTTTTACCTTCATTTAATAATTGAAAAGCTAATTGTCCTGGCGTCAAGTTTTTCTCATACAGTCTTTTTGCGATCTCCATTCCATCAATCACTTGACCTTCATCTTCATTTTTCGCTTTTCGACTACTCTTATATCCTCGCTTTTTATTGATAGCCAATAAAACACGAGCCAATTCCTCTTTTCCTATCTTTTCAGATACAGATTTCGAACGTAATTCCCAAGTTTGATGAGTCGTTTGTTTTCCATCTTCTGCAAGGATTGTTTCTTTAGAAATAATCTTACCTTTTATTAATGCATCAATAAGGTGTTCTCGACGTAATTGATAACGATCTAGGTTTCTTCTTGCGCCTCGCTTGAGAGTTCTATCTGCATTTACAGAAAGAGCTTTACCCTTCTCAAAGTTTGTCCTTTCGTCAGTACTTAATGGATTAACTCTTGTACCAATTTGTATGATTCTTGACTCCTCAGGGGTGTCTCCTTCAATTACATGAGCGAAACCGATACTTGTCGTCCCTAAATCCAATCCTAAAATCCTTTTTTCAACCATAGTTGTAGTAAATTATAATGTTCATAAATATTTTCAGGTATTAAAGATAAAATTTATTAACTACTTTTTTGTTTATTAATAAAGTTTATTTATCTTTGGGATTGAAAGCAATTCACAATAAGGATTATTCCGTTGTGAAAACATTTAGCGCCTCGACTATCTTCGGGGCATTTTTTTTGCCTAAAAACTCCCTTTCCAACTGCTTAACAACCTATTAAGTAAAAAGCTTTCAATCTCCTACCTCATTTTACCAAAAGATAATATCACCTTTGTAATTACGAAAATACGCCTACAGTATGTCAACAGGTGTCACTCCTGAAGTTATTTTAGAAACTTATTACTTTCCGAACAATGCAAAACTTCCATACAGCTACACAATATCAATTAACTCCCCAATCCTCCACCTTTATACAATCAACCCCACCGTTCCCTCAATAGCCAAAAAATATCAGAAAATTGCTTGTACCTTAGTGGTAGAAAATATTTTTTTCATAGATCAATAGTTTTTAAGTTAGTATTCAGAAAGTCGCTGCATTGCAGCGACTTTTTTACACAACATCGTATTACCCGCTGCAAACTACAATAAAAAAGGAGGAAATTAATTTCCTCCTTTATATTTATACTTACAAACTCAACTACTGTTTCACAACACGCACTGTAGCAAACTCACCTTCACTTTGAATTTTCACAAAGTACATTCCGCTAGGAACATTTGATAAATCGATAGTTGCTTGATTTAAGTCTTGCTCTGTTTTAAAGAATCTCACGTTTACAGTTTGACCAGAAACATCCAATACACTTACTGCAATGTTTTTCCATTGGTTGTTAACGTTAATCCTAAATGCATCCTTTGTTGGATTCGGGTAAAGCACTATTTCCAATTCTTTTTTCACCTTGTTTTCTGTTAAACTCAAACTAATCGGTGCGTCACTGTATTTAATTGCATAAGCACCTACTCTGTAGTAAGGATTATATCCATCATTACAGTCAGCACAAGTGATACCTGACACACATGCCGGATTATTGGGGTGACAATAGTCCATGTAATTTTCTTGGAAAATATAGTCTAAACCGATAGAGTTTTGGTTGATAAACTCAGTTAAATCATAACTAAATACCATTCCCATACTTCCTGGGCACCATCCTGCTCTATCGTATTGCCATGTACCAAATTGTCCTGTACAGTTGGCTGGGTTTGGATTACAAGTTTGCCAAAGGTCTTGTTGGAAACTCTCCACTCCGTCCACTTTAATATGGTGTTCAGCATGATAAAACTCTGCTGCGTTTTGTGAATTATTACTTCCCCATCCATGTCCAGTTGAAGTTAAGCGCATCTTAGCCGCTTCTACCTCATCATCAAAGAATATTTGCTTCAATGGAACAGGCTGTAAGTCTGCTGGATCTCCAAAAGAAAAGTCACCTTTCCATAATTCTTCCACCACAGAATATTTATACGCTGGTGTTCCTGCTTGATAATCTAAAGTCAAGTTCAATTTCCAACCTCCAGTTCCCCAAGTTTCGATGTACATTCTGTATTCCACTTTTCCTTGAAGAATCGATTCGAAGTCGGTAACATCTATAACATCCGCACAAGGCACACCATAAGGCGTGATATAACGGAAAATTTCTACCCATTCTCCACTTGGTGCTTTTACTTCTACCCAGCCCAATCTATCCCAGTCGTCGCAGCCACCAGGAACGTTTGGACAAGAAATAGAGAAATTGGCAATGATTTCATTATACGCACCCACAAATTGTGGCATTTCGTATTCGCCGTAGTACCATTGTGAACCAATCGTTCCGAAATCAATAACACCATCTTGAAAAGCAATCGCCGTTCTATCTGCAATATCATTAGAAACAGTTAATGTGTATGTTTCAGTTGTCACTTGCCCATTGCTCGCCGTTGCAATCACCTTTATAGTGCTAGCACCATATTGCGTAGGTGTCCACCAGTATTGATAAGAATTATTTTTAAATTCAGCAGCAGTTGTTTCACCATCTACTTCAAATTCTACAGAAGTAATCGATAGCGCTTCAGATTCCTCGATAGCAACATAAGCATGCAGTAAATACGCACTTAGTTCAGGCATTTTCACTTCTTCACTTTCAAGAAAACGAGTTGTGATAACTGGCGCAAGGTCTGTTAAGTCAATAACGTCAAAAGTTTGCACACTTTCCCAAGGATAAAAATTAGCATCACCTGCTTGGAAAGCTTTAACCGTTACCTGTCCGCCTGTTCCGTCCAATGTTACAACATTCCCATTCACACTTGCTGGACCAGATACAATTTCAAAAGAAATAGGCAAAGCAGAATTTGTTGTTGCTAGAAGTTCAAAAGCTTCGTCTTCCGTGTATTTCTTAGGAATCGTTTGGAAAGTTGCCAACTGATTATTCTGACCCGTTGCAGGACAATCGAAAGATTCGTAAACATCAATTTCTGATAAAATCGTATAGTAATTATCTAGGTGTGCCGTCAGGAATACGAGACGAATATATTGCGCACTCACTGCTCCGAAAGAAACTTCAGCTGTTTGTGCCGCAGCGTTGATATTTGGGAATTGTAAAACACCAGCAGACTGTGCTGTTTGCCAATCCGTACCGTCAGCACTTAAGTACACTTCGTAATCCTTTGGCTTTCCTGAGGAATTGTCAAAACGACTTAATACAGAAAAACCTACTACATCGTGCGTTTCGTTTAAATTAATTTGAATTTCATGCGGATATCCAGGCTGCGCTCCTTGCCACTGTGTGTGCCAAAAAGTAGATTGCACACCATCAATAGCGTGTATGGCTTTACCATTATTATTCCCTTCTCCGGCAGTCTCTTCACTGTCCACAAAGTGAATGGTCCAATCATTTTTAGGAATTGCTACAACATCACATTGCCCAAAAGCACTAAAAGCAAAAAACAGGATGCTTAAAATGGTAGTTAGTTTTCTATGTTTCATTTTTTAAGATTTTTAATAACGTTTCAAAGATACAGCCTTAAAGTTGAATGCTCGTGGGAACGCTCAGTTATATGAGAGTTATTTTAATTCAAAATTATGATTCCTATCTGCATATTTTAGCTTTTCCAAAAGTAAAACATTAGGTTTCATCAACAAATCAGCTACAAGACTGCTTGTTTTTACTTTGATTCCTATTGTTTTTCTTTAAGATTCTCAATAACACGACTAACAGCGGGACAAACCAAGGTGTTTTTCAGCGTTAATGGTAAAATCTGGTTCATTTTCTTTCTATTGGTATGCGGATATTCGCGACAAGCCAAGGGTCTTTCATCGTACACACTGCACTTGTTGTCATCTTGTAGAAAAGGACAAGGCGCAACATTCAAAACATAGTCGTCATCTTCATCGATGTGTAGATATTCGTCGATAAACTGTACTGGTTTTAATCGCAAATGCTTAGACAATCTTTTGATATCTATTTCTCTAAAAATCGGACTGGTCGTTTTGCAGCAGTTGGCACAGGACAAACAATCAATAGACTGAAATACCTTGTCGTGTTCTTCATGAAAAACTTGATCCAACTTTCTTTCAGGCATGCGCTTTAATTGCTTAAAGAACTGCTTGTTTTCTTTTTGTTTGACTTTTGCTATTTCAAGGTCTTTCTGATAATCCATAGGGCAAAAATAAGGTCATTTCATCAAAACACCATCGAATAGTAGATAAAATTAAAAGAGAGCTACTATAAAGCAACTCTCTTTTACGGGTGGGGCTTGATTGCTCGCGCCCCTTTAGGATTACAAATATACAAATAATCTTTAAATAAATGATAGAAATGGAAAAGAAAAACAACATCACTAAAGCAATGGTGGAAAGACAATAGCGGTGAAATCACTTTTGACGGACAAAACAGTATGAATTTCTCTCTAAAAGAATGGGCAACATTGAGAGCTCAGAAACTCAGCTTTGTCTTTCAAGACTTACAGTTGTTTGGAGAATTGACAGTTGCAGAAAACTTACAACTCAAAAACCAGTTGACTTCAACATTCACAGAAGAAGAAATCAAGGCCATGGTGAATCAGTTGGGAATAGGCGATAAATGGCAGTCAACTTGTAATACTTTATCGATGGGACAGCAACAACGCGTCGCTATCATTCGTGCACTTTGTCAACCTTTCGATTGGTTGATTATGGATGAACCTTTTAGTCATTTAGACGAAAACAACATACTTTTAGCAAAAGAATTGATTGAACAAGTTGTCGCAAAACAAAATGCCGGACTCGTAATGACGGCTCTTGGGAAAAGTGAAGTTTTTAAATTTACAAAAGAGTTATTTCTATAGACATGCTGAAAAAACTACTCTTTAAATATCAAAACAAGACACAGCTCGGTATTGCTTTTATCGGCGCTACAATAGGCTTTGCATTTCTGATGATTTCGGTGCATTATTTAATTCGTGTAAATCAATTTGGGAAAGGTCAAGATCAGTTTAGTCCGAATGCAATGGTCATTCAAAAAAAGGTTTCTAATCTCAGCAGTTTAAACCTCACAAAGCCCTATTTCAGTGATGAAGAAATCGAAAGAATAGCAGGTGAAAAATGTATAGCAGCTGTACAACCTATCATCAACAATAATTTTGACATTTCTTTAGAAACAGACGGCGAACTCATTCCCTATATGCGTTCAGAGATATTCGTACAAGCTGTCAACCACGAATTAATTCAACTACAGCAAGAAGATTGGACTTGGAATGAAGATAGTGATTTTGTTCCGATTGTATTACCAAGAGACTTCCTGATAATGATAAACACATTTGCCAGCGCGAAGAACATTCCTCAGATTTCAGAAGATTTAGCAAAGAGTTTACATTTTAAATTCACTTTATCGGCGGGTCAGAAAAAGGAATGGCACACTGTAAGAATTGTTGGATTTACGAATGAAACTTCTTCAATTTTGGTTCCACCAACTTTCATTACATATGGGAATAACAAATTCGCAGATGGCCTTAGCAATAAAGTTACGCAGTTATTTGTTACCATCCAAGAAGGACAAGTAGGTGCATTTGAAAAGTACCTCAGTCAACGCGGCTTAGAATCCAAAGAAAGTTCTTTAATGCTGAATAAATTCAAAGGAATTGCCAATGCTTTATTTTCCATAATTATCTTGATATGTATGGGAATTATCTTTTTAGCTTTACTGGTATTCTTTCAATACACCCAACTCATCATTTCAAAAAGCAAATACGAAATTCAAACCCTTCTTCGTATCGGTTATGCGCCAAAGCAAATTGAAAAAACGATAATTCACTATTTCATTTCCCTTTCTCTTTACATTTTCGTCATCAGCGGAATGCTGTTTATTCTATCAAAATTCTTAATCGATGCTTTTTTAATTAAGAATGGCATTCATATTGCTACTTCCTTCACCGTACTGAATTTTGTGTTAAGCGCTTGTATTTTCGGATTGTTTATCCTGATAAATAAGTTGAACATCAGAAGAAGTATAAGTTGACGAATGACGAAGCATCTTGCTTGGCATAGTATCAAATCATGATGAATTGTTAGCTTCAGCGTGATTTCGTTAAAAAAATGTTAAAAGGAGGTACTATAATTGAAATCATTCGTCTAAACATAGGAATAGCTTTTATATTCGTAAAAACATTTAATAGTATGAAATTTTTTAGCACGCTTATTTTCACATTTCTAATTGCCTTTATCGGCTTTTCACAAAAATTGACTTTTAAAGTGAGCGATGTCAACGATACTACTGTTCACTTGGTAAAGTATGTAGGAAATAAATTGTACTATGCCGATACAGCGAAGATAGTAGGTGGAATAGTAAGTTTTGATGGAAGTAAACAAGAACCTGGAATTTTAGCGCTATTGTTACCTGGACAAAAGTACTTTGACTTCATCTACAACAAAGAGGCTGTAAAAATTGAAACTAAAGGTCCAAACTACATGGAAAACATGGTAGTCAAAGAATCTAAAGAGAATAAAATCTTCTTAGAATACCTGATGTTCGTAAAGGAGAGTCGTCAAAAAACGCAAGCACTACAAGAACAAAGAAAAGCTTTAGACGAAAGTCAAGAAGCTGAGAAAAACAATCTAGATGCACAAATAGCAAGCATTGGAGAGGGTGTTTTTGCCTACCAAAATCAACTAGTAGCTAAAAACAAAAATACCTTGGTTGCTAAGATTGTAAAAATGTCAACTGATATTCAAATTCCAGAAGTTCCAGAAAGCGAGAAAGACAACAAGAATTTTTCTTATGAATATTTCAGAGACCACTATTTCGACAACATCGACTTCACTGATGATAGATTGGTAAACACTCCGATTTTACAAAACAAGTTAGAGCAATTCTACTCAAAGACAATTCTACAACATCCTGATACCATCCTTAAATACGTTTACAATGTTGTTGACCAAATTCCAGAAGGGTCAATGATGTATCGTTTTTTTGTTACAAACATTACTGCTCATTTTGAGAAATCTAAAATTATGGGAATGGACAAGGTTTCTAACAACATGATAAATAGATATTACTGTTCGAAAGACTTAGCTGGGAACTATAAAGGGAATTGGATGGAGGACGACCGCTTGGATGATCTTTGTGAAACAACGAAAAAGCGTTTAAGAATCATGCTTGGAGAAACACCACCAAACATCATTCTGCCAGATACAACGAATAAAAAATGGCACAATCTTTATAAAGTTGATGCAGAATACACTATTCTATATTTCTGGGAACCGAACTGTGGATACTGTAAAACGATAACACCAAAACTTGGTGAATTATACGAAAAGAAATTCAAGGAAAGAAACATTGAAATATTCTCTGTAGGAAAAGCAACAGGAGATGACTTTGAAGCTTGGAAGAAATTTATTGCAAAGCACAATTTAAACTTTATCAATGTTGGTGTTACAAAACAATTGTACGAGAATGCTAAAGCAGATGCGTTAAATGTTATTCGAAGTAACAATACAACATTGGAGTCTATCAATTATCGAGATACCTACGATATTTATTCAACGCCGAGGGTATTTATCCTAAACAAGGACAAAAAGATTATCGCTAAGTCGTTAACAATTGCACAAATCGAGCACATGCTAGATGATTTGCAAGGCTTTAGTGACGCAGAGAAATTATTTGATTTAAAAATTGAAACAGAAGAAGATCAAGTACATTAAGAGTTTGGTTTATAGTAGAAAAAAGGGGGTAGAAGCAGCAATACATTTACCCCTTTTTTTATTTCTTACGAATGGAATAACATTGATAGGTTAAAACCTTCTTTATTTTTGAGTAATTTTGGGAAAAATATTGGTTTCTATGAATACAAAAATATATCTTTTCGTAATTTACTTTTTCTCTTTCCAACTGACAGCAGTTTATGCACAGCAAGATACTAAGAAAAACGACATTCTAAATCCAGAAAACATTGCTGGAGAAACTTATGGTCAAAAATTAGAAAGTCTGCTTTTTTGGACGCAAGAAGAAAGAGAACAGCGATTTCCACAGATGCAAAACATCTTTCCGAATGCAAAAGTGGAAAAAGGAAATCCTCTAGAAGTATATAAACTAGAAGAAAATAAGCAAATTCAACCGCTCTGGGAAGACGAAACAACCGTAGAATCTTACATCACTGATAACCATATCGCTGGATTGATAGTGCTACAAAACAATCAAATAAAACTGGAAGCTTATGGCGAAAACGTCAATAAAAACAGCCTTTGGACTTCATTTTCGGTTGCTAAATCCATTTCTTCTATGCTTTTAGGAATTGCGTTAAAAGAAGGTGATATCAAAAGTTTAGAAGATGAGTTACAAGCATATATTCCAGAACTTAAGGGACATGACTACGGAAAAGTAACAGTTCGCCAATTACTGACAATGACTTCTGGAATCGCTTGGAATGAGGATTATGAAGACCCGAAAGCCGATGTTGCACAAATGTACCAAGCACCTTGTGTAGGTTCGGAAGCTCATATTCTAACATACATGAAGAAACTGAAATTTAAAGAAAATGGTCAAAAGGAATGGAACTATAGTACAGGAGAAACAGATTTATTGGGGATTTTAATTCAAAAAGCAACGGGTAAAAGCTTGTCCGCCTATCTATCTGAAAAAATATGGAAACCATGGGGAATGGAAAACGATGCCTTTTGGTTAGCAGATGAATGCAGTGATTTGAATCTTGGAGGAAGTGGACTTTCTGCTAGTTTACGTGACTTTGCGAGGTTGGGAACTGTCATGTTGAATTCTGGTAAAAAAGAAGGTCTCGAATTGTTCTCTACAGAATGGTTAGAAAATGCAACACAGCCATTGTTTAAAACAAATGAAAACAGTGATAGCGGTTATGGTTATTTATGGTGGAGAAATCAAGATGGAAGTTACCTCGCTGCAGGAATATTTGGACAAATGATCTATATCAATCCAGAGAAAAATTTAGTGATTGCTCAGAATGCAACATGGCCACAAGCTTCATCAATGGAATTGGTTAAGAAAAGACAAAAATTCATCGAAGCGGTTCAAAAAGTACTATAAATCATACTATTTACTCAATAAAACATACTTTTAACACATTAGATAATAGATTTATTCTAATGTTTTGCAATTTGTTCAGTATTCTGAAATTAAAACTTAGGTCATGAAACAAACAATTATTGCATTCTTCTTTATTCTGAAGTTTTAATAAAGAAGAAAACGCCATTCGTTTACAAAATGTAAACTCAGGCGTTTATTTCTTAAATATTCATTCCAAAGAAGGTAAAACTGTCGTTAAATTGATAAAAGAATAGAGAAATCCTACATTTTTATCAATTTCTCTGTATGAACACCTTTACTGGTTACAACATTTACAATGTATGTTCCTTGCGGTAAATTGCTAACATCAATTAGTTGTTCTTTCCCTCTTAGGATTTGCTTTCCATCAATTGTAAACAAAACGATCTCTTCAAATTCTGCCATTTCAACGGAGATTTCTATAAATTCTCTAGACGGGTTTGGATAGATTTTTATTTGTTGTGATAGCACATCTTCAGCAAGTGCAGTAACAGCTTCTTCACCGTAAGTAATATTTAAAACTGGTGCAAAGTCTGAATCTTCAACTCCTGAGAATTGAACCAAAGCACCAACAGCATTTGGAGCTGAAAGTTTAAATTGCGTGATATTATTAACGGTAATATACTCCAATAGGTTCTGAGGCAAGTCCAATCTCACCCATTTATCAACCTTATTGCTTCCAAAAACACAAGGATTAGCAGATGCTTTTCCTGCTTCGCTAAAGTCACCTGTTTCAATTGTAGCACTAACACCAAAAGCTTGATCGTTGATTTCAACTAGCATTTGTCCGTCCACCGGATTACCTCCCGTTTGTGAAGCAAGATGTAAGAAGATACTTGCATCAGCAGCTACGTATTCAATGTTATACAATGTTTCAAATGTCAGTATCGTCTTATGCCTTACACCATTTGCTTCTCCTAAGTATAATTCCGAGCTAATTCCACCGTTATTAGAAACAGAACCGTTGGTTTGTGGATCTTCAGCTAATAGGTACTTGTCCGACATCATCGCTTTATGGTAATACTTTTGTGTGGTGTAGCCAATCAAACCTTCAAAACCTTTTTTAGACAAATGGAAACAATCTTTAGTGATTCCGTAATCTCTCATCGAATTTTTAGGAGAAGGGTACATTGGATTTCCATAAGGCAAATCAACAGAATAAGCTGGATATGTTCCGAAAGGAGAAACGCCTAAAGCAGTTTCTTGTCCGTAAGTATATTGTGTAATCCCAGTTGCTGGCACAAAGTGAATACGTTCATCTGTGGAATAGAAGTCAGCCACTAAATCCGTAAACACATTCAACTGCTGATTAATTTTCTGATTACTTGGTTTTTCCATATTGCTCCAATTACTATAGAAAGGATGTACACTTGGAATTAAAGTGCCGTTAATCACTTCCTCAAAGTTGGGATACGCATAACCGCTCAGAACAATTTGAACATCTTCACGCACTCCTTTGACAAATTGCACTACTGAATCCAACTTCTCCATGACATCAGCCAATAAGGAGTCAGTTTGCTGTTGCGTAAAAGTTTGAGACTTCCAATTACCCAACATGTCATTTCCAGCTAAACTTAAATGCACCCATTTAATTGAAGGCGTATTTATTAATTTATCTGTTATTTCATCCTTTTTTTCTTGTTGCAAAAAATGATGTGTTTTAGCACCATTTTGTGCCAAAGTTAAGTTGGTCATAAACTTATTCCCTGAGTGCCCCCAATCTTTCATAACATTATCGATTGTTCCGTCAACGCCCATAAAAAAGGCCCAACTATCGCCAACTAAAAGAACTTTTGTGCTTTCGATTTCCTGACATTGAGTAAAAGAATTGTGAATACCTATAAAGAAGGTAAGGGCAAGTAAAATGTGTTTTTTCATAGTAACGTGTTTAAATATAAAGGTCTAAAATACAAATTTCTTTAGTTATATGTTATGAAATATTTCTTAATTTTGAAGAAAAAATCAGAATGACAAAAGTAGGAATCATCATGGGAAGTAAGTCAGACTTACCAATCATGCGTGAAGCGGCAGAGATGTTAGACGAATTAGGAGTCTCGTATGAGATTGATATTGTATCAGCCCATAGGACACCTGAGAAAATGTTTGAATACGCTAAAAATGCTCACAAAAGAGGAATTAAAGTAATTGTAGCAGGTGCTGGAGGCGCAGCGCATTTACCAGGAATGACAGCCTCATTAACACCACTTCCTGTTATTGGTGTTCCGATTAAGTCAAGCAATTCAATTGATGGTTGGGATTCAGTTTTATCTATCCTTCAAATGCCTGGTGGAATTCCTGTAGCAACTGTAGCGCTAAACGGCGCTAAAAATGCAGGAATATTAGCGGCAAAAATTGTTGCTGCTGGTGAACCAGAACTATTGGATAGGCTATTGGTTTACATGGACGAGTTAAAAGCAAAGGTGATTGAGTCTGCTAAAAATTTAAAGTAAAGTATAAGCATAAAAAAAGCGTTTCTTTCGAAACGCTTTTTTTATTAAATCTATATATAAGGTTACCCTCCGAAGTCGTCAAACGACACATTTTCTTCAGGAACACCCCAATCATCACACATTTTAACAACTGCGTTGTTCATCATTGGAGGTCCACAGAAATAGTATTCTATTTCTTCTGGCTCATCATGCTGCGTTAAATAGTTATCAATTACTGCTTGGTGAACGAATCCTAAGAATCCATCTCCAGCTTCATCATTGATATCCTTTTTAACAACCCAATTGTCTTCTGGTAGTGGTTCAGAAAGAACGATGTAGAACTTAAAGTTAGGGAATTCTCTTTCTAGCGCTCTGAAGTGCTCTAAGTAGAACAATTCACGACGAGAACGACCTCCATACCAGTAAGTAACTTTTCTATCTGTCTTTAATGTTTTGAATAAGTGGTATAAGTGAGAACGCATTGGTGCCATTCCAGCTCCACCACCGATGTATAACATTTCTGAATCTGTTTCCTTAATAAAGAATTCACCGTAAGGACCAGAAACCACAGCTGTATCCCCTTTCTTTAAGCTAAAGATATAAGAAGAAGCCACTCCAGGGTTAACTTTCATCCAAGTTCCAGCCTTTCTATCAAACGGTGGCGTAGCGATACGAACGTTCAACATAATTCTTCTTCCTTCTGCAGGATAAGAAGCCATTGAATATGCACGTACTACGTCATCATCATTCTTCATTTGAAGCGGCCATAATTGGAATTTATCCCATTCTGTTCTAAACTTATCAGGTTCACCTGGATGGTCTTCAGGATGCGCTTCAATATCAAAGTCCTTGAAATCAATTACACACTTAGGAATACGAATTTGAATATATCCTCCTGGTTTGTAGTTCATATCTTCCGGTACTTCTACAATAAATTCTTTAATGAAAGAAGCTACGTTGTAGTTAGAAACTACTTTTGCCTCCCATTCCTTTACACCAAGAACAGATTCTTCTACCTCGATTTCCATGTCTTCTTTTACCTTCACCTGGCAAGCCATACGAATTCCTTCAGCAATTTCCTTTCTAGAAAAGTGAGGTTCCTCTGTTGGAAGGATACTACCTCCACCTTCATGAACGTGACATAAACATTGGATACAAGTTCCTCCACCTCCACAAGCAGAAGCTAAGAACACCTTTTCTTTTGATAAAGTATTTAATAAGGTGTCACCTCGATCAACTTCTAATACTTTTGTTCCGTTGTTAATTGTAATTTTCACTTTCCCTTCTGGCGTCAGTTTTGCTTTCACAAAAAGCAGCATCGATACCAAGAGAAGTACAACTACAAGGAAAACTCCTAGGGTTACTATAATAACTGTTGTATTCATTCTTCTATAGTTTTACATTAATGATTTTGAGAAGTTTCAACCCCTTTATCAAGGTCAATGATTTCATCATTAACATCTACTTGAGCTGATTCTACTGTTTCTTCTACTTTGTCTTTCTTTTTAGATCCGTATTCGATTCCCATAAAACTTTGGAAAGCGATACCCATTAATCCTGTTACGATAAATGTAATTCCAATACCTCTTAGTGCAGGTGGAACATTTGAGTAACGAATTTTCTCACGAATGGCTGCTAATAAAACAACAGCGATTAACCATCCAATACCTGAACCAACACCGAATGCAGTCGCATCAATGATAGTTGAATACTGTCTGTCTTGCATGAATAATGCACCTCCAAGAATTGAACAGTTTACAGCAATAAGTGGTAAGAAAATTCCTAAAGCTCCATACAATGCAGGAGAGAATTTCTCAACAATCATTTCAACTAACTGAACAATAGCAGCAACCACAGCGATAAACATGATAAAAGATAAAAATCCTAAATCAATCGTTTTACTTCCGTTAACTCCATATTCTGGGTTTAACCAAACTAATGCACCTTCTTGTAGAAGATAATTCTCAATTAAATAGTTAATTGGAATAGTAACTGCTAACACGAAAATAACAGCAGCACCTAATCCTATCGCAGTTTTAACTGTTTTAGAAACCGCTAAATAAGAACACATCCCAAGGAAATATGCGAAAATCATATTTTCCGAAAAGATGGCCTTTACAAATATATCTAATGTACTTTCCATAATCTTCTATTATTAATGTTCTTCAATTAATTCTGGCTTTCTAGTTCTTTGTATCCAGATAATAATACCTGTTACGATAAGCGCAGATGGAGGTAAAATCATTAAGTTATTGTTTACATAACCTAAAGCGTATAAACCCGACTCTTCTCCTGGTAAGTTATTACCGAAGATAGAAGCTCCCCAAATTTTACCAGAACCTAAAACTTCACGAACAAGTCCAATTACCATTAAAATCCAAGCATAACCTAAGCCGTTCCCAAGTCCATCTAACAAAGAAGGCCATGGTTTGTTACCCATTGCGAATGCTTCAAAACGCCCCATGATAATACAGTTGGTAATAATTAACCCAACAAACACAGAAAGTTTTTCAGAAACGTCTGGTACAAACGCTTGAAGTACTTGGTCAACAACAATCACTAGAAATGCTGCTACCACTAACTGGATAATAATACGTACACGTGATGGAATTAAGTTTCTAAGTAAAGAAATTACAAAGTTACCAATCATAATAACGAATATAACCGCTACAGACATCCAGAACGATTGCTCTACCTGAACTGTAATGGCTAACGCTGAACAAATACCTAATACCTGAACTGTAATAGGGTTGTTTTCCGACAAAGGCTCAGTGATAAGCTTTCTGTTCTTCTTAGAGAACAATGGTTCTCTATCTTTTAATATTGTATCTTCAGTTGCGCTCATACCTTTATTCAATATTTTTAAAATAATTATAATAAATTTCCATGGTACTGTTCACCATTCTCTCTACTCCTTTAGAAGTAATTGTACCTCCAGTAATACCGTCTACTTTTTGGTTTCCAATTTCAGAACCTGAACCGTCTTTAACAACGATAATCTCAAGTGGCTTTCCATTTTCACCAATTTTCTCTCCGATATATTGATCTTTAAAGAAAGCTTGAGTAATCTCAGCTCCTAATCCTGGAGTTTCCCCGTCGTGGTCAAAAGCAGTACCTTTGATAGTTTCATAGTCATTACCCAAAGCGATGTAACCATAAACAGGTCCCCAAAGTCCTTTACCTACAACTGGAACAACTACTAATTTTTCTCCATCAACTTCAGAAATAAAAACAGGATATAATCTATCTTTTTCAGCTGTGTTCTTATCTCTAAATTGTTTTAAAACATCTAAGTTAAAAGCACTTTTATCAGAAGGTAAGTTTTCTTGTTTTACTCCGTCATGAGAAATAACGTAGCTATCTTTAATAATTTCATCGTATAGTTGAGAACCGTTTTCACGTGTTGACTCAACACCAAGTGCAGAAAGGATACTCATCTTTTTCTTCACTTCCACATTTTCTTTCTTTCTAGGCTCTAAAGCAAGCGTTAAAGAAGAAAGAACCACTCCTACTATCACAACTATAATAATTGAGAAAAGGAATGTATAACCGTTTGCATCTTTATTAATTTGCATATCTTAAGCTGTTTTAATTCGTTTTTTACGTCTTGAAATGTTAGCTTGAACCACATAGTGGTCAATGATAGGAGCTGTAACGTTCATAAATAAAATCGCTAACATCACACCTTCAGGGTAAGCAGGGTTTAATACACGTATTAATACTGCTAATCCTCCTCCTAGAAAACCATACCATAACTTTCCTGTTGCAGTCTGTGCCGCAGTCACTGGGTCAGTGGCCATAAACACAGCTCCAAAAGCAAATCCACCTAAGATTAAGTGATAGTATGCTGGTAAATCCATGTATGCGTTAGCTCCTGCTGCGTTCATTAATAAACCGAATACCAATCCTCCAGCGAAGAATGAACCGATAATTCTAAAAGAAGCAACTCCAGTAAACAATAAGATAGCTGCACCAATTAAGATAGCTAATGTAGAAGTTTCTCCAATTGAACCTGGAATCATTCCCATGAAAGCAGACATTGGATCGTAAGCTGCGGTGAACTTATCTACTAACTCAGATTGAGAAAGTGTTGCAGACAAGTTCTCTCCTGCGACCACTGGTGAGTCACCAATAAATGTAGCTAAATCTCCAAGAGGAGTAGCACCCGTAGCACCGTCGGCTAATTTATTATTGTTTTCAGCCAATACATCTTGAATACCTGATTTCCATACTTTATCTCCTGACATTGATGTCGGATAAGCAAAGAATAAAAAGGCACGTGCCGTTAAAGCAACGTTTACAATGTTCATTCCCGTTCCTCCGAAAACTTCCTTACCGATAATAACAGCAAAAGCAGTTGCTACTCCAACCATCCATAATGGAACATCCACAGGCATGATTAAAGGAATAAGCATTCCGGAAACAAGGAATCCTTCATGAAGTGAGTGTCCACGTAAGAAACCAAAGATGAATTCAACACCTAATCCTACTCCGTAAGACACAACTATTAATGGCAACACCTTTAATAGTCCAAATAAAAATTTATCTCCAAAACCAGTCATGTAATCTGCATATCCTGCAAACTCTGGTTTTGTGAAAGATAATAATTCGTAATGCCAGTGACCTGTATTGTATATACCAAACAACAATGCTGGTATCATAGCAATAATCACCATAAACATGGTACGCTTCAAGTCAACTCCGTCACGAATATGAGAACCAGAAGTGGTTACATGCTTTGGAGTGAAGAGAAACGTAGCTAAGGTTTCGTATAATGGGTTTAACTTCTCCCATTTTCCTCCCTTCTCAAAATGAGGGTCGAGGTTTTCAACGATTTGTTTTAACTTTCCCAATTTTATTAATTTTTTAATTTAACAATTACATCATTTCTTTTTCGTAAACATCCAATCCTTCACGAACGATATCTTGAATTGAAACCTTAGAGGTATTTACATACTCACACAATGCGAAATCTTCTGGTGAAATCTCTAAGATTCCAAGATTCCCCATTGCTTCAAGATCATTGGTTATGATTGCCTTAATCAATTGCATTGGAAGAATATCAAAAGGTAAAACTTTTTCCATTTCACCTGTTACAACCAGACCACGTTCTTCACCGTTCAAGTTCGTGTCTAAACGACGCTTTTTATTTGGCGTTAACCAAGTTGGGAATAAACGGTGGCTCGAATACTTATCGAATCCTGGTGCTAACCAACCCTCTGTAAGTAAGAATTTGTGCGTATTTCCTTCTGGAAGAACAGTGATTTGAGAATGATAGAAACCAATCGCTCCTTCCATTCCAACATTATCCCCAGTTAAGGCGTTTCCACTTACAACCCTGACGTTATCTTGCTCTAGATTACCTTGAATTAGCGTTGAAACCTCCGCACCGATGATTGTTTTGAAATATTTCCTACCTTTCACTTCAGATCCAGTTAACGCAACATAACGTGTTGGGTCAAACTGTCCTGTTTCGAAAAACTTACCGATGTTTAAAACATCTTGTGGGTTCACAACAAATACGAATTCCCCTGGATTGATTGGATCAATGTGGTGAATTTGCGTACCTACGTTACCTACTGGGTGTTTTCCAGAAATATAGTTAATTTGAACATTCTTGGCGTTTTTGAAAGCTTCATCCGCTGGCCTATCTCCATTTAAAGTTAAATGAACCGTACCATCTGTTAGTTTAGCTAAAACATCAAGTCCCTTTTGGAACAATGCTCCTTGATCATGTAAGATAAAATCATAATCAGGTGCTAAGGGAGAAGAATCAAAAGCAGAAACAAAGATTGCTTTAGGTTCAACTGTTGGGTTTGCAATCTTGTCCAAAGGACGTTGTTTTACAAACGGCCAAACTCCCGATTCTAACATCATTTTCTTAATCTCTTCACGAGATAGAAATTCTGGATTCGCAGTTTCAAACTGAACTACATCGTCGGTATCAGCAGCCTTAATCTTGACCTCAAGAATACGCCTTTTGGCACCACGAACGATTTCAGTTAATACACCAGCGACAGGAGATACGACCTTGACGTCATTGTGGTGTTTATCAAAAAACACTACCTGACCGCGTTTAACAGTCTCTCCTTCTTTTACAATCATTTTCGGATTTAATCCATGAAAATCCGTAGGCTTAAGCGTTACAAAAGCAGATGACTTTGCGTCTACTTTCACCTTATCTGCCTCACCTATGAGCTTGATATCAAGCCCTCTTTTAAGTTTTATAGTCTTTGACATCTTTTATTCAGACATTTAAATACAATTCACAAAAATACAAAATTGTTCGAGTTAATGAAGAATAGTAACGATTTATAGGCCTCATCTCTCAATTTAGAACGATTCTAAATAACTCATAAGGAATGTTAAACAATCTATATTTTTGGTTATTCGGATTTTACATGCTATATTTATCAATTGTAATTGTCATAATCTAATATGAATATAGCAGTAACCAAAGGAATCAAGATAACTGTAATAGCCTCATTTCGATCGGATTTAACTCGAATTGAAAAGGGACTCTACTTCTTTGATTACAATATCAAAATTGAAAATTTAAGCAACAATCGGGTAAAACTTATTTCTCGTCATTGGAGAATTGTGGATTCACTTTCTCCAACTAGAATAATTGACGGAAAAGGTGTTGTTGGTGAACAACCACTGCTTGAACCTGGAGAAGTACATATCTATTCGTCAGGCTGCGATTTATCATCTGGACTTGGCTACATGGAAGGATATTACAATTTTGTAACTATTGGCGACAATGGAGATGTCCTAAATACATTTATGGTTAAAGTTCCTCGCTTCCCGCTAGAATATAAAGGAAAATTAAATTAATTTATTTCAACCACTTTCTCTCTATTTTAATTGTTTGTCCTACTTTTGGGGCTTTATAAAAATTAATGAGCTATTCTAAAAACTTTTGGATCCTCACACTTGGGGTTTTCCTTTTTATGACTTCGTTTAATCTTATCATTCCAGAGTTAAATGAATTTATCACTATTCTAGGCGGTGAAAGCTACAAAGGACTAATCATTGGTTTATTTACACTTACCGCTGCTATCTCTAGACCGTTTTCAGGGAAAATGGCTGACACTATCGGCAGGAAAAGCACCATGTACATCGGAACAATCGTTTGTATTTTCATCACATTGCTTTATCCCTTGAGTGGAACAGTGCTCTTTTTTTTAACGCTTCGCTTCTTTCATGGATTTTCAACAGGTTTCCTTCCAACCGGAGCAACAGCATTGATTACAGATATACTGCCCGTTGAAAAAAGAGGTCAAGGAATGGGTGTTTACGGAACAGGAATAGCGCTAGGGACAGGAGTCGGACAACTTTTTGCTTCACCTATTACAAAAGCATTCACCATAAACGGATTATTTATCGCTTCAAGTATCATTGCTTTCATCTCCATGCTTTTAATTCATTCCGTTAAAGAAACGCTTGATGAAAGACAAAAATTTACGTGGAAGGTTTTTAAAATTAGAAAGGAAGATATCGCAGAAGTAAATGTAATTCCAGCAGCAATCGTCATGTTTCTCACAGCTGCATGCAGTGGCTTGGTCTTGGTTCTTACACCCGACATGTCTGGTTTTCTAAATATTGGAAACAAAGGATATTACTATGGATTCTATGTGTTATCAACCATCTTGGTTCGACTCTTTGCAGGACAGTTATCAGACAAAATCGGTAGAAGAGAAACCTTAATCATTGGGATAATCATTTTAATTGCCTCAATGCTTATGACCGGATATTCCAATACCAAAGAATTTTACACTATCAGTTCTTTCACATACGGAATCGCTTCGGGGATATTATCTCCAGCTATATTTGCTTGGATGGCTGACCTATCTCCTGCAAACAGAAGAGGTGCAGGTTCGGCAACAATCTTTATCGCATTAGAATTGGGAATTCTTTTTGGCGCAGTGATTACGCTTTTATTCTACAATAACAATATTGAAACAATAAAAGCAACATTCACAATTGGAGCGATACTAGCAGGAATAGCACTCGTTTATGTTACCAGTCATTTAATTATGCACAAAAGAAAAAAGCTTCCTATTAATTAAAACAGGAAGCTATTTAAAATGTATTTTATTATAATTGGAAAGGATTACTCTTCCTCATCATCGTAGTCTTCTTCTACTTCTTCAAAGTCTTTTTCATCTTCGTCTTCGTCTATCTCTATCTCTTCGTCTACCTCAAAGTCTTCTTCATACTCTTCTTTAATTTCTTCTTTTAAGAAACCTTCATCATCGTAATCATCGTCTTCATCAATAATCTCTTGCGCCTGCATAACAGTCATACGGATTAAGAAATAGGTGTCCTCTGTTTCAAAAGGAAGCGCACTAACTGTGTTCCCATCTTTATTTGGGAACCTGATTAAATTAGACTCAAATCCTTCAGGATAGTTTAATTTAATTGCTAGTTTCACGTTGCTATCAAGTTTTGCATAATCGACTAAAACTCGAGGTTTATTACTTTTTTCCAATTTGACGAATTTTTTATATTAGTTAAGAATGGCCAAAATTATTAAAAACTTACAATCGACAAAAATTTGAGAAATATATTTCTTACTTTATTTTCATTCTAAGTAAAAAATAGTGGAAAAAACTCATATAAAACAAGTGACTATTTCATTACAACAATCTAATTATCAACTCTATGTACGAAAACACAAATGAGATGAAATTAGGCAAATAAAAAACATAAATATTTTACACTTTTCACTTAAAAAGTTGGCTTTCGCCTAATTAAACCATTTGTCGCGTAAATATTTCAAACTTTGATAGTCCGATTAAAGGTTTATAATTAAATTTGTATTTATTGATATGGAAGAAACTGAGAATACAATAGCCGTTATTGGAGGTGGTAGCTGGGCAACAGCAATCGTGAAAATACTTTCGGAAAATGTACCTACGCTAAATTGGTACGTACGAAGCGAGGATGCTGTCAATCATATTAAGAAGTATCACAGAAACTTAAAGTATCTACAATCAGTGGAGATTAACACTTCAAAAGTTAATGTCACAAATGACTTGGAAGAAGCAATTCGTTCATCAGAAACCATTATTATTGTAACGCCTTCGGCTTTCCTAACGGAATTATTTAAAGATTTTCCAACAGAATTGTTTGATGGTAAAACTGTTTTGTCTTCGGTAAAAGGAATTGTCCCTGAGTTTCATGCTATTCCAGCTAGGTTTATTCACAAAACTTTTGGTACACCTTACGACAAAATAGGTATCATTTGCGGACCATGTCACGCGGAAGAAGTAGCCATGGAAAGGTTGTCCTATTTAACTATCGCTTGTCAAGACGAAGATATCGCAGAAGAAATTGCGGAATTATTCTCTACTAGATATATTAAGACAACTGTTTCAGACGATTTATTCGGAACAGAACTTTCAGCAGTGCTTAAAAACGTATATGCCATCGCAGCAGGAATTTGTGCTGGACTTGGATACGGAGATAACTTTCAAGCTGTATTGATTTCAAATGCTATTCAGGAAATAGAAAACTTCATTGATGAAGTTAGTCCAATTCATAGAGATGTTAAAAGTAGCGCCTACCTAGGAGATTTGCTAGTAACTGCTTATTCTAAATTCTCAAGAAATAGAACATTTGGTTTTATGATTGGAAAAGGGTACTCGGTAAAAACTGCCCAAATGGAAATGGACATGGTTGCTGAAGGATACTATGCAGTTAAATCTTTGATGGAAATCAACAAGAAATTTGAGGTGGAAATGCCGATTCTTGAAGCAGTTTATAATATCGTTTACGAAAAGATTACTCCTATCATAGAAATGAAAATCCTTTCAGACAGATTAAGCTAAAAACTTTACTGACAGTTGACAGCCAGCTTGTTAACAACGTTTCATTCTACTCAGGCTACTCGATTGGACAGAAAACACAATCATTACTATTTAACTAAAATCAGAAGAACTTAACTTTCAAAAAGAGTGGTTACTCCTCGTTTTTAGCCAAAAAAAAAGCCATCTCAAAATAAATTTCGAGACGGCTTTTATATAAGTTTATCTGTGATACTACATCATCGGCATTCCGCCACCCATTCCTCCGTGCATATGTGCACCTGGGTTATCTTCTTCTGGTTCATCAACGATTACACATTCTGTCGTTAATAGCATAGAAGAAATAGAAGCTGCATTCTCAATAGCCGTACGCGTTACCTTAGTTGGATCAAGTACACCTGCTTTCATTAGGTCTTCAAAAACTTCTGTTCTTGCGTTGTACCCAAAAGCACCTTTACCTTCTCTTACTTTTTGAACGATTACTGCTCCTTCTCCACCAGCATTTTGAACGATTTGACGAAGTGGCTCTTCGATTGCTCTCTTGATGATTGCAATACCTGTATTCTCATCTGCATTCAGTCCTACCACCTTGTTTAAAGCGTCAAGTGTTCTAATTAAAGCAACACCTCCACCTGGAATAACTCCTTCTTCAACGGCTGCTCTGGTTGCCGCTAAAGCATCATCCACACGGTCTTTCTTCTCTTTCATCTCCACTTCTGAAGCTGCTCCTACATACAATACTGCAACACCTCCTGCTAACTTAGCTAGACGCTCTTGCATTTTTTCTTTATCGTAGTCTGAAGTTGACGTTTCGATTTGTGCTCTAATCTGTGCTACACGTTCTTTAATCGCTGTTTTATCTCCAGCTCCATTAACGATCGTTGTATTATCTTTATCGATATCTACTTTTTCAGCAGTACCTAACAATTCTAAAGTTGCAGTCTCTAAGCTCAATCCTTTTTCATCAGAAATAACTGTACCACCTGTTAAAATTGCAATATCTTCTAGCATTGCTTTTCTTCTGTCTCCAAATCCTGGTGCCTTAACAGCAGCCACTTTAAGAGAACCACGAATTCTATTCACAACTAAAGTTGTCAATGCTTCTCCGTCTATATCCTCAGCAATGATTAGTAATGCTCTACCTGCTTGTGCAACTGGCTCAAGAACAGGAAGCAATTCTTTCATACTGCTAATTTTCTTATCTGTAATTAGAATGTAAGGAGATTCAAATTCCGTTAACATCTTCTCTGTATTTGTTACGAAATAAGGAGAAAGATAACCTCTATCGAATTGCATCCCTTCAACCGTTTTCACTTCAGTTTCGATACCTTTTGCTTCCTCAACAGTAATCACACCATCATTCCCAACAACCTTCATTGCCTCAGCGATTAATGCGCCAATAGACTCATCATTGTTTGCTGAAATTGTAGCAATTTGCTTGATTTTCTCGTTGTCGTCACCAACAGCTTCAGAGATTCTCTTTAATTCTTCTACAACAGCAATAACTGCTTTATCAATACCTCTTTTCAGATCCATTGGATTAGCACCAGCTGTTACGTTTTTCAAACCTTCTTTGATAATCGCTTGTGCTAAAACAGTAGCTGTAGTTGTACCGTCTCCAGCAACATCTCCTGTTTTTGAAGCAACTTCTTTAATCATTTGAGCGCCCATGTTTTCGATCTCGTCTTTCAACTCGATTTCCTTTGCTACAGTAACTCCGTCTTTTGTTACATGAGGTGCACCAAACTTTTTACCAATAACAACGTTTCTTCCTTTTGGACCTAGTGTTACTTTTACAGCATTTGCTAAAGCATCCACTCCGTTTTTTAATCCTTCACGAGCTTTCTCGTTAAATATGATTTCTTTTGCCATTTCTATAGTTTTTTAAAATGTTTATTGAAAAACACCGTAGATGTCGGCTTCTTTCATAATTAAATACTTTTTATCTTCGATTTTGATTTCTGTACCAGAGTACTGACCATAAAGAACAGCATCTCCAACTTTAACAGTCATCGGTTCATCTTTCTTTCCGCCTCCAACGGCTACAACAACTCCTTTTAAAGGTTTTTCTTTTGCTGCATCTGGAATAATAATTCCGCTTGCTGTTTTCTCTTCTACGGGTGTGGGCTCGATCAGCACACGATCCGCTAACGGTTTTAATGTTGACATATTAATATATTTTAAATGTTAATTCTTTTCGTTTCTATATTTGACGAATTCTGTGCCAATCAATATATGTGACTCTTTTGGCAGAAAACCAGCTTTAATAGATACTTTAAAACAAAAAAAATGTCAGTGTATCTGACACACTGACATTTTAATATTTATTAGATAAGAACCGGACGGAAACTATTCCCCGACTTATCTTAATTATTCTCCATCATCTTGCATTGGCTGCTCAGTATCTTGAGCATTATCTTGCATATCAATAACTGGTTCGTGATAAACCAACGTCATTACGATACTTAATACTCCAATGATACCTGCTAAACTCCATGTTGCATTTTCAATAAGTGCATTCGTTTGCTTAACCCCACCAATTTGATGAGATGAACCGAAATCTGTTGAAAAACCACCACCTTTAGGGTTTTGCATCAACACTAATAAAATTAGCAAAATACATGCTAATAAGATAACTATAGTAATAAAAGTTCCCATTTTTTAATTTAATTTTCTTTTCAATGATTCAATTTGAAGTGCAAAGTAACTATTTTTTTCTGGATTCTTCACCATTAATTTCTCATAAGATTCAATTGCCTTCGGATAATTACCCTGTGCCTCATATATTTTTGCTAAGGTCTCACTAACTGGAAGCCTTGATTCATCAAGACTTTCTTTCGCTTTTTGGGTCGGAGAAAAGAATGCAGTTTTTTTCCTTTCAACCACTAAAATATTTTGTTTTTTTTCTATTTCCTCCACTTTCAGTGGTATTTCAACAGGAATTTCTACTACTTTCTCAATTTTTTCAACTGGTTTTTCCCCTTCAGTTACTCGTTTTAACCAAGATGAAAAATCCATTTTATCTTCCTGTTGAACAGGTGGGGTTACTGTCTCGATAACGTCTGCTACCTCCTCTTCCTCCGCACTTCCCCATTCAATCTCAACATGCCCTACAGCTTCATCTTCGTAAACATAGTCTTCCTCATCTTCACCAGAAGAACCTCTCGGGTAATGTTCTCTATTCAATCGGGCAAATTCTATCTCCTCGCCTTCTTCTTCTTTCACATCAAAAATAATGGAAGAACTCACTGCATGCGCTAAGATATCTTTCTCAAGATCGTCTATTTCACTTATTTGAATGGTAGTGGTAACTTTCTGCTCTTGTTCGTCTTCCTCGACGGCCGTTTCTTCGATTTCCTCTTGAACTTCCTCTTTGATTGTTTCTAGCTCTTTTTCTGCCTCTTGAATTAATTCAGTCGATGACTCAACTTCCGTTTGAACTATTAATTCATCAGCGACATCAAATTCAATAATTTCCTCTGGAACTTCTTCCACAACAGGCTCTTCAATAAGTTTTACAACTTCTTCTACAGTCTCCTGTTCTTGAATTTGCTCATTATCTACTCCTTCTATCAGGTGGTAAAGTTGAGTTCTATCTGGAATTTTATAAGCTTGCGTTTTTAAAACCTGCTCTAAACCTATTCTATCATTAATGGCTAAACCTTTCAAATAAAGTTGAGAAAAAATACCCGTATAAGGATAGGTCCGAACCAATTGGCGCAAATCATCCAAATTCTCCTTTTTGACTAAGGAAGGATTTTCAATTAACTTCGATATGTCTGAAAAACTTAACATTACCAGTTCGAAAGTAGTTTATTTAATACGTCTTGTACAATTTGTTCACTTATTTCTTCCAACAATTGATCTTGAATAGCTCCCACATCTTGAGAAGCATCAAAGTCCACGAATCGAGAACTACTTAATTTCATCTCGTCTTCTTTTGGAGAAAGGATAAAGATATTAAAATTCGCACGAATTGTCAATCTATTTTTAACGGATGCTGCATTATCTTGTAAAGACAAGGGAGTTACAGAATAAGAATTCACAATTCCATTAATAATCACTTGCGGGTCGTCTGTTTCATCTGTAACAAGTCGCAAACCCAAACGATTTTGGACTGCATCCTTCACCAACTCAGTCAATTCAGAAGAATAGCTAATAGGAGCGTTAGATGCTTTATTCTCAAAAGTATAAACCACAAATCTCTTCCATTCGGGCGGAACACTTCCATCTCGAAAAGACAAACTTGTTGGCCAGCAAGAAGAGAATAAAAATAGGACTCCTAAAAACAATAAGGCTTTCTTCATAACTGTTACTTCAAATTATACTCTTTAATCTTTCGGTACAAAGTACGTTCAGAAATCCCTAAATCTTGCGCTGCGTCCTTTCGTTTTCCGCTATGCTTTTCCAACGCTTTTTGAATGTATTCTTTTTCTCTTTCTTCTAAGGATAAAGACTCTTCAACCTCTTCATGCTCTTCATAATCTCCATCGACAATAGTCACTTCTTCTGGAAGAGAAGTATCCTTTTCACTAGCTGGGCTATTGGACATTCCAGCTTCGAGGTATCCAGCAGATTTCATTGGAGGAAAGTCCGAATAAACATTGCTTAAAACATCTCTTTGATGTCCTGTCAAATTAATATCCTTCTCGCCTTTTAACAGCTGAGCTACCAATTTCTTCAACTCATTCATGTCTCGCTTCATATCAAATAGGAACTTATAAATAAGCTCTCTATCAGAAAACGAATCGCTTTCACCTGACTTCTGTCCAATCACACTCGGCAAACCATTTTCAGGCGTTTCTGTTGGAAGGTAATTCATCAATTTTTCAAAATCAATTTCCCTTTCATTCTCAATAACAGAAATTTGTTCAACAAGATTTTTTAACTGTCGAATGTTTCCTGGCCATGAATAATTCTCTAATGCAATAACTGCCTTGTCATCTAATTTAATAGCGGGCATTCTATATTTTTCTGCAAAATCAACAGAAAATTTTCTAAACAATAAGTGAATGTCTTCTTTTCTTTCTCTCAAAGATGGAAGTTTGATAGGAACTGTACTCAACCTGTACAATAAATCTTCACGAAACTTTCCTTTACGAATAGCCTCAGCCATATTTTCATTGGTTGCAGCAACAACTCTTACATCGGTTTTGATAACCTTTGAAGAACCTACGCGCATAAATTCTCCAGTTTCTAAAACACGCAATAATCTAACTTGCGTTTGTTGTGGAAGTTCGGCAACTTCGTCCAAGAAGATAGTTCCGCCATCTGCTTCTTCAAAATATCCTTTTCTACTTCCTGTTGCTCCCGTAAACGATCCTTTTTCGTGACCGAAAAGTTCAGAATCAATCGTTCCTTCTGGAATAGCTCCACAGTTTACCGCAACATAACTTCCGTGCTTTCTCTTGCTTAAAGAATGAATCACTTGCGGAATAATCTCCTTACCAGTACCACTTTCTCCTGTTACTAATACAGAAATATCTGTTGGTGCAACTTGAATAGCCACTTCCAACGCACGGTTTAATCCAGGAGAATTTCCTATAATTCCAAATCTCTGCTTAATGGTTTGAACACTCATATTGCAATTTTATTATTCAACAATTTCTCCAACTAAACTAGCCGAAGTACACCCCGTAATTTTCACCATTACAAAGTCTCCTATTTTTGAATTTTTACGGTCAAAAATAACTTTTAGATTTCTATCTGTTCTACCCTTCATTCGATCTTCTGAACGACGAGAGATAGACTCAATCAACACTTCTTCAATCTTCCCGATTTGTTCTTCATGAATTTCAAGACTGTGTTTATGCTGTAAAGCAATCACTTCCTCTAATCTTTTTTGTTTTATCTCTTCAGGAACGTCGTCTTCGTACTTTCTTTCTGCTAAAGTTTTTGGACGTTCTGAATATTTGTACATGTAGGCAGCGTCATAGCGAACTTCCTCCATAATACTCAACATTTCTTCATGTTCTTCATCTGTTTCTCCACAGAATCCAGAAATTGTATCAGTAGAAATACCGCAATCTGGAAGAATTCTTCTAATATCTGCAACACGCTCTAAATACCATTCTCTTGTATAGCCTCTATTCATTCTTTCTAAAAGAGAGCTACTTCCAGCCTGAACTGGTAAGTGAATGTATTTACAAATATTTTTATATTTTGCAATGGCATGCAATACATCTTCAGTAAAATCTTTTGGATGTGGCGTTGAAAAGCGAATACGCATCCCCGGTACACCTTCTGCAACCATTTCCAACAATTCAGCAAAATTAGTTGTCGGCATTGAAGCGTCTTTAACCTCGCCTTTGCTCGACATATTCCAACGATAGGAGTTTACGTTTTGCCCTAACAAAGTAACTTCTCTATAGCCGTTTGCATATAATTCTTGACACTCTGTAACGATGGTCTGCGGATCTCTACTTCTTTCACGCCCACGTGTAAACGGAACTACACAGAAAGAACACATATTGTCACAACCTCTAGTGATACTAACAAAACCAGTTACTCCGTTTTTATCCAAACGTACCGGACTAATATCAGCATAAGTCTCATCACGAGAAAGTAAAACGTTCACTGCTTTCTGTCCACCTTCTACCTCTTCAATTAGAGCAGGTAAACTACGGTAAGAATCAGGACCAGCAACAATATCCACTAGCTTCTCTTCTTCTAAGACTTTTGATTTCAAACGTTCAGCCATGCAGCCCAACATTCCGATAATCATCCCTGGCTTTTCCTTTTTTATCTTATTATATTGTGCTAGCCTATTTCTAACTCTTTGCTCGGCATTATCTCTAACAGCGCAAGTATTTATCAAAACCAAATCCGCCTTTTGATAATCTTCTGTCGTAGTATAACCACCTTTTTCAAGAATTGAGGCCACTACTTCACTATCCGAAAAGTTCATTGCGCAACCGTAACTTTCTAAATACACTTTTTTATCTCCCGCCACGCTTTCTCTAACTAAAGCTTCACCTTGTCGACTTTCGTCTTGTGTTTTATCGAAAATATTTCCCATTGATGATTTCTTATTTTTAATGGATGCAAAGATATTAATTCTTATCGAGGTGTCATATTGTCAGCCTACATAATTTCTTAAATAATTTTAAATACCCTCCAAAGCCAACAAAACAAGCAAAATATTTCATATATTTCAACGTGCGAGAAATTCAAATATTGAAGAAAGTTTGTATTTCGCAATTATTTGAGGTTATTTTGCAAACAGTTTCGTATAAACATATATATTATAAGGTATAAGAATGGCAAAAAATTTAGTTATCGTTGAGTCACCTGCAAAGGCAAAAACTATCGAAGGATATCTTGGGAAAGATTTCGTTGTACTATCAAGTTACGGACACGTTCGTGATTTAGCCTCCAAAGGTGTGGCAATAGACGTCGATAATAATTTCAAACCAGTGTACGAAGTTAGTTCAGACAAAAAGAGTTTGGTTAGTGATCTTAAAAAGAAAGTAAAGGAAGTTGACACTGTGTGGTTAGCGACGGATGAGGACCGTGAAGGGGAAGCGATTTCTTGGCACTTATACGAAACTTTAAAACTAAAAGATAAAGATACTAAGCGTATCACTTTTAACGAAATCACGAAGACAGCTGTAATGAAAGCGATTGAGTCTCCTCGTCAAATTGATCAGAATTTGGTAAACGCACAACAAGCTAGACGTATTTTAGACCGTTTAGTAGGTTTTGAACTTTCACCAGTTCTTTGGAGAAAAGTTAAACCAAGCTTATCTGCTGGTAGAGTTCAGTCGGTAGCGGTTCGTTTATTAGTTGAACGCGAAAGAGAAATCATTAGCTTCAAGTCGAAAAGTTACTTCAGAGTAACTGGAAATTTCGCAAAAGGAAAAGATAAACTTACAGGTGTTTTAGCACACAATTTAGATACAGATAAAGAAACGGAAGCGTTTCTAAACGATTGTAAAGAGGCTACATTCTCAGTTACTGACGTAGTAAAAGCTCCAGGAACAAAAAATCCTAGCGCACCTTTTACAACTTCAACTTTACAGCAGGAAGCGAGTTTAAAACTTGGTTTCAGCGTTTCAAAAACAATGCAAGTTGCTCAGGCACTTTATGAAGCAGGACATATCACGTACATGAGAACTGATAGTGTGAGTTTATCTGAAACTGCAATTGAAGCGGCTAAAGCAACAATTACAAAAAACTACGGAGCTGAATATAGTAATCCAAAAAAGTTCCAAAACAAAAACAAAGGAGCGCAAGAGGCCCACGAAGCAATTCGTCCAACAGACTTTAACGTTTCTTCGGTAAACGCAAATCGAGATGAAGACAGATTGTACGACTTAATTTGGAAACGTTCGATTGCCTCTCAAATGGCACCTGCCAAACTAGAGAGAACAACTATTAAAATAGGTTCACCAAAGGTTAGTGACATTTTCGTAGTTAAAGGAGAGGTAATTAAATTCGAAGGATTCCTAAAAGTCTACTTAGAATCAAACCTTGATGAAGACGAGGAAGACAGTGCTGTAGAAGGCTTGCTTCCTGACTTAAAAGTAGGTGAAGAAGTTACTACAACCTCTATCTTAGCACGGGAACGCTTTACAATGGCGCCACCAAGATATGTAGAAGCTTCTCTGGTAAAGAAGCTAGAAGAGTTAGGAATTGGACGTCCTTCAACTTACGCTCCAACGATTTCAACTATTCAAAAAAGAGGATATGTTGAAAAACTGGAACATGAAGGAACAGAAAGGAAATACCTATCTTATACACTGAAAAACAACAACTTAGACAAAGAAGAGTTAACAGAAATAACGGGTAGAGATAGAAATAAGTTATCTCCAACAGATATTGGGCTAGTTGTAACAGACTTCTTAGTTGAACATTTCGGAAACATTATGGACTACAACTTTACTGCAGAAGTAGAGTTAGAGTTTGACGAAATCGCTCAAGGAATGATGGAATGGACAGAAATGCTAAAGAAATTCTACCACCCTTTCCATGAGACTGTAGAAAACACGCTAGAGCATTCAGAAAGAGCTTCAGGAGAAAGATTCATTGGAAACCACCCTAAGACAAACGAAAAAATAATCGTTAGAATTGGTCGTTTTGGTCCTATGGCACAAATTGGCGAAACAGAGGAAGATAAAAAACCACAATACGCAAGTTTATTACCACATCAATCAATTGAAACAATTACTTTAGAAGAGGTTTTAGACCTCTTCAAACTTCCAAGAGAGTTAGGAACTTTCGAAGAAAAGGTAGTTAAAGCAAATATCGGTCGTTTCGGTCCATACGTTCAGCATGATGGTAAATTCGTTTCTCTAAAAGAAGACGATCCTATGGAAGTTAGTTTAGAGCGAGCAATTGAATTGATTCAAGAGAAAAGAATTGAGGACGCTAAGAAAATGATCAAAGTATTCGAAGAAGATGCAAACATGCAAATTCTTGAGGGACGTTGGGGACCTTACTTAAAAGTAGGTAAGAAGAACTACAAACTTCCAAAAGATATTGAATACGCTGAGTTAACATACGAAGAATGTTTACACATAATGGAGAATCAACCAGCGAAGAAACCAGTAAAACGTAAAAGCACTAAAAAATAATTATCGCAGCAAATGAAGGATATTTCTATCTACTTTCAAGGTGTTGAAACGGAAGGTTCTTACGAAGAAGGAATGTTGGGTAACATCATAGAGATCCACACACCAAACATTTTTCCTGATTTATCAAAAAAAGGAATTGCACTGATTTATGCACCAGAGTATAGAAATGCTTCAGGAATAGATAGCACGCGATTTACAAACAACTTCAGAAAGCATCTTTACCAATTGTTTCAAGGAGCAAGTTGGGAAGATGCTATTTACGATCTAGGAACAATAATGCCTGGAAAAACAGTTTCAGACACAAGCTATGCAATCAACGCAGTTTGTCAGGAATTAATAAAAAAAGACATTAACCCAGTTTTAATTGGAGGTTCACAAGACCTAACCAGTGCACTGTACAATGCCTATGAAAAACTAGAACAATTGGTCAACTTAACAACAGTTGACAGCCAATTTGATTTAGGAAACATCAACAACAACATCCATCACCAAGGTTGGCTAAGTCATATATTATTACAACAGTCAACTTATCTTTTCAACTATTCAAACATTGGACTTCAAGGACATTATACATCAAAGCAGACATTAGACTTATTCAATGATCTCTACTTTGATGTTTGTAGGCTTGGAGAAATTAACCAATCTATAGAATTGGCTGAGCCCATCATGCGCAACACAGATATCCTAAGCGTGGATTTAGCAGCCATTAGAGCGAGTGATATGCAAAACCCATTATATACAGCTCCAAACGGTCTATTCGCTCATGAAGCATGTAGGATAATGCGTTATGCCGGAATAAGCGACAAATTATCGACAGTAGGAATATTTAACTATTATAGTGAGGAAAATAGCACCACGGATGAACTAGTGGCCCAAATGATATGGTATTTCATTGAAGGATAC
Organism: Brumimicrobium sp.; assembly: GCA_035497735.1. GTDB lineage: Bacteria > Bacteroidota > Bacteroidia > Flavobacteriales_D > Crocinitomicaceae > Brumimicrobium. The sequence goes on along the minus strand of DATJCX010000069.1, from coordinate 120,594 downwards.
GAAAACAGAAAAGGAGACTTCCCAATAGGAAGCAAAAAAAATTACACGAAATTTAGGGTTTTTATAGAAGAATTAAACGAAGAAATTATTTTTTACAAAAGCGACAAATCAGGAAGATGGTGGATTGAAGTTCCATATCCAAAAGAAAGTTCTTCAAAGTACATGAGACATCAAATGGTTCCATGTAGTATAGAGACTTATCATGAGGCTATGAAAGGAGATATCCCCAATCTATGGTGGAAAACTTATCAGAAATTTGCTTAAAGCGATAAAATATTTTAAAAAACGATATTTCACTCAACATTAAAAAACGGTATTCCATCAATTTTTTCAACTTTTTTGTATGTAATTACATTTTTTTAACTAATTTAGACCCCTAATGAGGCATGTTTACACTAAAGCAAACCTTGCAAACTATTGAAAAAGAACTATATATGAAGAAACTTTTACTTTTATTAGCAGTTGTATCATACGGTGCATTTTACAGCTATGGACAGCAGGACAAGCTCCTTACTCACTTTATTTTTGATAAAATGAGTATTAACCCAGGGGCGACTGGAGTAGGAATGGATCATCAAATTTGCGGAACAGCGATTTACAGAAATCAATGGGACAAATTTAGTGGCGCTCCCAATTCTGTATTGGTAAACGCAGAAGCAAACTTGTCTCAATATTTCCCAAGTGCAGTTGGTATATCTTTCTATCATGACGCAATTGGTTACGCAAGACAAAATAACGTAACACTAAACTATTCTTACCACTTACCATTGGGTAATGGTTCTTTAGGAATAGGTGCAGCTTTAGGGTTGGTAAACTACGGAATGAATCCAACATGGGTAACACCAGATGGCAATCCAAATGACCAATCATTACCGCAACAAGGAGGTGCGTCAAACTTTGATGCGAACTTTGGTTTGTACTACATGTCATATGACGGATGGTATGCTGGTTTATCTACAACACACATCCCTGCATTAGAATTAAAGAATTTAAACTTCAACGTTGCTCGCCACTACTATGCTATGGGGGGTTACCGTTGGAATGAAGCATTTAGCGTAAGTAAATTAGACTTAGAGGCGAATGTTTTAATAAGATCTGACTTTAAGTTAATGAGTTCTGACATCAACGTAAGAGCTATTTGGAACAATATGATCTATGGAGGATTAACTTATAGAACATTTGATGCTTTAGGAATTATGGCTGGTTTTAGTATGAAAGGATTTACAGTTGGTTATTCATATGACATTACTTTAAACAGAGTTTCGGATATCTCTTGGGGATCTCATGAAATCATGTTGAAATACTGTCACCCACTACCTCCTATCCCTATTACTAAATCTAGAAACCCTAGATATTTATAAAAAAACAAAAAAAATTGTAACCATATATACTATTTATCGTTATAAGAAGACTGAATAATTTTGATCCTGTAGAAGTAGTTTGAGATTCCGATAAGTAAAAACGAGGTATGATGAGAAAATTAATTATTATTGGCTTAATAGGTTTAATGCTTGGAGCGTGTAACACACGATCAGGACATTTAACTGGGGTATTAGGGAGAGGTACGTACTATCCTGAGATTCCATTAGGAATGGTTTATATTCCGGGCGGTTCCTACACAATGGGACAAAATGATGAGGATGTACCATTCTTGCATCAAACAGTAGCCAAAACAGTTTCTGTTCAGGCGTTCTATATGGACCAAACTGAGATCACGAATAACGAGTATCGTCAATTTGTGTACTGGGTTAGAGATTCTATCGCTAGAAGAACAATCTATTTAGAGCTAGAAGAAGATGGAGATGCTGATAGATACATCAACTACAAAGATGAATACTACGATGAAGGTATCATGGAATGGGTTGAATACGAATCAAGTGACCGTTTTGAAAACATAGAGACTTTCTCATTGAACTGGGACAGATCATTCTCTTATGATGACCCAAAACTAGTTCCTCTATTATCGGAAATGTACTATCCTACAGCACAACGTTTCTACAAAAGAAAAGAAATCGATACACGTAAATTGAATTTCAAATATTACTGGATTGATATCGTAGAAGCTGCGAAAAGAGGAAAAGCAAACATCGTTCCGGACGGATATGATAACCAAGGTCGTAAAAATGATCCTGATCACCGTGAATTACGTTCAACTGAACACCCATTCACTGGAGAACCACAAGGTCAAGATAAAGACATGGGATATCCAAACAAACTTGGACAAAACAACGCTATCCGTGGTCACGAAAACAGACAACGTTTTATCATCGATGAAACTATCAACGTGTACCCTGATACTTTATGTTGGGTTAGAGACTTTACTTACTCTTTCAATGATCCAATGACAAATATGTATTTCTGGCACCCAGCTTATGACAACTATCCAGTGGTTGGCGTAACTTGGCAACAAGCTAGAGCTTTTAACGTATGGAGAACTCAATTACTAAATAGCTGGTTACAGTCTATGGGTGAGTTATACGTGAATGATTTCCGTTTACCTTCAGAGGCTGAATGGGAAAGAGCTGCTCGAGGTAACTTAGACTTACAGTCATACCCATGGGGAGGACCATACATTAGAAACTCATCAGGTTGTTTCTTAGGAAACTTTAAACCAATGAGAGGACGTTACTTTGAGGATGGAGGATTCCATACTGTAAAAGCATACTCGTACAACCCGAATGGATTTGGATTATACTGTATGGCTGGTAACGTTGCAGAATGGTGTGAAACTGCATATGATGAATCAATGTATGAAGTTTCTCATGACTTAAACCCTGAGTATAGATACAACGCGATGGACTGGGACCCACCAGCTCAAAAGCGTAAAGTAATCCGTGGAGGTTCTTGGAAAGATATAGGGTACTATCTTCAAAATGCAACAAGAACGTATGAGTTCCAAGATACAGCAAAATCTTATGTTGGATTTAGATCTGTAGCAACTCACCTAGGTCGTGGAGGTAAAAACTTCAGCAAAGAAGGTGGAGAAGAAATCAGTCAAGATCTACAATTAAGATAATTTTTAAAAAGCGTAACTTAAAACAAAAACAAAAAATAAATCGTTAAACCTTAAATTTTAAAACTATGAGTACAGGAAGTATTTTTCAAAGTAAAGCCTATAAGAATTTTATGGCTAAGTTGTATGGTATCGGAGCAGCCATTGTAATTATGGGAGCATTATTTAAAATTATGCACTACCCTGGAGCTGAGATCATGCTGGTATTTGGATTGACAACAGAGGCACTAATTTTCTTCTTCTCGTCTTTCGAACCATTGCACCAAGAGCCAAACTGGGAGTTAGTATACCCAGAGTTAGCAACAGGTGAAGCTGTTGACCCAGAATTATCTGCTTCAAGAAGAGGTGTTATTGGAGGAGGAGGAAGCGGTGTTACTGCTGAATTAGACAAAATGTTAGAAGAAGCTAGTATTGATAGCGAATTAATCGGACGTTTAGGAGATGGTATGAAAGCTTTAGCTGACAATGCTAATCAACTTAAAGGAGTGACAACAGCAGCTGCTGCAACTGACTCATACGTTTCAAGCTTACAAGCGGCTTCTGATAAAGTAGCAACATTATCTGCTTCTTACGAAAAGGCTTCTGCAGCTATTTCAGGAATGACTTCAACAACGGAAGAAGGACAATCATTCGGAGAGCAAATGCAAAAAGTTTCTAAAAACTTAGCTGCATTAAACAATGTATACGAATTACAATTAAAAGGTTCTTCATCTCATTTAGAGGCGACAGAAAAGTTCCAAAGTCAAGTTACAAACATGATGCAAAACTTATCTGACTCAGTAGAAGACACAAGATTATACAAAGAAAACATGTCAATGTTAACTAAGAACTTAACAGACTTAAACAACGTTTATGGCAATATGTTAAAAGCTATGACGATTAAAGGATAGTCTTTAAGTATTAATAAATTATTTATAAACCATAAACTAAGTTAACATGGCAGGCGGAAAAGAGACTCCAAGACAAAAGATGATTGGGATGATGTATCTTGTATTGACTGCACTTCTAGCTTTAAACGTATCAAAGGATATTATAGCAGCCTTTGTAACTTTAAATGACAAGTTAGAAACAAGTGCGGAAGTGATTGATAACACTTCGATCAATACATACGGAACATTTGATTCAAAAAGAGCTGCAATCAATGCAGAAAAAGGTGATACAAAGCAAATTGATCACTGGCAAGGAAAAGCAGAAGAGTTAAAAAAGAAAACAAAACAAACAATTCACTTCTTCTTATCTGAAGCAAATTTAATTATTTCAGAAGTAGAGAAAGTTGATAGCTGGATTTTAGAAAAAGATGAGAATGGTCTTATCACTGAACTAAAATCAATGCATGAAATTAAGGCGAAGGATAACTTCGATGCACCAACAAGAAGATACGTTGGTGGGGAATTAATGAAGCCAAATCCAGAAGGATGGGCTTTATTAGACTCAATTCATGCATACAGAGATTACATAGCTGAATTGATGGGGAATTATGAATTGAATAAAAAGAAATTCACTTTTAAGTCTCCAGAATCGTTAGATGGAATGGCAGAAGCATTAAAAACTGCTAATCCTGAAGATACTTCAGCAATTTTAAACTTCTACAAATCGTTAACGATTGAAAGAGAAGTTAAAGTTTTAGATGCTGGAAAAGAAAAAATGTACCCATGGCCATCAGCAATGTTTGACCATGCTCCAGTTGTAGCAGCAGGTGCAATTTTAACGTCTATCCGTTTAGACATCAAAAATGCTGAAAGTCACGCGGCTGAATTTTTCTTATCTAAAGTAGATGCACCAACGTTCAACTTTAATAAGATTGAGCCTTTAGCGTTTGCTAGAACAGGCTACGTTAATGCTGGAGATTCATTAGCAATTAAAGTAATGATTGCTGCATATGACTCAACTGAAGTTCCTGAGATTAAATTTGGAGTAAACGAAACGCCAGAGGCAAATTGGACTTCGACTACAGGAGCAATTAAAGCAAATACTGCAACGCCAGGTGCTTACAAGTTAAACGGTATTATTGGAGTAAAAGAGAAAGGTGAAATCTCATGGAAACCTTGGAGCTTTGCTTATACAGTTGGTAAGCCATCAGGAACGGTTTCATTACCAGAAATGAACGTGTTATACCGTGGATATGCAAACAAAGTAGAAGGTGCTGCATCAGGATTCCCAAGCTACAGTATTAGTGGTGGAGGAAATGTTGATATTAAGAAGACAGCAAGTGGATACATTGCAAGCCCAGGAAGTGGACGTGAAGCAGTTATTAATATTTCAGGAGTTGCAGAAGATGGAACTTCATCTAACTTAGGTAAATTCACATTCCGTGTACAAAACTTACCTAAACCTAATATTACATTAGGGCGAATTGTAGATGGAGAGTCAGCTACTTCAGCTGAATTAAGAGCGGCAAGACAATTGTTCGCTGGATATCCACCTGAGATTCCATTAAATGCAACGTTCTCGATTGCATCATGGGAAGTTAAGGTATCTGGTGCGCCAAGACCTGCAAAAGGAAATGGAGGAGCTTTAAATGCTGATGCGATGAGAATTATTGCAAACGCAACACCAGGAAGTACAATTTCTATTTTCACTCAATACAAAGAACCAAGCGGTAGAATAAACCGTAAGAGTGCAGTATTTAATGTGAAATAACATTTAAAAATAAAAGTCATGAAGAAGTTATTGCTAATTACACTTTTAATTTTCACAGTGAGCACGTTCGCTCAGGAAATTAATGGAGGGCCAATTAATAGCCGAACTAAGACGGGTGTCGTTGATGGGGTTTACCTAAAAACAAACATCCCTACTAAGAGGCTTATTCCTTATACGCCTGTTCGTGAGGCGGATGTGATGTGGAGTAAAAGAGTATGGAGAGCAATTGATCTTCGTGAGAAAATTAACCTTCCTCTTTACTACCCTTTAGATGAATTCACAAACCCGGACCCTGAAACTGGAGATGTTGAATGGATTAGAAATGATAACAGATGGAGTTTGTGGACGGTAATTCGTCAACATATTCTTGCTGGAGACTTAACGGTTTATTCTGACTACAATCCTATCAGACCTTCAGTATTAGATGGAGACAAATTCAAATATCCTATCATTCCAGAGCCAGGTAAAAACTACCAAACTGATGAGAATTACAAGGAAGATTTGTTGTGGTATCTTGCTGAGCTAGGTCCTGAACCTGAATATCCTTTACAAGATATATATGGAGATGACTCATTAGACGTTTCTGGAAACTATGTTTTCCCTGCAAGAGATACTATGTGGTTTACATCTAAGGATATTATTCAATACCGTTTAAAGGAAGATTGGTTCTTTGACAAACAACGTTCTGTTTTGGACGTAAGAATCATCGGAATCGCACCTGTTAGATACATGAAAGATTCAGAAGGAACAATTGAAGGAACGAGAACAATGTTCTGGCTATACTTCCCTACAGACTGTCGTTATGTATTCAACAACTACTTCTCATACAACGATAAGAATAGTGCAGGATGGATTAGTTTTGATGACTTCTTTATGAAGCGTCGCTTTAGTTCATTCATCTATAAAGAAGAAAATAACTACGACAGAAATATTGATAAATATAGAGTTGGAGTTGATGCATTACGTGAATCGGAAAAAATCACAAATGAGATCCGAAACATTGAACATGATGTATGGCAATATTAAGCCAAACAAAATAAATTTAAAAAGAGCTGTCCAATTGGACGGCTCTTTTTTTTTCAAAAAATATCTCAATCACACTCAATAATTAAATGATTATAGTTAAAATATAAACCAGTGATTAAAATTCAAGATGTATAACAACATTTAAGACATAGCAATAAGTATCATAAATATTACAAGCAAAACTTGAGCGGATTGAATAAGAAATTAAGCATATTCCTATAACAAAGTTCAAGAAGCATCATTAGGAACTTTTCTCCATTAATGATTTGAAATATACAATGTAATAGGCTTAAACGATACACGGAGAAGTAATAAAGATAAGAAAGCAATTAAAGATGATTTACAGCTTTGTTTTAAAGCCGAATAACAAAACACCTACAGAAGATGTTTAATCAAAAAAAGCTGCCCGAAATGGACAGCTTTATAAAGTCTATATTTAGTTCTATTAGACTAACATCATAATTGGGTTCTCCATATATGACTTGAAAGTATTCAAGAATTCAGATCCTTTTACTCCATCCACTACACGGTGGTCACATGATAATGTAACACGCATAACGTTTCCTGGAACAACTTGACCATTCTTTACAACGGGAACTTGTTTAATTGCACCTACTGCTAAAATACAGCTATCAGGTGGGTTAATAATTGCCGTAAATTCTTCAATTCCAAACATACCTAAGTTAGAAATAGTAAATGTATTTCCTTCCCAATCTTGCGGTTGTAATTTTTTATCTTTCGCTTTTTGAGCGAAGTCTTTAACTTCAGCACCAATTTGCATCAATCCTTTCGTATCTGCAAAACGAACTACAGGAACAAGTAAACCTTCATCTACGGCAACTGCAACACCAATATGAACATGATCATATTTACGGATTTTGTCGCCTAACCAAGCACTATTTACAGCAGGATGTTTTCTCAAAGCAATCGCAACTGCTTTAATCACCATATCATTAAATGAAATTCTCACTCCATCATTTGAATTAACAGCTTTACGAGCTGCCATGGCATTATCCATGTCAATATCAAGCGTTAAATAGAAATGAGGCGCAGTGAACTTACTTTCTGCCAAGCGTTTAGCAATAGTTTTACGCATCTGAGAAACATTCACGTCAGTATAAGATTCCGACATAGACATAGAGCCAACAGCTGAAACCGATTGTCCTACAGGTCTATCATAAGGTATAAAGTTTTCGATATCTCTTTTAACAATTCTTCCTGCTTCTCCAGTACCAATAACCTCATTCAAGTTGATACCTTTATCAGCAGCCAATTTTCTTGCTAATGGCGATATAAAAACACGACTATCACCACTTTTAGCAATTACAGGAGCTGGAGAAGATGTTGTAACCGGTTCTTTCGATTTGGTTTCTACAGCAGGTTTTGACTCCTCTACAACTTTAACTTCTTCCTTTATAGGTTCTGCTTCACCTCCAGCATTTGCTTTAGCTTCTTTAATCAAAGCCTCAATATCTTCTCCTTCTTCACCAATGATGGCTAACACATCATTCACTGGCGCAGTTTGACCCTTTTCAACACCGATGTATAATAACTTACCATCGTAGAAAGATTCAAACTCCATTGTCGCTTTATCGGTTTCGATTTCAGCCAACAATTCTCCTGAGGCTACACTATCGCCAACTTTTTTATGCCATTCTGCTACAACTCCTTCGGACATTGTATCAGAAAGTTTAGGCATTAAAATAACTTCTGCCATATCTTATAATTAATTTCAATTAATTTCTATTCGTACTCTACAATAAAAGGATAATCCTCTGTATGATATACATCTTTGTATAATTCTTCAACCGGAGGAAGAGGAGAACTATCCGCAAATTCAACAGCTTCTTTAATCTCATTATCCACCCAATCTTGAATGTCTTTTATTTCTTTCTCAGTAAGGAATTTATTCTCTTTAATAACATTTAAAACATGAACAATGGGGTCTTTATCTTGGTATGATCGAACCTCCTCCTTAGAACGGTAACTTTGTGGGTCAGACATTGAATGCCCTTTATAACGGTAAGTTCTAATATCTAACAAAGTAGGTCCATCTCCCTTACGCGCTCTTTCTACTGCCATAGCCATCGCTTCATGAACCGATTCCGGCGTCATTCCATCTACAACATAAGAAGGCATTTCGTACGAAGCCCCAAGTTTTGAAAGATCTAATACATTTGTTGTTCTAGAAACAGAAGTACCCATCGCATAATTGTTATTCTCAACAACAAATATTACGGGTAATTTCCAGGTCATTGCCATGTTGAAAGTCTCATGTAATGCACCTTGCCTTGCAGCACCGTCTCCAAAAGAAACAACCGCAACATTATCAGTGCCTTTATATTTCTCAGCAAATGCGACACCCGTTCCCATAGGAATCTGAGCACCTACAATACCGTGACCTCCCATAAAGTTCTTTGTTTTATCAAAGAAGTGCATTGATCCTCCTTTTCCTTTGGAGATACCAGTTTGTTTACCGTACATTTCTGCCATTAACGGACGAACGTCAGTTCCTAAACCAATACAATGCGCATGATCCCTATAAGCGGTCATGTGAAAGTCTGACGGTCTAGTTGCACTCACAGTTCCTGCTACAATAGCTTCCTGTCCAATATATAAATGTAAAAATCCACCAAACTTTTGTTGAATATAAAGTTGACTACATTTTTCTTCGAACTTTCGCATTAAAAGCATGTCCTTGTACCATTTGACATAAGTCTCTTTCGAGAAATTTACTTTTTTTGCTACTGTTCCTTTCTTAGTAGATTTTTTTGGTGTTTTTGAAGATCTTTCTGCCATAATCCAATTAATTCAAGAATACAAATATAAAACTTATATTCTTGAAAAGTGGAGGAAACTAGAAAAAATCAACCTTCTGCGAAATAAATGCAAGTTTATTCTTTGAGTGTTAGTTATTTGTTGCCAAATACAAAAGGCAATAGATGAGAAATGCTTTCAAAAACATAGCAACTACCATCGGGGTTTTTCAGAATTATCTGGAAGGGAGTCGCTTGTTTATCAGCATATTCAGCCATAACTTGGCGGCAAGAGCCACAAGGTGAGAAAATTTCATCAGGCTTTAGCATTTCTCCTCCCCCTACAATGGCAAGGTATTTAATCTCAGCTTCCAAATTTTGAGATCCAAAATTAAATAAAGCAACTCTTTCGGCACATAACCCAGAAGGGAAAGCTTTATTCTCTTGATTATTCCCAATAATCATCGTTCCATCAGTTAATAACAGAGCTGCACCTACTTTAAAATTAGAATAAGGCGCATAGGCATCCATACTTGCTAATTCTGCAGCTTGGACAGCAACAATTTGCTCAGTGTTCATCTCTAAAATAGATGTGAAATGTTCATATTGAAAGCGAAATTCTTTTTTCATTTACTATGTTATTTTTGATGAATGTAACAAAGATGTTTCACAATTACAACACTAGTTACCAAAAGAAAAGTAATTCATAGGATTAATTGGTTCAGCTTGATTCCAAATTTCAAAATGCAAGTGAGGTCCAGTAGATCGTTCTCCAGTACTACCAACAATCCCAATCGTCTGACCAGTTTTGATTTTATCCCCAACTTTTACATTGATCGTATTGGCGTGTTTATACACGGATATCAAATCTTTTTGATGACTGATAATAACTGTAAAACCATCCAACTCATTATACGAGGCATGCATTACAACACCGTCTAAACAAGCTTTTATTTGGGCATCTTTTAGTGTCACAATATCCACTCCTGGATGATCAGGTAAACTAAATTTCCTACTAATTTGTCCGACTACAGGGTCAAAAAGGAACAATTGAGAAGAAATGGAAGTTTGATTTTGTTTTAACTTTTCAGCGTTTAATTTAATCTGCTCTAAAAGTTCTTTTTCCTCTTGACTCGTTACGGTATCAATTTCAATTTTCTCATCGTAGAAATCATAAGAAGATTCATTCAAATAAAAAATTGAATCCACAGAAACTTCCCCTAGAATTACCTTTTGTAGATTACTGATATAGTTGTCTTGGGCAGTTAACTTCTTCTCAAGTGAGGCCAAACGAATAGCTGCAGTTTCTATCTTCTGCTTATTTCTATTCTTAATGTTTTCTGGAAGTAAATGTCCTACCGGTGTATAAGCGAAAATAACGTAATTAAATGCAAACAACACCATCGCCAACAACAAAAAAACGCTTAAAAATTGTAGACGATTAACTTTAAATCTCCACCATTCTTCAAACGTTACAGGATCCATTCCTACTACTCTTGTAGAATGCTTAATCCAACTTGTTTTCTTTTCCTTTTTCGCCATAAGATTTGCCTGCGAAAATAAAAGAAAATTGCGCTTAAAACTATTATTTTAGCGTTAAAAAAAGCTAATTGCATAAAAAAGAGCAAATTCCTTTGTAAATTTGGCCTACAATTTGTTTATCAATAGGCTAGACAACTATTTTACAATCTGTACGTTTTAAGAGTAATGAAGAACATTTTAACACTTTTCCTAATCATTTTTGCAACCAATGCAAATACTCAGCTAATTACAAATGGCGGGCAATCCGCTGCGTCATTGGTTCAGAATGTTTTATTAGGTCAGGGTGTTGAAGTTTCTAACATTAACTTTACCGGAGCTGCACAAGCAATTGGAACATTTGACGCAAACAATGCGAGTGTGCCAATTAAAGAAGGGATAATAATTACCACTGGAACAATCAATCAAGGACCAAACGGACCGCATGGACCCAACAACCGAGAAGATGCAGGCATGAATAATGGCGCTGGAGGCTTTAACAAACTACAAAATCTAGTTGGTGGTACACAAACATATAATGCTGCCATTTTAGAATTTGACTTCATCCCCTACTCTGATACGGTGAGATTCAAATATGTTTTTGCTTCGGAAGAGTATCCAGAATATGTTAACTCAGAATTTAATGATGTTTTCGCTTTCTTTATATCAGGACCAGGAATATCCGGAGAAAAGAACATGGCAATTATCCCCGGAACAAATCAGCCAGTTACAATCAACAACATCAATCACTTACACCCAACAAATAGTTTTTACTATCAATTTAATGGTGATGGAAATACTGCGCCATATAACAACAATCCATATTATGTTCAATACGATGGAATGACAAAACCCTTAGAGGCTGTTTCAAAGGTCCAATGTGGTGAAACGTATCATTTAGTAATTGCGATTGCAGACGTAGGAGACCCTGTTTGGGACTCAGGAATATTTCTAGAAAAAAACAGTTTAAACAGTCCAGAACCAGTTAAGGTAAGTTACGAATTATCTAGTGACCCATACGGTGATGGTGCTACAATGGCTCAAAACTGTACAAGCGCAACAGTTACCGTAACACGTAGTGGAAACAAAATCAACGAAGCACTTAACATTCCTATAAATGTTTCTGGTTCAGCTATTGAAGGCTTGGATTATTCAACTATACCAACGAGTGTAACTTTTGCGCCAGGACAAACAACAATTTCTTTTACGATTGATGCACTCAATAATGCTGCACTTGTAACATTGGCGAATCTTATTCTTCAATTTGAAATAGAAGATGCCTGTGGAAATGATGCTTTCCAAACTATTGAATTATTTATAAGACCAGTTGACCCAGTTACCATCGTGTTAGATGACGCCTCATTAATTTGTCCGGGTGAACCTTTAGAGTTAATTCCTGATGCTTCGGGAGGTGGTGGAGAATATTCTTATACATGGAGTACAGGAGAAACTACTCCTACGATATTAGTAAATCCAGATGTAACAACGACTTATACAGTTAGTGTAACAGACGAATGTTTAAATCAAACAGCAACTACCACTGCTGTTGTTGACGTACCAGTTTACGATCCGCTAACTTTGGTAGCTACAGCAGACATTACAGAGATTTGCCCATACATTCCACATACTTTAGAAGTTGAAGCAAATGGTGGTTCAGGAATATATACCTATGAATGGTCTGATGAGAGTGGAACATTGTTAAGTACACTTGATTCTGTTGAAGTAAAAGCCCGTGAAACAACAACATACACTGTTATGGTTACAGACCACTGTGGTGAAACTGCAACTACAACTGTAACCATTACAGTTTTAAGTCCACCATTGGAAGTAGAAATCACACCTAAGCAAGAAGCTTGTCCTGGAGACTCTGTTTTAATAGAAGCTATGGGTAAAGGTGGGTTTGGTGATTATTATTATTTCTGGCCACATTCGGGAGAGACAACAGGTAGTGTTTGGGTTCATCCAACAGAAACTACACAATACTATGTCATTGTTAAGGACGATTGTCAAACATTCCAAGTTCAGGCAGAAACCATGGTTGAAGTAAATCAGCCAACAGCAAACTTTAATGCGATTACCGATCCTTTATTTATCGGATGGCCAATTACTTTTCAAAATCTTAGTGAGGACGCCAATAGTTATTACTGGGACTTAGGAGATGGTGGAAATTCTACGATGACACATCCAAACAATGTATATTCACAGCCGGGAACATATGACATCACTTTAGTGGCAACAGATAGAAATGGCTGTAAAGACACCATTACAAAACCTTTGATCATTCTAGATGAATTCTATATCTACGTTCCTAATAGTTTTACTCCTGACGATAACAGAGCAAACAACACTTTTAAAGTCAGCACAATAAACGTTGTAGAATTTCATATTCGAATATTCAACAGATGGGGTGAAATCGTTTTTGAGGCCGACGATAAGGATTTTGAATGGGATGGTACTTACGGTCCTTTACGTGTGAAAGATGGAACTTATGTTTGGAAAATCGACTACAAATCCATTCATGATGACGAACTACAGCAAATGGTAGGACACGTAACCCTACTGAAATAAATCATTTAATACGCGATTTTGAACCAATAGGCTGATGCAATGTTTATATTTGTATCAAATTCTGATTAATTATGCGTTTTTCTCGATTACAAAGGTATTTATTAAGTGTTTTAGGTGGTATCTTAATGGTATTATCATTTCCACACACAGGAAGCATATTCCCCTTAGCTTTTATTGCCATGGTTCCCATTCTATTGGTAGAACATAACATTTATAGAGAAAAATACCGTTCAGGGAAAGTTTTCCTTCATGCCTTTATCACCTTTTTAATATTTAACGCAGGTGCTTCATACTGGATTTATTATTCTATTGGTGGGGAAATGGCCGCCATCTTTGCCTATTTACTAATCGGCTTTTTGCTAGCGCTTGTGTTCTTACTTTTCCATTGGACAAAGAAATATGTTGGACAAAAAGAAGGCTACATCGGCTTAATATTTTACTGGATAGGTTACGAACATTTACAATTTCACTGGGAATTAAGTTGGCCGTGGTTAAGCTTAGGAAATACATTCGCCATTGCTCCAGAGATCGTACAGTGGTATTCATATACTGGAATTCTAGGTGGAACGCTATGGATACTAATTTCTAACTTACTAGTATTCAAAATATTCAACAACATTTTATTTAAAAATGAAAGTTTTAAGATTCAAACTCCATTGCTGTATTTAAGTTTTGCCCTAATACTTATTCCTTCCGCTTTGTCATACTGGTCGTATGCTACTTACACAGAAAAGGAACGTCCAATCGAAATCGTAGTTACACAACCGAATATTGATCCCTACAATGACAAGTTCTCTACAGATATAGAAGATTTAAAAGAGCATTTGGACAAATTTGTAGCAAGTGCTGAAGCATTAATAACTGAAAACACAGCAATTGTACTAGCACCAGAAACAGCAATTTCAATGAGTTTCAATGAAGACTTTTATGAAAATAGTCCGTCATTCATGTATGTGCAATCACGTGTGAAAAATTGGGGTGGAACGAGTTTGCTTACAGGAGCTTCCACTTACAAAGTCTTTGATGATTCTACACGTACTTCGGTTAAACAAATATACAATTCAGATAAGTTTTACGAGAGCTACAACTCTTCTACTTTGATAACAGAGCACAATCCGCCACAATTTGTACACAAATCAAAATTAGTGGTTGGCGTGGAGAAAATTCCTTTCACAAAGTGGTTTCCTTCCCTAGAAAAACTTTCTATTGAAAACGGTGGAACATCAGGAAGTTTAGGAATCGAAGATGAGCCAAAAGTTCTGAAGTCAAATGGCTTTACGTATGCGCCTGTGATTTGTTACGAATCTGTGTATGGAGAATTTGTAGCCGAGCAGTGTAGAAAAGGTGCTGAAGCTATCTTTGTACTAACCAATGACGGTTGGTGGGAAAATACAGCAGGACACAAACAGCACGCGAGTATTGCAAGACTACGAGCAGTTGAAACACGTAGGTATGTTGCACGTTCAGCAAATACTGGCATTTCAAGTGTTATCAATCAAAGAGGAGAAATTGTCAAGAAAACAGAATATTGGGTTCACGATGCTTTTAAAGAAACAATTCAGTTGAATAGTGAGCCGACTTTCTTTATCACTTATGGAGATGTAATTGGTAGATCTTTCACTTTTGTTTTTATTCTTCTTGGAATATTTACTTTCGTAAAATACTTCCAGAAATTTAGTAAGTCTATCTAGGTTTAAAAGAAATTTAGAAACAAAAAAACCAACCTTTCAATCGAAAAGTTGGTTCGTATTTATCATGAGTTAACTTAGTTTACTAACTAATCTTCCTCAGGCATAATGTTCATTTTTTCTGCAAAATGGAAGCAATAATCTCTTAAATCTTCTACGATAGCTTTTTCACCTGTAGCACGTTCAAAAGTATCAGCCATCGCCACCAATGATTGATGGAAAAACACTTTCATCTCATCTACAGACAATTCCTTAACCCATAAGTCAATTCTCATTGAACTTTCTTCTTCGCCATCCCAAAGCGATAAAAACATAGCCTTTGCTTCAGCGTTTTCTACCCCTCCGTCTTCAGCCGACCATTTCATTCGAACTGGTACATTATTTTCGTTTGTCCCAACCTTGATTGAGATCTCTGATGTCTTTACAATTTTATCTTCGTTCATAATTTAATGAATTTCATATGTTTGCAAAATATTATTATACTTTGTATTAATTAATTCCTGCAAAGATAATGCTTTGTTTTTAAGCATATACCCTTTCACAATTTTATATCCTAAATACTGACCGTATCTATCAGGCGCACCTTCTTCTAATCCAATAGTAGTTGGGCCTTCATTCATAAAGTTTGTTTTTATGGTTTCATCATTTTTAAACAACATCTGTTGTCCAACCAAATAATTCCAAACATTCTCTTCATTATTCTTTGCCCATTTATATTGGTCTTCACTATATCTTAAAATATAAGCTTCCGTTTCCTTCGGAAAGACAGCGTTCAAAATATATAGAATTTTTCCAGCCTGAATCATGTGTTCTACAAGATTCCCATCCATTTCTTGAAATAATTGCACCTGAATCCAACTTAGTAAAACATCTCTTTCCAAAAAAGAAATATCCATTCTATCTCTTTGCCATTGGTACAATTGATCGCCAGGCACAGATTCTACGATGTCACTTTTTGGGGAGATATAACTTTCTAGACCAACAGAAATATTCTCTTCATTACAAGTAATCAAGGAGAACATCTTATTCATATAAAATATGTTCTTTGGAAGAAGAGAGTCTCCGAAATAGTGCGTTAAATATTGAAATGCTTTGTTTATTCGACCTTCATGCGCAGTTAATTCTGGGTAAAGTTTCTCCTTTTCTGCTTCCATTTCTTTAATATAGTCCATATTATAGAAATCATAGACGATTGGGTAGGTAGAATCGACAACATTTGCACGAATATTATGACTCAATTCAAAAATAAATAAATCACCCAGCTTCTCATCTAGCATTTTTATATTTGCAGTCACTTCCTCTCTATCCTTACCATTTATATAGGAATCCACGTTCGTAAACTCAATTTCTACTGGTGAATTATCTAGTTTTATATCCAAAGGATTTGAACTACAAGAGAAAAGAAATGAAGATAAAATAAATAATACAGCAAATGATTTTCTTTTGTCCATCAATATTTATAATTTTGTTGTTTAATATGAATTAAAATTTAGCAAAGTAGAACTAACCACTTTCTAAAATTTATAGAAAACAAAAATATGAAAAAATTACTGACTTTCACGTTAATTATTGCAACAGCGTTTACTACATACGCTCAGGATGCATCGTCTAAAAAGTTACAAGCAGGTCTAACTTTGGGTGGAGCAATGTCTTTTAATACACCACAAACGGTTACAATTGACTCTAAGTTGGGAGGAACTTTCCTAGTAGGAATGACAATGGATTGGAATTTCTCGACAAACATCGGATTAACAACAGGTCTAGAGTTTGAGTTTGACAAATTCAAAACATTTTACAACGATTCTGTTTACTTCGATTACAACGATAAAAACATTTTCAGAGTAAAAGATTTTGATGCATCAAAAGCACACAGCACTTTCCTTTTAGAAGAAAGAAAACACAACAGTATCTATTTAACGATTCCTGTAATGTTGAAGTTTCAATCAAGCTACTTAGGGTATTTTAGATATTTCGGTAGATTCGGAATCAGAAACAGTTTCAACTTAATGACAAGAGCAACTAACGAAGGGGTAGGTTATGACAATGATGGAAACATGGAAAATGTTAGCGAATTAAAAGACATGACTTCAAAAGGAACTTTATCATTCTACAAAGGATCTGTAGGTATCACAGGAGGTGCGGAATACAACATCACTGGAAACACTGTTTTAGTGGCTGAATTAGGATACTTCTATGGTTTCTCAAATGTATTTAACCAAGGAATTAAGAACACAAGATCACTTTACAACTTGGAGAATGGATCTCGACCATCTGATAAAGACGGTTACTACCAACCAAGTTTAAAACAAGGGCAATTATTGCTGAAAGTATCTGTGTTGTTTTAATAAACAATGTCTGAATTGAATTATAAAATAATAGCCAATCACATCGTGGATTGGCTTAATTCTTATATAGAGCATATCTCTATCAAAGGTTTTACGCTTGGTGTTTCTGGAGGGGTAGATTCGGCGGTTGTCGCTACTTTATGCGCACTAACAAAGAAAGAAGTACTACTTCTTAGCCTTCCCATTCGTCAAGCGAGTAGTGAGCATGCTAGAGCACAAAAACAAATCGATTATTTGGTGAAAAACTTTCCCAACGTAAAAACGATGGAAGTTGACTTAACAGCTTCTTTCAATAGTTTTGAGGATAGTTTACCAACAGACACCAAGGAAAATCTTTTAGCAATGGCCAATTCACGTTCTCGATTAAGAATGATGACTTTATATGCTATTGCACAAGCCAATCAACTATTGGTTACCGGAACTGGAAATAAAATCGAAGATTACGGAATCGGATTTTTCACAAAATACGGTGATGGTGGAGTTGACATCAATCCAATTGGGGATTTATTAAAATCTGAAGTTTACCAATTAGCCAAAGAACTGAATGTGATTGAAGAAATCTTGAATGCTAGGCCTACCGATGGTTTATGGTCTGACGGCAGAACAGATGAGGATCAAATTGGTGCTACCTATGATGAACTCGAGTTTGCAATGACTTTTGAAGGGGATGTGGAAGATTTGAATGAAAGACAACTGCATGTACTTGAGTTGTACCGTAAACTGCATGCGATTAATCAGCATAAGGTACAGCCTATTCCAATTTGTGAAGTCTCACATTTAAGAAAATAATAAGAATTTAATTAGGCATCTTCTGCAGGCGCCAATCTAAATACGATTTGGTCAATTTCTTCTGTGATAGGAATTTGACAACCTAAACGGCTATTGTCTTCTACGAAGAAAGCTTGATCCAACATATCCAATTCAGCATCAGATTGTTCGTCCAAATCATGATCAGACTCTAAATAAACCTGACAAGAAGCACACATTGCCATTCCACCACATCGACCTTCGACAGGTAATTCGTAAGACTTACACACCTCCATAACATTCATATTCATGTCTGTTGGAGCATCCAATGTATGCTTCACTCCTTCTCTATCAATGACGTAAATTGTAACTGTTTTTTCCATGATTGGTTTATTTTCGACTGCAAAGATAAATATTTAATTAGCGAATACCACTGACTTTTGTCAAGATAATAAAGAAAAGTCAAAACTTCCAGTAGCCAACTCGTAAAAAACAAAAAAGAGACTGTCCTTTCGAACAATCTCTTTTTAACTATTTATTAATCTTTAGATTAACCTACGATTTCGTTTGCTGCGAAATGAAAGTCACCTTCGATTTTAGCATTTTCATCAGAATCTGAACCGTGAACTGCATTTTCTCCTAATGAAGCTGCATATCTCTTACGGATTGTTCCTTCAGCTGCATCAGCTGGGTTTGTAGCTCCGATTAATTTACGGAAATCCTCAACTGCATTGTCTTTTTCTAAAATAGCAGCAACGATAGGACCAGAAGTCATGAATTCAACTAATTCTCCGTAGAAAGGACGCTCAGCGTGTACTTCGTAGAATTTTTTTGCTTGATCTTCTGTTAATTGTCTATATTTCATTGCAACAATCTTGAAACCACCATCAGTAATCATTTGAAGAATGTTTCCGATGTTACCAGCTTTAACTGCATCTGGCTTAATCATTGTAAATGTTCTATTTCCTGCCATTTTATTTTGCTTTTTTAATTGATTATTCTAATTCACGCGCAAAAATAGTGATAACTTGATGAATAAGAGATATATGTTTGCAAATAATTCACAAAAACAGAAATAAAAATAGTTGCAGTAGTAAAAGTAGACTTTAATGCATGCCATTTTTAGATAATTTCCCTTAACTTAGAGCAAAAGTAAATCGAATTAAAATGGATGAAGAGTTAGCTTTAGGGAAAAGATTCTGGGATATAAAATATATCAGCAATCAAATTGGATGGGATATGGGAGAAGTTTCGCCACCCATAAAAGAATATATTGACCAGATTGAAAACAAAGATTTGGCCATACTAATTCCAGGAGGCGGACTTTCGCACGAAGCAGAGTACATTGCGAAACAAGGCTTTACAAATATTACCGTTTTGGATATTTCAACTGTTTTAGTTGAAAAACTTCAAGAAAAATTCAAGGACATTCCAGCTATTAAAATTGTGGAAGGAGACTTCTTTGATTTCAAAGGACAATTCGACCTCATCATTGAGCAAACATTTTTTTGTGCGCTATACCCACATCATAGAGAACAATATGTTCAGAAAATGAGTGAATTGCTTACAACAAATGGCCGACTTGTTGGTTTACTGTTTAACATTGATTTTCAAGGCGGACCTCCATACGGCGGGCACATAAAAGATTATTTACCCTTATTTGAAAAGCGCTTTAAAGTGCTAAAAATGGAAGAATGTTATAACTCACATCCAGCTAGAAAAGGAAATGAATTGTGGTTAAATCTTCAAAAAATTTAACTTTGTAAAAAAAACGAATTAATAGAATAAAAATGCAAATTGAACAAATATACACAGGATGCTTAGCTCAAGGAGCTTACTACATTACAAGTAATGGAGAGGCGGTTATAATTGACCCACTTAGAGAAATTCAGCCCTACTTAAAAAAGTTAGAAAACGATGGCGTACAATTAAAGTACATTATTGAAACACATTTTCATGCTGACTTTGTTTCTGGCCACTTGGATTTAGCAAAAGCTACTGGTGCACAAATCATATATGGTCCAACTGCAGAACCGAAATTCGAATGTATCATCGCTAAAGACAATCAAGTATTGCAAGTTGGCGACATTCAATTGAAAATTTTACATACTCCAGGACATACCATGGAGAGTATCACTATTTTACTGATAGACAAAGATGGAAAAGACCACTGTATCTTCTCTGGCGACACTTTATTCTTAGGAGATGTAGGAAGACCAGATCTTGCACAAAAGGCAGGACATCTTACCCAAGAAGACTTAGCGGGTTATCTATACGATTCACTAATGACAAAGATTATGCCTTTGGCAGATGATGTAATCGTTTATCCTGCGCATGGTGCTGGTTCTTCATGTGGAAAGAACATGATGAAAGAAACAGTAGATACTTTAGGGAATCAGAAAAAGATGAACTACGCTTTAAATCAGCCTAATAAAGAAGCATTTATTGAAGCAGTATTAGATGGTTTAACTCCTCCCCCTGTGTATTTTGGCGCAAACGTAGCCATGAATAAATCAGGTTATAAGAATGTAGAAGAAGTAATTCAAACAGGATTAACACCGTTGTCACCTGTAGATTTTGAAGCAGTAGCAGAACAAAGCGGTGCTTTGATTTTAGACACCCGTCACGACACGGTTTTCTGGAAAGGATTTGTTCCAAACTCTGTTAATATCGGACTAGGAGGAAGTTTTGCACCACTTGTTGGTTCGGTTATCGGTGATGTGAATCAAAAACTATTGTTAGTTACCGACAAAGACTGTCAAGAAGAAGCTATTATTCGTTTAAGTCGTGTTGGATTCGACAATGTATTAGGATACCTAGACGGTGGCTTTGAAGCATGGGAAACAGCAGGAAAAGAAGTAGATAAAATTGATAGAATTACGGCCAATGAATTTGAAGATCGCTATAATAAGACTGCAACTTCTAAAGTAGTTGATGTTCGCCAAGTTGGAGAATACAACAATACCCATATAGAAGGAGCAGAACTTAAAACACTTCAAAATATCAACGACTGGATTGGAGAAGTTAACGCAAAGGAACATTTCTTTGTTCACTGCCAAGGTGGTTACAGAAGTATGACTGCAGCAAGTATTCTTCAAGCAAGAGGTTATAGAAACTTCACTGAAGTTGAAGGAGGAATGAATGCAATTAAAAAAACCAATCTTCCACAAAAAAGTATGAGTTGCCAGAATTAATCATGGAAATAAGATATGTTTTCGATTAAATGATTTACATTTAAGTGATAATTGTTACAGATTCGGATAAACGAAACAATTAATTTTGTGTATTCACATATAGAGTCAAAGGCTATGGCTTTAAACATTTATTACACACTTAAAAATAAATAAAATGAATTTAGGAAAAAACATGGCAGCAATCTTAATGATTGCAATAAGCTTTACTTTTGCAAGTTGTTCAAATTCTCAGTCGGCTAACAAAAGTGGAACTGCTACAGAGCAGAATAAAGACAACACAATAGACTTTGATAAGGCTTTTATAGTTGACGTTCGAACACCAGGAGAATTTGCATCTGGACATTTAGAAGGTGCGGTTAACATACCTTTAAACGAAATAGATGCGCGTGCTGAAGAATTCGAAGGAAAAGACCAAATAGTAGTTTACTGTCGTAGCGGTGCACGTTCAGGAAGTGCTAAAACAATGTTAGAGAAAAAAGGGTTTGAAAACATCATCAATGGTGTGAATACTCAAACTTTAGAAAAAATAAAGAAAGAGCAAGGAAAATAAGCCTTGCTCCTCTTACTTTACCTCGAACTCATACTTCTTAAAAATTGTTATAAAATCAATAAGAAGAGGGTCATTTTAAAATATTATCATAATTTCGAAGATAATACACATAAAGCATTTGCGTTTTTTGTAATCCATTAATGAATTATTCATTAATTCTTACAGGTTAACACTTCGTAAAATGCTAGTTAAGTATTTAAGCAATTATGAAATTATACAAAACAATAGCCCTTGTAACGATTCTACTATTTATGTCTTGTACCCCAAACAACAAGACAGAGAAAGAGTACCTTAGTTTACCAGTTTTAAATGTTGATACAACAACGGCAATTACCGTTAAGGATTACATTGGAACAATCGAAGGAAAGGTAAACGTTGAAATACGTTCTCAGGTAGAAGGTATATTGGAGGAGATTTATGTGGATGAAGGACAGTATGTTCAAGCAGGACAGCCCTTATTCAAAATTGATCCTTCTCCTTATGTAGAAGTTTTAAAAAACGAGGTTGCTACAGAAAACATAGAGCGTGCGAAATTAAAAAACGCCAAACTAGAAGTAGAACGTTTACGCCCACTAGTTGAACATGAGGTAATCGCTAGTGTTCAATTGGAAGCAGTAAAAGCCAACTATGAGGTAGCACAAGCATCCTTAGCAAGAGCTTCGGCGGCTGTGGCGAGTGCTAGAATTTATGTAGATAGAACAGTTATTAAAGCGCCAGTTCAAGGCTACATCGGGATGATTCCGAAAAGACTTGGTAACCTAGTAACAAGAAGCGAGAAGACAGCGTTAACCGTACTTTCAGACGTGAGTGATGTTTTCGTTTACTTCAGTATGTCTGAATCAGATTACTTATACTTCACAAAGGACAAAAAAATCAATAAAGATTCCGTTAGAAACTCTTTGGGTAATATATTACCTGAGGCACAGTTATTCTTAGCAGACGGAACAGAATATATGCAAAAGGGAATAGTTGATGCTGTTTCTGGACAAGTAAACAGAAGTACAGGTTCGATTTCATTACGAGCATCTTTCCCCAACTCTTCTGAGGTAATGCGTTCTGGTAATACAGGAACGGTACGTTTAAAAGAATCTAAAGCTGGTGTTATTTTAGTTCCCCAAGAAGCAGTCATCACTATGCAAGATAGAGTTTTTGTATATACAGTTGACGAAAACAGTAAAGCCAGACTAACAGCCATTCAAATCGATGGAATTTCAGGTCAAAATTACATTATTTCGAGTGGCTTAGAACCTGGAGACAAGGTTATCCTAACTGGATTCCATAAGTTAGAAGAAGGAGTGCTTATCAATCCAAAAGAAGACAAATAAATTATGCTTAAAAATCTTATTACAAAGCCTATCCAAGCTGTTGTTGTAGCATTGCTATTTATATTTCTAGGATTATTAGGAATGAGTAGGCTTTCTGTGACTCGATTTCCAGAAATTGCCCCACCTAGTGTTCAGGTAAAGGTAAACTATCCTGGAGCAAGTGCCGAGACTGTTGCCCAAGCTGTATTAACACCTTTAGAGGAAGTAATTAATGGTGTTGACGGAATGACCTATATTGAATCACGTGCTTCAAACAGTGGAGCGGGTGTAATTAATATTTACTTCGCATCGGGAACGGATCCAGACCAAGCAGCTGTAAGTGTGCAAACACGTGTTTCGGAAGCCAATAGTGAAATTCCTTCTGAGGTTGTACAAGCAGGTATTGCCGTTACACCACGTCAGCGTGGAAATATTATGACTATCAATATTTACAGCGATAGAGATGATGATGCCTATGATGAAACATTCATTCAAGCCTATGCCCTGCTGAACATAAACAGGGAGATAAAACGTGTTCCCGGAGTAGCAAATGTTAGCCGTATTGGTCAGCGTAACTATTCTATGAGAATATGGTTAAATCCTGAAAAAATTGCAGCTTACGGCTTAACGCCACAGGAAGTGATGCAGGCAGTAAAAGAACAAAACTTTGAAATTGCTCCAGGTAAATTCGGAGAAGCATCCGATAAAGTTTTCGAAATCCCGTTGCGCCACAAAGGACGTTTTTCATTACCTGAAGAGTATGAAAATATCGCCATTCGAACAAATCCAGACCGTTCCTTATTATTCCTTAGAGATGTTGCAAGAGTAGAGTTTGGCGCTTCAAACTTGGGAGCCAATAACTCTGTAAATGGACAACCAGGATTGACATTAAATTTAACACAAACGGCAGGTTCTAACGCAATGGAAATCGACGATAACGTTAGAAAAGTACTAAAAAGAATATCAAAGTCTTTTCCACCCGGAATGAAGTATGCCATTACTTATTCTGTAAAAGAGCAAATTGATGCCTCCATCACACAAGTGAAGCATACCATGATCGAAGCATTTATTTTGGTATTTATTATTGTGTTTATATTCTTGCAGAACTTTCGTTCTACAATCATTCCGGTAATTGCTATTCCGGTTTCCTTATTAGGAACATTCTTCTTCATCTATTTACTCGGATTTTCTATAAACATTCTAACCATGTTTGCATTGGTATTGGCTATTGGAATTGTTGTGGATGATGCCATTATTGTTGTAGAGGCTATTTATGACAAAATGCACAAAACAGGCATGAAAGCCAAGCAAGCAACACTCGCAACAATGGATGAAATTAGAAAAGTGATTCTTTCCATTGCAATGGTTATGATTGCTGTGTTAACACCAGTAGGTTTTTTAGAAGGTCCTTCAGGAATATTCTACAAGCAATTTGCCTATACCTTGGTTATTGCCATTTTAATTTCGGTCACTATTTCATTAACGCTAGTTCCTTCCTTGTCTGCAACATTCTTAAAATCCAACCAAGCCAGAAAAAGAAGAGGAAAAAGAGCTAGACACTTCGTTTTAATCGACTATGGAATGCGTAAGTTTTTCAATCGATTCAATGCAATGTTCGACCGTTTTATGAGATGGTATGAAAAAAAAGTAACCTTCTTAATTCACAATGGAAAAGTTACAATTGCCATACTATCAGGTACGATTTTACTAGGTGCTGCATTAATGAATTACACTCCAAGTGAATTTATTCCTACGGAAGATGATAGTTTCATCACTGTTTCAATGGCTTTACAGCCAGGTGCATCGTTAGCAAGAACACAAAAAACGCTGAACCAAGCGGAAGAAATCTTAAAACAAAGGGAAGATATTGCAGGAATTACAACAATTTCCGGTTTTAACCCAACAGACAATACACCGAGTTCCTCCTTTGCGGTTGTTTACATCAATTTAAAACCAATTAAAGAAAGAGGTAAAGTAAAGAAAATTGAAAAAATAATTTCAAGTATACAAAATGAATTAAGCGATATCGATGAGGCTACATTCCAAGTATATCCGCGTCCAACCGTTCAAGGTTTTGGAGATTTCAGTGGAGTGGAAATTATGTTTCAGGATAAAATGGGTGGTGAGTTTTCGGACTTTGAGAAAGTTGCCCAAGACTTTATAGCCGAGTTGAATAACGACAAATCTGTGGCTAGAGCATTTACTTCATTCAATGCGAAATTCCCACAATATGTACTCGATATAGATTATATAAAGGCAAAAACATTGGACATCAATGTAAATGACTTAATGAAAACCATTCAAGCTTACTACGGTCGTGTGCAAATGGGAGACTTTAGCCGTTTTGGACGTCAATACCGCGTTTATTTCCAAGCCGACGCAGTTTACCGTTCAGATGCAGCAAGTTTTGCCAACATTTATGTAAAGAATAAGGATGGAGAAATGTTACCGGTAAATACCTTGGTTAAACTACGATCTATTCAAGGACCTGAAACAGTAAATCGTTTCAATTTATTCAACACCATTCCTATCAAAATAACTCCTGCGCAAGGAAAAAGTACGGGAGACGTTTTGGCTGCTGTTGAACGATTGGCAGTTAACCTAGAGTCAAATTACAAGTATGAATTAACAGGTATGGCATTGGAAGAAAAAGAATCGGCTGGTCAAACGGGCCTTATATTTGGAATTTCAATTCTTTTCGTATATCTATTGCTAGTAGCGCAATATGAAAGTTTTATTTTGCCGCTTTCAATTTTGATTATCGTTCCAACAGGTTTCTTAGGAATCTACAGTGTATTAAACATCGTGGGAATCACCAACAATATTTATGTTCAAGTAGGGGTCATTATGCTGATTGGTTTACTCTCTAAGAACGCCATTCTGATTGTAGAATACGCCTTGCAACAACGGAAAAAAGGATACAGCATAATAGATGCAGCCATACAAGGAGCTGTTTTAAGAGTTCGCCCAATTTTGATGACAACCTTAGCTTTCGTGGCGGGATTAACGCCATTGATGTTTGCGGTTGGACCATCAGCAAAAGGAAATCAATCCATTTCCATCGCTACTTCAAGCGGACTATTAGCAGGTGTATTTATCACCATTATGGTAGTTCCTTCATTATTCGTATTTTTCCAGTCAATGGATGAAAAACTTAAAGCTAGATTCAAAAATGAAAACTAGAATTGCAATTATCATATTATTCGGTGTTTTATTAACAGGATGTCTTCCACAATCGAAGTACACACCTGAGCAATTTGATATGCCAGGAGACTTTAGAATTGCAGAAGTAAATACTACGGAACAGCAAGGAGAATTTAAGGGAGACTCGCTTGTCCATGTCATTGACTCTTCTCAATTGGCTTGGCAATATTACTTTAAAGACGAGCAGTTAATTGAACTAATCAATAGCGGAT
The DNA here is from genome assembly GCA_035497735.1 of Brumimicrobium sp. Taxonomy (GTDB): domain Bacteria; phylum Bacteroidota; class Bacteroidia; order Flavobacteriales_D; family Crocinitomicaceae; genus Brumimicrobium. The sequence continues at coordinate 93,829 of DATJCX010000069.1, read as the reverse complement.
TAGAAAACAACTTTGACATCAGGAAAGCAATCAAAAACCTAGAGATTTACAATTTGCAATACAAGCAAGCTAGTTGGGAATTTGCACCAGATATCAGAGCTACAATCGCTAACCCAAACTATAACTTTCGTTCCAAAGATTATCACTCTTCAGCTTCTTCAAAATGGTATGGAGACAAGGAAGCACCAGAAAACATGTTTGTCTATCGTGCACAAAACACAACAGGAATTAACTTGAGTTGGGAAATAGATGTTTGGGGAAAAATTAGAAGTCAGAAAACAGAACAAAAATTCAACTACCTAGCTACATTAGAAGCTAAAAATGCAGTTCAAACGCAATTGGTTTCGAATATAGCAACGGCTTATTACAATCTACTTTCTTTACATGCGCAATTAGAAGTTGCAGAGTCAAACTATGATTTAGCTCAGCGAACATTAAAGATGATTGAGCTACAATATGAGTCTGGAAATACAACAGCATTGGCCAAGCAACAAACAAAGTCGCAAATGTTAATCTCAAAGGCATTAATTCCCAATATTAAGCAGAAAATAAGTGAGAATGAAAACAGGCTTCAGTTTTTAACAGGTAAATTACCTGGAGAGATAAAGCTCAATAACAGTGAATTTGAACATACCTTTGTTGCCATAGAGAAGGATTATACCATACCTTTAGAGATGGTTAGTTATCGATCAGATGTTAGAAAAGCAGAAAGTGAATTATGGGCGGCAAACGCAAGAGTTGGAGTGGCACAAGCCAATAGATATCCTCGTCTCGCAATTGATTTAAATTTTGGTGTAAATTCCTTGTTACCGACCAATTGGTTTAATATTCCGGGGGCGTTATTTGGAGATATCATCGGTAATTTAACTCAGCCACTTTTTAGTAAAAAGAGATTAAAAACAAAGTTTCAGCAAGCAAAATTAGAAAGAGATATTAAGGAAATCGAACTTCAAAAAACGGTATATATTGCCATTAATGAAATCTCAAATCTTTTAACATTAATGAATTCATTAGATGAACAAATTGAAATTTCAATCGAACAAGTAAAGAATTCTGAGTTAACTATCTTCCAATCGAATCTATTATTCAATAGTGGTTACGCAACTTATTTGGAAGTTATCAATGCGCAAAGGGTTGCTTTAGATAGCCAGATAAACCTGAGTAAACTGAAAGAAGAAAGAATTCTACTAAAGGTTATGCTCTACAAAGCACTTGGAGGAGGCTGGTAACGAAGTTATTAAACTGTCTAGGAATGTTAAATAAAATCCTATTTCATTCTGGCTGTTACCTAATATTCGTTTTCTTTGCTAGTTTATAAGTACGAAGGAAATATTTAACTCAAAAATTAATTCCCACCGAAGTCTCAAATGATGGAGAATTGTTGTAATTTTTTTCGTATTTTTAGATTTTTAATAAAACTTCAAAACGAATCGAATTATGCAGGAATTCTTAAGCCAATTTCTAGAGGGTTTTCAACTTCCTTTGCAAAGTCCAATTTTGGTTTTCTCACTTATATTAACCATTATTTTACTTTCACCTATTATACTTGGACGACTAAACATTCCTGGAATTATTGGATTAATTATCGCTGGGATTGTGATTGGTCCCGATGGGTTTCATATTATCGAAAACAGCTCAGCTATAGAATTATTCTCTACCATAGGATTGTTATATATTATGTTTATAGCCGGATTGGAATTGGACTTAGGAGAATTTAAAGCCAATAGAAATAAGAGTTTAGTTTTTGGTTTATACACATTCCTACTGCCATTAGGCTTGGGCTTTCCAGTAGTTTACTATGGTTTAGGCTACGACTTTAATGCTAGTTTTTTAACAGCAAGTATGTTTGCAACTCATACACTCGTTGCTTACCCAATTGTTAGTAAGATGGGGGTTTCCAAAAATCAGGCTGTCGCCATTACCGTTGGAGGAACGATCCTAACTGATACTGCAGTACTAATCATTTTAGCAGTTATCATGGGGAATGCCGAAGGGAGTTTAGGTAGTGAGTTCTGGATTAAACTAGGTGTTTCCTTAACTATTTTCTCATTGATTATGTTCTTAATTATTCCACGCGTTGCTGCATGGTTTTTTAAGAAATTAAAAGAAGAAAAACACTCGCATTATATCTTTGTACTTTCTGTAATATTCTTCTCTGCTTTCCTTGCAGAAGTAGCAGGGGTAGAAGCAATCATCGGTGCGTTTATGGCTGGATTGGCATTGAATAAGCTGATTCCACCCAACTCTGCATTAATGAACAGAATTGAATTTCTAGGAAACTCATTATTCATTCCTTTCTTCTTAATAAGCGTGGGAATGTTGGTAAATGTTAAGGTTATTTTCGGTGGAACAGGTGCTTGGATTGTAGCGGGAACATTAACAGTTGTTGCAATTGCAGGAAAATGGATTGCAGCATGGTTAACACAAGTTACCTTCAAATATACCAAAGCGCAACGACAAGTTATTTTTGGACTAAGTGGCGCGCATGCAGCTGCAACGCTTGCTGTAGTACTTGTAGGATTTAATGCTGGTATTTTAGATGAAAACATTCTAAATGGAACAATTATTTTAATTCTTGTTGCCTCAATCGTTGCTTCATTTGCCACAGAAAAAGCGGCCAAAAAGATTGTCATAGAATCAGCAAATGACACCGAAGGACTGGCCCGTTCGAGTGGTGCTACAAGTGAGCACATTTTAATTCCAATAGATAACATTAACAAGATAGATAGTTTAATGGAGCTGTCAGTACTTATAAAAGATAAAAGGTCGCCCAACCCAATATCTGTTTTAACGGTAGTTGATAACGACGACGACACGAGTTTAAACCTTGCTGAGGCAAAAGCAAAACTAGAAGAGTTTGTTCAAAAAAATGCCGATGAAAAAACTAAGGTGAATGTATTGACAACAATTGACCACCATGCTGCGACAGGAATTTCACGTGTATCGAGAGAAATCATGATTGACTTCGTAATAATGGGTTGGCCAAGTCGCCATACTGGTTTTATGGAAAGATTTATTTCGGAAGACAAAATAGATACAATTATCAAAAAATCTGACAAGACATCATTTGTATGTAATCTTAAGAAACCATTAAAAAGTCAACAGCGAATTTTTATTACCATCCCTCCTTTTGGTGAAAGAGAAATTGGCTTTACTAAATGGTTAAATAAAATCGTTCGTTTAGCTGAGAAGCTGGATATTCCAATTGAAATATATTGTAATATGAGAACAAAGCAGATTTTAGAGAAAATTTTAGAAAAGGTGAAAAACCCAGTAATCAATCTAAATCAGTTTAACGATTGGGTGCATTTTAACATTCTTAAGAAAGAAGCGACGGCAGATGACCTATTGGTATTCGTATCGGCTAGGAAAGGCGCCACTTCTTACATTAGACCACTAGACAATACCATTGACAAAGTGGAGAAGTTATTCCCGGACAATAATATAATCGCGATATTCCCTCAGCACTATACCGACTTCAACATGAAGGATACAGATATTTCTACAGAAGGATTAAGTAAGGGAATTGAGGCTGTACAAAAGGTAAGTAAAGGTATTGGTTCTATTTTCAAAAAGAAAAAATAGGCTTTACAATACCAAGAACAAGAAAATTTAAAAAACTAAATAGCTTATCAAATATGTTAGACTTTTTTAAACAATTTTTAGAAGAATTACAATTGCCATTAGAAAATCCTATTCTGATTTTCTCCTTGATTCTATTGATTATTTTACTTTCTCCAGTTTTATTAAGAAAGATTAATATTCCTGGAATTATTGGATTAATCTTAGCGGGTATCGCAATTGGGCCATATGGTTTTCACGTTTTAGCAAACGATTCCGCCATCGAAATGTTCTCCACAATTGGGTTACTTTACATTATGTTTATCGCAGGTTTGGAACTCGACTTAAACGAATTTAAGTCCAATAGAAACAGGAGTTTGGTCTTTGGTTTGTTTACATTCGCACTCCCTTTAGCTATTGGTTTCCCTGTTATGTACTACTTACTAGAGTACGATTTTAATGCGAGTCTTTTAACAGCGAGTATGTTTGCTACACACACTTTAGTAGCTTATCCTATCGTTAGTAAAATGGGAATCTCTAAAAACCAAGCCGTAGCTGTAACCGTTGGAGGAACAATTCTAACAGACACTGCAGTATTAATTATTTTAGCGGTAATCATTGGAAATTCTCAAGGAAGTTTAAACCAAGAATTCTGGATTCGTTTAGGAATTTCATTGCTGATATTTGCTTTTGTAATGTTCTTTATCATTCCAAAGATTGCCAAATGGTTCTTCCGTAAATTCGAAAACGAGAAGCACTCGCATTACATCTTTGTATTGGCCGTTGTGTTTTTTGCAGCCTTCTTAGCAGAAGCTGCTGGAGTTGAATCAATTATCGGAGCATTCGTTGCTGGATTAGCCTTGAACAAACTCATCCCCTCTTCCTCAGCTTTAATGAATAGGATTGAATTCCTTGGTAACTCCTTATTCATTCCTTTCTTTTTAATTAGTGTAGGAATGTTGGTTGACGTTAGTGTAATTTTTAGCGGAGTTGGCGCTTGGATTATTGCGGGGACATTAACAGCTGTTGCTATTTTCACGAAATGGTTAGCAGCCTTTACAACTCAAAAATCATTCGGATATTCAAAAGCTCAACGAGGATTAATCTTTGGTTTGAGCAGTGCCCATGCTGCAGCAACCTTAGCAGTAATACTTGTTGGATACAACGTAATATTAGGAGAAAATGAATTTGGAGAACCTATCCGTTTATTAGATGATAATATTTTGAATGGAACAATTATCTTAATTCTTATCACGAGTATCGTTGCTTCTTTTGCCACTGAAAAAGCAGCAAAAAAGATTGTTCAAGAAACGGAAAGCGAAATTGAAACTTCTGGTGAGGAATCAAGCACATCAAACGAGCACATTCTTTTACCGATAGCAGATATTACAAATTTCGAAAAATTACTAGAGTTCGCTATTTTTATAAAAGACAAAAATTCAGTTAATCCGATATCACTTCTAACAGTCGTTTCCAACAATAATGAATCGGAAGTCAACATTCTAAAGGCAAGAAACAAACTAGATTCCTTTGTTAAAGAAGCTTCTGCAACGGAAACAAATGTGAATGTTTTGACGACAATTGACCAGCAGGTAAGTATTGGAATATCAAGAATTTCGAAGGAAATCATGGCGGACATCATCATTGTCGGATGGCCAAGAATTAAGTATAATTTCAAGAAATTTACGAATGACAGAAAGGACAATTTAATCAATAGTACGACCAAGACCGTGTTTATCGCTAAAATTGAAAAGCCACTGCCAATTCACAAAAAGGTTGTCGTAATGGCACCACCACAAGCAGAAAAGGAGAAGGGCTTTATCGTTTGGGTTGACAAGATTGCAAAAGTTGCTCAAGAGTTGAGTATTACCATTGAGTTTTATTGTGATGAAAGCACAAAGAAAATGATGGAAAGAGTATTTGTTGAACTAAAATTAACAGCTTCTATAAATTACAATATTTTCAAAGATTGGGAAGATTTCCTTATACTTGGTAGAGAAATTCACAACGATGATTTAATCGTACTCGTTTCTGCAAGGAAAGGAGCAAACTCCTACTTGCCATTCTTTGATGAAATGCCAGATAAAATTCAAAAGCACTTTCCTGAGAATAGTTTTATGGTCGTATTTCCTCAAAGATTTACCGACTCTACTATTGAAAGATACGATATTTCAACGGAACCATTATCTTATGGTATTGACATGGTTCAAAAACTTGGAAAAGGACTTGGAAACATCTTTAAGAAAGAAGAGGATGGGGATGAATAAGTGGGTTTAAAAATTAGAAACAAAAAAATAGGCTAACCGATGGGATAGCCTATTTTCATTATCATATCTTATTTTTGTACGTGGTACAGAGTTTTTTATCCTAAGAAAACTTTCTCTAATTCTAATGGTTGAATGTATTTACCATTCTTATATACACGCATATTACCTCCAGAAATCTCATCAATAAGTAGAATTTCATTCGTTGCTTTACTTCTTCCGAACTCTAATTTAATATCGTATAATTCCAACCCTTTTTCAGCTAAAGCCTCCTTGATAATAGCACATATTTGAATCGTACTTGCTTTTAAAATATCAAATTCTTCTGCTGTTAGAATGTTTAATTGAACCAAAGCATCTTTTGAAATGGTAGGATCATTTCTTTCATCATCTTTCAGTGTAACTTCCACAAAACTATCAAGATTTTGGCCTTCCTTTACGTATGCTCCGTATCTTCTCAAGAAACTACCCACGGCTTTATAGCGACAGATTACTTCCAATCCTTTCCCAAAGTTAGCAGCTTCTTTAACCGTCATTGTTACATTATCCAAATCTACAGATACAAAATGTGTCTTAATTCCTTTAGTTGCTAATAATTCAAAAAAGTATTTGGTCATTCTCAAACCACTTCTCCCTGCTCCTTCAATGCTTAAACCTACTGTATTTGCACCTGGATCAAAAACACCATCTGTTCCTGTTACGTCATCTTTGAATTTCAACAAAACCAAATCGTTTTCTAATGCATAAACATCTTTGGTTTTTCCTTTGTATATTAAAGTCATTTTACACTTGTTTTTAGAATCCCAAAAATACAATGATAAGCTGAATAATTGAGGGCTAATGATATTTTTTTTATCCTAGGGTCAATAATTTATTTAAAATATCTTCCTTATCCAAATTAATACTCGGTTTTTTCTCAATGGCATCCTGTAAAGGAACCACTACAAATTCACCTTTATGAAAGCCCACCATCTTCTCTGACTCTCCTTTTATTAATAGCTCAACTCCCATAACACCAAGCCGCGTTGCTAAGTATCTATCAAAGTAGTTTGGATTTCCTCCTCTTTGAATATGTCCTAAAATCGTCGTTCGCAGCTCGAAATCTGGTAATATTGGTTGAATCTTTCGTTTGATATCAACAGCACCTCCTTCATCATCCCCTTCTGCAACGATAATAACACTACCTCTTTGACCTTTATTCTGCGTTCTAATTTGTTCTGCTAATTCCTGAATGTCTGTATCTATCTCTGGTATTAACACCGACTCTGCACCGGAAGCGATTGCTGAGTTTAACGCCAAAAATCCAGAATCTCGTCCCATTACTTCTATTAAGAAAATCCGTTTGTGCGAATAGGCTGTATCTCTAATTTTATCAATGGCATCGATGATGGTATTTAATGCGGTATCAAAACCAATCGTTGCGCCAGTTCCAAAAATATCATTATCAATAGTAGCGGGAATACCAATCACGGGAATACCAACTTCTTTAGAAAAAACATGTGCTCCCTTAAATGAACCATCTCCTCCGATAATAAGCAAACCTTCAATTCCTGCTTCTTTTACAAATGTCACAGCCTTTTTTCTAGCTTCTTGATCTCTAAATTCTGGACAACGTGCTGAACCCAAAATCGTTCCACCTCGCTGCACAATATTGTCAACATCTGTATATTTCATATTCACAAAACGGCCTTTCATAAGCCCCTCAAAGCCATCTCTAATCCCTACCGTTTGAATACCGTAATGTAGCGCTGATTTAGTAATAGCACGTATAGCAGCATTCATTCCTGGTGCGTCGCCCCCTGATGTTAAAACTCCGATTTTTTTCATGATACAAAATTTGGTTTAAAGATAAGTAGTTTTTATTAAAAAGTACCTTTAGAATGGAGAATACCTAGACGATTTTAGCCTCATTGATGCTTTAATTTTAATCCTCGAAGTTAGTTTCCCATTTTTTCAATTAAAAATCCTGTACTTTCACAACCCATCCCAACTAATTTTCGTAATTTTACCTTTCTGTTGTGCAAAAAGCATAAAACAATAACTTAAGGTATTTAAAATGAGGGTTATTCAATTTAGAGAAGCATTAAATGAGGCGATGTCTGAAGAGATGCGTCGAGATGAAAATGTATTTTTAATGGGAGAGGAAGTTGCCGAATACAACGGTGCTTACAAGGTTTCCAAAGGAATGTTAGATGAGTTTGGTTCAAAACGAGTAATCGACACGCCAATTGCTGAGTTAGGTTTTACTGGTATCGGTGTTGGAGCTGCAATGAATGGTTTAAGACCAATCATTGAGTTTATGACTTGGAACTTTGCGCTTTTGGCTTCTGACCAAATTATAAATAGTGCAGCAAAAATGCTTCAAATGTCAGGTGGACAATACCACGTTCCAATTGTTTTTAGAGGTGGTAACGGTTCAGCTGGTCAATTAGCAGCAACGCACTCTCAAGCTTTCGAATCTTTCTATGCGCATGTACCAGGTTTAAAGGTTATCACACCTTCTACACCAGCTGATGCAAAAGGTTTATTAAAATCTGCAATTAGAGATAATGACCCTATTGTTTTCTTAGAGTCTGAGAAAATGTATGGAGATAAAGGAGAAGTTCCTGAAGGAGAATACTTAATTCCAATTGGAGTTGCTGATATCAAAAGAAAAGGAAAAGATGTAACAATCGTTTCTTTTGGAAAAATCATGAAAGTTGCTCACGCAGCAGCTGAAGAGTTGGCAAAAGAAGGAATCGAATGCGAAATCATCGATTTACGCACTGTTAGACCAATTGATTACCCAGCAGTTATTGAATCAATTAAGAAAACAAATCGTTGTGTGGTAGTTGAAGAATCTTGGCCATTAGCTTCTATTTCTTCTGAAATTGCATACCACCTCCAAAGATATGCTTTCGATTATTTGGATGCGCCAGTTATGAGAGTTACTCAAACTGATACCCCGCTTCCATTCTCGACTTCATTGATCGATGTAGCTTTACCAAATGTGGATAGAGTTATTAAAGCAGTAAAAGCGACTTTATATAGAAATTAAAACAAATGAGCGGTTGTCAAAACTGTCTCAATTAGGTTAAATTTCATAATAAATACTGGATGTTTCAAAAGTAAGGAACGCAAAGGATTGAAAACAATAACGAAATGAACATATTAAAGTATGTAATTAAGTTCAAAGCTTTTCAAAAAACTTGCAGTTCACCAGTTTTGAAACATCCTTTTTTTGATTGAAGCTTACCTCATTTTCTGACGCTTTGTCAAGAACTTAATCAATAGTTCATTCAGATTTTCATTGGTATCTAATTCATAGAAATCAATTCCATAAGCACCACATTTATCTTTTAATTCCTTGAAATGCTTAGCAATTTGCTCAGTATAGTGTTCCTTCACTTCTCTAGGAATCAATTTCATTTGTTCTCCCGTCTCCATATCCACCAAAGTATAAGGACGATTCTCTAAATCAAAATCCAATTCCATAGTCTTATCTACAACGTGAAATAAAATCACCTCATGCTTATTGTGCTTTAAATGTTGAAGCGCTTCAAATAACTCATCAGTACGTTCCGGATCATCCAACATATCAGAAAAGATGACAATCAAACTTCGGCGGTGACTCAGTTCGGCAATATCATGTAAAACCTGAATAGAATCAGTTGCTTTTGCTTCTTTTGGTTCGTAATTATGCAGGAGTTTTTCTAACTCAGCATATAGATAATGATGATGTCTTTCAGAAGATTTATTCTCGGTATGTAAGTCCAACTTATCGGTAAAAATAGACAAACCAACGGCGTCTCTCTGACGTTTTAACAATTCCATCAAAGAAGCAATTCCATAAACACTATATTTCAGTTTTGACCAATTGTCTTTGTCATGAAAATACATCGAACTAGAAGCGTCGAGAACAAATTGGCAACGTAAGTTTGTTTCTTCTTCATACTTCTTAGTGAAGAGCTTTTCTGTACGTGCAAATAACTTCCAATCCACATGTCGTGTGGATTCGCCAGCATTATACAAACGATGCTCGGCAAACTCAACAGAGAAGCCATGAAACGGACTCTTATGTAGTCCCGTGATAAAGCCTTCTACAATTTGCTTAGCAAGTAGTTCCAAACTACCGAATTTCTCAAGATATTCTCGTTGTATTTTTTCTGCCATAGTGGAAAGATAAATAAAAAAGGAGAGATAGTTCGTATTTCTCTAATGAAATATAAAACTTCAACTGTAATTGAAGAGCAACAATAGATAATCCATCAGCAGCAATACTTATTGCTATATTTACGGAACATTCAAATTTCCTATTTCCTATTAGGGTTTATAATCCTTTAAGACAGATTTTCGTCCAATCGCTTCGGTGATATAGTCTACACTCAATCTAGGATTTCTTGCTGGAGAATATTCTCTACCGTAAAGAATGATTTGGATGTGCAGTTTATTCCACACTTCTTTTGGAAACACTTTCTTAGCATCCTTCTCTGTTTGCTCAACAGATTTACCATTGGTAATTCCCCAACGGTACAACAATCTATGAATATGCGTGTCGACAGGAAAAGCAGGAATGCCGAATGCTTGCGACATCACAACCGAAGCAGTCTTGTGTCCAACACCTGGCAATTCTTCAAGATATTCAAAGCTTGCAGGTACTTTCCCATCATGTTTATCAATCAAAATATGGGACAGCTCGTAGATAGCTTTAGACTTTCGAGGAGATAAACCGCAAGAGCGAATGATTTCTCTAATTTCCTCAACGTCTAGTTTAATCATATCGTAAGGATTGTCTGCTCTAGCAAACAAATGAGGAGTAACAAGATTCACACGAACATCCGTGCATTGTGCCGAAAGTAAAACTGCAATTAATAAAGTATATTCATCTTTATGATCTAATGGCACCTCAACTTTTGGATAGAGTTTTTCCAACTCTTCCATGATAAATTCAGCTTTCTCTTTTTTAGTCATCTTGTTCTTCTTTCAATTTAAAACCGTTTTTCACAAAGTCGATAAACTCTTTCAGTTTACTCTTTTTAGTAAAAACATCGATCATTATCTTGGTTTTGGAAGCTTTTACATCCGGTTCCAACTTTTTTGGCTGCAATTTTTCTCCTAGTGGAATGTTTAACGAACCAGGCTTTGGCAATGGATTAACAATTTTTGCAGGTTGATCTTCTTTTTCCGCATCCGATTCATCCATTTTAAAAATGACATCCTTTTGCTTTTCTGCCAACAAATCAGCCTTATCGAAGTCATGTTGCGCTTGTTTCTGATATCCTTTTTTCTCCCTTAACAATCCTAAATTATTATGAGAAATCGCATCATCTGGATCGATAACCACTGCTTTTTCATATAATTCAATGGCACTGTCTAAGTCTCCAAAGAATTCTCTAGCATAAGCTAAACAAGCATAGCGATACGCATAGTCTTTATCCAAGTTTAAAGATAACTCTAAGTCATCAAAACACTTTCTCTTTTGATTCAAGTGTAAATACAGCACACCTCTGTGCGACAATATGTCTGGATGATTCGGATTGAGCACTAAAGCTTTATTGAAAAACACCAAAGCTTTTTCATACTTCTGCTCATCCATGAGCTCTTGGGCTTTTTTATGTTCTGAATTTATGTACATTTGCATCTTCTAAATTGAATTAGACAAAGTTATGGAATTTCCCCAATATAGAGTTAGATTTGACAATAAGGCGTTTTACAAAATCACCTCTCTTACCACTTTTGAAGAAGTCCTACTAGTAGGTAAACGCTTTAACATCCATCTTGTTCACGCGGAAAAGTATTTTGAACAAATGCAAGTGCATGAGATGATTAAAGGGAATTCAGAGATGTACAAAATGAGTACGGAAAAAGAATTTGAAAAGCAATTTAAAGCAGCCAAAGAATATATAAAAAATAATAAAAACACAAATAATATGAGTACACCAAAAGGTATCCCATCAGTAGATTTATCAGATTTTTTATCAGATGACAAGACTTTACAACAAAATTTCATCAATGCATTGGGAAGTGCTTACGAAGGAATTGGATTTGTTGCTGTTAGAAATCACGGTATTTCTCAAAATTTAATTGACAAGCTATATCAAGAAATGAAAGACTTCTTTGGTTTAGATGAAGCGACTAAAAAGAAATATCATATCGAAGGAATTGGTGGTCAAAGAGGTTACACACCTTTCGGACAAGAACATGCCAAAGGAAAATCAGCTGGAGATTTAAAAGAATTCTGGCACTTTGGACAATTTGTTGAAGACGGTGATCCAATTGGGAGAAATTACCCAGAGAATGTAAACGTAGATGAACAACCTAACTTTTTGAAAATTGGGAAAGAGGCTTACCAAACATTTGAAAATACTGGAAGACATTTGCTAAGAGCAATCGCACTTCACTTAGGACTAGAAGAAACTTACTTTAATCCATTTATTCACAACGGGAATAGTATTCTAAGACCAATTCACTATCCACCGATTGTTGGAGAAATTGAAGAAGGTGCTGTTCGTGCTGGTGAGCATGAGGACATTAACTTAATTACTTTGTTAGTGGGTGCTTCTGCCGACGGTTTACAAGTTTTAAACAAGCAAAACGAATGGGTTTCTGTTACAGAGATTCAAGATCATATCGTTGTGAATGTTGGAGATATGTTGCAACGTTTAACAAACAACAAATTAAAATCTACAACACATCGCGTAATCAACCCTTCTAGTGAGAATTTAGGCACAAGTAGATATTCTGTTCCTTTCTTCTTACATCCAAGGTCAGACATGCCTCTAAACTGCTTACCATCTTGTATAGATGCTGATCATCCAAAGGCATATGAAGACATTACCGCAGGTGAGTATTTAACGGAAAGATTAAGAGAAATCGGATTGATTAAATAAGTCGATGTGGATGTTGTTCAATTGGGGACGGTACTTATTCGAAAGAAAAGGTTGATTTTCAATTTGACACAAAATCATATAAAGCAAAACAGTAGTAAATGAATATTTACTACTGTTTTTTTTTCATAAGCTTCTATCGCTAAGATAGAAGACAATATCTTCAATTTCTGTCTTAATCCAGACGCACCACTTTTAACAGTACGTTTTCAAAGTCAGCCTGCTTAGAAATAAACACAGCTGAGTTTTCACTTCCATGTCTAGGACCTACTGGTTTTAAGTAAAACTCATCCATCAATCCTTTACTTCTATCAAATCCAAGTAATAAATAACTCAATTGAGATAGAACTACGTCGAATCCATGGAAAGCATATTTAGTAGGATCTGAACTGTATCTTGCTCTGAACTTCTTTGTAAATTCATTCGACAATGAGTCTGAGTAATCTAAATGATTACTAGATGCATAGTGCAATTCAAAACGATTTCTATAGTAGGCTGTTAATGCAGTGATATCCTTCCACTCGCTCAATCCAACCATACTTACTTTTGCTTTCTTGGTATTAGAATTTGTATTTTTAGCTGCGTTTAAAGCATTCGTGAATTTCATTACTTGTTGCACATTATCTGTCAAACAAACAAAGTAGTTCTCCTTATTTGGATCCATAAATCCAGCTAAACCAGAAGCTGTAGACGACTTCAATGTTTTACCGTTTGCATACTTAGCGAAAGTGTTTCCAAAGTAGCTAACATTCTTTTTCGCCACTTCGTTTTCTCCCTCGATAACAATGATATTTGCGTTTTCTACCTGTGCTAAGTACTTTGCCATTCCTCCTATTAAAGTTAAATCAGACGGAACAGTAGAAACGACATACGGATTCTCTTCCAATAATTTTGTTGGAATTTTAGTAACTGCAATCACAGGAACTTTATTATCCTTTGCCCAAGTTGCTGCATATTCCATCAGCTTTGGATAGAAAGGTCCAATCAACATATCGAATTTCTTCAAGTTTGTTGCTCCTAAGTAGTCTTTGAATTTATTCAAATCTCCGTCTGTATCGAAAAACTCAACATCAGCGTTTAATCCTAATTTCTCTAAAGAATCAATGGCCATTTGAGCCCCCATCAAGAAAGAAACAGATAACTCTGTTAAAGAATTCAATTCTGTTTTATCATCATAAGTACCAGACAACACTCTTGAATTTTGATTCAAGCGCATTGGCAAAGCAACCAACACTTTGTATTTATCTTTAAGAGCAATAAGATTCGGACGCTCCCAGTTTTCTAAACTCTCTGCAGCACCAACATCTGGCGCATCTACTTCAGAGATTCGCTCCTGCTTCAGTTGGATTTTCAGAATTTGTCCTGGCTGAATGCTATTTCCTTTAATATTGTTATCAGCTACCAATTTTTCAACTGGAACCATAAACCTACGAGAAATAGAATACAGCGTTTCGCCTTTTTGCACTTCGTACTCGATGATACTGTCTGTAAACTCTATCTTATAGTTTACGTCAGCAGTTTCATCATCTTCCAAAAGAGTTTCTTCGACGTCTTTTACCTCTTCTTTTGTAGGTCCGTCCGTTTCAACTTTTACAGTTTCTTCCTCTTTTGGTTTTTCTTCTTTAGGTTCCTTCCAATGATCTGGTCCTTTCACAACTAAAGGAGCAGCATCTTTATCTAGCGGAATTCTCAATTCTTGTCCAATATCTAAGCCATCTTCTACGCCTGGATTCAAGCGAATAAGTTCATCTACCGAACATTTGTACTGACGAGAAATACCATAAAGCGTTTCTTTTTTCTTAACGATATGAATTGCAGTTACTTCTTCTTTCTCTTTTGTTTTATCAAAAGGAATGTACAACTTCTGTCCCACCTTCAAGCCATCAGTTACGGTAGGATTTGCCTTTACAATATCCTCAATGGCAACACCGTATTTAATATGTAAACCGTAAAGCGTATTTCCAGCTTCAACAACATGCACTTTATAAGTCTTCCCTTCTCTTGTTTCTTCACCAATTTCTTGTGAAAAGCCAACAAAATTTACACCTATAACAAAAAGTAAAATTGCTAAAATTCTCATTATTCCCATTCAATTGTTGCAGGCGGCTTAGAACTAATATCGTAAGTTACACGATTAATTCCATCCACCTCGTTGATAATTCTGTTTGAAACAGTTCCCAATAATTCATACGGCAAGTGAATCCAATCAGCAGTCATTCCGTCAACAGACATTACTGCTCTTAATGCAACAGCATTTTCGTAGGTTCTTTTATCTCCAGAAACACCAACAGTATTTACTGGTAAGAAAATCGCTCCTGCTTGCCAAACTTCGTCATACAAATCATTTTTACGCAATTCTTCGATGAAGATAGCGTCCGCTTTTTGAAGTGTCGCAACTTTTTCTCGCGTTACTTCTCCTAAAACACGGATACCTAAACCAGGTCCTGGGAAAGGATGTCTCCCCAAGATATTTGGAGAAAGATCTAACACTTTTCCAACACGGCGTACCTCATCTTTAAAAAGCAATTTCAATGGTTCCACGACTTTTAATTTCATATAATCAGGAAGTCCACCCACGTTATGATGCGACTTAATTGGCTGAGAACCACCATCTACTCCAACTGACTCGATAATGTCTGGGTAAATTGTCCCTTGTCCTAACCATTTCGCGTTTTTAACGAGTTTAGACTCTTCATCAAACACATCTACAAATATCTTGCCGATTGCCTTTCTTTTGGTTTCAGGCTCAGAAATCCCTTCTAATGCTGAGAAGAATTTATCAGAAGCATCCACTCCTTTTACATTCAATCCCATTCCTTGATAGCTAGCTAAAACCTCTGTATATTCATCTTTCCTAAGTAAACCATGGTTTACGAAAATACAATGTAAATTCTTTCCAATCGCTCTATGCAATAGAACTGCAGCAACTGAAGAATCTACTCCGCCAGATAAACCCAGGATAACTTTTTCATCTCCGATTTCTGTCTTTAGTTCATTCACCATATTCTCCACGAAAGCCTCGGGCGTCCATGTTTGGTTACATACTGCAATGTTTAATATGAAATTCTCCAACATCAATTTACCATCCGTTGAATGATAAACTTCTGGGTGAAACTGTATTCCGTAGGTGTCTTCCTCTTGTATTTTGAAAGCTGCATATTTCTCATTGTCCGTACTAGCAATAACTTTAAAGTTAGCTGGTAAAGACTCAATAGCATCACCTACAGAAGCCCAAACTTGAGAGTTATCTGTTACACCGTTGAAGAATTTATCTTCTTTATCTATAAAATTAAAATTCGCTTTAGCATAATCACGAGAAGAAGAAGTTGCTACTTTTCCACCTTGTTCATGCGCTATGAATTGTGCGCCAAATCCAATACCCAACAGCGGAACTTTCCCTCTGATTTCGGACAAGTCAATTCTTGGTGAGCCTTGATTATTCACAGAAGCAGCACTTCCAGAAAGAATTATCCCTTTAATATCTTCTGTCAATTCTAGCGGTTTGCCCCATGGACGAACTTCGCTGTAAACATTAAGCTCTCTAACTCTCCTAGCAATGAGTTGAGTATACTGAGAACCAAAGTCGAGTATTAAAATCTTTTCTTGCATAGCGCAAAGATAACAAACGGTTGATTTGCCACCTATTTTGTTTGATATTTTTAATAACAATTTAACGACATTTTCTAAAAATAAATCCTAAAATGAAATTCTCATTAACTTTCTTCGTATTTTCACACACTTAATACATAGAAGTAAACGGCTATAGATTTACTTTTTTTTGATGCTAAACAGTTAAATAAAAACAACATGGATAAGTTTTATCAATCAATGCTTGATGGTAACAAAAAGTGGGCTGAAGACCAAGTGGTGAAAGATCCAAATTATTTTAACAAACTACTGAAAGGTCAGAAACCACCTGTATTATGGATAGGATGCGCAGATTCGAGAGTGCCTGCCAACCAAGTTATTAACGCTGATCCGGGAGATGTTTTCGTTCATAGAAATATTGCCAACATGGTGATTCACTCGGATATGAATATGTTGAGTGTACTTGACTACGCAGTAAATATTCTTAAAGTAAAACATGTTATCGTTTGTGGTCATTATGATTGCGGTGGAATTGTTGCAGCTATGTCCAACAAACAATATGGATTAATTGACAATTGGATTCGCCATATAAAAGATGTGTATCGTTTTCATAAGGAGGAAATGGACAGCATTAAAGATGCACAAAAACGCTTGGATAGAATGGTAGAGTTAAACGTTTATGAGCAAGTGCAAGACTTAGCAAAAACATCAATTATTCAACAAGCATGGGCATGTGGTCAAGAAATCCACTTGCATGGCTGGGTTTATTCTCTTGAAGATGGGTTGGTACGCGATCAAAATTGCACCATCAAAAACAGTATTGAGATTGAAGGAGTTTATCAAGTAGAGGAGTAATTTTACAATATTTCATTCTAAAAATCATTATATAAAGGTGGGGAAGTTAGTATTCTCACCTTTTTTTATTTAAAATAAATGTATATTTGATAAACTTTACAAATTTCACTCATTTTATGAAACGCACAATTTACCTCTTCTTGTTTTTTATTTCCCTTACCACTTCGAACACTTTTGCACAAAGTAATAAAGAACTAGCCAATACGAAGGCGCACCTTGCAGTTCGGCTTATGGATGACGGAAAAATAGAAGAAAGCATCACCATTCTTAAAGAGTGCATGAAGCTTGACCCTAAAAACTATGATTATGAGTACGAATACATTTATGCTCACTACTTAAAGGAAGACTATGAAAGTGTTATTAAATTAGGCAAGAAGCTGTCAAAGAAAAAGAATGCGAATTATGAAATTTTCGCTTTAATAGGAAATGCCTATGATGAATTTGACAATCCGAAAGAAGCTATAAAATATTACGATAAAGGCATCAAAAAATTTCCAGATGTAGGCCTACTTTATTTAGAAAAGGGAATTCTATTTGAAAAGAGAGGGGAATATGGAACTGCAGCGTATTATTATAGTAGCGGAATTATTGCAGAACCAAGTTATGCTTCGAATTATTATAGAATTAGTGGTTTATATTTAGAATCAGACAACAAAGTTCCAGGACTAATTTACGGAGAACTTTTCATGAACATTGAAAGAGGAAGCGAGAGAACAGTTAGAATGAGCGAACTACTTTACAAAACCTTTAGCGAAGGAGTCACTTTCGAAAATGACAGTACAAGAAGTTTTAACCTATGCAAAAACAACTTTAATTTAGCTGATTTCAAAAAGTATGAAACATTTCCTTTATGTTTAATTTTCTCTTTAAGATTTGCACCAACCTTGAGTAATATTAATGAAATCAACTTGGCAAACCTATCAGAGGTACGTGAGAAATACATTCCTCTTTACATTGAGAACGATTTCAAAAGTTATCCAATCATCCTTTTTGAATACCACCAAAAAATGATAGATGCTGGCGTATTTAACGCTTACAATCATTACATTTTCCAAATTGGCGCAGAAGAAGAATTCCAACAATGGTTGGAAGAAAACAAAGAAGAATATGATGAATTTTTAGAATGGTACACCCAGCCGGAAAATATTCTGACACCAACTAAGGAGAAGTATTTTATTTTTAACTATTGATATTAAAACAGTTAACAAAGTATTCATCTTTATTAGGAAGATTCAATCAAATTCTATTATTCTTGAATTAATAATAATATTAATTGTAATTTTGCAGTAAAATACTGAACAAGACAATGAAAAAAACATTACTTTTTATCTTTTCTACTTTAATAATAGTAGGATGCACAACTTCAGAGACGCAAGAAGTTGAAACAGAAATTGAAGAAGTTACAGAAATCACTTATGCTAATTTCGGTGCTGAAGTAACTCCAGAGGGGGCAATCGACCAAGTTGAAATGGCCGACTTATTTAAGAATCTAAGTGCAGGAGACACTATTCCTGTAAAATTCATCTCAAACATTACCCAAGTTTGTCAAAAGAAAGGATGTTGGATGAAGATGGAATTAACAGAAGATGAGCCTGTATTTGTTCGTTTCACAGATTACGGTTACTTCGTACCATTTAACGCTGGAGACCACAAAGCAATCGTTGAAGGTCGTGCTTTTTTAAGCATCGTAACAATTGACGAGTTAAAACATTATGCAAAAGACGCTGGAGATTCTCAAGAAGAGATCGACTTAATTACAGAACCAGAGATTAGCTACGCTATTCAAGCAGACGGTGTTTTAATCGAGGAAAGTGCTTTGATGGATGAAGAAACTGCAGCGGTAGAAACAGCTGATGAAGGTCATGACCATGAATAAATTCTTTTATATACTATTGACATTGGTTTTCTTTGCTTCTTGCGAGGAAAAGAAAAAAGTAATCGAAGATATCCCTACCGATATTAAAAAGGTGGAGAAGACAGCGTTTGAAATGTATGAAGTTTCTGAAATGACTGCTTTGATGGAACGCTTTTATGCCAATAATCAAACGATAAAGAAAAAGATTCTAAACGGAGAAACTGATTTCGGAGAATTCCCAGAAGACTATTTAACGATTCACTCTGCTGTGCTAACAGATCCAACAGATAGAGACGATTTCTTTGGTGAATATTCTAAAAAGTTTTTAGAAGCACAATCATTGGTTTACTCAGATGATTCGAACAAGAAGAAGAACTTCAACAGCATGGTGA
This sequence comes from Brumimicrobium sp., assembly GCA_035497735.1. GTDB lineage: Bacteria > Bacteroidota > Bacteroidia > Flavobacteriales_D > Crocinitomicaceae > Brumimicrobium. The sequence goes on along the minus strand of DATJCX010000069.1, from coordinate 74,448 downwards.
ACGCTTGTATTGAATGTCACAAAGTGAAATGTTCGGGACCTATCGAGCGTATTAAGAAGCTTTACATCGATTAATGAAACTCACTAGAGATTCCGATAATCAAAAAGTTATAGATTAACATATTTACAAGAAGAAGAGTATTAATTACTCTTCTTCTTTATTTTCAGGCTTCTCATCTTTCTTTTCATCAAAAGCTTGGATAATAGCTTTAACAATTCTGTGTCGAATAACGTCGTTTTGATTTAATCTCACAATAGCGATATCATCTATATTTTTCAATCTATCAATCGCAAAAGTAAGTCCTGACTGTTGTCTATGTGGTAAATCAATCTGAGAGATATCACCTGTAATCACAAACTTAGCACTCATTCCCATACGCGTCAAAAACATTTTCATTTGGTTGACCGTTGCGTTTTGACCCTCATCTAAAATCACGAAAGCATCATCTAAAGTTCGACCACGCATAAATGCTAAAGGTGCAATCTCGACGATTCCTAGCTCTAAAAACTCAGCCAATTTCTCTGGTGGAATCATATCACGAAGTGCATCGTACAAAGGCATCATGTAAGGGTCCAGCTTCTCTTTCATATCACCTGGTAGAAAACCTAAGTTCTCACCCGCTTCAACGGCAGGACGTGTCAACACGATTCTACGTACTTGCTTATTCTTAAATGCACGAACGGCACATGCAACGGCTGTATATGTTTTACCCGTTCCTGCTGGTCCTACCGCAAAAACCATGTCTTTGGTATTTACTGCCTGAACAAGTTTTCGTTGATTTAAGGTTCTAGCTTTAATTTTATTCCCTTTAACGCCATGTAGAATAACTTCGGAACCGTCATCAGAGAGAACTTCCAATGGATTTTCAATCATCACATTATCGATTCTACTTTCTGTTAACGCACCATGTTTTCTAACATAAGTTATCAACTGCGTAATCTTATCTTCGAAATCATCTATAACATTTTCCTCGCCCACTACGTGAATCATGTTTCCACGAGCGCTAATCTTCAGTTTAGGGAAGTATTGCTTAATAAGGGTTAGGTTTCCATTATTTATTCCAAACAACTCCAAAGGACTAATCCCTTTGATCTCAATTTTTCTTTCTTGCAATGTCTATATTTTAAAAGTCAGCTATTTCAAATGTACAATATTTTTTCATTCTTTTATCATTATTTTTCGGTATATTTTATCCTGATTATCGGGTTATTACCATTCGCTTTTTGATTAAAAGAAATAAATAAAAATTCTTTTTCAACTATCTATTTGAAATTCAAAAAAAAGCTATTATATTTGCAACCGCGTTTGGATTTTATAGAGTTAAAACCAACTTAACTTTAGCAAATGTAGAATGCAAAAATGGCGAGGTAGCTCAGTTGGTTAGAGCGCAGGATTCATAACCCTGAGGTCGGGAGTTCAAATCTCCCTCTCGCTACAGAAAAGTTAAGAAAGCAGTCGTAAAGGCTGCTTTTTTTGTTTCCAATAAATTTTAACTCCTACTGCACTACAATTTTTTCTACATAATTCACTTTTTCATTCCAACAGCGAAGAGAATAGTAACCAGTTGTAATATTCGCGTATTCATTGAGAGACAAATGCTCGCCATTATTTACTTCTTTAACAAAAAGTAGGCGACCGAGCGCATCATACATCTCCACAGTTAAGCTTTCTACTCCATTAAAAAAGGAGAACTGTAAAACACCTGTGGTGGGATTGGGATAAATTTTAATTCCTGATCCATTTTTAAAATCATTTAAAGATAAAGTACTCGGATGGAGATAATGATTTAAGTAGGGAGACAAATCAACTTGATGCAGTTTTTGATGAAAGGTTCCGAAATTTTCATTTGTTAAATAATAAATTAAACCATCTTCACTCGCTATTGCTTCAATTTGACAATAAGGTATATCGAGTTCAATCTTCCTTTTATTCCCACCAAAAAAATCATCTTCCTGAAAGTCATACAAGAGATAAACAAAAGGTTTAAGAAGCTTGGAGTATCCAGAGAGAACAATCAGTTGCTTGTCAGGGAAATGAACCGAACCTGTTATCAATCCATTGACATTTAAAGAGCCTTTATAAATAGCTGTTTGCTGACCGATTGTTGTGTCCAACTCATAAATGGAAGTCTGCTCACTAATCCATTCTTTTGTAAATAAATATATCTTATTATTTCTAACAATAAAAGCTTCGCAATCAAAATCGGTAGAGTGTGCTGCTTGATAAGAAAAATCTGTTTGCAATTCATAGTTAAAATAGATACTATCTGGTGTTGGAGAATTTCGGAGATCTTCTTTTTTAAATTTATAAATCCTGAGATTTTGTCTATTTCCATATTCATTATTACCAAAATCACCGTTATAAAAATAGTATGCGTCTTCTGTAATTTCTTCCCAATCATCCACTACCATATTTTCTATTGGATAAACAGAAAAATCTTCTGGAGAGTTAGGATGAAAAAGATATAAACTATTGTCTTCCATATCGCCATGCGTTAGCAAGGAATCTTCAAAAACCAATAAACCTGAAGTACTTTCCATTTCCCCAGGCAAAGGTTTGCTCCAATTAACAGCGACAGTGGCATTAGCGTACAAACAAGAGCCATCGTTTACACTTGCTTGTTGATTATAATTCAAGGCAGCAAAATCGGTACATCCAGGAACTTGAGAGTAAACCAGTGTGGATATATTAATAAGCAAAAAGCTGAGAATAAATTTCATTATTAGAATGTTTAACGACTTCTAAGGTAGTGAAATATTGATTAACTATGAATGGACTGTATTTTATTCTGCTCATTTTAAATTTCACTAGTAGCAAAAAAACGTATATAAAAGCTGAATTTCTAGAAAATTGTTCGAATGTTTTAAAAAATTATGTCAAAAAGAATTCAAGAAATGGTATAAGTTAACCACAGAAATCAATCCACTCTTGCGATTCTTCAGACTAAACGACATCAATATCCCTACGCTCTACATTATGGGAGAACAAGACCATTTATTTCTGCCAGCGATTAAGGAAGTTATTTCAAAGCATGTGAGCGCACAGTTACACATCATTAAAAATTGTGGGCATGTGGTGAATGTTGATCAGCCAGTTGAGTTTAACGCGGAGGTTATTTCGTTTTTGAAATTGCAAGCGTAAACAGTCGGTTAGAGACTTCAACAATTGAATTTTATTATTAGAATTATCTAACATTTCCATTTAATCCGTAATTTTACCTCAAAAAGCATCATGACTCCAAACGAATCCATCGCACTACAATGGTTTGCTGCATTTAACGACCATCAACTAGAAGAATTATTAGCACTTTATGATGACAACGCTGAACATTTTAGTCCAAAACTAAAAGTCAGAAGACCCGAAACAAATGGTTTAGTTAGTGGAAAAGAAGCACTAAGAGACTGGTGGAAGGATGCTTTTGATCGATTACCAGGATTACATTACGAAGTAAAGAAATTAACAGCGAATGAGGACAGGGTGTTTATGGAATACCTAAGACAAGTTCCCAATGAAGAGGATTTTATGGTAGCAGAAGTTTTAGAAATAAAAGACGGATTGATTATCGCTTCAAGAGTTTACCACGCATAATTGAGCTAAATTTTCAAATATTCTTAATTAAAAAAAATAAAATGCTTGAGATTCTCTACCAAGATGAACAACTAGTAGCTATCAATAAACCACATGATTTATTGGTGCATCCTTCCCCTATTGCGCGAGATGCTGAAGAGTTTGCTTTACAAATGCTGCGTGACCAATTAGGTCAATTCGTATATCCTGCACATCGCTTGGACAGAAAGACGGCTGGAGTTTTACTTTTCAGTCTAGACAAAGAAACAGATAGATTAATTCAACAGCAATTTCAAAAAAAGGAGGTAGAAAAAACCTATTGGGCAATTCTAAGAGGTTTTGCGCCAAAAGAAATGACCATCGATTATCCTTTACGCAAAGAAAATGGAAATCTTCAAGATGCTGTTACACATTTCAATTCTCTCGAGGAGTTTGAGATTAATCTGCCACATGGAAAACATGCGAGTTCCCGTTATACTTTAATAGAAGCCAAACCAGAAACCGGCAGAATGCATCAGTTAAGAAAACATTTTGCGCATATCTTTCACCCGATTATTGGTGATAGGCCTCATGGCTGTAATAAACAAAATAAGCTATGGTTGGACCAATTCAACATAAAAACCATGTTGTTACATGCTAAAGAATTAGCATTCATCCATCCACATACGAAAGAAAAGCTTGTTATTCAAGCAGAGATTTCTACTGAATTTAAACGTGTTTTAACAATACTAAAAAAGGGAAATATTAGATCACTTACTGAGGTTTAATCGACATTTCTTCTAAATAGAATGGTACATTCACCATACATGAGAAGTCTGTACCCGCCTCTTTCATATCTTCATCGTCAGCATCATACTGCCAAGTAACAGAAGCCATAAAACCTTTCTCATGCAATTCATTGACTCTGTGTAACAAGAACATGATTTGCTTAGATGACAGTGAGTTAAAGTATTCAAGATTAATAATCAGCTCTGTCTTTTTATGTGGAGCATAAGAATAAGCATAGAACCATTTTAAAATAGGCGACCAGAAGTCCTCAGTTTGTTGAGGAATCAACCTACCTTGAATCACCATACGACCAGATTGCGCATTAAAATTTACATAAGGTGTGATGGCTGTTGCTTTTCTTATTATTGCTTCCATTCGTTATCTCTCTAAAAAAGAACAAGGTATATACTTACTTCGATTTAAACTAATAAAGGAACTACAGTTTACGTTTTAATAGACCAATCAAATTTTAACTTAGACAAAAATTGTTAATTATTAGATAAAAACGAGAAAACACCAGAAACAGCCTCTTTTTGAATATTTTTCAATGCATAAACATGCTCAAATAGAACATGTTGCAATTCTTTCTTAAAATAATATGCAACGCTTCCTACTAGATAAACATCGCCATGACTCATTATTGGCTTGAGGGCAGTTTTACAGAAATCATTAAACGCGTCTTGTAATAGTTGTTTAATTATTTGTTCTTCTCGGTATTCCGCTACGATTTTCGTTAATCCAGCTACGACCATTCTCCCATCAGGTGCATAGACACGATGCAAGATTGATTTATGCTCGAAGTAAGTCTCAATTGCGCTGTTAACTTCTAGCGAAAGTTTGTGGTTAAAATAGGCTTGTAAAAGTCGCTTTCCAATATCGAAGCCACTTCCTTCATCACCCAGCATATAGCCAAGTCCAGAGGTGATTCTCACTACTTTTCTCCCGTCAAATTCAGCTGCAACTGCTCCAGTTCCTAATATTCCAACAACACCGGGTTTATTCCCCAAGTGAGCAATACAGGCAGCATAGATGTCTGTTTCTACTTGCTTAACTTCTAAGCCTAGTTTTTCTAAAAATTCAGTAATAACTAATTTAGCTTCTGGACTTTCACAGCCAGCGCCATAGAAATACACTTCTCGTCCAGCAAGCTTGTGTTCATTCACTAATTCTTGAATTACCTCCTCTTTTGAAGGAGAAATTTCTCTAGGATGAAGTCCAACCGAAAGAATTGTCTTTGGCGACTCATTTTTTACGTGGCAAACCCAAGTGGATTTTGTTCCACCACTCTCGATTACAATCATCTAAAAAATTAATACCAGTCGAAACGATAAGCTAAGTTTAAGCTAAATGATAAAGGCATGATTTCATTTCTTAAAATCCCAGAAGGGTCCATTAACGGAGAAACCAATTCAATTCCAGCATCAAACATAAGCGCTCCTCGTGGTAGTTGATGCTTAACACCAACCGAGCCTCCGAAAGAGAAAAACATTGAGTAAAGTGCTTTTCCAGACTTTGAATCTAAGGTAGTGTAAGGAGGAACTGATAATGCATATTCCGAAGGATCCAAAGTTTTATCTGTCATTCTATAGGTTGCCTTATATGAGCTAATGATTCCTTTAATATAACCACCAACATACATTGATGTACCGATATCATAGTCGTTAAAAAGATAAACTCTACTTCCTCCATCGACTGCGAAGTAAGTCGTTTTAGAGTTTGCCATTGCAGTTGTTGCAGAAGGCTGTGCAGTACCAATAGCGTTCACAGTAACTGATTGTCCTTCCGCTATATTTGGAAGTAAGTACGCTGCTCTCACCATAAAGCTATTATTTGGCGAACGTGGAATTTCAACAAAAACATTAAATCCATATCTATGAATCGGTAAATTCAATCCATGAAATGAACTAGCACCAGCTCCTAGTGACCACTGCGCATAAGTAGCTGTTGAGAAAAAACTCAATACTACTGTTAACAATCCTATTATATATTTTCTTGCCATCTTGGTTTCTTTTTTAGTATTTCATTAAAAACTTCACAATCTTTTTCGTGAGCAGGTTTTAAGTAACTGGTACTCATTAAAAATTCTTCAACAATCAATGGTCCGGTAAATTTAAAGTTTTTTTTAAACAATTTCGTCCATTCCTCTAAAGAAAGTCCGTTGTGCTTATCTATCCAATTCTTAAAACTCCCAAATTCCTTCTGTAACGTTAGAATTTGTCGCGCATTGTATATCACTGCCTCTATTTTTTTTCGATTGCGAATTATCCCAGCGTCTTTCAACAATTCTTCTATATCATGTTCATCAAACTGAGCGACTTTCTGAATTGAAAAGTTAGCAAATGCTTTATAAAAATTCTCCTCTCTCTTGAGCATTAGTGACCAACTTAAGCCTGCTTGGTTTATTTCTAAAATTAATCGCCCAAACAATTCATCATCCTCTTCCACTGGAAAACCATATCGTTTATCATGATATTGCCTATCGAGATGATTTTCGTCTAAATCTTTTGTAAATTTGCAATAACTCATGCCTCTAAAACGTAAAAAGGAGGTGAAAAGTTGTACAATAAACGTTAATTATGGCTAATATTTTCGAATTCAATGGTTTTAAACCTGTTGTTCATCCTTCAAGTTTCGTTCATCCAAATGCAACCGTGACAGGTAATGTAATAATTGGTAAAAACGTTTACATTGGTCCAAGCGCTGCAATTCGCGGAGATTGGGGAAAAATCATCATTAAAGACGGCTGTAATGTACAAGAAAATTGTACGATTCACATGTTTCCTGGAACGACAGTAATACTGGAAGAAGGTGCGCATATCGGCCATGGAGCAATTATTCACGGTGGACATATCGGAAAAAACTGCATGGTTGGAATGAATTCTGTTGTCATGGATGACGCTGAAATCGGCGATGAATCGATAATTGGCGCCATGTGTTTTGTACCTGCAAAAATGATTATTCCTCCGAGAAGTTTGGTCGTAGGAAGTCCAGCAAAAATCGTAAAGGAAGTGACAGATGATATGATTGCTTGGAAAACAAAAGGAACAGCACTTTATCAAGAATTGCCAAGAGAATGTCATGAAACACTTCGTCCCTGCGAACCTTTAACAGAAGAGGAACCAAATAGACCAAATCAAGAGAAAATGTATCAAACTTGGGAAAAAGTAAAGAATAGTTAAGCTTTTTCATCAAAAACGAACATTTTTAAGCGACTTTAGGCAAATATTGACTTATTTGTAAATCACAAAAAAACCTAAAAATCCTTTTAGATAAATAGAAATAGTTCGTTTTTATTAATTTAGTAGCTGATTCGAAAACACAAAGTTTAGAATTGTTATTATTACGGCTTTCAATTTGGAAATGACCTTCTTGATAACCACCAAAACGAACAAAAAATAGTGAATAAACAACATATGAAAGATCCTAAAAATACGCCCATTTCAAAAATCACAACACCCATTAGAAAATTCATGATGAATCAAAAATCTGGTGGTATTGTCTTAGGAATAAGTGCAATTGTAGCTTTAATTATTGCCAATTCACCAATACGCGAGTACTATTTCGAATTTTTGGAAAAAAAGATAAGTATCGATGTGAATGGTAAATCATTTATAGATTTAAGCATTCACCATTGGATCAATGATGGTTTGATGGCTATCTTCTTTTTCGTTGTAGGCTTAGAATTAAAACGAGAAATTGTAGCAGGAGAATTATCAAAACCTAAAAACGCAATATTACCGATTATCGCCGCTGTAGGTGGAATGGCCGTTCCGGCGTTGATTTACTTATTTTTAAATCCTTCAGGAGAAGTTCACAACGGCTGGGGTATTCCAATGGCGACAGATATCGCATTTGCTTTGGGTGTTTTGTATTTACTAGGAGACAAAGTTCCCTTATCATTGAAAATATTTCTAACGGCAGTAGCCATTGTGGATGACTTAGGTGCTGTATTGGTGATTGCTTTATTTTACACCTCTGACATTTCTTTACTCACTTTAGGAATTGGTATTGTTTTCATTTTCTTGATGTATCTTGGAAATAAAGCTGGAATAAGAAATACGGTGTTTTTCGCATTATTGGGAATAGGAGGCGCATGGACTTTATTCCTACTTTCAGGAGTTCATGCCACTATTGCGGCGGTTCTAGCTGCTTTTATGATTCCATCAAATGTAAAAATAAACGAAGAAATTTTCAGCGCCAGAATTAAAAAGCACTTAACACACTTTCAAAATGCCGCACCAAATAATCTTCCGACCATAACCAATGAGCAGCTTCTTATTTTAGAGCGATTGTCTATGGACACGAAAAAAGCAATTACTCCGCTACAAAGACTGGAGCACATCATGCATCCCCTTGTAGCATTCTTTGTTATCCCATTGTTTGCACTTGCCAATGCTGGAGTCACCTTCTTAGATATCGACTTGAACACTTTATTTGAAAACAATGTTGCTTTAGGGGTAGCACTTGGTTTACTTCTAGGAAAAATCATTGGAATCGTTGGATTTACATGGATTAGTACAAAATTAAAAATAGCGAGTTTACCTACAGGAATGAACATTAAAAACTTGTTTGGCTTGGCTTTACTTGCTTCAATAGGATTTACTATGTCTCTTTTTATTACCCAACTTGCTTTCGATAGTGAACTATACAGAACACAAGCAAAAATCGGAATCTTTGTTGCTTCGATTATAGGTGGTGTTTCAGGATATTTCTTGCTTAAAAGCCAAGGTTCAAAGAAGAAAGCTTAACCTAAATAATTTCTTTTTTCCAAATTTAAAACAAAGCATAGATTACAGCTAAAAGGTTATCTTTGTATTTATGAAAAACTTTGAGAATAAAATAGTTTGGATTACTGGAGCTTCCTCTGGAATAGGAAGAGAATTGGCCATACAACTGGCTCTAAAAGGCAGTAAAATCATTCTTTCAGCTCGAAATAAAGAAGCGTTAGAAAGTTTAAAACAAGAACTAAAAAATAGTGGAGACCACATGGTTCTTCCTTTAGATCTAGCGGAAAATAAACATTTCGACGAATTGGCAAAACAGGTAATTGAAAGATACCAACGAATTGACTATCTTTTCAATAGTGGGGGAATTTCCCAACGTTCTGAAGTAGCTAAGACGGGAATTGAAGTTGACAGACGCATCATGGAAGTGAATTATTTTGGAAATATTGCATTGGCAAAAGCGGTGCTTCCATATATGCAAAAGCAGAAAAGCGGACACTTTATTATCACTTCGAGTATAGCAGGTAAATTCGGCTTTTTCTTACGTTCAGCATATGCTGCTTCAAAGCATGCTTTACATGGTTTCTATGAAAGTTTACTTTTAGAAGAAGAAAAAAACAACATTGATGTTACCATCGTTTGTCCAGGAAAAATCAATACGCCAATTTCAATGAGTGCGTTAACGGAAGACGGAACTGCCCATGGTGAAATGGATCACAATCAAGCGACAGGAATGTCTGTGGAAGAATGTGTGCGTCAAATATTAGATGCTACAGCAAAGAAGAAGAAAGACGTTTTAATTGGTGGAAAAGAAATTTTAGCTGCAAAAATCAAACGATTCTCTCCTGCTTTATTCTGGAAAATCATTCGTAAACAAAAGGCGACTTAAACAATTTTGACATGAAAATATTATTGGTTTGTTTAGGAAACATTTGCCGTTCTCCAATGGCTGATGGTTTACTAAGAAAAAAAGTAAAAGAAAACAATTTATCTGTTGAAGTGGACTCTGCAGGAACGAGCAATTGGCATGTAGGCAAAGCTCCAGATACGAGAATGCAAGCAACGGGAAAGAATAACAATACACCCATTGAATTTTTAAAAGCGAGACAATTTAAAGTAGAAGACTTTGATGAGTTTGACCGCATTTTTGCAATGGATAAAAGTAATTATGAAGACATTATTCGCCTTGCGAGAAATGAAGAAGATAAAAAACGCGTAGATTTGTTTTTAAATCTTTCTTTCCCAGGCGATGACAGAGAAGTTCCGGACCCATACTATGGTGGAGATGAAGGCTTTCAGCATGTATATGATTTATTAGATGAAGCAACTGACGTATTAATAGAAGAATTGAAAAACAATGAGTAGAGGTCGATTATTTTTAATGCCTACCCTTTTGGGGTCGGAACAATGGGAACATGTAATTCCAACAGAAGTTGCAGAGATTGCCAAAAAAACAAGATATTTTGCGGTAGAAGATATTAAATCTGCACGCCGTTATCTTAGAAAGTTGGACCGTGAATTTCCTATTGATGATTCGACTTTTTATATTCTAAATAAGAAAACACCACCACATGAGTTAAAAACCATGTTGGCGCCTTTAAAAAATGGGTTTGATGTTTGTATTATTTCCGAAGCAGGGTGTCCGGGAATTGCTGACCCAGGTGCAGACTTAGTAGCTCTTGCACATCAAACAGGTGAGTTTGTGAGTCCTCTAACTGGTCCTTCGTCTATTTTACTTGGATTAATCGGAAGCGGCTTCAATGGACAGTCATTTGCTTTTAACGGTTACGTTCCCAAAGATAGAAAGGCGCGTATCGCAACTTTTAAAGATTTCGAATACCTAGCAAACAAAACTGGTCAAACGCAAATCTTTATGGAAACGCCATTTAGAAACAATCATTTACTAGAAGATTTATTAAATGATTGTATGGACAATACTTTTCTATGTATCGCTTGTGATTTAACTTTACATTCTGAAAGAATTCAAACAATGACCATTGCAGAATGGAGAGACAAAGCTTTTAGTTTAGAGAAAAGACCAACGATGTTTCTAATCGGAAAGCCTTTTACTAAGTAATTGAAATTGATAGATTTTTTGAAATAAAAACAGGGCGGTTTACTCTTTTAAATCGCCCATTTTCTTTCTATCCATAGACGAAGCTTATAAGCAGTAAAACCTATAATCACACCGATGATAAATCCTGCGATTATATCTCCAGGATAATGTTTTCCAAGATAAATTCTACTGTAAGAAAACAGCATTAGCCATACAATTAAAACAGGCATTATAAACTTAAAGTATTTTTTAAGAATCATTCCTATCAAGACAATCATTCCTGTTGCAACGGTAGCATGTGAAGACACAAAGCCGTATGTTCCACAACCTTTTCCAATCTCTTTCAATGGGAATCTTATTTCTGTATAAATATCATACACATTACAAGGGCGCAAACGCGCTACTCCGTTTTTCAGCAAATAAGAAATGATATATGTTACCACAACAGTTGCAAGTATCATCGCTCCACTTATAACAGCAGATTTGAATCCTGTTTTCCATAGAATCATTAAAGCTAGAATCACATATAGCGGAATTGCCAACCATTGGTCGGTAAGTATCATCCAAAATTTGTCCCAACTTTCACTTCCTGCATTGTTTAAATACAAAAATAGGTCAGCATCTAGTTTCTTTAATGTTTCCATGTAGTTTTCTTATCGATTCTATATTAATCTTCAATGATAATCAAATAGTTATTCTTTTTCCCTTTTCCTAAAAGGATAAATGTGTCACTGATTAGGTTTTCTTCAGTTAAAACACAATCATCTCCTACTTTTTCTTTGTTTACAGAAATAGCGTTTCCTTTTAGTTCTCTCCTAGCCGATCCGTTCGATTCTAAGAACTTTGTTCTACCCGAAAGTGCGTCAACAATTCCTAATCCTTCCTTGATTTCTGCTCTTTTAATCGTTGCTTGTGGAACCCCATCAAAAACATCCAAAAAGTCCGATTTAGAAAGTTTTTTCAAATCATCTGCTGTCGATTTTCCAAATAAAATCTCAGAAGCTTCGATGGCCGTGTTTAATGCTTCTTGTGAATGCGCCATTATAGTAACCTCCTCTGCCAATTTCTTTTGCAGTTGACGTAAATGTGGTGCTTCCTTGTGTTCGGCAACTAAGGTTTCTATTTCTTCTTTAGAAAGGAAAGTAAAGATCTTAATGTATTTCTCTGCATCTTCATCAGAAGTATTCAACCAGTATTGGTAGAATTTGTAAGGCGAAGTACGCTCAGCGTCCAACCAAACATTTCCTCCTTCAGTTTTACCAAATTTGATTCCGTCGGCTTTGGTGATCAGCGGACAAGTAACGGCAAAAGCCTTTCCGTTTTCCATTTTTCTAACCATCTCGGTACCTGTAGTGATATTTCCCCACTGGTCTGAACCACCCATCTGGATAGTAACTTGGTTGTTCTTAAATAAATGTAAAAAGTCGTATCCTTGAACCAATTGGTAAGTGAATTCTGTGAAAGACATTCCTTCCACTCCTTCTTCTCCTGTAAGTCTTTTCTTAACAGAGTCCTTAGCCATCATGTAATTTACCGTAACATATTTCCCAACATCACGGATAAACTCTAAGAATGAAAATTCCTTCATCCAGTCGTAGTTGTTCACTAAAACTGCTGAATTTTTATCGCTTGTATCAAATGCTAAGAATTTGCTTAATTGTTTTTTAATCGCTGCTTGATTGCGTGCTAAATCATCTTCGCTCAATAAATTTCTTTCTTGCGATTTCCCTGATGGGTCACCAATCATTCCTGTAGCACCGCCCAACAAAGCGTATGGCTTGTGTCCTGAACGTTGAAAATGACGCAACATCATGATGCTCACTAGGTGACCAATATGTAATGAATCCGCTGTAGGGTCTATCCCCACATATGCTGACCTCATTTCTTCATTAAGATGTTCTTCAATCCCTGGCATGAAATCCTGAATCATGCCCCTCCATTTTAATTCTTCAATAAAGTTTGTTGCCATTTTCTAATTTTTCAGACAAAAATAAGGAGCTTAAATGAAATAGGGAGAGATTGTTGTGAATATTTAAGGTTTTAGTAATGTAAAAGGTCGATTTATCGTGGAATTAGTATAAAGCTGTTAGTACAAAGATCGAAAGTGTAAATTAAATAGAATATCAATTTCTTTATTAATAACCACTAATCCCATTAATTTTTTAGGCTGTTCGAGTCCAAAGTCCTCGATATTTAGGCTAAACTTTCCTCTTGCCTGAAGATAACTACTAAACCTTTCGTAGTGAACAACTACGGAATACTTATTTTTTTGACCTGCAATCCCAGCTTCTAAATGTATGCGAGCTTTTTGGTCGTCAATAGGTTTTATTTCTAAAACTTTAAGATTTAAATTGGGATATTCTTTTGCTTTCACAAGGTCCATAAAGTCGCGATTGATAGCTTTGGCACCACAATTAAAAGAACTAATTGGAAATTGAATAGATGCTTGATTTTGAACTTGTTTTCCGATTTCATATCTGACATACATCTCATTCAGTTCTTTCATATTACAATTACATCTAAAGCCTGCAATATTTGAAGTTCCCTTAATTTGAATTTTGCTAGTTTCTAGGATTTGATACTCTCGATAAAGAGGGGGCGAACCTGCAAAAAAGTTAGAAATGATCAATATGTATGTAAATAAAATCGTCATGCTTTTCAGATAAAAGGGGTTGCTTTTAGTGCTAAACAACCCCTTAATTTTAACTACAAATAGTACAGTTGACTATTTTTAAATCGTAATAGTAGTAATTCTTTTGTTTAGAAGCTAATTACTGCTTCTAGTACAACTCCTCCGAATTTTCCTTGGTCCAATCTAGACCCTGCAGCAAACCCGTCATATCTTTGTTTAACGTATTCTAATTTTGCCATTACGTTCTTAGTCATAAACCATCCAGCTCCAACATTGAAACGATCGATTTTGATATCATTATTAGTTGCAAATTCCTTTCCTTGAACTAAGTTGTATCGTCCTCCAATGTAGAAATTTTCAGTGCTTCCAAATCTCCATAACAATTCAGCGCCAACTTGGTGGAACATTCTGTTATCAGTTTCAGAATTTGCCTTCCCCATCGCCATTTCATAAGTACCGAAGAATTCAAATCCCTTGTATTTTAGGAATGGGTTGAACATCAATGCTAACATTTCATTTTTCAACGCTGGGTTAAAACGTCCTGAAGTAAATTTAGCTGCTGGTGTAGCACCTGGCTCTTCCATTACAAGGTAATATCTAGAACCTGCTCTATCTGCTCCATACAAATTCACATTTGATGTTTTATTAGTAAAGTAACCCGATCCTGTTAGGCGCATTCTGAAATCATCAGTTAGTTGCTTATCGTATCCAAACTTGGCAAGCAAAGAAGGATTGATTTTATTTCCATCCCCAACGTTTTGGTTCAATTTTCCATTTGTTAAACCAAGAACTCCAATCCAGCCATTTCTTTGATAAGTCAACTCTAGTCCAACTTCAGTAGTAAACCCATCCATTATTAAGTTTCCTACAAATGGGTTGTATAATGCTTGTGCGTTATCTGACCTTCTAAAATGAGCGTCTCCATAGTTGTTTTCCATGTGACCAATACGAACTGTTAGATTATTCATCAGCCCCTTTAGCAAGTCTTTCTTGATAAAGTTTAAGTTATCGATTTGTAAATAACCCCCTTTAACGTATGGCTCAGGGTGATGCCTTGAAGATAAATAAGTACGCAAGTGTAATCTCATTCCATCAAACAATGCTACATCTACATCTAAGTTTGCTGTAGGAAGATTAAAGTTACTTTGCAAACCAATCAACTCTGTTCCGTATCCAGTTTCAGCATTGTATGAATTACTGTGATCAAGTCCTTGGAATTGAATTGCAAAAGAACCTCCTAATCTAACTTTAAAGCCATTCCATGTAGATATAGTATCCTTATTATCCTCAAAAACATTCAATCCATTTTTGTCTGGATAGCGATAGTTATCAATTTGTCTATTGCTTTGTCCTATTGCAGAAGTCGTAATGAATCCTATTACTCCAACTGCCATCATAAATTTTCTCATATTCTCGCTTTATTTGATTTTATATTTTCTTTCTTCCTTAAAAGGTTTTTATTTTAAATTTAAATTGTACTTAATTTCAACGTCAGCACCTGTTTTAACAGTTCCTAATAAAGCGGAAACTGGCTCTACGTTATATTGTGGTGTGTTAATTTTGTGACTTCCCACTAATGAATAACCACCACCAATTTCTTTTAATTGAAAGGCTAAGTTGATTGCCTTAGTTACGCCGTTAATAGTTAAGTTTCCTTGAACAACTACGTTGTAACTTCCTGCTGACGCCTGCTTAACACTTATCAATTTAGTTTGCTTAAATACAACATTTTTGTGCTTGCTTGAATTCAATGCTTTATATGTATTCTTATCCATTGCACTTTTTCCACTTTTCAAACTTTCCACTACCAAGCTTAAGCTTAAATCCTTTAAAGTTGGCGTATTATTTTCTTTAACAATATTTACTCTTACTGTGAAGTTTTCTGCCTTTAAAGTCCAATCATGAACATTTGAAGTTCCATCAACCGATACAGATCCGTTGCTTGCATTCGCGCTATAATTTTGTGCTTTTACTTGTCCTGAGTTTAGAATGAGCCCTAGTCCTACAAAGAACATTAATGCCCATTTTTTTACATTTTGATTTTTCATATTCTATAGGTTTATATTTACTATTAATTCTTACGACAAAGGTAGAGACATAACTCTGCGTGTAAACTGATGAAGTCCATGAAGACCGATGACTTTTAATAGTTATGATACTGACGTATATCAGCTTCACAATAAGAGACAATTGTGTCTGAAAATCAACTCATTAACCATTAGCCGGTTATACATAAAAGTACATTTCCATGGCTTTCAATTAAGATTAAAAGAGGGTTTTATCATTATAGAGATTTTGTTAAAATAAATTATTTTAACTGTAAAAAACTTAGGTATAATTAATTGATGAAGAATAAGTGCAGTAGTGATGCCTTTACTTTTTTACAGTAGACTGTATTTAATCGTCTGACCCCACTTTCTCAGATTTCAATAACCATTCTTTGTATTGCGAATAATCCTTTTCGTATTCTTCTTCAGCTTGCTCTAATATTTTCATATATACTGGTAAATTCTCCCTATCACTACTCATGGTTTCAAGTAATGATATCAGGTTTCTTACACCCGTTTTATAAGATACATAATCATCATTCAAACTTATTTCTGGATTTTCCAAGGCTTCCAAATACAATGGCAAAGCATCTTCATAACGATCCATATTGTGATACACTACGGCTAGATTGTTCAACAAACTTCCATATTCAAAATGGTTTTTACCTAACCTTTCCCCTACTTCTTCTAAGCACTCCAAATACAGTGGTAGTGCTTCTTCATATTGTCCCATAGAACTATAAAGTGAAGCCAAACTATTTGTATAATAAATATACCAGTAATCATCTATTCCTGAATTATTCTCTATTATTTCTAAAGTTTCAAAATACAATGGTAAGGCGTCTGTATAGTTTTCGATTTTATGATAAGACTCAGCGAGTTCACCTAATACAGCTCCATAGTCAAGGGAACCTTTTTCATTAACTTCCAATAACTTATAAAATAATGGTATAGCCTCTTCAAAGCGATTTAGGTCCATGTGTAAAAAAGTATAATTAGCTAAAACAGCTATATATTTATCATGTTCTTCACCGAAATCCTTCTTCATTATCTCTAAGGCTTCAGTGTATAGAGGCAGTGCCTCTTCATAGCGTCCTGCACGATGATATGTTAAACCAATATAGTTTAAGGCATCACCGTATTCGACATGGTTTTTTCCAAAATTCAGTTCTTTATTCTTTAAGGCTTTTTGCGAGAAGGTTGCGGCATCAGTATAGCGCCCCATTTCAATGTACAATAGTGTTAAGTTAAACAAGAATTCTCCATACATACGATGTTCTGTTCTAGAATTCTTCTCCATAATTTTCAAGGCTTCTAAATACAATGGTAGTGCATCGGAATACCTATCCATTAGCTGATATAGTTCGGCTAGATCGTTTAAACGAATTGCATAGCTCGGACTATTTCTACCTAAATTATCTCCTGCATTTTCCAATGCCTCGAGATATATAGGCACTGCATCGGAGTAGCGTTTTAAACCTCTATACAGCAATCCTAGGTAATTGAGTTGTGTTCTATAATCGCTATGTTTTTCACCAAGTTCTTCTTTGACTTTCACTAGCGTTTGTTCGGCATAAGAAGTAGCCATTTCATAATTGCCTTCTTCATAATAAATTTCTGATTGTAAACGAAGGTCCGTCCAACTCTGCGCACATATAGACTTAACGTTTAGCAAAATCAGCGCAGACAAAACAATACATTTAATCAGAAAAGTCAATTGGTTATCATTTACTAGTTTCATTCTTCCTTTTTGCGTTAGGGATTGTAGTGAAAATCCTTTTTTATATTAAAAAAGATTGAAGCGAAAAGCCCGCCCCTTTAGGGAAACGCCCAAGATAAAAAAATCTGATTGAATTGAGTGTTAGAATTGAGTGTTATTTCCTTCTCAAAAAAAAAGCAGACTTTCATAGTCTGCTTTTTTCTAATTATTATAATCTGAATCTTATAAACGTTCTATAATTCCAGCTGCTCCTTGTCCTGTACCTACACACATAGTTACAATTCCGTAGCGTTGCTTACGTTTTTTCAATTCATTAATTACTTGAACAGTTAATTTTGCTCCTGTACATCCTAGTGGGTGACCTAAAGCAATCGCTCCACCGTTTACGTTTACGATATCTGGATTAACTCCAAGTTCACGGATAACAGCAACAGATTGAGAAGCAAAAGCTTCGTTCAACTCCATTAAATCGATGTCTTTTAATGTTAATCCCGCATGCTTTAATACCTCAGGAACTGCGTAAGCTGGTCCCATTCCCATAATTCTTGGAGGAAGAGCAGATACACGGTAATCCACTAATCTCGCAACTGGCTCAAGGTTTAATTCCTTTACCATTTTCTCTGACATTACTAGAACAAAAGCTGCTCCATCAGAAGTTTGAGAAGAGTTACCTGCTGTAACAGAACCGCCTTCCATAAAAACTGGTCTTAACCTGCTTAATGCCTCAACGCTTGTACCGCGTCTTGGTCCTTCATCGGTATCAACGACTATCTTTTTTACTTGACGTTTTTCATTTTCGTCTAAAAAGATGTGTTCAATTTCAATTGGAACGATATCCTCTTTAAATCTTCCACTTTCAATCGCAGCTAAAGCCTTTTCATGCGATTGGAATGAGAAAACATCTTGGTCTTCACGAGAAACGTTATAGTCCTTAGCAACTTCTTCAGCTGTTAATCCCATTCCCCAGTACCAAGATGGATTTTCCTTACCTACCTTTGGATTTGGAACAATTCTCCATCCTCCCATTGGAATAGCAGACATTGACTCAGTACCACCAGCGATGATACAGTCAGCCATTCCCATATTAATCTTAGCCGTTGCAATTGCAATGGTCTCCAATCCAGAAGAACAGTATCGGTTAATTGTCATTCCAGGCACTTTCTCTGTGTTTAATCCCATTAAAGAAATCAAACGTCCAACGTTTAGTCCTTGTTCTGCCTCTGGGTTAGCATTCCCCACCATCACGTCATCAATACGTGCCGGATCAAGATTAGGAACAGTTGTCATGATGTGTTTGATAACATCCGCTGCTAAATCATCTGGGCGATAAAAACGGAATCCACCACGGTTTGCTTTTCCTACTGCGGAACGGAATCCTGTAACTATATATGCATTATTATTTGCCATTTTCTTTATCTTTTAATTCGTTAACAATTAGTTTCTTAAAATCTTACCTGATTTCACCAAGCTTTCAATACGCTCTAATGTTTTACGTTGTGTACACAACTCTAGGAACGCTTTTCTCTCTAGGTCTAATAGGTATTGTTCGGAAACTTGCGTTCTTTCTGATAAATCACCTCCACAAAGTACAAAGCCTAATTTTTCAGCAATTACACCATCGTGTTCAGACATGTAATTTCCTCTTTGCATTGAGTCAGAACCTACATATACAATTCCTAGTCCTTGCTGACCTTCTACTGTAATGTTTTTTTCTTTCATCGGCATTGTGTATCCTTTGTTAGCCATTTCCAAACAAGCCGCTTTTGCTCTTGCTAATTGATGATCTCTACTTACTACAACCTCATCGATTCCTTCACGTAGATACCCTAAATCAAATGCTTCGTAAGCTGAAGTAGATACCTTCGCTTGACCAATTGTTAAGAAACGTTCTTGTAAACGGTTGATACGAATATCACCATTGCTTAAATCTTCTGAGAAACGCTTAGCGAATTCTTTTGTTCCGCCTCCACCAGGGATTAGACCAACTCCAAACTCAACTAGTCCCATGTATAACTCAGCATGCGCTACCACTTTGTCAGCATGAAGTGAGAATTCACATCCTCCTCCTAGTGCCATATTGTGTGGCGCAACAATTACTGGAATACTTGAGTAACGAATTCTCATACTCGTATCTTGGAAAGCTTTTACTGCAAAATTCAATTCATCGAAATCTTGCTCTGCTGCCATCATAAAGATTAATCCAACATTCGCACCAGCACTAAAGTTCTGACCTGTGTTAGAGATAACTAATCCTTTGTATTCTTTTTCTGCTAAATCAATCGCTTTGTTAACGCCTTCGATAACACCTTGACCAATTGTATTCATTTTTGTGTGGAACTCAATGTTTAAAATTCCATCTCCTAAATCTACAATTGTTGTATCAGCATTTTTCCAAACAGTGTTAGATTCACGAAGTGCATCTAGAATAACTAACTCTTCTGTTCCTGGAATTACCTTGTATGATTTGCTTGCGATATCGTAGAATAACTTTTGACCATTTTCTTGCTTGTAGAAAGTTTTCACTCCAGCTGCTTTCATTTCTAACAACCATGGTGCAACTTTTTTACCTGCTTTTTCTATTAAGTCAATTCCTTTATCGAATCCGAAAATATCCCAAGTTTCAAATGGACCTAATGACCAACCGAAACCAGCTTTAATCGCATCGTCAATTTTAAATAAATCATCTGCAATTTCTGGAATTCTATTCGCTGAATATGCAAATAAACCACCAAACATCGTTCTGTAGAACTCTGCAGCTTTATCCATTCCCATAATTAGCATCGAAGTTCTCTTTGCTAAATCATCGATAGGCTTAACCATATCTAAAGTTGGGAATTTTACTCTTTTTTGTTCTTTATATTCTAAAGTATCCAAGTCTAAAGATAGAATTTGAGATTTTCCGTCTTCCCCTTTCACTTTTTTATAGAATCCTTGATTCGTTTTAGAACCGAGCCATTTATTATTCACCATTTTAGTGATGTAATCTGGTAGTTTGAATAAACCATGTTCTTCGTCACCCGGTACATTATCGTACAGTCCGTTTGCCACCAAAACAAGTGTATCCAGTCCAACTACGTCAGCCGTTCTGAAAGTAGCTGACTTTGCTCTACCAAGGACAGTACCTGTTAATCTGTCAACTTCCTCAACAGTTAACCCTAACTCTTTAATGCTATTAAATAAAGACATGATAGAGTACACCCCAATTCTATTTGCTATAAATGCAGGGGTATCTTTACATAAAACTGTTTTCTTACCTAGATATTTACTTCCATATTCCATAAAGAAATCTACTACCGTTGGATCAGTTTCCGGTGTAGGAATGATTTCTAATAACTGAAGGTATCTAGGAGGATTGAAAAAGTGTGTTCCACAGAAATGCTTTTTAAAGTCATCTGAACGACCATCAAGCATTAAGTGAATTGGAATACCTGATGTATTTGAAGTAATCAAGGTTCCTGGTGTTCTGTATTTTTCGATGTTTTCGAAAACAGACTTCTTAATGTCTAAACGCTCAATTACTACTTCAATAATCCAATCAGCATCTTTAATCTTACTGATATCATCTTCAAGGTTACCTGTCGTTACTCTTGAAGCAAATTCTTTTCTGTAAATTGGAGAAGGCTTCATTTTAAGCGCTCCTACAAAAGCATTGTTTACAATTCTATTTCGTACAGCCTTACTCTCTAAGGTTAAACCTTTTTTCTCTTCCGCAGGATCCAACTCTCTAGGAACGATATCCAAGAGCAAAACTTCTACACCGATATTAGCAAAGTGAAGGGCAATTTGTGACCCCATCACTCCTGAACCAATAACAGCAACCTTTTTTATTGTTCTTTTCATAATGTGAAATATAATTTAATTCATAATATTATTTAATTCTCCTTCGACGTAATCGTCAACACTGTTCATCACTTCAAAGAAGACTTCTAATTTTTTACGAGGTATTTTTTTTATTAAGTTTTTATTAAATTCTTTGACTACTTTTCTGACTTCTCGTCTTAAGTCTAAACCAGCTGAAGTTAAATATATCAGTACTTTTCGCTTGTCGTCTTTATCTACTTGACGGTAGATGTAGCCTTTGCTCTCCATCGTTTTAAGCGTTCGCGACAAACTTGTTGGCTCCATTCCCATACGCGGACCGAGCTGAGTACTTGGCGTACCTTCCTTATCTACGATTAATAGAATAAAACCTATAGACATCGTCAGACCATGTTCCTTTGCCTTTTGATTATACATACGCGAAATCTTATGCCAAGAGTGGCGTACGTAAAAATCTATATATTCATCTTTCTTCATCATAATTCAATAGGGATAAAGGTAAGAAATTTATTAAGCATGCACAACAATTTTCCATAAAATTATTCTCCTATTATTTTATAATGAGCTATAAAGGCATTTCATTACAGTAAATTTACACAAAAATAATGAATATAACAATGCTGATTAATTACAAGAAAAGTAGCAATAAAACAGTCATTTACTGCTTAGAAAAGCAATATTTAACTTGATTAGTAGCCGGATTCTTGATAGATTCTGTCGACATCAATTAGTTTGATTTTTCTTCCTTGAACTTCAATTAGGTTTTCATCTTTGAAGTCTTTTAATAAGCGAATCAATGTTTCTGTAGCTGTTCCAACAAAATTGGCCAAGTCTTCTCTAGAAAGATTGATTAGGTCATCTTTGTAGATGCTTTCCAGAACTAATAAGACAATTGCCAATCTTTCTCTCACTGTTTTCTGAGCCATTGCCTTGATAAAATCGGCTCTCTCCCCAGACTCTTTTGATAATTCTCTCAAAACTGCTTGGAGCAACTCTGGTTGTGAATGTACTAATTCTAAAAAATCTTCTATTTTAATAAAGAAAATACTGCTTTCCTCTAAGGTTGTTGCTGATAGTCTATAAGGTTCTTCACTAAATAAAGCTCTAAAACCAACAACGTCACCAGCTCCTGCTATACGTATAATTTGCTCCTTCCCTGTTTCACCAGTTGAGAATACTTTTACTTTACCTGATATAATACAAAAAACTCCACGAGGGTAAGACCCTTCGATAAATAACGGTTGATTTTTCTTGTAAAATGAAGTAGCTTTCTCATTCTTTATTCTTAGTGCATCATCGGAATGCAAAAGGTAAAACAATGAGTTTCCATTCAAATTATTTCCTTCATTATTTATAGTGTCTTGAGGTCTATTCAGCATCAATTATTGCTTTTTAAAGATAAACATATAAAACATTTTCAAAAATACAATGATAAAAGTCAATTAAAAACAAAACATAGAATATGTATTGGACCTAAATACATGTATTATTGACTGCTATGCAGGAAATAAAGAATTAGTAAAAGAGGGAATATAAGGAATGTGTTATTCTACTTCTTCGCATTCTTCTTTTGTACTGCAACATTCAACTACTGCCTTCTCTTCTATCGTTCCGTCTTCATTCTCAATTATGTTAGTTTCCATTTTAGGACTTATCATTGGAATGCCAAGATTCAAGCCACGGAAAATAATCATCAAACCAACCATGGTGATTAATACAGGCGTTATCCAAGTAGAATTGATTTTAATTTTAGTAGATAATGTTTTGGCTAAAGTTAAAATCGGAACTGTTCCCAAACCAAAGAATACCATCGCCATGGCAGAGGACAATGGTCCACCAGCTAATAAACTATTCACTAAAGCGATGTAAACCAAACCACATGGCAACAAGCCATTAATCATTCCAAAAAATAAAGGTTTGAATGGTAAATTAGACTGAAACAAGGTGCGCAATGAACGTCCGGCATAGTGGGTGAATTTCTGCTGTATTTTGTTTCCTAATGGCAATTTGATAAACTTCTCCCACGCAAAGAAAACGATGAGTACTCCACTAACAACAGATAGGATTTGCATCCACTTTATTGTTTGAACGCTTAGTCCAACAAAGCCAATCATTAGTCCTAGAACTGCGTAGGTAAAGGTTTTCCCTATATGATATTGTGTAATTCCAAATGCTTTACTCCATTTGTTTTTTGATTTTACAGGAACAGCCATAACAAGTGGCCCACACATTCCGAGACAATGCAATGAGGAACTTAGTCCGAGAATTAAAGCGCCAAAATAAACTGTCCACATAATTTTAAATCATCACATCTCTCCTTATCAAGCAACTTTCATTATCGATTTGGTAAAGAACATCTAATTTATACAAACCATTTACTAACTCTTTTTTGGGAATAAGAATCGTTTGTGTATTTTCAAAAACATATTCTCTATCCAACGACTTGTCGCTTAGACGTAAAAGGATAATTTCTACTCTTTTAATTTCTACACCTTCTGGAAGTCGTAGAATTAAAAACTCTTCATCTTCATCCGAAATTTCAATTAAGCCTAGACTCTTAGCATTTCTTTGCGCTTGAATTTCCGACTCATATGCGATTTCTCTATCGTAGTAGTTCTCGTGTTCTAGATCATTGACTTTACTAATTTTAATAGCTGTCAAAATAATGATAAACACCATAAACATACCCAATGTAATCGCAATTCCTTTTCCCCAATTCATATTAATATTTTTATAAAACGATAGGTCCTAAGAACTTAGTTTTTACCGTTTGAATTTTTTTACCGTTACCGTACACATTGATTAACAACTTCTCAGATGATTTTGTTTCAGCATAAGGGATTTTAACGACAAACCTTTCTTTTAACTGCTCTTCAGCCTTCAAATGAATGTCATGAGCTACTGTTTCTATCGTACCATGATTACCCTCCAATTCTAGGGTAATGTCATAGTCAATTCTTGTTTTATTTAGAAGATAAATTTCAAATATATTACTCACCTGACCATCTTGTGTAATCATAAAAGTTGTTCCTCTTTGACGCGTAATCTTTGAGTCGAAGTCACTTCTTGTTATTAAAAGAGCTGTCAAAACAATTATCAAAACCATCAACAAGGCTGAATAAGCTTTTACTCTTGTGGTAAATTTGAAAGGTTCTTTTTCCTTAATGTTTTTCTCAGAAGCAAAACGGATTAGACCCTTTGGCAATCCTACTCCTAACATCATGTCATCACAAGCATCTATACAAGCAGTACAGTTTATACATTCTAACTGTGTTCCATTTCTAATATCAATTCCTGTAGGACAAACGTTCACACATTGATAACAGTCAATACAATCGCCCTTTCCTAATTCTTCTCTATTTTCATTTTTTCTAAACTTCGCTCTTCCTTCAGTTCTTTCTCCTCTTGCATAGTCATACGCAATAACCATTGAGTTTTCATCTAATAAGACCCCTTGAAGACGACCATAAGGACAAATTGTGGTACAAACTTGTTCTCTTAACAATGAGAAAACCATATAGAAAGCACCAGAGAATAAAATCATGGCAATAAAGCCACCTAGATGCGTTTGAATCGGATCGGTGATAATGTTTTTTAGTTCATCAATTCCAATGATATAAGCAAGAAAGATATTTGCAGTTACAACGGCAATCAGTATAAAAATAGAATGCTTGAGTAAACGTTTAAAAATCTTTTCTTTGGTCCACGGTCCTTCTTTCAACTTTCGCTGATGTTTAAAGTCCCCGTCTATCCAATATTCAACTTGCCTAAATACAAATTCCATAAAGATCGTTTGCGGACAGACCCATCCACAGAACAACCGCCCAAAAATAATGGTGAAGAAAATAACAAAAACCACTGATATAATCATCGCCAAGGCGAAGATGTATAAATCTTGTGGCCAGAAGATGAAACCAAAAATAACAAACTTCCTTTCTATAATGTTAAGCATAATTAAAGGCTCACCATGAAGTTTGATAAAAGGTAATATAAACAATATAGCCAATAAACTATAGGCCACTATTTTTCTGTAATTCGTAAACTTACCTTTTGGTTTTTTTGGATAAACCCATACTCTCTTTCCAGATTCATCGACTGTTGAGATTCGATTTCTGAATTCTTCTTCATCTTCCATCATAACACCACGTTTTTTTAAACGCCAATCCTAGCTTTTTAAAGTTAGGATTGAGCGTTAGGTTTTTCCATCCTACATTTTTTCTCCTTCAGGTTCTTTACCTTCTGCATATTCTAGCGTTAGAATATAAGAAGATACCTGCTGAATTTGAATTGGATTGAATCTTGAACCATGTTCAGGCATTCCCTTAGATGTTCCGCTTTTAATCACTTTAAATATGTCCTTAATATCATTTGAGTACAACCAGTAATCGTCTGTTAAGTTAGGTCCAATATCTCCTTCACCGTTTGCTTTATGACAAACAACACAGTTATCATTGTACAATATTTTACCTGCTGACAAGTCACTTGATTCAGTCATAACCGTTGCTGTATTTTCGTCCACATTCATGGCGTTTAGCGTTAGGTATTCCTGCACCTTTTTTTCTGACTCTTCCATTGCTTTTTCATATTCTGCAATTTGAAGATCTCCTGTTTTGAATACGTGATAATGCAATACATATCCAATAGAGAAAATAATCGTTATCCAGAACAAAGCAACCCACCATGGTGGCAAATTGTTGTCCAACTCACGAATTCCGTCAAACTCATGATCCATGATAATCGACTCTTCTTCCTCAATAGGAACTACGTCTGTTAAAATCTTATTGATTTTAAACCAAGAATTTTTCGCTTCTTGTTTTGCCGCTATTTCTGCTTTAGGAAGTGTATTTTCAATTAATTGGTTCATCACACTTTTCATGTAGAAATACATTCCTACTAAAGCTAGATTGATAAAAAGCATCCAGATTAAATCAGCATTCTCTACTTTTAACCATGGGCCACCTGTTCCCGGAGTGAAAGATAATGCCATCGCATTACTTCCAAAAAGAAGCATCCCAACAAGCAGAACAATTGCCATTGCGCTTGTTCCTCCCGCTTTTGAATCCGCCTCACTTTTAGCTAAAAGTTTTGCCTTATATTTATCCGAACCTGTTAAGTTACTAATACTTTTTGCTACGATATAAATCGCTAATAACAACACTATCAGTAAAGCAGTCATTCCCATAAATAACTTAAAGTTCTTGTCGTAATCCGGAACGATTACCACCTGTGCTGTTTCCTGTGCGTAGCTTGCGACAGAAAAAAAGCTCATTGCTGTAATTGTTAAAAAATATTTTGCTTTCATAGTACTATTCAATATTGTTTTCTACATTATTCACTTGTCCCGAAGAAACATCAATTACTCCATCATCTAATGGGTAATCACCTAGTTCCGTCACTTCATTTTTCGACATTCTAATTACTCTAATCGTAATAATAATTGCCAAAGAACCGAAAAGCAACAGGGCAATGATTGGGAATATTTCTACTCCCGTCATTGTGTCTAAATTTTGTTTGATAAATCTTAACATAATTATTTTCCTTAGTTGTTTTCACCTTTAATATCCGTACCTAATCTTTGTAGGTATGCAATTAACGCGACTATTTGTTTCTTCTCCATTTTAGCGATCTCAGCTTCTTTATCGTAGCTCGCTTGAACTTCTTTCGGCAATTTCATATAGATATCCTCAATTAATTCAACAGCGATACCATGAGCTTGCGCCTGCAAGTTTGCTACTGCTTCATCTTCGAATCCTTTTTCATAAGGAACTCCAAGCGTTTGCATTACTGTAATTTTCTTTCTTGTATACTTAGTATTCAAGTCGTCTCTAATCAACCATGGGTAAGCTGGCATGATAGAACCTGGTGTTACTTCTTTTGGACGTAACATGTGCTGGAAGTGCCAGTAGTGGCTTCTCAATCCTCCTTCACGCGCCAAGTCTGGACCAGTTCTCTTAGAACCCCATTGGAATGGGTGGTCATAAACGAATTCCCCAGCTTTTGAGTACTCACCATAACGTGCTGTCTCAAATCGCAGTGGACGAATCATTTGCGAGTGACATGTGTAACAACCTTCAGAAACGTAGATATCACGACCTTCTAATTCTAGCGGAGTGTAAGGTTTAACACTCGCTATTGTGGGAATGTTACTCTTAACAAATATCGTAGGAATAATTTCCACAATACCTCCAATCGCAACAACGATGATACTCCATACTAAGAATTTGATAGGCTTTCTTTCTAATCTTTTGTGCCATCCTTCTTTTTCTTTAACATTCATAACAGTAACTAAAGATGGTGCTTCCGCTTCTTCGTTTGCTAACAATGAACCTCCTTTTGCAGTTTTGAATAAGTTATAGAACATCATAACCGCTCCAATCAAGTAGATTAATCCTCCTAATGAACGCATCATGTAGTATGGTTTTAAATCAACCACAGTTTTAACGAATTCTCCGTGAACTAATGTTCCGTCTGGGTTAAACTCTTGCCACATCAAACCTTGCATGAATCCAGCAATATAAATTGGAATAGCGTATAATAAGATACCTAACGTCGCAATCCAGAAGTGCTGGTTCGCCAATTTCTTAGAGTATAGTTCAGTACGGAATAATTTTGGGAACAACCAGTATAGCATACCGAATGTTAACATTCCGTTCCAACCAAGTCCTCCAACGTGCACGTGTGCAACAGTCCAGTCAGTAAAGTGTGATAAGATATTTACGTTTTTCAAGGATAGTAGTGGACCCTCGAAAGTAGCCATACCGTAAGCAGTTAAAGCTACTACCATGAACTTCAATGTTACATCATCACGAACTCTGTCCCAAGCTCCTCTTAATGTCAACAATCCATTCAACATTCCTCCCCATGATGGTGCCACCAACATAACAGAGAATACAACTCCTAAAGTTTGTGCCCAATCTGGTAGTGAAGAATATAATAAGTGGTGAGGTCCAGCCCAAATGTATAGGAAAATCAATGCCCAGAAGTGGATAATTGATAATCTGTACGAGTAAACTGGTCTATTCGCAGCCTTAGGCACGAAGTAGTACATCAATCCTAAGTACGGTGTAGTTAAGAAGAACGCCACAGCGTTGTGTCCGTACCACCACTGAACTAAAGCATCCTGTACCCCTGAATAAATGGTGTATCCTTTAGTGAAGCTCACAGGAATTGCTAATGAGTTGAAAATATGTAGCATTGCTACTGTAACGAATGTTCCGATATAGAACCAGATAGCAACATATAAGTGCTTTACTCTTCTGTTTAGGATGGTACCAAACATGTTCCACCCCCAAGAAACCCATACGACAGCAATCATGATGTCAATCCACCATTCTAGCTCAGCGTATTCTTTGGAAGTTGTAATACCCATTGGTAAAGTAATTACTGCCGCAACAATAATTGCTTGCCAACCCCAGAAATTTAACCAGCTTAATTTATCACTCCACATTCTAGCTTTCAATAAACGCTGAAGTGAATAATAAACTCCGGTAAAGATACCGTTACCAACAAAGGCGAAGATTACTGCGTTGGTGTGAAGTGGACGAATCCTTCCAAAGGATAGCCAACTTAAACTTAAGTAATCATTAAAAAATTCGGGGAATGCCAATTGTAAAGCCGCGATAAGCCCAACTAACATCCCGATAATACCCCATATTATGGTGGCATAAGCAAAATTCTTTACGATTTTATTATCGTAACTAAACTTCTCTACTTCCATTCTGTTCTTTTGATTTTATTGATTTTTTAACTTCTTTTGATATTATAGCTTCTTCTAATTTTTCTTCCTCTTTTTTTATAACTCCGTCATCAAATAGCATTCTAACCGACGGTGTATAGTCGTCATCAAATTGACCACTCTTAGTTGCCCATAAATAAGCTCCTAAAAATAGCATTGCAATAAGCAAACTGACGAACAACATTACATATATAATTCCCATAGTACAAATGTCACAATATTGTCATAAATAGAATATGACTTATGGTTGTTAAAAAACTGATTTTTATCAGAGTTATTCTTAATTAGAATCAAACTAAATAGCAATAGCATAGCTACTTAAAGCTTGATTCAGTCTTTATCTTTCTTGAAATAAACCAATAAAGTGCTCAGTCCTACAACAGTAACTGAACTCAAAGGCATTAAAATGGCAGCAACCAATGGTGTCAACATTCCTAGAACGGCAAATGACAATCCGATGGTATTATAAGAAATAGAGAATATCATACTAATTCTTAATACACGCTGCGCGTAATGACTTAAGTCTAACAGCTTATTTAAATCTTTCAATTTACTCGCTTCAATAATGGCATCGGAAGAAGGCGTGAATCTGAAAACATCTTCAGAAACTGCAACTCCCACATGTGCAACTCCAAGACCACCTGCGTCGTTCAAACCATCTCCTATCATCATCACCTTTCGGCCTTCATCTTGTAATTTCATGATGTATTCTAATTTATCGTTTGGCGTTTGGTTAAAATGAATTGTCTCTCGTGTTCCTACAATTGATTCTATCAGCTCTTTATCTTTATCCTTATCTCCAGATAAAACATGGACGCGATAATCACTTAGGTCTGCAATCAATTCCTCTATTCCTGGGCGCAATTCTGAATTAAAAACAAATCGACCGCTTTTTGAGCCAACTTGAAAATAAGTCTCGGTATCATTTGAATCTTTAGAAGTGTTAAATACAAATAAATGGCTACCTAACTTCGCCTCAATTCCATTGATTTCTCCATTTAATCCAGCGCCTGGTTTTTCTGTATATTCCTCTATTTCTAAGTCACCAAAAATGCCTTTCTGTTTGTAAAATTGAACAATTGCTCTAGACAATGGATGTGTAGAAGAATTCGCTAAAGAACAAATAACTTCCATTTCTTCTTTTGTCAATTCATCCCCTTCTTGATCTACCTGTAGTTTAACAGATTCCGTTAATGTTCCGGTTTTATCGAACACAACATCAGTCACTTCATCCATTTTTTCAACAACCATGCTATTTTTTGCATAGAAACCTTTACGACCCATATAGCGCATAACGTTTCCGAAGGTAAAAGGAGAAGATAAAGCAAGTGCACAAGGGCAAGCAACAATCAGTACTGCAACAACAATTTCTGTTACTCTTGAAGAGTCGATAAACATCCAAGTTAAAGCCGAAAAAGCAGCAACAACAAGTACTACACCTAAGAAGTATTTGGCAACTACGTCTTGGAATTTATATCTATTGGGTTTGATTTTTTCAATCTTAATATCATTCCACAGTTGGGTTAGTAAACTTCTATTGGAAGCTCTTTCCGCTTTCAGAAGTGTTTTTTGTCCTAACAGTTTACCACCAGCATAAATAAAGTCACCTTTTTCCTTATAAATTGGTTCAGATTCACCGGTAACAAAACTGTAATCTATCTTAGCGGTATCACTTACTAAAACACTGTCACAAGGAATTACTTCTTCGTTTCTTATTATAATTGTTTCTCCCACTTTTATATCCTCAATTTCTACAATTTCTTCTTCTCCGGAATCTTTTACTCTCGTAACCGCAACTGGAAAATAGGAGGTGTAATCACGTTCAAAAGACAAGGAACGATAGGTTCTATTTTGGAACCATTTCCCGATTAATAGGAAGAAAATAAAGCCCGCAAAGGAATCCATATAACCAGCACTTCCATGAACCACAATTGTATATACACTTTGCAAATAAAGTGCGATAATTCCAATGGTAATCGGTACATCAAGGTTCAAGGTTTTACTTCTCAATGCCTTAAATGCGGAAATAAAATAATCTCTAGCAGAAAAAAGCAAAACAGGAATCGAAACAATTAATGAAAGATATGAAGTAACACTTCTAAATGTCAAATCGCCAATTCCGCTTCCAGAATAGTCAGGAACACTCCAAAGCATAATGCTTCCAAAGGCAAAACCTGCTACACCTAATTTATAAAAAAATATCTTGTCAAAGTTTTTTGATTCCTCACTTCTATTACCAAAGTTAGGAGCGTACCCAATCTTATCTAGAAAGTGTGCCAACTCTGAGAGCTTCATATCCTTCTTTCTAAAGGTTATCATCGCTTCTTTTTTCACAAAGTCGATAAGAGAAGAGGTTACAGCTGGTTGAATTTTCGGAAGATTTTCTAGTAAGTAAATACAACTTGAACAGTGTATTTCCGGCAAATAAAGTGTGATTTTGATATAGTTATCATCTTCAAAATCTACAAATTTCGCACGAATATCTGGCACTTCTAAAAAGGCGTACTTATGTTCTTGTGCATTTTTAGGTTTAACACCTGATTTGCTTTCTAATTGATAAAAAGCTCCTAAATCATGATCTTTTAATAATTGATAAACGGATAAACAACCATTGCAACAGAATGACTTATCCTCATGCACATACTTATTTCTGCCCACGATTTCATCACCACAATGGTCGCAATACAATTGATCTTTCATTTTTTAGCCTCAAAAATTTTGACAAAAATACGTGCATAATACCACACGGCAAATGACTAATGTCATATTCTATACTGTTATGTATTAGTATTGCAACAAGCGAGTTGATGTTTTAAGGATAAGTATCAAATGTGTATTTATAGGAATAAAATCAGGATATCATTCTAAGTCAGAAACACAAAGTAAATCTATCGGGCCACTGCGAAATTTCAAAAAATAACACTACTTTTGTGTTTCATAACCGATTACGATATTAATCGATTGGTTACTAGTGTTACGAAATACATTAATATGTCAGATATACAATCTAAAATAAAGGAACTATTAGCTGAAGTCAAAGAAGTTGCCATCAGCAATCCAGAAATGTTGGAAGCTTTTAGAATTCGTTTCTTAGGAAGTAAAAACATCTTAAAAGATTTGTTCATGGAATTGAAGAATGTTCCGAACGATCAAAAGAAAGAAGTTGGACTAAACATCAATGAGTTGAAGAATAAAGCTCAAGCAATTTTTGACCAATTCAAAGAACAACTTTCTACTGAAAACGAAAGTGATGAATTTATTGATTTTTCTCGTCCAGGTGAACCAACAGAAATTGGTGCTAGACATCCGATTAGTTTAGTTAGAAACGAGATTATCTCTATCTTCGAAAGAATCGGTTTTGGTGTTTCAGAAGGACCTGAAGTTGAGGATGATTGGCATAATTTCTCTGCATTAAACTTCCCTGAGGAACATCCAGCAAGAGATATGCAAGATACGTTCTTTGTAGAAACAGGAGAAAGAGAAATGGCATTGCGTACACATACCTCATCTGTTCAGGTGCGTGTTATGGAGAATAGCAAACCGCCAATTCGTACAATTTCACCGGGACGAGTTTACCGTAACGAAGCAATTTCAGCACGTGCACACTGTTTCTTCCACCAAGTTGAAGGACTATTTATTGATAAAGATGTTTCTTTCGCTGACTTAAAGCAAACGATTCTTTACTTCGCTCAGGAAATGTTTGGAAAGAATACACAGATTCGTCTTCGCCCCTCTTACTTCCCTTTCACTGAACCAAGTGCTGAGGTGGATGTAAGTTGCACAATTTGTAATGGCGACGGCTGTAATGTTTGTAAACACACAGGTTGGTTAGAAATATTAGGTTGCGGAATGGTTGACCCAGATGTTCTAATCGCTTCAAATATCGACCCAAAGGAATACAGTGGTTTTGCTTTTGGAATGGGAATTGAACGAATCGCTCAGTTAAAATATCGCGTGAACGACTTGCGTTTATATTCTGAGAATGACGTGAGGTTCTTAAAACAATTTAAATCTGCATTATAGCATGGGAATTTTCTCTAAAAAGAAAGCTGTTGATAAAATCAATTGGATAAATGTTGACTCCGTTGAGAAACTTCAGGAATTCTTTAATCAAACAAGTGAAAAACAAGGTTTGTTCTTCAAGCATTCAACACGATGTGGAATTTCAAGCATGGCACTCAATCGTTTTGAAAAAGAATGGGAAGAAACAGACGACTGTACATTATATTTCATTGATTTATTAGCACATAGAGACGTTTCAAACGCCT
This sequence comes from Brumimicrobium sp., assembly GCA_035497735.1. Lineage (GTDB taxonomy): Bacteria > Bacteroidota > Bacteroidia > Flavobacteriales_D > Crocinitomicaceae > Brumimicrobium. Next base: position 41,111 of record DATJCX010000069.1, on the reverse strand, counting down.
TAGCTGAAATCACAGGGATTGTTCACCAATCTCCACAAGCCATCTTGGTTAAAAACAAAACTGTTATTTACGATGCAACGCATAGCGGAATTTCTGCATCACAAATTAAAAATTTACTATAATGAAAGCTTTTTATTTTGTTGCTATCCTTTCTCTACTATTTATATTTGGAGCTTGTACAGATAGTGATTCAACTATTAAAACTGGAAGTTTAACGCCGGCAAAGTTTGAATTACCCAACAACAATGCGACTGCTAGAAAAGGAAAATCATTCCGTGTTGAAATTAGTATTGCTGATATCAATAACGTTAGTAATATCAAAGTTTTCACAAAGGACACTGTTCTCTTTGATGGAGCAGTTGATAAAGCTCAATATTTCTTTGAGGTAAATACTGATAACTTGAAAATAGGAACAAATCAAATCTCTCTTGAGACAACAACCAAAGACGGGAAAACAAGAAATGATTACAGAATTGTAAAGGTTTTGCCCGACAATATTCCTACTGAATATACAGCAGAAGTTATCACTGAATACCCTCACTTAACGACTTCATATACGCAAGGTTTAGAATTTGATGGAGACCAACTCTATGAAGGAACAGGAGGAAAAGGTTCTTTAGGACAAAGTTTATTAGCCAAAGTGGACTTAAACACAGGAAAGCATACACAACAAGTATTACTAGGAGAGAAATACTTCGGAGAAGGAATTACTATTTTGGGTGATTACGTCTATCAATTGACGTGGAAAGAACACACTTGTTTTGTGTACGACAAAAACACCTTAGAAGAAGTGAAAACTTTCACTTATACAGGTGAAGGGTGGGGTCTGACAAACGATGGAGAATATCTTATAATGTCTGATGGTTCAGAACGTATTTATTACAGAGACCCTACAACTTTTGCGATTAAGAAAACAATCGAAGTTTATTCAAATATAGGAGCTACAAAAGGTTTAAACGAACTGGAATACATCAACGGCAAAATTTATGCAAACATCTATACGACCAATCAAATTGTGATATTTGATGCACTTAGCGGAGTTGTTACTGGGAATATCGATGCAAGTATCATCGCTTTAGATTACCGCAAGACAGGTGAAGTATTAAATGGAATAGCATACAAGAAATCAACACAGCAACTATTTATTACAGGAAAGAATTGGCCCAACTTACTAGAGATTGGTTTAGTAGAGGAATAGTCAAGTTTTTAACGAAAAGTGTACAAATATTATCCATTTTTAACCATTATATTTTTCTAAAATTTAGATGATGACAGATAAAGAAAAAATATTGAAATACCTTGATTACAAAGGTGTTCCAAAAAGCAAGTTCCATGCTGAAATTGGGGTTTCTAATAATTTTTTAGAAGAAGGAGGTTCTTTAGAAGTAGATAAACTTAAGGTGATTATCAACTCTTATCAAGACTTAAATATGGATTGGTTTTTTGATGACAACGCACCGATGTTGATCACAGAAAACAACCACAAGAACACAACTTTTTCAGAAGCTAGTAATGAAAATATGCTTTTAGAGATGTTAAGGCTAAAAGACATAAAAATTCAGGAGTCGTATGAGGAAATCGGAAAACTAAAAGAAATCATTCGCGGTCTTCAAGTAAAAAACCAAGCATTTTAATTACTGCGAGCATTCTCTAAAACTTTCCAGCTAGCGTAGCGACTTTTCTTACCGTTTGAACTTTTGCGTTGTTAAGGTCGAAGATTTCAAACAGAATAATGTATGGACCAATAGGTGCTTTTTTTCCATTATCTTTAGTTCCCTCCCACTTTACTGTTCCTTTTCCGCCTAGCAATTCTCTTTCCATTAAGGTAGTAATTGCTCTACCTTTATCATCGTAAACGGTAATCGTCCCTATTAAGTCTGGTGAGGTAACTTCATAAGAAATCAATAAGACATCTTCATAGCCGTCTCCATCTGGAGAGAAAGTTTTAGAAGATAAGGACAATGTTCCACCATCGTTATTCGGTGTCATATTCTGCGAATTACGGGCTCCTGGCGTGGCAAAACCAATCGTCTCACTTGCACTGTGCCAATTCGAAGCGTCATTGGATGCTCCTTTTGCAGAAAATCGCTCTAAACTCACACCTTTCATAGAAGAAAGTAAAGAGAAATGCCATTTTTCTGTGTAAGAAACTTGATCCATAACTGTATCGTTATAAATTAGCAATACCGTTGATGAGTCATTGTTATAACTCGGTAAAGTTGAGAGTTGAATAAACTTACCCGGCACAGCCATTGGATAGTTCATCAATTGAAAAGATGTGTCTTTTGTGATAACAACATAATCCTTTGGGCGAATGACATAACTGTAATTAACTTTCTTATTATTGGCTATCGTATCATCTTTATAATTCGCCAATTCCCAATTCAATAAATCAATGTATTTATCCGAAGTATTGTAAATTTCCACAAAGTCGGAACCACCTGTTAACGGATTAAATAAAATTTCATTGATAATTAAATCTCCTTTTTCTGGCGTTTGTGGCAACATAAATTCCCCATCATACACTCCGAAATTACCTGAGCAATCTGTAAAGTTTTCAAGGCGATAAGAATAAACGACACCTTCTTCAAAGTCTTCTTCAAAAATTAGTGTCATCTTCTTTGGATATTTCCCGTTAACGATTCTATTATCTATCGTCAAAGATGGTTCTGATTCGAAATAAGCATTAATTAAACTCAAGGAATCCAAGCTTTCTGAAAAAGTAAGCGTCAATTGATTCGGAAGTTCTATCGCTACATTTAAAACAGTTGGCGAAATAATATCAGGTGCGTCATTATACACGCTATTTTGTGCGCCTGGTGTTCCTCCAGTAAGATCTGTACTAGCTTTCCAGTTGTCGATATCCGAACAAGTTAAATCAGGATTGATACGTTCAATACTCCAACCTCCATTCTTTTTTTCCGCATCTTTATACCAAGCGTCCGTGTATGTTAATTCATCAACGACAAATCCAGAAGCCGTTTCCAAATGAATTTCATCACCTGTTTGGTTTAAGGTTGCCCAACTTGAAACTTTCGTAGCGTTAGGATAACCTTCTAAGCCTGATGTTGGTACTAACACCACATATTCATTTGGGAAAAGCCAAACTTCACTGATTGTTCCAGCTGAATTATTATCTCTTAATTTCCAACCATTCAAGTTAAAGTACTTATCACTTCTATTGTACAATTCTACAAACTGATGTTCTGGTAGGCCTACCGCTGGAGAAGGTTTTGGGATAAACTCATTGATGATGATGTCTCCAAGTTCTGGTTCTTGTGCTTCGATATAAATAAAATTCTTATTCGTTAACTCAACACTGTTTCCTGCTAAATCTTCTACATTTTGAATCGTAATTGTGTAGGTCTCTCCCACCGTCAAGTCGGAATTTAATGTCAAATGAAATAAAGCCTGATTATTGATATCTTGTTCAACAGTTAAAGGGATTCCAATTCCATTATTAATAGCATAATTACTCGCCTGCACTCCTGATACCGGGTCAATTGCCTCGTTGAATAAAACATCGACTTGCGTTATAGTAGTTGCAAAAACAGTATCGACAACTGGTGGTGTTACATCAACATAAATATCTCCTGCAAAGAAGTCGTCATATTTAAACTTTGTAACATTACCTGCGGTGTATTTTAAGAATATTCCTAGGTGAGTTCCACCAACTGTAGTAGGGTGATTGGCCGTAGCATTCAAAACATAATTCTCTCCTCCGCTTGCATCATAATACAATTCCCAGTCACCATTTGCACGGTAAACAACTTTAATTCGAATGTTAAAACTTTCTGCCACTACAGCTGGCGTACTAACAAGAATTTCAGTTTCGACACCGCCTACTCTTTCAATTAATCGAATAGGGTCATTGGCACCATTTTCTCCTTTTCGTAGAAAAACACCATCAGGACTTGTAGATAAATCAGCACTTTCTGCCGTTAAATATGTTAATCCGTAGTTATTATTCGATGGAGCGAAGCCATAATCCACTTTCATTCTCCATTCCTTCTCTTCTAGTTCGACTAAATTATGAGGCGTAGATAAGTAACTTTCCCCAGCGCCAGCAGCGTTCAATTGAAGCTCAAGATTGGCATTTACGATAAAATCACTTTCATTACCTGTCCAAGTTGGATTTTGCGTAAAGTCTCCATCATCAAAAGAATCAGACATCTGACTCCATGAAGAAAAAGCAAGTAAAGCACTAAAAAGAATAATAATATTTTTCATCTATAGATACACTTTTGCATCGTAAAAAGCAATTGATGCCATACAAAGATAAAGCTATTCACCAATTGACAAAATTCTTTACTATTTTTGTAAAAAAGATAAGCAATGAAACTCGCGATAATTGGTGTTACAGGAATGGTTGGTCAAGAAATAATCAAGGTTCTTGAAGAATATAAGTTCCCTATCTCTGAATTAATTCCTGTTGCTTCGGCCAAATCGGCTGGAAGCATGGTTACCTACCTTGGTAAAGACTACAAAGTTGTAACCCTTGAAGAAGCTTTGGCTTTAAAACCAGAGATTGCTTTATTTTCAGCAGGAGGAGATATTTCATTAGAATGGGCACCGAAGTTTGCGGAGATTGGCTGTAGAGTGGTTGATAATTCATCAGCTTTTAGAATGGATGAAGACAAAAAGTTAATCATTCCAGAAATCAACGGTCACTATTTAACAAAGGATGACTACATCATTGCCAATCCAAACTGTTCTACCATTCAAATGTTATTGGTTTTAGCACCTTTACACCAATTATATACAATAAAACGCGTTGTTGTTTCAACTTATCAGTCCATTTCTGGAACTGGTGCACAAGCGGTAGAGCAAATGGAGAATGAAAGAAACAACATCAAAGGCAAAATGGTTTATCCTTACCCGATTGACCAAAATGTATTGCCTCATTGTGATTCTTTCCTAGAGAATGGTTACACCAAAGAGGAAATGAAGTTAATCAATGAAACACATAAGATTTTAGATCCGAATATTGCTGTTACTGCAACTGCAGTTCGTGTTCCTGTTCAAGGTGGGCATTCAGAATCTATCAACGTAAGTTTTGAAAAAGATTTCGATTTATCTCATATACGAAAGACCTTTTATCATACACCTGGGATTGAAGTGAAGGACAATCCTGAAACAAACATCTATCCTATGCCTTTATTTGCAAAAGGTAGGAATGAAGTATTTGTTGGAAGACTTAGAAGAGATGAAAGTCAGAAAAACTCATTAAACATGTGGGTTGTAGCAGACAATCTTAGAAAAGGAGCAGCTTTAAACACGATTCAAATCGTTATTAAGCTAATTGAAAAAGAAATTTTAGAAGTTAATACAGACGCCTTGAGACAATTCAAAAAACTATTAGGCGGAGAAAGAAGATTGACTTCCTTAAGAAGACACCAAACAAAGATATAACAATATAGAATTCGTCCTTTCTCTCAATACAGGCAGCATATTGCATTTAATGAAATTTCGACTTTAGTGTTTGAAAGATCTTATTTGTTAATAAACTCAAAAACAACTGGTTTATACTTAATAACGAATTAACTTTGCAGACTTTTTTAAGTATAAGACTAATTTTTATCCTATCATGACAGAGTTTTTCACAGCTTTCGATTTTATTGAAGTTTTCAATGCCACAATGGTTTTATTTGCCGTTATTGACATTATCGGTTCCATTCCAATTATTATTAAGGTTAAAGAAACCTCAGGTAATATCCACGCCAAACAGGTAACCTTAGTTTCTTTATTTATCATGTTAGCCTTCCTTATTACAGGGGAGAGTATTTTATTCCTATTCGGAGTAAATCTTCAATCATTCGCTGTTGCAGGTTCTATCATTCTATTTGTAATGGCAGCAGAAATGATTTTAGGTATTCAACTATTTAAAGATTCAGGAGAGGACAACGGTAAAAGTTCTGGTGTTGTTCCTTTGGCTTTCCCAATCATCGCGGGTGCTGGTACAATGACTACGCTTGTTGCGATTCGTGCTGAATACGAGATGATAAATGTTATAATTGCAATTTTCATCAACATGATCCTTGTTTATACTGTATTGCGATTAACACGTAAAATCGAGAGACTACTTGGACCAGGTGGAATTGGAATTTTAAAGAAAGTTTTCGGAATTATCTTATTAGCAATCGCAGTGAAACTGTTCACATCGAACATTGCTTTATTATTCGATAGAATATAAAATACAAATAGATACACAAAAGAAAGGCTATCCAATGGATAGCCTTTTCTATTTTCAATAAGCTAATTACTTTGCTTCTGCGTATCTTCTGTTTACTTCATCCCAGTTAATTACATTAAAGAATGCATTAATATAATCTGGTCTTCTGTTTTGGTAGTTTAAGTAGTAAGCATGTTCCCATACATCAATACCTAAGATAGCCGTACCACAGTTACCTACTATAATAGGGTTATCTTGATTTGGTGTACCACAAACTTCTAATTTACCATCTTTAACTACTAGCCAAGCCCATCCTGAACCAAACTGTGTTGCAGCTGCTTTAGAGAATGCATCTTTGAAAGCTTCAAAAGAACCAAAGTCTGCAGTGATTGCGTCCTTAATTGCTCCTGTAGGCTCTCCACCACCATTAGGTGTCATTACAGTCCAGAATAAATTGTGGTTAAAAAAACCTCCTCCGTTATTTCTAACAGCTGGTTTATCTTTTCCTGCAACAAGAATTTCTTCGATTGATTTTCCTTCTAAATCTGTTCCTGCAATTGCATTGTTTAAGTTATTTGTATAACCTTGGTGGTGCTTCGTATGGTGGATTTCCATAGTTCTTGCATCAATATGTGGTTCTAAAGCGTCGTACGCATACGGTAATTTTGGTAATTCAAATGCCATGATATTTTATTTTTTATAGTTAATATTCTGTACTCTCAAATATAAGAAATTTATAGTCATCTAACTAATTTATAGTCAAAAATTTCCTTAAAATTCCCAGCCATTTTCTACAAAGAAAATATGATCCACTCTTTTTCTTACAGCCTCATTTTGGATTTTGTCTAACACATCTCCAATAAAAGCAGCGATCAACAAGTGCTCTGCACTCTTCTTAGATATTCCTCTTGCTTGAAGGTAGAATAAAGCTTCTTCATCCAATGCACCGATAGTTGAACCGTGAGAACAACGTACGTCATCAGAGTAGATCTCTAGTTCTGGTTTAGAAAACACATCTGCTTTATCTGATAATAAAACGTTTTTATTCGATTGGTAAGCTTCAATTTTCTTAATACCGGGACGAACTAAAATCATTCCGTTGAATACACCCACTGAGTTATCATCCATCACTCCCTTGTACAACTCATTAGTTACACAGTGAGAATACATTTGATCAACGAAGGTATGGTTATCAACATGTTGTTTATCTACTCCTAAATAAGAACCGTTTAACTCTGTATAGCAGTTTTCTCCTTCTACCAGAATATCCAATTGATTTCTTGTTAATAATCCACCAATTGTAACGGTATCAATTTTAAAATTACTTGACTTTTCTTGGAAGAATAATTCTCTACTGATATGTAGTACATCCTTCTTCTCAGTTTGTAACTTATAAATAACAAGATTCGCATTCTCTTCTACCAATCCTTCAAAAACTGGATTTGAGAAGCTGTTCTCAGAATTGTTAGAGTTAAAACTTACAATAACTTCAGCTTTAGAACCGCTTTCAGCATGCACGAAATGACGTGGCATAGCAATCACACCTTCTCCTTCTAATAAGTGAATAATGTGAATTGGATATTTTGCTTTTTGATTCTTTTCGATGTGAACAAAAGAACCTCCTGAATAATAAGCTTTATTGATAAGAGAAAACACATTTTCTTCTGTGTCATCAAGCAAATCAGTATAAAAAGCCTCGTCTAATTCATCAATATTTTTAATTGTAACAGCATCATCAGGTAAAATCACTGAAGCTTTCTCATCATAATATCCGTTAACGAATACTAATTGATGCGCTTCTAATTCTGCTATCTTATAAGCATCAACATTTGCAGTTACCTGAACTTGCTTGTATTTTTTCTTTGTATATTTTGCAACACGCGTGTACTTCCATTCCTCCACGCGAGTGGTCGGAAAATCCATCCCATTTAAAGCATCTAAAGATTGTTGACGAACAGCTGAAACCATAGTAGGTTTAGCAAAATCAGCAACAAATTCTAGCACTTTATTTTCTATAACTACTTCCATATTTATTAGGCTATTTCTTCATTAATCCAATCGTATCCTTTCTCTTCTAGCTCTAATGCTAATTCCTTCGATCCCGTTTTAACGATTTTTCCATCAGACAAAACGTGAACAAAGTCCGGTTGGATATATTCTAGTAAACGTTGGTAGTGCGTAATCACAATAATCGCATTGTTTTCTGAACGCAACTTGTTTACTCCATCTGAAACTACTCTCAATGCATCAATGTCAAGTCCTGAATCCGTTTCGTCAAGAATCGCTAATTTAGGCTCCAACATTGCCATTTGGAAAATCTCATTTCTTTTCTTTTCACCTCCTGAAAATCCAACGTTTACAGCACGACTAGCCAACTTATTATCCAATTCAACTAACTTAGAAGCTTCTCTAACTTTCGCTAAGAATTCTTTGGCTGATAAATTGTCTTTCTTTTGGTATTCATGGATTTCTCCTAATGCCGAACGTAAAAAGTTGATGTTTGAAACTCCAGGGATTTCAACCGGGTATTGGAAAGCTAAGAATAAACCTTCTTTTGCTCTTTCATCTACCTCTAGTTCTAATAAGTTAACTCCGTCAAAGTCAACCTCACCTTCTGTAACTTCATACCCGTCTTTTCCAGCTAAAACAGATGCTAAAGTCGATTTACCAGCACCGTTAGGTCCCATAATCGCATGAACTTCTCCTGCTTTCACTACTAGGTCTAAGCCTTTTAATATTTCTGTTCCATCTTCTTCAATTGAAGCGTGAAGATTTTTTATCGTTAACATATTATTGAATTTTATTTTGTCTATTAATTTTATTTCCTTTCTTATCCTACTGAATTCTCTAATGAAATTTCAAGTAATTTTTGTGCTTCCACAGCAAACTCCATCGGCATTCTGTTTAACACTTCTTTGGCGTAACCATTCACAATTAAACTAATTGCTTTCTCGTCATCTAATCCACGTTGCTTAACATAAAACATTTGCTCTTCACTAATTTTTGAAGTAGTTGCCTCATGCTCGATATGAGCTGATTTGTTTTTACATTCAATATATGGGAAGGTATGCGCTCCAGAAGTACTTGATAACAATAATGAGTCACACTCCGTACGATTTCTCGCATTTTCAGCTCTGTCATTAATTTGAACTAAACCTCTGTAACAGTTTTGAGAGTTACCTGCAGAAATTCCTTTTGCTATAATGGTACTTCTCGTGTTTTTACCGAGGTGAATCATTTTTGTACCCGTGTCAGCTTGTTGGTAACCATTCGTTACTGCAACTGAATAGAATTCACCAATTGAATTGTCTCCTTTAAGAATACAAGAAGGATATTTCCAAGTAATTGCCGAACCTGTTTCAACCTGCGTCCAAGAAATCTTAGCTCCTTTCTCACAAAGCCCACGCTTAGTAACGAAGTTGAATACTCCTCCTACTCCTTCTTTGTTTCCTGGATACCAATTTTGAACTGTTGAATATTTAATCTCTGCATCATCCAAAGCGATTAATTCTACAACTGCTGCGTGCAATTGATTCTCATCTCTTTGTGGTGCTGTACAACCTTCTAGGTAAGAAACATACGAACCTTCGTCTGCAATCACCAATGTTCTTTCAAACTGACCTGTTCCACCTTCGTTAATTCTAAAGTAAGTTGACAACTCCATTGGACAACGTACGCCTTTTGGAATGTAACAGAAAGAACCATCTGTAAATACCGCACTATTTAAAGCTGCATAGAAGTTATCCGTTGCTGGAACAACTGTGCCGATGTATTTCTTAACCAATTCAGGATAATCACGAATTGCTTCAGAAATAGGACAGAAAATAATTCCCAATTCTAATAACTTATCTTTAAAAGATGTAGCTACTGAAACTGAATCGACAACGAAGTCAACTGCAGTACCAGTCAAACGCTTTTGTTCCTCCATTGAAATCCCCAATTTTCTCATGGTTTCTTTCATTTCTGGATCAACATCATCCCAGCTTTCATACTTTTTAGTCTGCTTTGGTGCAGAATAATATGAAATAGCTTGAAAATCCGGTTTTTTATATGTTAAGTGCGCCCATTCCGGCTCCACCATAGTTTGCCAATTTCGAAAAGCCTTTAAACGAATTTCAGTCATCCATTCTGGCTCTCCCTTCATTGCAGAAATCTGGCGAACTACATCTTCGTTCAAGCCTTTTGGAATAGTTTCCGATTGAAAATCAGATACGAATCCATATTTATACTCTTGACCCTCAAGATCCTTCGCTAATTCCTCCTCTGTATAAGAACTCATTTTACTAAATTTAAAATTTAAAATAAAAACTATTAAACCATATATAGAAGCTTGTTTTATGCCAGAAGCTACGTAATTCTTCAAATAAAGCACTCTATTTATAACTGGTCTAAATAACGTATTGAATGCAAAAATACCTATTTTATGGTATCTGAACAACTAAAAACAATAATTATTTTTAACGGTTCTAAAAAAGGGAGACAAATCGACTCTCTTTTCCTCATCATTTCTATCTTTATAAAACAAATTAGTCGCTCTTTTGTTGAATCACTAGATGAATAAAATAGGCTTATTTTTAATCATTCTAAAATAGAAGGTCAATTTCTTCTAAAATTGAAAAACTAATAATAACTTTGCAATAAAAATAAGAGATGAATAACCAAGCATTAGAGGACGCGATAGTTGACGCTTTAAAGACAGTGTATGACCCTGAAATCCCTGTAGATGTATATGAATTAGGTTTGATATATGAAATCACCATTAATGACGACCAATCGGTTAACATTGATATGACATTAACTTCTCCTAACTGTCCGGTAGCAGAATCGTTGCCAAAGGAGATTGAGGAAGCAGTAATGACGGTAATGGGTGTTAAAACAGCAGAGGTAAAGGTAGTATTCGAACCACCATGGGATCAAAATATGATGAGCGAGGAAGCTAAATTAGAATTAGGTTTCTTATAACAGTAACTCAGAAAATTTATCAGTTTATATTAAAAATTGATAGTTCAAAATACTAGAAAAAAGAAAAGCACGAAAAATCGTGCTTTTTTTATATCTATTCGTGGCTTCAATATTATTTGAATACCACGTTTTTAGTTTCATATTGATAAATCTCTGACCAAAATTCTCCTATTGGCTTTTTGATTTCTTTTAGCATTTTAGGAACCAATGATTCCGGAGAGAAGCCTGGCGTACTATTCACTTCAATAACAAAAGGAACATCGTTTACTATCATAAAATCAACACGAGCTAGCGAATGCATTTGAAGTAACTGATAAACTTTAACGGTAAGCGCTTGCACCTCTTTTGTTAACTCATCGCTAATTCTTGCAGGACAAATTTCTTGCGATTTACCCAAATATTTTGCTTCGTAATCAAAATAATCCGTTTCTGGAACAATTTCAATACACGGTAACGCTTGTACACCTTCTTCGCTTCTATACACTCCACAGGTAACTTCCGTTCCTTTTAAGAATGCTTCACAAACAACAGTCTGCCCTTCTGCAAATGCTTCTTCTATCGCTTTTGGCAAATCTTCAACTGTGTAAACTTTGGAAATACCGTAACTTGAACCAGAGTCTGATGGTTTCACAAACAATGGATAACCCAACTGTTCGCCTATTGCCTTAACATCATAAGCGTCTCCCTTAAGAAGTAAGACAGATTCGCTGACATTGATGCCAAAACCGCTTAAGAATTGGTTACAGAACCATTTATCGAAAGATAAGTGAGAAGAAAGCGCATTTGAATTAACAAAAGGCATATTCTTCATTTCAAAGTAAGCTTGAAGTTTCCCGTTTTCTCCAGGGTGTCCATGAATGTAAATATGCGCTAAATCAATCTTTATAAGTGTCCCATTTCCCAATGTAAAAGAAAAATCAATTTCAGATACTTGATATTCTTCATCCTCATAAATAGCAAACCAACCTTCTGGTTTAACATATACTAAAAACGGATTGTACCTCTCTCTTGGTAAATTTGCCAAGATGACATTTGCACTCTTTACTGAAATATCATATTCAGAGGAGTACCCTCCGCAAAAAACTCCTACATTGATCATGGTCATTATTTTCTACGAAGTACGAGAAAATTCTGCTTTTATCCTCCTAAATTCGGAAGAAGTTATGAGCATTTGATTGTTATTTACTCTTAAAATGATTCCACCCTTGTGCTTTTATTTCAATCGCTCCGCCTTGTCTATCTACTAAGTAAAGTCCTCCATCTTTTTGTGTAAAGTGACCGATGACAGTCATATGAGGGTTTCCTTTGATTTTATCGTAATCCTCTTGTTTGATTGAGAATAACAATTCATAGTCTTCCCCACCGTTTAAAGCGGCAGTTGAAGGAGAAAGATTAAAATCAATTGCAGTACTTGATACCATTGGGTCAATGGGCAATTTTTCATCAAATATATGTGCACCTAATTTGGATTGCGTACATAAATGATATAATTCTGATGCTAGTCCGTCAGAAATATCAATCATTGAAGTAGGCTTAACATCTAATTCCTTTAAGAAATTAACGATATCTTTTCTAGCTTCTGGTTTTAATTGACGTTCCAGAACATAGTCGTTCCCATCAAGGTCTGGTTGAATATCAGGATTCGCAGTGAAAACAGATTTCTCTCTCTCCAAAATTTGTAATCCCATATATGCACCACCCAAATCTCCAGTAACAACAATTAATTCGTTTTCTTTTGCGCCATTTCTATAAACAACATCTTCTTTCTTTGCTGTACCAATTGCAGTAATCGATATCATCAATCCAGATAAAGAAGAAGTGGTATCACCACCAACTAAGTCAACTTCATAAAAATCACAAGCTTTTTGGATTCCTGCATACAATTCAGCCAACGCTTCCTTAGGAAAGCGATTTGAAACGGCAATACTCACTGTGATTTGCTCAGCGATACCATTCATTGCATAGATGTCGGATAAGTTCACCACAACTGCCTTGTAACCCAAATGCAAAAGTGGCGTGTACATCAAATTGAAATGAATCCCTTCTAATAACATATCAGTAGAAACCAACATCACATTATCAGCATCCTTTTCAATCACTGCTGCATCATCACCAACTCCATACAAAGTAGATGGCCTTACATTCTTAAAATCCTTGGTTAATTCGTTAATTAATCCAAACTCTCCTAAGGTTTCTAATTCCGTTCTTTTTTCTTCGCTCATTTTGTTATAGGTATTTTGGTGAATATATTACTTACTTTCTTTAAGATTTCCTCTTAGCATAAACACGACAACCATCAATGCTATCAATAAAAACATTGCGCCTATCTGATGAAATTGTGCCAATGTCTCAAACAGTCCAAACTTATCTTTTACGATGTAAGGTACTGCCAACAAAGTGAATATTCCTAAAAGCACTTGTAAATTAATCAGTATTAATGACCAAACACTCGCTTTTTTAAGAATGGAGCATTGATTCTCTTTGGCCACTTTCCATGCTTTTACAAACCCAATGATAACCATCACATAAAGCAGATATGCCAAGCCTCTATGGACAAACTGTACGCCGATAGCATCGTTTAACCAACTGTATTCCATTAATTTCGGTGGAAACCAATGTCCATTCATCTTTGGCCATGAAGGTGCGATTTTGGCGGCATGTAAACCAGCCATAAATGCTCCGTAAAATATTTGCAAGGTCAAGACAGCAATTAAAACCAAGAAGTAATTACGCGTAGGCGCATGATGCATTAGTTTTTCTTTTGGAACAAGTAGTTTTAAGGCAAACCATAGGGTGTAAGCCAATAGTCCCAATGCTGTAACAAGGTGCACTGATAGTCGAATATGACTTACATAGAATAAGCTAGACTCATCCAGTCCACTCTTCACCATGTACCATCCGATAAAACCTTGTAAACCTCCAATTAAGAATAACAATGCCATTGGCATAATCATGTCTTTTGTAAAGTATTTTTTTATCAAAAAGTAAACAAATGGTACTAAGAATACGACAGCGATAAAGCGCGCCCAGTTTCTATGAAACCATTCCCAAAAGAAAATAAATTTAAAATCGGAAAGTGTAAAGTGACTGTTCACGTATTTATATTGTGCAATCTGCTGGTAACCTTCGAAGGCTTTTTGCCAATCCTGGTCATTTAACGGCGGGAGAAACCCCATAAGTGGCTCCCACTCTGTCATAGACAGCCCTGAACCAGTTAAACGTGTTAAACCTCCTAGTGCAATTTGGATAACAATCATAAAAACACCTACCAATAGCCAAACTGCAATTACCTTTCTCTTACGAAGTTCTTCCATTTTTCAAAATAATTTACAATTGCAAAGATACAAATTAGATGAAAGAGGAAAGGAATAAACTGAAAGTTTCTTTATCTATTGTTTTTGAGAATTAAATACAATCAAAAAGCGATAGTTTATTCCATAAAAAAAGGGACGCTATTGCATCCCTTTTGTACTATCTTTAAAATTAGATTATCTAATTCCGAAGCTTCTTAATTTTCTATTGTCGATCACTTTTGCAGATTGCATTAAAGCAGTTTGGAATTGTGATTGAACTGTACTTACGTTTTGATTTTTGATTTGCTCCATTTCTGCAGAGTAATCAGTTGTCTCTTCTGCTGGAGTAGTCTCATCAACTCTTAAAACGAAAACCCCATTTGTTCCCTTTACAGGAACTGAAGTTTCACCATCTTTTAATCCAGCAAATGCTGCTCCGATTAATTTAGGCTCGTTTCCAACAGCAACGTTTGATGCTGAGAAAGTAATTCCTTCTGTTTCGTATTGTGCATCCATCTCACGTGCTAATGCTTCTAAGTCCGTTTGACCAACCATCTTATCGATTAAGTAATCTGCTTGCTTTTGTTTCTTAACTTCAGCAGTCATTTGATCTTTAACAATATCAAATGTTGGAACTCCTTCCTTAACCACTTCAGTAACCATTGCAACAACCAAACGCTCTCTGTCTAATATTGGTGAAGAACTAATGTCTCCAGCTTTAACATTAGGGTCGTAAGCTAAGCGTAAAACTCTACCTTCTGCAACATCTCCAAATCCACTAACGGATGGACTTTCATCTTGAATAACTGCTTTACGAACATTGTATCCGTTTTCTGCTGCATAGTTTTCGAAGATTTCAATTTTCTCGTCAATTGACTTTCCTGAGAACTTATCATCTAAATCATAGATGTAATTTGAAACCATACTGTTCATTGCATCATTTGTCATTTTTGTAGTTTCTACTCCTTTAACAACGTTTGCAAAGATTGGATATTTTGTTTTTTCACGACCTAAAACTTCTACGATATGAATACCGTAACTAGTTTTAACCCATCCTAAAGAACCAATTGGTTTTTGGAAAGAAAAGTCGTTAAATTCAGGAACCATCATTCCTTGAGGGAAGTTTTCGTATTTACCTCCATTCTCAACTGATCCTGGGTCTTGGCTAAACTCTCTTACCATATCCTCAAAGTTACCGTTTGCACGAATCACCTTAATAATACTATTAGCTTTAGCTTGTGCAGCTGCTACATCTTCTGGAGTTGTTGCATTTAATAAGATATGTCTTACTGTTGCAGTTTCTTCTGTTTCAAATCCTAAGATTTTTGACATCGTAACCCCTTGTGCACCTCTATAAGGTCCAACAACATCACCAATGTTTGCATTCTTAATTTCCGCAGAAATAGAACTTGGGTAAGTTGGTCCTTGTGTCATTGACATTGCATCATCTGGCTTTGCCATTTGTGTAGAGTCATTCGCGTAGTATTTAACATCACTATATCTCATTACAAACGCAGAGTCATTTTTTGCAGTTACAAAACTCTCTTTTAATGTTGTTAAGAAATCAAATGCTCTTAATGAGTCATCCGAACTTGCTACAACTGGTACATCAAAGTAAGCAATTTTTCTATTTGCTTTTTGCTTGTACTTTTTAGCATTTTTATTTTTATCGTAGAATTCCTTTACTTCTTTATCTGTTGGTTCAGCAACAGCATCTTCTGGAACCTTGATGAATCTTTCATACACATATGAAACATTCTTTACAGTTTTTTTAGCGTAGTATTCTGTCTTAGCCTCTAAAGTTGTCGCGTGAACACCTGCATTTAATAATGCGAAGTATTTTTGCTCCAAACGCTCTTGACGAATGTAGTCTATTACACCATTGTATTGTTGAACGTTTTGTGGATCATCAGAATTCTGTAATTGGTCTAACGCCATTCTTAATTGGTCTGGTGCAAACTCTCCTGTTACAGAATCTAAAAACTGCTCTGATAAACTTGATGGTAAATAACCATTTTGTCCATAAAGAACGTTTTCTAACTCGTAATCATCAACTACTAATCCGATGTTCTTGTACTCCTTCTCCATCAATTTAACGATAAGCGAAGTTGTCCATGCCTGTTGAGCTGCATTTTTTGCATCTGCCTCAGTAAACACTGGTTGTTCATTTGGGTTCTGTTGAATTTTGTTTTGAAAAATGTTGTTTCGAGCGTTATTCAAGAAAGTATTGTACTGATCTTCATCGACTTTCTCTCCGTTGATTGTACCAATACCATAAACATCTTCTTGAGACCCTCCTCCAAGAGAACCTAAATCTCCCAACACAAAAGCTAACATTGCAATACCTACTACTGCAACCAAAAGCCAAGATTTCTCACGTATTTTACCTATTAAAGCCATTTTATACTTTTAATTTAAGGGTGCGAATATAACATTAACTATCAAAAAATAAAAGGTTTAAGGGATATTATTCTTTTTTTTTATTATTCCCTCCGAAATATTCGAAGTAAACAATTGTATTTTTAACATCTAAAAGATGCTTTTCAACGAATAAATACCACTTTCAAAAGTAGTTAGCAGTAGCCAAAAACTAGTCTTCTGTAACTGTTAGTCGAACCACCTCTATCCTTCTATCTGTAACTGATTCAATACAAATTTCATACTTATCGATTTCTAATACCGTGCCCTCTTCAGGAATAGATTCCAAATGATGTAGCACCAAGCCACCGATGGTTTCATATTCTGAAGATTCTTCTAATTCTAAATCGTATGTTTCATTTAAGTAATCCACGTCTTGACGTGCTGAAAACAAAAAAGTATTTGCGTCAACTTGTTCTTCCAGCAAACCTTCCTTATCGTGCTCATCTTCAATATCACCAAAAATCTCCTCTAAAACGTCTTCAAGCGTAATCAACCCAGAGGTTCCTCCAAACTCATCAACAACAACGGCAATATTCCCATGTTGCTTTGAGAAGATCTCTAACAAATCCTTGGCAAGAATCGCTTCAGGAACAAAAGAAATCGGAATTAGAATTTCCTTTATACTTTTTGGTTTTTTAAACATTTCGAAACTATGTGTATAACCAATAATGTTATCAATAGAGTCTCGGTAAATCAAAATCTTTGTCAGTCCAGACTCGATAAATTTCTCTCTAAGTTCATGAATTGGAGTTTCTAAATCCACTGCAAGAATGTCTGTCCTTGGGATCATGCAATCTCTAGCTTTCAGTTCAGGAAACACCAAAGCATTTTGAAGAATTTGCATTTCATTGTCCAATTCATTCTCATCCTCCATTCTATCGTTCAAATCCCTAACATAATCATCAAAATCGACTTTAGAAAAGGCTGTAACAACGCTTTTTGTTGAAACACCGAATAGCTTTAACACACCATTGCTTAAAAACATGGTCAGCACGGTAAAAGGATAAAGCAAGTTATAGATAATAACTATAGGAACAGATAAGAGCTGTAACACTCTATTTGGATTAATTTGAAAAGTAGCTTTTGGTAAGAATTCTGCGGTAACAACTATTAGTAAAGTTGAAAGAATCGTTTGAATAAGTAGCACTATAATACTAGAATCGTTAACCAACGGAGAAATCCATGGCTCTAACAATTTAGCCATCCAGATTCCGTAAACTACTAAGGCGATATTATTACCTAGTAACATAGAAGCAATAAAATGAGAGTCTTTCTTAACGTATCGAGAAAGAATTTTTCCAGAAAGCAAACCTTTCTGATTGTCTAATTCAATTTTTAATCGATTAGCGCTCAAGAAGGCAATCTCAATTCCTGAAAATAAAGCCGATGCTGCTATTGCAGCCAAAATGACGACGACACCTGTTGAATCCATATATTACAATTCGGGACTAAATATAGAAAAAAATTTCATTATAATAAATCTTTCCCAATATCTTTTCTGTAGTAGGCTCCTTCGAATTCAATATTTTCTAATGTCTCGTATGTTTTACGACAAGCATCTTCAACATTTTTTCCGTAAGAAGTAACCGCTAAAACACGTCCTCCTGCAGTCACAACTGCTGGTCCATCTGAGGCTGTTCCTGCATGAAAAATCAAACTATCTGTTTGTGCATTTAAACCATAAATGGTTTTTCCTTTTTTATATTCATTCGGGTATCCGCCAGAAACCATCATTACTGCAACGGCTGTACGTGGGTCGATTTCTACATCTCTTTCAGAAAGCGTCTCTGAAGCCACCCCATCAAACAAGTCTAGCAAGTCAGATCTTAGTCTTGGCATTACAACTTCCGTTTCTGGGTCACCCATACGACAATTGTACTCAATTACGTAAGGCTCACCATTCACATTGATCAATCCAATAAAAATAAATCCGTTGTATTTAATTCCATCTGCTTTCAAACCTTTAATCGTTGGAACGATTACTTGGTTATAAACTTTGTCTGAGAATTTCCCTTCTGCAAATGGAACTGGAGAAACCGCTCCCATTCCGCCTGTATTCAATCCTGTATCTCCTTCACCAATACGCTTATAATCTTTAGCGTCTGGCAATATTTTAAATCCGTCTCCATCCGTTAAAACAAAAGAAGACATTTCAATTCCTTTTAAAAACTCTTCGATAACTACTTTTGAACTAGCATTTCCGAATTTATTATCCAGCAACATAGAAGAGAACTCCTTTTTCGCTTCATGAATATCATCTAGAATCAGCACTCCTTTCCCTGCAGCTAATCCGTCAGCTTTAAGAACATAAGGAGGTTTTAGTGAATCCAAGAAAGCAAATCCTTCTTTAATGGTTGCTTTTGTAAAGGTTTTGTACTTGGCAGTTGGAATATTGTGGCGAACCATAAATGCCTTTGCGAAGTCTTTACTCCCTTCTAATTGCGCTGCTTCTTTATTGGGTCCAATGATAGAAACACCAGCCAATTCTTCATCTGCATCGAAAAAATCAACAATTCCCTCAACTAAAGGCGCTTCTGGTCCAACAACAACCATATTGACGCCTTTTTCTAAAACAAAAGTTTTAATGGCCTCAAAATCTGTTACACTAATAGAAACGTTTTCTCCAAAAGCTTTAGTACCTGCATTTCCAGGAGCAATATATAGCGAACCCATCATGCTACTTTGTGCTAATTTCCATGCCATCGCATGTTCCCTTCCACCAGAACCTAAAAGTAAGATATTCATTGTTTAATATTTTGAGTGCAAATTTACTATTTCCAATGATTTAAAACTAATTTAAAAGGAAATGTTACTGCATTTTATCCACACTACTTATTTAGAATCGCACTACATTATGTAATTTAACGTTTTTTTATTGGGAAATTAGATGAAAGTGCTTATTTTTGAGGTTGCTCATTTTATGAGGACACTTTTATAAGTGGAAATCCACTCACAATCTGACACTTAGACTTTATTTTAAAGAGACTGTAAACCATTAAAAGGCGCTGTAAGCATGAGATTTTTAAACCCCTTAGCTCTAATACTTTTCTCAATCCTTCTACTAACTTCTTGCAATCAAACAAAAAACTCAGAACAAACAACTGAGCCTGAAGTTGATGTGCAAGAAATCGAAAAATCATATTTGTTTGGTTTTGACTTAGATCAATACCTAACTGACCATGACACGATTAAAAGTGGAATGACATGGAATGACTTATTCTCAACTTTTGATGTGAGTCAATTCACTATCAATAAAACGGTTGAGCTTTTGCAAAACAGCAAATTCAACCTAAAGTACATCGTAGCAGGAAAACCTTTTACCGTTTTTAAGTCAAAAGCGAATAAAACACCTTCTCACTTAGTATATGAACCAGATGCATTGTCCTACTTAACATTTAAGTTTGTAGGCGATTCTGTAATTATCAACAAAGAGCAACGTCCAATCGAAATTAAAGAGAAGACTGTTACTGGTGTGATTGCGCAAAACTCAAATTTAACAGCCACGATAAATAAAAGCTTCGACTCGTATGCAATGACTGCAGACTTGGCTAGCTCTATTGAAGGAGTTTATGCTTGGAGTGTTGATTTCTTTAAATTACAAGTAGGAGATAAATTTGCAATTGTTTACGACGAAAAAACTGTTGATGGTAAGCCATACTCAGTAGATAAAATCAAATATGCTTGGTTTGAGCATGCAGGTGGAGAGTTATATGCTTTCCAATTTACAGATGAAGAAGAAGAAATCTCTGGATTCTACAATGAATTGGGAGAAGAAATGAAACGTCCATTCTTAATGGCACCGGTTAACTATACAAGAATTAGTTCAACTTATAATCTAGGAAGATTCCACCCAGTATTAAAGAGAATGAAAGCGCATTTAGGTACAGATTATGCTGCTCCAACAGGAACGCCAATCTACACCACAGCTGATGGAACGATTACACATGCAACACGTGCAGGAGGAAATGGAATTTACGTTAAAGTACGTCACAACCAAACTTACGACACACAGTATTTGCACATGAGCAAGATTGCTGATGGTATCAAACCTGGCGTACGCGTAAAACAAGGGGATGTTATCGGATATGTTGGGCAAACAGGTTTAGCTACAGGTCCACACGTTTGTTACCGTTTCTGGAAAAATGGTAAACAAATCGATCCACGTTCTGAAAAATTCCAGCGTTCTGAACCAATGAAAGAAACGGCAAAACCTAAGTATTTAGATTTTATCGCTCCATTAAAAGAGAAATTGGACGCAGAAATTGCAACGCTGAAATCTACTTCTAGAGAATTCGAACCAGAAATTTAATCGCTTTTTATGCACGTTATTATTATAGGAGGTGGACTATCAGGAATTTGTTTAGCACACGAATTAGAGAAACACAATATATCTTTTAAAATAATCGACAAAAACGTGAACCAAAGCACGCGAGTGGCCGGAGGAATGATTAATCCAATGACTTTTCGCAGATTGATTAAAACATGGAAGGGAGATGAGTTCATCCCGACAATCACTAAATTCTATCCTGAAATGGAAGATAAATTCGAACAACGATTTTTCTTTCCAATGAAAATACGTAGAGTTTTCGCTTCCCAAGATGAGAGAAAAATGTGGGAGGAAAGATGTAAGGAGGAGGAATACAAAATGTATATCAGCCCAATTCAGCTAGAAGAAGATACACCAGCATACATCAACAATACTTTTGGAAATGCCTTTGTGAATACACCTGGATATATTGATTCTAAAAGATTTATCGATGGAGCTCACAAGTATTTATTAGAGAAAGAATTATTAACCTATAGCACTTTCGACTTTAATGAACTTGACACTGAGAACAAGTCTTACAAAGGTGAAAAATACACACACCTTATATTTGCTGAAGGTTTTGAAGGAGAAGACAATCCCTACTTTGGATATCTTCCATTTAAAAATGCAAAAGGAGAAACGCTTACGATCAAGTCTCGTATCATAAAAAACGACGAAGTAATCAATAGAAAGTGTTTTGTTTTACCAACTGTTGATGGAGACTTTAAATTGGGATCCACTTATTCTTGGGGAACAAAAGATGCTTCAATTACAGAAGAAGCTAAAGAGGAGTTGGTTGCCAACTACCTAAACTTAAGTGTAGCTGCGATGGAAATCACAGACCATGAAGGGGGAATTCGTCCTGCTGCAATGGACAGAAGACCGATGATAGGAGAACATCCTGAGAAAAAGGGATTATACATCTTTAACGGTTTAGGCGCTAAAGGTTTTATGATTGCACCTTTTTACGCAATTCACTTTACGAATGTCTTATTAAATAACGAAACCTTGGACAAAGAGGTGAGTATTGAAAGATTTTATAAGCGATTCTATCAAAACTAAAATAAAACAGTAACCTTTTATATAACATTGCGTTATATGCACAAGACCAATATTATACGTCTTAAAGTTAAACCATTATTCACGTAAAAACAATCACCATGAGAAGAGTAGTTGTAATTATCTTGCTTGCCCTAAGTTTTACAGGGTTCGCACAGACAAACCACACTAAAAACCTGACTATTCTCGCAAATCCTCTGAGTGACTACCTAAGAGTAAGTGGCCCTGAAGCCATAGATGGACTAAATTATGTCATCTATGATGGAAAAGGAAAAACACTCTTAAGCGGAGTCTATACAGATGGAAAGATTAACATTTACACCTTACCAAAAGGTGTTTATACAATCGAATTGTATAAGCAATATGAATGCTATAGCGAAAGTGATTTCATTAAAATTTAAGCTATAGAGTTGATGCTTTTATTTCCGATTTAAGCTTTTGTACAGAAAGCTATACTGTTGAAATAGATAAAGCAACATTCTTTTAGAGTGAAAGTGTTGGATTAATTTGTAAAGAATGATCCTACAAAAGCATTTTCAAATCAAAAATCAACCTAATTTTACTCATTATTCCATTCAACTTTTATGCAAACTACATAAAAAGGTCATTATTGAGCCTGATTTACACTTGCTTTTAAGGAATGTCTTGAGAAACAGTACTTTCCATAAAGTGCTACAATTAAGGCCACAGCCCAACAAAACAACCTATCTAACTGATTATCAACTCAAATTCTTGAAGTTCGATATGAGAAAAACTGTTAAAAAAACAAGATTTTATCATAATATATTTGCGTAGAACATAGAAACCGCGTAAGTTGCTATATAGAGACTTGAAGGAAATTACTAGTAGTCCGTCAAGGAAAGTCAAGATTTATTAACGAAAAACAACAAATATGAGAAGTATATTATGGTTTGTGGCATTTATTTGTATCGTTATATGGTTGCTAGGTTTACTAGGAGTTGGAAACGGAATGGGAATAGGTAACTTAATTCATATTCTATTAGTATTAGCAATAATAGTTGTACTATACAATGTCATTTCAGGAAAGAGGGTGTAACTTTTATATCCATCTTAAATTCTAAGGCTAAACTATACAGAAAAGGCTTACAAAAAAGCAACTTAGAGACTTACAAATTTAGAGAAGAGCAGAAAGTTTAAGGAACTGCTATTTGCTCTTTAATTAGTAAAAATGTTCCGAAATTTAAACTTAACAATTTATGAAAAAACATATCAGAATAGCACTAGGAGTATTATTTACAATCAGTATTTTCTCGTTTACATCATGTAACAAGAAAGGTGATTGGAACTGTGCATGTACAGTAGATGGTAATGCAAGCGAGTACACAATTCACGACACAAAGCGTAAAGACGCTGAGTCTGAATGCAATAAACACGGAAGCTTACTAGGTGTAGATTACGATTGTAATTTAAAATACCTATAGAATTAAAAAAGCGTACAAAAAACATTAAAGTATAAACATTAAAAAAACAGAAATTATGGACTTCGATAAATTAAAAGACAAAGGAACAGAATCATTAGAAAAATTCAACCTCAATGATCTTCAGTTAAAAGGTAAATGGGAACAAATTAAAGGTAAAATCAAACAATCGTATGCGCAATTCACAGACGATGACCTTAAATATGTTGAAGGAAAAGAACAAGAGTTGTTCGGTCGAATAATTGAAAAGACAGGAAAGACTAAAAAAGAAGTTTATGACTGGATTAAATCATTAAAATAATAGACATGAAAAAATCAATTTTTACACTTGCAGCTATAGGTATAATAGGTGGATTCACGTTCACCTCTTGTTCTAACGAAGCTAAGAAGACAGATGTCGAGGAGGTCAAAGACGATATTCAACAAAGTGCTGACGATTTAAAAGAAGAGACAGAAGACTTTATTGATGACGTGAAAGAAGCTAGTCAAGAAAGAATAGACAAAGCTGAAGAAGACCTTAGAAAAGCAAAAGAAAAAGTTGATGCAGCTATCAAAGAAGGTAAGCAAGATGCTATAGAGGCAGCTGAAAAAGCGAAGGAAAAATCTGAAAAAGAATACAATGCGCTAATCGAAAGTCTTAAAGTGGATTGATTATTCTTAATCTAAATAGGATACTAACAAAGGATGAAACAATCCTGACTTTCCTCACTAAAGAACTAATTCATAGCTCAAAATGAACTTTTTAAGTTTAACAGTGTTACATTTGTACTAGAATTATAAATTTTTAAAGAAAGAAATATGTATCCATCAGAACTGACAACTCCAATGAAAGAGGAGTTAATTTCATTAGGATTCGAAGATTTAACTTCGCCTGAGCAGGTTGACAATATAGTTGAGAACACTAAAGGAATGTTACTTTTAGTAGTAAACAGTGTATGCGGATGTGCAGCAGGGAATATGCGTCCAGGCGTTAGACAATCTCTTATGGGAGATATCAAGCCAGATGCATTAGGAACAGTTTTCGCAGGAGTTGACAATGAAGCAACTCAACAAGCGAGAAAGCATTTTGTGCCTTTTCCTCCTTCATCTCCTTCTATCGCTTTATTTAAAGACGGTAAATTAGTACACTTCTTAGAGCGTCACCATATTGAAGGCGTTACAGCTGACATGGTTGCTGAAAACTTAATGGAAGCCTACCAAGAATTTAAATAGTTTTGTAAAAAACTATGGTATATTAAAATCCGCAAAGTAATCTTTGCGGATTTTTTTATATCTATAACTGACTTAGAGAATAAGCTTGACCCGGCAATGACATTACAACACCTTTTAACTCCAGACTCAGTAATAAACTGCTTAACATATGTGTTGGCTTCTTTAATTTTAAGGCCAGCAAATCCATTGATATCTTTCCTGCTTCCTTAATTATTTCTGCAATCGACTTCTCCTCTCCTTCCAATCCTTCGAATAAATCAAATTGCTTGTTTTTTATATCAGCATCATATTCCCAATTTAAAAGACGAATGATATCTGCACCACAAGTTACCAACTGTGCTTTATTCTGCGCTATCAATTGATTGCACCCTCTAGAATATGGTCTATCAATATTCCCGGGAAAAGCAAAAACCTCCCGATTATAATCATTCGCCAAAAGTGCCGTAATTAACGATCCACCTCTATCATTGCTTTCTATTACAATAGTTGCATCAACCATTCCAGCGACAATTCTATTTCTTTGCGGAAAATTTTCTCGATCTGGATTGGTATTGTTAGGAAACTCAGTCAACAAACCGCAACCTTCAGTGTTCATCATTTTAATCGCCAATTTTCTATTTTGAGCAGGATAAACCCTATCCAATCCATGGCCCAACACACCAATAGTAGAGATTCCCAACTCTAGACATTTTTGATGGGTATAACCATCCACGCCATGTGCTAAGCCAGATACGACCTGAACATCATAAGGAGCAATTGCTGTCAACAGTTCGTTGATGATTTGCCTTCCATAATCTGTCATGTTTCTTGTTCCTACAATGGCAATGGTTCGTTTTTTATTAAAATCGAAATTCCCTTTATAGTACATCAGGATAGGACTATCACCGCATTCTTTCAAACGTTTAGGATAATCCTTATCAGAAAAGAAAACTGTTTTAATATCGTGTTTTTCGATGAAATTTAATATCGGCTCTGCCCTATTCAAAGCTTTAGCTCTATCTAAAGCTCTAAACCGCTCTTTGGCAAATCCAGGAATGCTTATCTTCAAATCTTTTTTATTTTCAAAAATATTTTCAGCACTTCCGAGATAAGCCAGAAGCAATTTTGCATATTTTGCACCTACACCGTCTAATAAAGTAAGTGCAACTTGATGATTTAGTTGGTCGTTTTTCAAAATTTATATTTACTTTTAGTTTTTCAACATATACTAAAGATACATTTTTTTATAATTAATATGAAACAAACGCTATTATTTTTATTCCTATTTTCTTTTATCGTTTACGGACAAGAAATTACTGGAAAAATAGTTGATGAAAACAATGAACCTATCATCGGAGTACTAATCGAAAGCAGTGATTTGACAAATAAAGCAAGGAGCAATCTGGATGGAGAATTTTCCATTAAAGTGAATCAAGTGCCGGTGACCCTAACTTTTACCATGTCTTCATTTGTAACGGTTAAAAACACATATTCTTCCATACCGACTGAAAAACAAACCATTAGAATGCAAGCTTATTTACAATTGCTTGACGGTGTAGTTGTTTCAGCCTCTAGACGTGAACAACGAATAGAAGAGGTTCCGGTTTCACTAGAAATAATCTCACCACAACTCATCGACAACAAAGCCTTGAGTTCTGTTGAAGAAGCAGTAAATCAAGCGCCGGGAACCTATACAATGGACGGACAAGTTAGTATTCGTGGAGGAAGCGGATTTTCTTATGGAGCGGGAAGCCGTGTAATGGTTGTATGGAATGATGCGCCACTTATATCTGCTGATGCAGGGGATATTAAATGGGAATCTATCGCACTTGAGAATATTTCACAAATTGAAGTACTTAAAGGAGCTTCTTCGGTATTGTACGGAAGTGGTGCCTTGAATGGAATTGTTTCTTTAAGAGACAAAGAACCTACTAGAAAAGGTGAAATAAAAGCAAGTTACCAAATTGGAATGTATGATTTACCAACACGTCCTAGTTTACAGTGGTCAAAAAAGGCCTTGTTATCAAACCAAGTGAGTGTATATGCTGGGAAAATGTATGACCAATTTGGCTTCACATTATCCGCTTATGGATTTAGTACAGATGGATATCGAGCAGGTGAAACTGCAGAAAGAGGAAGAGTAAACGGTAGCTTTGTTTTTAAACCAAAGAAATTAAAACGCTTTAAAGCAGGTTTAAACTACTCGCTTACAATGGAACGAAAAGGAATATTCATGATTTGGGAAAGCGACAGTTTAGCCTACCATCCAATGGACGGTTATCCCGACGCTTATGCAGAAGAATCAACTTTATCTCAAATGGAAACATTCCGCGCAATGGTAGATCCTTATGCCACTTATTATGACAAGTACGATAATAAGCACAGTTTACAAACACGTTACTATAATACAACAAATCGTTCAGCAAATAATCAAGGTGCGATTGGGAATATCCTTTATGCAGATTATAAGTTTGAAAGAAAGTTCAAAAAAGACTGGACAGTTACTGCTGGATTAACAGGAAACTGGGGTTTTATCCATTCTCAGCTATATGGAGATCATTTATCTAAAAACTACTCCATCTATGGTCAAGTTGAAAAATCTATCGGAAAATTTGATTTTGTAGCTGGAGTTAGAGGAGAGTATTACCAAGCGAACAGCTTAACGCCGGACTCAAGAGTTTACCTATCAAAAGATTCGACAGCATCCATTCCGGTAAAACCTATTTTCAGAGTAGCTACACACTATAAAGCTGCTAAATACACACACATCAGGGCTTCTTTTGGACAAGCGTATAGATTCCCTTCTATCGCTGAGCGATTTGCTTCCACTTCTGTAGGAGCACTAAACATCTTCCCGAACGCAAATCTACAGCCAGAAAGCGGTTGGTCGGCAGAAATTGGTGCAAAACAAGGATTCAAAATCGGAAATTTTAAAGGATTTATTGACGTAGCAGGATTTATCAATGAATATAAAAATATGATGGAATTTACCTTCGGGTTCTATCTACCAGACTCGATTCAACCAAGTTTCAATGTTAACGATCCAGGATATATAGGAAATTGGTATGGTTTCAGAGCTGAAAATGCAGAACGCGCAAGAATTATTGGAGCTGAACTGTCAATCAATGGAACAGGAAAAATTGGTCCAATAGAAATTACAGCATTACTAGGTTACACCTACATGAATCCGATTGTACTGAATCCAGACTCTTTATACGTTTATGGATCAGCCGATGGAAATGGTGGATTGTCTAATCCCAACTCTAATATGCTGAAATATCGTTTCAACCATCTCGCAAAAGGTGATATCGAGTTAAAATACCAGCGCGTAATCTTTGGGTTTAGCGGAATGTACAATAGCTTTATGACCAACATCGATAATTCTTTTGAAAATGGTGTGAATATTCTAAGTCAAGTAAATATGCCTATTTTAGCAGGCTTAAAAGAATATCGTGAACGCAACAATAAAGGGGATTTAGTGTTTGATACTAGAATAGGATTTGAAGTAAATGATAATATTCAACTGTTCTTTATTGTAAACAATTTATTAAATAAAGAATACATGACACGTCCGGGTGACATTCAAGCGCCACGTCAATTCATGTTAAGAATACAAGCAAAGTTTTAAAAATGAAGAAATTAGCAATTATTCCCGCTCGTTACGAATCGTCTAGGTTTCCAGGAAAGCCTTTGATAGATTTAAATGGAAAAACAATGATTCAGCGCGTTTACGAAGGAGTGAAAAACGCAAATCTGTTCGACAAGGTTGTAGTGGCAACTGACGATGAGAGAATTGCTGAACATGTTGTATCTGTTGGTGGAGAAGTTGCGCTGACAAAAGCCACACATGAAAGTGGAACAGAACGATGCGGAGAGGTAATTGAAACCTATATGGACTATGATATCGTAGTCAATATTCAAGGAGATGAACCCTTGGTCGAAGCCGAACAATTGCGCCAATTGCTTTCTGCCTTTGATGATAAAAAAGTAGAAATTGCAACACTTGGTACACCTAAAATAACAGAGCAAGAACTTCACGATGCCAACCGCATTAAAATCGTTGTCAATCACCAGTCAGATGCTTTGTACTTTTCAAGAAGCGCCATTCCATTCGAACGTAACCAAGAAAGTTATCCTTTTTTAAGACATATTGGACTGTACGGATTTAGAGCAAAAACATTAAAGGACTTGGTTTCTTTGGCGCCAACTTTACTAGAAAAGACAGAAAGTTTAGAACAATTGAGATGGATGTTTTACGGTTATTCCATCCGCGTTGTAGAAACCCAAATCGAAACACCAAACATCGATTCTCCAGAAGATGTAGAGAATGTTTTAAGAAAATTGGATAATAATTAATAAAAGGCTATATTTGTCGCGCTAAAAAACAGGGGCAACATTGTCTTTTATAACATCAGTTCAATTGAAAAATTTAAAAAAACGTTGGAATATCAAATCTAATTATCAATTAACGATGATTCTAATCGTTTTTGCGATAAACGGTAGCGTATCTGGGAAACTGGCTAAACCAATGCTAGGCTTATTTAATATCACAAAAGAAGATATCGGATGGTACATTTATTATCCACTAGCAGCAATTATCGTGTTTCCTGTATATTTTTCATTAATGCCATTGACAAGCTGGATTTTTGGCCAATTCAAATTTTTCTGGGCTTTTGAAAAGAAAACATTGAGTAGAATGGGACTTGGTTTTCTATTCAAATAAGCTTCCACAAAAATAGCTGTTTTTTTCCCTTATAATTTTCCTCAATTTAGCACTTTCAGTCTTTTAAGAATGAATGTTTTTCATTCCCCACCCTCCTCTTTTATCCTAAACCTCAAAGTCATACATTTTCGAACAACGTTTTATTCAACAATAGGCTGACTTTAATGTAACAAAAAAGAATAATTTTCGTAAATTTGTTCTATGACTCATTTAGACGCAATAATTGGACCTTTACTGTTACGCAACAACTGCGTGATCATCCCCTCTTTTGGTGGATTCGTAGCGAATTATGTTTCGGCTAAGATTGATGTTAAAAACGGATTAATTAATCCTCCTTCAAAGGCTTTGAGTTTTAATAAAAACTTAACAATCAATGACGGTTTAATCGTTCAAACTTTAGCAAAGGAACAAAACATTTCATTTGACCAAGCGCAAGCGATAGTATCGACAGAAATTGCACAAATAAAAGCTGAGTTAAACCAAGGAAACCGTGTACATTTTCACAATGTTGGTTTCTTATATACGAATGAAGCTGGAAAAATAGCTTTCGAACAAGATAGATTTTTCAACTTATTACTTTCTTCTTACGGATTAGGAAACGTTCAGTTTATCGCCGAAGAAGAAGAAGAAATTGCTGCAGTAACAACTGTGACTGCAACAGAAGAAAAGGTTGAAACGCCTATCATCACTCTTACCAATACAAATATTGAAAAGGTAGAGCGAGTTGAGGAGGAAGTTGAAAAGGAAGATCCTGCGCTTATCATTCAACAGAATAAACAAAGAAATCTATTTGGTAGAATAGCGAAATACGCTGCAGTTGCAGCATTGATTCCTTTAGCTTTTTATAGTTTTTGGATTCCTATCAAGACAGACGTTTTGACTTCTGGAATTATATTTAAAGAAGACTTTAATCCATTCAGGAAATCGGCAGAAGTCAACTATAAAACGGAAGCAGCAGAAACAAGTATCAGTGAAGTAAATATCGAGGAGTCATTCCTGCAAAAAGCAGATGAGAAATATCCATCTGTTGAGGTTTTCACTTATCCTGTTGACGCAGACTTGCATTTGACTGTTAGAAAAGACATTTCAGCAGAAACGACCACATCGAATGAAGTTCACGCCAATGTTGTTGTTACAGGAAACTATCATGCTATTGTAGGATGTTTTAGCGATGCACAAAACGCCAACAATCTAATAGCAGAACTAAACGCTAAAGGATTGAACGCATACGAAGTAGATAAAAAAGGAGGTTTACACCGCATCTCTGCAGGAAACGCTAGTTCGAATGCAGAAATCATGGAGATTCGCCAGCAACTAAACAGCATGAACCTTTCTTCTTGGATTCTAAAAAAATAAACCACACAATAAATATCTATGAAAAAATTATTTATTTCCCTTGTAGCTTTTACAGTGGGCTTGATGAGTTATGCGCAAACCACAACCAACATTGAGGGCTCAAACTATCAATTCACAAAGGTAGCACACCTTGATGCAACAGAAGTATTATCTCAAGGATATACAGGAACATGTTGGAGCTTTTCAGCACTTTCATTTTTTGAATCTGAAATGATTCGTAAAGGCGTGAAGAATCCACCCGTATTATCTCAAATGTATATCGCTCGTAAAGCGTATGAAGATAAAGCAGACAGATATATTCGTTTGGACGGAAAAGCCAATTTTTCTGAAGGCGGGGCATTTGCCGATATTCCTTTTGTGTTCAAAAAATACGGTATCGTTCCAGAAGCTGTTTATACTGGGAAAATATATGGACAAGAAAGTCATAACCACCAAGAGTTATTCAATAGCTTAAATGGTTATGTTCAAGGAGTCTTAGGTTATTTAGAAAGGAAAGGCAACAAACCAATGTCAAGCACTTGGAAAGTGGGCTTAAATGCGCTTTTAGATGCATATTTAGGGGAAGACCCAAAGAATTTCAAATACGAAGGGAAAGAATACACACCAAAATCATTTGCAGCATCAACAAAGTTAAACATGGACGACTACGTTTCATTAACTTCATTTGTTGATATGCCTTTACACGAGCCGGTTCAACTGTTAATTCAGGACAACTGGTTATGGGAAAGTTCGTACAACTTGACCTTAGATGAATTGTTAGAAACAACAACACATGCTTTAAAAACAGGTTACACAGTTGCTTGGGCAAGTGATGTTTCTGAAAAAGGATTTAACTTCCGAAAAGGATTGGCTATCGTTCCAGAAGATGAAAGTGCCATTCAAATAAAAGGACAAGACAACAGAAACTTCTCTGACGCTGGTGCATTAAAAGAAGCAGATGCTTTCTTAACACCTGTGAAAGAGCTGAATATCACACCTGAATTACGCCAAGAAGGATACGACAACAAAACAACAACAGACGACCACGGAATGCACATGACGGGTCTTTACAAAGAAGCAAACGGAACCCAATACTTCCTAGTGAAGAATTCTTGGGGAACAGGAAATTTCCCACAAGGATATCTATATGTTTCTGAAAACTATTTCAAATACAAAACAATCAATATTTACTTGCACAAAGATGCTATCCCGAAAAGCATTAGAAAGAAAATTGGCTTGTAAAAAAAGTAATACCAAATGGAAGTCTCAGAAGATTAAATTTTGAGACTTTCTTTTTTTAACTTCCGTAGATTAAGAAGGCAAACACCATAATCCACCCATCAATTCCGCCTGAATAATAGATCTCATTTCTATCCTTACTGCTTCCAATGATGAATAGCGCCATGACGCTATAGCAAAGAAAAAACAAGGTAAAAGCAGTTGATTTTTCCACAAAATTCAAATAAAAAACACCACTAAGTGCTAGGAATATTAAGGCAACTAACTTGGCTTTGCCAACTCCAAAAATTTGCGGTATAGTTCTCTTTCTGGGAGAATCATATACCAAGTCACGTATATCAAAAGGAACCGTTGCAGCCAATACAAAAAAGAAAACAGTTAAAAACAGTTGGAAAGGGAAGTCTAAATGCAAACCTAAACGCATATAAGGCCAAATGACAGCAACAAGTGACCATTGTAAAGCAATTAGATAGATTTTCATGTACGGAATATCTCTCAAGGCCAGTGAAAACTTCTTTGTTTGAAAGACATAAAGAACACCAACAACAGCCGAAAAAGCCAACAACCAAAAATCACTTTTAAATCCTAAAACAAAAAAATAAAGAACGATAGCGCCAAGTAGTCCAATAACCGCCAATATTTTATTCAAATTAATGTTTTTCGCTATCCATTCATGTCGAATAGAAGAGAACTTCCTCATTTCTTTTCGCCTTGCTATTCGTTGGAAATTATAAACAAATAAAGTCGCAAAGAAGACGGTAAAACCAATGCCAAAAGGATGAGGATTACCAAATTGATGTGCCACTGCCATTGCCAAAGTTCCAGATGAGCAACTAACCAAAAGATTAGAAAATATAAGGAAATTAATCATTTTCATCTTCTGCAAAATTAGGCAAAGCAAAGCAGGAAATAAAAAATTAAATATTAAAAGAACATATTTCACAAATGACAATGGTCACTATTTCGATAAATGCCTTTCTTTCGCTTGAAACTTGCCAAAAAAAGCTTAGATTTATAATTGATAAAACGAACAAACAATGAAGAAAGATATCACTAAATCAATATTATTTGGAGTTGCCATAGGTGACGCATTAGGTGTTCCGGTGGAATTCCTAACAAGAGAAGAAGTAGCAAAAGATCCGGTAACAGACTTACGAGGAATGGGAACTTATAAGCTACCGGCAGGAACTTGGTCGGATGATAGTTCACTCACTTTTTGTCTAGCAGAAGTGATCGCTGATGAATTCAACTTGAATACCATCGCAGAAAACTTCGTAAAATGGCAGAAAGAAGGATATTGGTCGGCAACAAAGAAAATCTTCGATATTGGCGTGGCAACGATGGAAGCGCTTAGCAGATTAGAAAATGGCGTCGAAGCTGTAAAAGCAGGCGGAACAGACGAGCGAGACAATGGAAACGGTTCATTGATGCGTATTTTGCCGTTGTTAGTTTACATAAAAAACAAACCGATTCAGGAAAGATTTAAAATTACACAGCAAGTTTCTTCCATTACACACGGACATATTCGTTCCACAATTGCTTGTTTCTATTATTTAGAATTTGCCAAAAAAATAGTAGAAGGAAAAGATAAAATGGAAGCTTATCAAGCATTAAAAAAGGAGATTCCAGCCTTCTTAAATTCAATAGCTATTGACGGTTCTGAAATTGAATTATTTAGCAGAATATTAAATGGCGACATACAAAATGAACCTGAAGAAAAGATAGACAGTGGTGGTTACGTTTTAAGTACTTTAGAAGCGAGTTTATGGTGTTTGCTTTCAACAAATTCTTATAAGGAAGCAGTATTAAAAGCGGTTAATCTCGCCGATGATTCAGATACAACTGGAGCTGTAACGGGCGGTTTAGCAGGATTGATATATGGTTTTGATTCTATTCCTAAGGAATGGGTGGATGGAATTGTAAAAACAGAGAAAATCAGTCGATTAGCGGAAGACTTAGAGAAAGTTATCTAAAAAGGTGAACGTAACCATGTGCTTTTACAGACTGTTGATGCGCATCCTTCATCCTAGCTTTGTAGAAATAAACACCTTCGGTACAAGTTTCACCTGAGTTATGAATACGTCCATTCCATGAAAAATCTACCTCATCACTTTCAAAAACAATATTCCCCCATCGATTGAGAATTACTATATCGAGAGAAACGATATTTTCTTTGAAAATCAAGTGAAAATCATCGTTCTCACCATCTTGGTTAGGCGTGAAAACATTCGGAAATTCATAGCGGATACTGTCGTAATAAACTGTAATTATTTGTGTCATCGTATCGGTACATCCTTCATCTGTGAGGCTAAATAACCGCAGCGAATATTCTCCGAAGTCGCTGTAAACATGCGAGAAATTAAGATTATTCGTCGTACTTTCTTGTCCGTCACCAAACAACCATAAATAACTATCCGCTCCAATAGAATTATTTTCAATGTCAACTGTCAAAGGTGGCACACCAGTAATTGGGAATGCTTCAAAATTGGCTTGCGGTGCGTTTAAAACCGTGACCGTTGTGGTAAAGTTTTCCACACAAGGAGCAGGTGTTTCATGATAAACGGTATAGGTATTTCCTCCTACGGCATTGCTAATTTCTCCCGTTAAAGAATCGATTGTTGCGCCATCATCAACCGGGGGAAGAAAACTAAATTTACCTCCAGGAGTAATCACTGATTGCGGTAAAACACCCGACTCATTCTCACAAAAATCTTCAAATTTAAAGCTCGGATCTGGAATTTCAGGATTGACCAAGGTAATCTTAGCCATGGCAGTACAATCATTGCTGTCTCGTACTTCAACACTGTAGCTATCCGCACATAAGTCTTGTAACACAGCTTCGGTAATGCCTAAAACATTACTACTATTATCATACCATTGAATGCTATAAGCTGGTGTCCCACCTACAATTTCAATCGCTATGCTCCCATCACAGTCGTCATGACATGTAGGCGAAGTAACTACAGTATTCGTAATTTTCAGTATAGGACCAATGAAATCTTCTACAATTATCGAATCAGTACTCACACAGCCGTTGGTATCTAGCACGCTTGCAACATAAATTCCACCACTAATATTCTCAAATGTTGGATTCACCTGAAATTCTCCACCATTAATTGCGTACTCAAATGGAACCGCACCAATTTCCACCGCATTTACGAAAATACTACCATCATTCTCATGACACAAAGGGTCACTTTTTTCAAGTAAGAAATCAGGACCTGCCAAAGCCTTTACCTGTCTGGTAAAACTCGCAATACAAACCTCTCCTACCTGATGCTGAACCGTATAAGTTGTTCCACCAACCGCATTGCTAATTTGACCTGTTTCAGCATTTATCGTTGCACCATCACCAATTGGAGATAGAATAGAAAAAACACCATCATTGGTTGATAAATTCAGGGCCACACCAGATTCACTAGCACAGAAGTCCTTGAGAATAAAATAAGGATTATCGACAACCGGAGGTGCAAGAACAAACCAATAGAAAGCCTTGCAATTATTAGCATCCACAACATTAAAATTGAAGAATGCACCATCGCTTGGCGCGCACAAATCTTCCAAACTAGCTAAGTTTTGAGGAAGTGTGTCTCCATCTTTAATCCAAATATAAGAATAATCGGGGGTGCCTCCAGAAACAAAAACTTCGATTGCGCCATCGCAGTCTCCCGGACAAGGCGGGTCGATAGAAGTGACACTATCAATTGTCGGAGCATTCAGATTATTGAGAATAATGGTATCCGTAACAGCACAACCATTCACATCTGTAATATAAACAGTATAAATTCCAGCTTCTAAATCTTCAAAGTGATTACTACTTTGTTGCGTCGCATCATTGTCTATAGAAAAAGTATAATCAGGTTCTCCTCCACTCACATGCAAAGTGATTTCTCCATTGTTTTCCTCACAGTCGGGTAGGACTCTATCATCCGTAAAAGTTAACATGGTAACTTCAATATGAATTGCATAAACAGAAAAACAAGTAGGGTCAGTACTGTTCTCTGCACGAACCCAATAAGTACCACTTTGCGTTACAAAATGACTGATATTATTGGTTTTATTTAGCGCACCATTTTCCGTTCCATGAAAAGAATAAATCCCAGCATCAGAAGTCGGCAATATGGCATTGTTTAAACTTACAATTTCGGGATAACAAACAGAAAGCGGTGTAATATCTAAGCTAGGTGGATTACAAACACAAGTATTTGGACGATTATAATTTTTCGTGATTTCGCAATGCTCGTCTTCCGTAAAATAAGCATTTACAAAACATTCAGCACCATTAACGGAAAGATTAGGAAGGGTATAATTTAACGGACTTTGAAAGGGTGCAGAAAAGCTAACGCTGTTTCCGCTGCAATCTTCAACAATCAGATTTCCAGTTTCAGGCGCATCTTGAAATTCAATTATTCCAGAAACAGAAAATGTATTGTTTGTGGAATCACAGTCACTGACATTTGCAGTAATATGAGTCAATTCGCAGGGAAGAACAATAGAACAATCGGTTGTCCCGGTTCCCGCAGTTTGGGTTAATTGAATACTTCCCACTTCCCCACTAAAATTCGTTAAGACAAGAATATAATAATCACCAGATTGTGCAGCAGGCGGCGTAGATTCTCCATTTCCAAACTCATTGCTTCCTCCTGTCATCCCAATTCCAATTGTTTCTGTAAAAGAAGAGGAATAACTACATTGAATGGGTGGCGTATTTCCGATCATTACCGAATTACAACCCGAAGAAAGTTCAGAAAAAGGTCCCCACATAGCGAAATCGACATCAATCCCAATTCCATTGGTGTTACTTTGTTCCAAAAGAAATTGAAAAGTTCCGGCATCTCCTACTTTTAAATAATACCAAACAGGATTCGGTTGCTGACTCAAACAGCCATAATCGGGACCAACAATAGCATTTGAGCCTACTAAATTAGGAAAAGAATAATTTTCATCAGAACAAAAAGGCAAGGCGTTCACACAGTTCAGCCCATTTGGAACGTTTTGCGCATTCACAAAAACAGGTAAAAAGAGCAATATCAAACAAAGCTTGACAAATAGTATGTTATTACCTTTACTGTACATTCTCTTCAATTCTTGAAAAATTAACGCAATCACTATATACTAAGAACGAAGATAGGAAGAATTAGTTGTCTAGAACAGACACATTGACTATGTTTTGGTGCTATTTACTAAAAAAGCGTTTATTCAACTCTTCAAATTTGCGAATTTTTTTAAAATAGTAAGCCCAAAGAATAGAAGCATTATAATATCCAGTACCATTAAATGTCGTACGCTGGCTTTTGATTTCTTTACGCTGTTTACTAAGCACAGACAAGTGACCATAATAAGCAAAGTGTGCTTTGATAATAGCCATTACATGTGAAAACTTAAACGACAAGGCGAACTTTGCTCCTGCCACTCCATCTAATACCAAACGGTAGAAGACTTTTCCAAACAACCAGCCCTGATAATTCTTATGAATCATATAAAGACTATTTCGGAAATTAAGGAAGGTTTTCCTTGGATTGTCATAGGCCAATGTTCCACCACCTACGTGATAAACTTTAGCTTGTGGCACGGCATAAAAACGATAATTCTGCTGTTTTGCACGCCAACAGAAGTCAATTTCTTCCATGTGGGCGAAAAAACCAGCATCTAAACCACCTAACTGATGGTAAACATCAGCGCGGACAGCCATACAAGCACCTGTCACCCAAAAAACTTCAGTTTCAGTGTCGTACTGCCCCTTATCTTCTTCTAAAGCATCAAAAATTCTACCACGACAAAACGGATATAAATTCTTATCTATAAAACCACCGCTTGCTCCTGCATATTCAAATTTTGACTTTTGATTATACGACAATACTTTAGGTTGAACTCCAGCAATTGTTGAATCACTTTCTAATTTACCTATCAAAGGTTGGAGCCAATTCTCTGTGACTTCAATATCAGAATTGATTAAAACATAATAGTCAAAATCACCTTTTAGTTGAGCTAAACCATCATTGTATCCTTTGGCAAAACCACCGTTGGATTCATTCACTATAACGCGTACAGCTGGGAAATCCTGTTGAACAAAAGCAATACTATCATCTGTAGATTGATTGTCAACTACTACAATTTGGGCATCCTTAGTATTCTCCACTAAAACAGGTAAAAACTGCCTTAAGTATTGAATTCCATTCCAATTAAGAATAACAACTGCTGTTTTCAATGTTTTTACTGCTTAATAACCTTGGTAATATCTCGAAGAATTTCCACCGAAATGTTCAGGCGTTCCTCCTGTTGGATCATCTAGGTTGTTACCTGGAGTGTTACGCTTATTTAAAGCATGTTGCCAACGGTAATTTTGCAATTCTCCTATCATATCACTGTGTAACAAGCGATATTCTTTATTCAAGTTGTTTGGACTGTAGAATACAAATCTTCTATTTGAATAATTTCCAATTCTATCATATTGCCAAATTTCATAAGGATATTCCGACGGTGAAGAAGGTTGCTCATGAATGCCGTTTGGCGCACCATATTGAAGGTACACTCTACCTCTATCCGTTTCGAAACCAACTTGATAATTCGTTGCGTATAACCTTTCTACCAATTGAACTTGTGCTTTATATTTCACCCAAGCTTCATACGGTCTTTTTCTGTCAGTATCTATCCAAAAGGCTTGTAGATACTGAATGTTTTTTTCAGAGTTTTTCTCCTTTAATAATTTAATGATATTCTTCACTTCCATTTGACGAGCAATTGGAATTAAACTCGCTACGTAATAACCTGTTGAATCTTTTGGAATACTTTCAATAAAAGCTGGATCGATAATCACATCTTCATAGGCGATTTCGTTCACATCATCTGTATTTGTTCTATCAAACTCAAATGAGCTTCTAGCTAGAATCTTATTCTCTCTATTTAACACATTTATTTCTAAAGTATAGGCACCTGTTGGCAACATACTAATATCAATAACCTTTGACACTGCTTGAACATCCGAAGTATTGTAACGGAAATAACGAGTATACTGGTCTAATGAAAGATTGTTGTCTCTACCGATTAGTTTTTGTTCAACAACATAAACCGAATCATCAATTGCTTTATCGGCATTGTAAACTTCTAGGTAGTACAATAAGTTTTTAATTTCAGTTGAATAATACGTTCCCAGCATAGGGATAACATCGTATCCGAATCTTGTAAAAGCAGATTGTTCAGCTGGATTTGGAATAATAGACTCAGCAGCCATCAGAGATGAAACAGAAAGTTCTCCAGACAAGTCTATAATTTCAACTTTCTTAGACGCTTCAGTTGGTTTATTTTTAGAATTCACATCTTTAATTGACAGGAAGTGTTGGTACACCCCAGGTTTCAAAGGATATCTTTGAATATCGAAGAAGTCATCAACGATACTGTCGATCACCAAGGGACTTTTTAGCAAATATCTATCAGCCGAAACAACGCTGTCTCCTTTATAGAAGACTTGGGTAATTTCAACTTCAGCCATCACGCCCGCATCCGTTTCAAGGTAATTTAGTGTATAACCCGCAAAATTCAGTTGAACTTCAAGGTAATTCCCTGCTTCTGGAGAATAAAATTGGCTTTCATTCAGATAAACCTTCACCTCCTTCTTCGTTTGAGCGAAACTAAGGTTAGTTGCCACAGCAGCTAACATCAACAAAACAATTTTTAATCGCATACTATCCTACTATATTAAATGCTAATTTACATAAAAATTAGTTCTACTGCAAAAACCGTACTACAGTTAACTTTTAATAACAAATCACTCAAACAACCTAAACCTTTGATTTTGTGGCAACAAGGAGAAATAATGAAATTTATTTAAAATTTATTGATTTTTATATGCGCTAGATAAAATAATATAAGTACATTTGCCCCGGAGAAGTGGCAGAGCGGTTGATCGCACTGGTCTTGAAAACCAGCGTACCGAGAGGTATCGGGGGTTCGAATCCCTCCTTCTCCGCCACAAAAGGAAACTCATAACTTGATAAAAGTTATGAGTTTCCTTTTGTTTTTAAGACAATTCAAGACTTTATGTCTTGGAGATTGGAAGAAAAACAAAAAAACAACCTCGACACACTTGGCGAGGTGAGTTTCTATGCTTGGTATGGAGTTCTAATTTAGGGAAAAACGGAGTTAATCCCTCATTCTCCGCCACAAAAGGAAACTCATAACTTGATAAAAGTTATGAGTTTTTTTGTTTTTAAGACAATTCAAGACTTCCCCCATTCAAACAGTATGGCCGAAAGTACACACAGTATTTCTAAAACAGAATTTATGCAAGGAAGACATTCGTTAGACAAAAAACAGCACTTAAAAGACCTTGAAACTTTTTTCTCTTACTACAATGAAGAAAGATACCCCTTTGAATTTTACGGATTAACACCAAAAGAAGTACTCAATGGAGAAAAACCCGATAAATCAAAATTTAAAAAACAAATTAAACAGCACCTAAAAGACCTTGAAACTTTCTTCTCTTATTACAACGAAGAAAGATACCCCTTTGAATTTTACGGATTAACACCAAAAGAAGTACTCAATGGAGAAAAACCCGATAAATCAAAATTTAAAAAACAAATTAAACTGCACATTGAAGACTTGTAAAAAGTAAAAGTTGAAAAAACAACATAAACACATTCATACAAGTTCAAAATAAAATAACAACAGAAATTATTATCCCTACTCTTTAGAAAAAAAATAAATAATTAAATTGACTTAAAAAATAACTCCCCAGCAACACTCTGTTTAGCAAAACATTCGTTGTATCGAAGGAAAATATTCGCTTTTATCTCGGGAGTAGCGTTCCCCTTCCCTTTCACTTCATCGTCCTTTTCCATCGAGTTAAACCCATACCTATACCCCGTTCCGCCCAATGTCTTCGCCACAACCAAGGTATCAAAAAGTTCCCCATTCAAAGAAACATCTTGTAGTTTAAAGCCAGCAGAAGCTTCAAAAGAAACTTTTAAAA
>DATJCX010000068.1:0-2306 GCA_035497735.1 Brumimicrobium sp. | reverse complement strand
CGGAAACCATACTTCAATTTCCGATTATTCACTAAAACTATAATTTAAAAATTATTTTGTTTTTCTTAACAATTTATTCTAGATTACACAGTATTAACTCTAAAACCTTTAATCATGGAATCAAACAATCAAGTCGTTCGACGACTATTACTACTTTCAACAGCTAAAAAACTTGTTTTTATCTTATGTTTTTTTAGTTTGTGTATCGGGTTTGGACAATCTACCTATTCTTATTATGTGGAAATATCTGGGAATAGTCCTTACACATTAGGAACACTTGTTCCCAATCCGGCAAGTTCACAGGTAACTGTTTCTTATGATGCTACCTCCGCAACTTCTGCTTATCTGATGATTACCAATACTGCAACGGGAAGTTCAAATATTCATATTTTGAATACGGCGAATACACAAGCTACACTGAGCCTTTCAGCCTACCCAAATGGTATTTACACCGTTACTTTGGTTTGCAACGGTGCAATTGTAGAATCTAAGAATTTGATAAAAAATTAAGGTTATGAGAGCTTTATTTTTATTAGCCATATTTATTAGTGAATCTATAACAGCACAAACCGTTAAAGACCAAATATTAGCAAATACTTGGTATTTAACCGAAATGAATATTGATGGAGAAACTTACATTCCTCCAACAAACGAAGAAATGCATACAATAACTATGGGAGTTGAGCCAGAGAATGAAGTTATGTATTGGTTTCATTCTGAAGTTTGTTCTTCGACTATGGGTGGTTTTATAACTTGGTTCTCAGATTATCAAATTTCATTTTTTGATTTTGCAGGTGGATACGAATGTGATAATCTGGAAAATCAAGATTTTGAATTTCTTTATGCTTCCTTTTTTGGTATTGGTGGAATGGATGGTATCCCAATGGATTGTTCTGTTGTTGAAAACTCAGACGATAATTTAATCTTAGATATTATTAATCAATTTGGAGACACCGTCACATATACCAATCAACAAATGACAGTAAAAGATATAGATGCTCAGCACATTGACATTTATCCCAATCCTGTAAAAGAAGTTTTAATTATAGATAATAATTCTCAATTAAAATCAGGAAATATTAGAATTACAGATGTTTCAGGGAAACTGGTTTATCAACAAAAAATTAAAAACCTCAAAACAGAAGTAAATATAGTTTCTTTCCCAATGGGAATTTACTTTGTTTCGGTAGAAGATAATGGTAAGATTATAAAAACCGAAAAGATTGTAAAAAAATAATTGTAAAAAACTCCACCAAAAGCTTTTTGGTGGAGTTTTTTTTACCAAACACCTATTTAACGGCGGTTCTAACCAATGCACCAATTACCTTTCTATTTTTCTGCGTTTCCTACCCCAACTAATTTTAAGAACTCCAATATTACAAATATCAAGTAAGCGGTTACAACATCTAAAAAATAAAAAATCTGCCCACCACAGAGAAAAGCACATTTGCAGTCCGATCCACCAGACGCACAATCCAAAGACTGCAAAAGAGCTTTCCTCTCTCCCACTTTTCAAAACACCGGATAAGATAGCACTACATATAATAACATGGTGTTTGTAAAATGCGGGTTAATGTCCCAAACTCCAACAGCATTAAAATTTACATGCAAAAACACTCTCTTTTCGCAATTTTATTATCTTAGCAAAAAGAAAAGTGTTTTGCTTGGCTCGGGACAATCCCCAAAATTCAGGAAAATAACACCCGCACTTCGCAAACACCCGAACCGTTGGTAATCATTGTAAAACTACACCAAAACTATACATTCAAAAATTCATCTAATTCCTTACCACCCAAAAATCTTTATAAATTCTTTATAAATACCGACTGATTTTTTATACGAAACAAACACTTGACGCGCGAACTTTGTGTTGTGAATCCGTAAGAGGAAAACAGCATGGAACAAGCGAAAGGTTTTAGAAATAAAGTTACAGGTTTGGGTTTATTAATCGCATTGGGGATAATTTATGGCGACATAGGTACCAGTCCATTGTATGTATTCAAAGCGATTATTGGTGTGGATGAAATAAGTAAAACCTTGGTTTTTGGTGGTGTTTCTTGTGTGTTTTGGACCTTGGTTTTTCAGACTTCCATCAAATACGTTTGGTTGACCTTAAAAGCAGACAATGAAGGGGAAGGCGGTGTGTTTTCTTTGTATTCCTTGGTTCGTCGATACGGTAAAAAACTGGTCATTCCTACGATGATCGG
Source organism: Brumimicrobium sp. (assembly GCA_035497735.1). Classification (GTDB taxonomy): domain Bacteria; phylum Bacteroidota; class Bacteroidia; order Flavobacteriales_D; family Crocinitomicaceae; genus Brumimicrobium. The sequence continues at coordinate 99 of DATJCX010000068.1, read as the reverse complement.
TGCTTCGGCCTTGCTTGCGGATGGGATTATTACGCCTGCAGTGACGGTTACTTCAGCCATCGAAGGTTTGGGAATGGTCAAAGGATTGGATCATTTACC
>DATJCX010000067.1:0-1688 GCA_035497735.1 Brumimicrobium sp. | reverse complement strand
CTAAGCCATGGCAAATTTACAAAGAAGACTTAGAAAAGATAAAAAGGTAAGAGCGAAAAAAGCTTCTACAAGGGTCGATATGACGCCTTTGGCAGACTTGGGTTTCCTTTTGATTACGTTCTTTATGTTTACGACTACATTTAGTAAACCAAATGTGATGGGACTAAATATGCCTCCGAAAGATCCAAACAAAGAAACTCCTACAGAAACTCCAGAAGTAGATGTAAGAAATTCGATTTCAATTATTTTGGGAGGAGACAATACTATATTTTGGCATCAACAAGATAAAACAGAATTGACTCCAGAAACTTTAAATGAAACCAATTATTCAAAAGAAGGAATTCGTAAGGATATTTTGGCAGCAAAGCAAAGAGCACCCAAACCGGATAATTTCACGGTGATTATTAAACCCACCGATGACTCTACCTATGAGAATTTGGTGAATGTATTGGATGAGATGGAAATTACGCAATCAGAGCGATATGGGATAGTAGACATAGCACCTATTGAAGTGAAAGTCTATGAGGAGAAACGAGGAATTAGTAGTAATTAAAAAATCTAAAAGTCATGTCACAAGAAAAATATAAATCATTGGATGACATCGTATTTGAAAATAGGAACAAATCATACGGTGCCTATGACCTTAGAAAAAGCGAACGTTCCACTCTTTTAAGAGCTTTAATTATAGGTGTTACCCTTATCGGTTTTGTAACCTTGGGAATTTATTTATACAATGTTGTCTTAAGTAAAGCAGATAAAGTAGATACCGTAGTAGACATCAATCTTACGGATGTAGATATACCGGAGGAAATTATTGAAGAGGAAATTAAACCTGATGAGCCTGAACCAGAACCCGAGCCAGAGCCAGAAATTGCTGAGGTGCGAGTGGTTATTCCAGAGCCAAAGAAAGATGTGGTGAAAGAAGAACCGATTGTGAAGGTTGAAGAAATGGAAAACAAACTGATCGGTTTGAAAAACGTGGAAGGAGAAGCATCCACCTCAACAAAAGGTAGATCTGAACCCGAAAGACCCAAACCAGGAACGGGAGAGGGTACAAAACCCGCTCCACCCTCTAATGTTAACTATTCGGTAAGAAATGTTAAAGATATGGCTGTCTTTCCAGGATGTGAAAAATTCGCTGGGGATAAAAATAAGCTTCAACAATGTTTATCACAAAAGCTAAACGACGAATTAAACGACCAATTGGCTGACTTTGCAGAAGTAATGAATAATCGTGGTGAAACTTCAGCGGTAGCAAAAATTTCTTTTGTAATTGATAAGTCAGGAAAAATAATTCAAGTTCAAGCAATGCAAGGAGGTGGAGGATATATTAACGAGCAATTAGGTAAAGAAGCAGAAAAAGCGATGCAGAGAATTGCAACTCGACTTGCAAGTAGAGGAAGATTGATTCAACCTGCTAAACTGGACGATGGATCGCCTGTAAACTTAAATTTCTCAATCCCTGTTAGATTTAACTTACAATAATTTTTCCATTTTTATAATGAAAAAAAGAGAGGTCTATTTACAAGCCTCTCTTTTTTTATGGAATAAATTCGAATGGGTTTTAGATCACTAATGATTCGGGTTCTACACCTAAACTAATTAAACTTCGACAAATTTCTTCTGTAAACCCTTCTGGACCGCACACATAAAATTGAGTATTGAAATCACGAATGGTCTCTATCAAA
>DATJCX010000066.1:0-103532 GCA_035497735.1 Brumimicrobium sp. | reverse complement strand
ATAAATGCCACTAACATATGGTAGCCGATAATTGCCGGCTTTCGTGCCAACTTGATACTTTGGTGCTTTTAACGAACCGAAGTGCTAAATTGATACGAAAGTGCTGTAAATCCGGCAACTACGGCTACCATTTTTCGTTATAGCTAATGAAGAAAACACTCGGAATACTAATAATGTTATTCGTTCTTATCGCCTGCGGAGAGAACCGAAAGAGCATTGCTAACTATGAATCAAATAAGGTGAAATTTGCAAAGTCGCAGTTTAACTCGAATAATGGTGAATTTTCAATATTACTTCCGAATAACTGGTTTCACAATGAAGACCCAATCGATTCTGATACTGTTTTATATGTTCTCGAAAGTGGATCGAAAGACAGCAACTTTGTAGCAATGGGCGTTATGAAAATGAATATTATTTCCAGAAATATTGAAACAGAATTTGAACATCTAATTAAACAAATGACCGATAGAGCCAATAATGTTAAGGTAGTAGAAAAGTCGGAAATGAAAATTGGAAATAAAACTGCTAAAACTGCTCTTTTGACATACGAACATAACGGAAAAATCACACAAGAAGAACTAGATTTTTTTATTCCAATTAATGACACTCAATATTATTATTTGGGTGGAGTGAGCGAAAAGAACGAAAACATTGAGAATAACTTTGGAATGATTATCCATTGTGTTAAAAGTTTTAAATTGAATAAATAGCTATAACATGCTGTAAAAAAAATGGCGCACGATTACATTCGAGAAATGCGCCACTTTTCCTACAGCAGGACCGTTGTGTGCAACTATAACGAACGACACGAAATATGAAACAAATAACATTATTGACATTTTTAGCATTAGGACTTTGGGCTTGTAGCGACAGACCTAAAGAAGACTTGGTTGACCAAATGCAATAGCGTAGTCGATTCCGTAGCTACAATAATTACTTAAATGTGGAGTCGTTAAAAAATGAAAATATCGAAAAGTTAGCAATAGCCGTAAAGACATTTCCTGACTTTATAAGTGAACAACTAACAGAAAAGTAAAAAATATATGATGACCTCAAAACATACCATCATTATTACAGTTCTGACGATAATTTCATCTTCTTCTTTTTCTTTTGGACAGTCAATAGATAAATCATTTTCAGGTTCATGGGGACGTACGTATTGGAGCTTTGAATTTAACAAAGATAATTCCTATAAAAGAACCTCAAGCGGACACTTTGGAAACACTTCTTACGAGGGAACTTACGAAATGATAGAGGATACAATTTATTTAATAACTGGAAGTGAAGGTATTTCAGGAATACAAGGTCCTAAATACTTACTTGAAAAAGATAGTTTTTTAATTGATCTTCAACTCTACTATGATTACAAACTTGATGACAAAAACAGGAATTATTACAACAGTAGAGAGCGTAATGATATTTTAAAGAAGGTCAAAAAGAGCAACTAAACAAGTTGTCAAAGAAGGAATTTAATAAGCAAAAATAGATTCAGCAGGTTTAGTTTTACAGAATCGACACCCTCCTTCACTCCTTCTTTAATTTTTACGTACCTTTACGCCAATTTACAACTCATATACATTGAAAAACTTCAGAGAATTAGGAATACATTCAGGCTTGGTTAAAGGTTTGACTGAATTAAACATTATCGCACCAACAGACATTCAAAAGAAGGTCATTCCGCTATTATTAGACGGAGGAAAGGATATTGTAGCACAAGCACAAACAGGAACTGGAAAGACAGTTGCATTTGGACTTCCATTGCTAGAGAAAATTGATGCAAATAATCCTGCTGTTCAAGGTATAATTTTATGTCCAACACGCGAACTAGCCAAACAAGTTGCTAAACAACTCTTTAAGTTTATAAAGTACTATGATAAAATTTTCATAGAAGCAGTTTACGGTGGTGAACACATCGATCGTCAAATCTCAGCACTACAACGTCCAACGCATATTATCATCGCTACGCCTGGTCGATTAATTGATTTGGTCAATAAAAAGGCTGTTGATTTAAGCAAAGTGAAAACTGTTGTGCTAGATGAAGCGGATGAAATGTTAAGCATGGGTTTTCAAAAAGAGTTGGATGAAATTTTAAGTTTTCTACCACTTGTTGAACATAAATGGTTGTTCTCTGCAACTATTCCACATGGAATTCAAGAAATCATTTCCAGACATTTGTCTCCAGACGCAGTACGTATAGAGGTTAAGAAAGAAGATATCGTCAACAAAAACATTTCACACCAATACTTAGTTTGCGATGAGTCCGAGAAACTGGAAGCCTTGCTCCTTTTCTTAAAATCTCAGCATAAAAACCGTGGAGTAATTTTCTGTCGAACAAAAGCTGCAACTCAGAAATTAGCCAAACAATTAATCGCAAAAAACATTGCAACCGACGCTATTCATGGGGATTTGCTTCAAAAGGAACGCGACAAGGTAATGCGTGCCTTTAAGAATGAATCATTGCGAATTCTTGTAGCGACAGACGTTTCAGCACGTGGAATTGATGTGCCAGGACTGACTTTTGTTGCGCATTATCAATTACCAGAAAGTGATGAATATTATACCCATAGAAGTGGGCGAACAGCTCGTGCTGGAAAAGACGGTGTTTCTATGTGTTTTGTCAACAATGCAGAAGCGAAAACTTTACGTGAATACGAACGAAAACTAGGAATTCAGTTTACTAAGATTAAACAAGTTAGATAGTTCATCTAGAAAGTTGTTTTTAAAAGCTAACTTTTAGAAATTTAGTTGATATACTATTGAAATAGAATAGTTACGGTTTTTTACGGATTCTTTAATCAAGACTAAGCGACTTCATGAAGTATGGATTTAGTAACATTTTACATTTTAGGGATTGTATTCATTGCCACATTGGTACGCTCGACCTTTGGTTTTGGCGAATCATTAGTTGCCGTTCCTTTGCTAATTCTAGTAATTCCAATTGAAATTGCCGTTCCGCTTTCTGTTCTTATATCTATTTTAGTTGCTGCCGTAGTGGTGGTACAAGACCGAAAAAAAATTCATTTTAACAGCGCAAAATGGCTCATATTTTTTGCTGCTTTAGGAATTCCAATCGGTTTATTTTTACTTATTTATGGGAATGAAAGGGTTGTAAAAACAATTTTAGCAATACTAATCATCACCTATTCAATCTATTCACTATTCTCTAAAAATAAATTCAAATTAAAGACCGATGATAAAAGATGGCTGTTTGTTTGTGGTTTTTTATCAGGAATTCTCGGTGGAGCGTATGGATTAAATGGTCCGCCACTCGTTATTTATGGAAATCTCCGCAATTGGACAGCTAAGAATTTTAGAGCAACTTTACAAGCGTATTTCTTGCCCGCAAGTATCATTGGTATGTTTGGCTATTGGTATCAAGGACTTTGGACTTCTACTGTTAGCTATTATTTCTTGATCTCAATTCCAGTCATTATTCCTGCAATTTTCATAGGAAGGTATTTCAATCATCAGTTAAAAGACGGAACTTTCCTTAAATATGTATATATCGGACTAATCTGCATTGGTTTGGTATTATTAGGACAATCTTTCACTTAAATAGAAAAAAATGCTGTATTTTTAAGTAGTTAATAATGAATGAAGACAAACGAAAATTTGATTCAGTTTTTTAATTATTGCTAAAATTTCTCGTATATTTATTTAGATTTAAAATGACATAATACCACACTTATTCAGTTGATTAAGTTGGAATAAAATGTAAAAAACACAAATTAACCTAGTTAAATGAAACACTCAAAAGAAATGAAAGAAAGAAGTTTAAGTTTATCAACCACTATTTTAGGGTCAAGAACACGCTTTATTCGTATTACTTTTCTTGTTTTAATTTCTTTCGTATTTCTGGCTTGCAATAGAAAAAATAATATTGAAAGCATTGTCAACACCGAGGCAGCTGACCTTTCGGATTTTTACGATAGCATTTTTGTGATGTACGAACTCATTCCTATAGACAGTCTAGAAGTTGAGCCATTCTTCACCAAATATCCAGCTGTAAAAAAATACGAAAAGGATTTAACTTCCATTTACCAAGACCATAATTTTAGCCATGTTTGGTTCGATCAAAAAGGTGTTGTAATTTACGGGAATTCGCTGTACGCTAAGGTAAAAGATATAGAAAGTGAGGGAATTTTCTCCACCTTCCCCTATCAAGAGAAAATCGACAGTATTTTTAAAAGAGATATAAGCGATACAACAATTCTACCTGAGGAAGAATTCTTACTTACTTGCTTGTACCTGTTTTATTTTGATGTAGTTTACAAAGGAATTGACGATAATCTCTCTAATTTCGGTTGGCTTTTACCCCGAAAGAAATTGAGCTATACTGCCATGTTGGATTCGATTATTTCCGACAAAAAACTACAAAACGAAAACAGTTTGAACCTATTTGGTCAGTACTATAAACTCCGTAATGTCTTAAAGCGCTATCGAACTATTGAGCAAAATGGAGGTTGGCTTCCTATTGAACTTGAACCCGACAAAAAAGTATATCAACCCAATGATAGTTCGGCGGTAATTCAACAAATTAGAGAGCGTTTATATATTACGGGTGAAATCAAGGAAAACAATAAAAGCGCCATCTACGATGAGGATTTATTAGCTGGAATTCAGCAGTTTCAATTACACAATGGTTATCAACCAGACTCTATTATTTCTCAAAAACACATTGCTGCGCTAAATATTCCCGTAGAGGATTATATTAAGAAAATCATTGTCAACATGGAACGTTGTCGCTGGGTTCCACCACAAATTTCCAAGGCAAAAGAATTTATTTTCGTCAATATTCCTGCATTTCATTTAGACATGTATCGCGATGGAAAGGTTGAATTTGAATCTGCAGTGGTTGTTGGTTCTGAGTTAAATAAAACGGTTATTTTCGATGGAATGATGACCTATATCGTTTTTAGTCCGTATTGGAATATTCCAAAGTCTATTATCCGAAACGAGGTACTTCCAGGAATGGAGAAAGATGAAAACTATCTCAGCAAGCGAAATATGGATTGGAATGATGGGAATGTTCGTCAGCGTCCCGGCAGAAATAATTCATTAGGACTTGTGAAATTTATTTTCCCAAATTCTAACAACATATACCTGCATGATTCTCCAGCTAAAAGTCTTTTTGAAAAAGAAGATCGTGCGAAAAGTCACGGCTGTATTCGTGTTGCAAAAGCGAGAGAAATGGCACTAAAAATTCTAGAAGATGATGAGGATTGGCCTGTTACAAAAATCGATGCCGCGATGAAAGCTGGTAAAGAGAAAACTTGTGTGTTGAAAAATGAAATTCCAGTTTATATAGGTTATTTTACAGCTTGGGTGGATATAGAAGGTCAAATTAATTTCTATAAAGATGTCTATAAACGAGACGAGCGATTGGCTGAAATACTTATAATAAATAACACTCATAAAGGCGAGAATAAAGAGAAATAGTTAAATTAAACAGAATAAAGTTATTTTTCAAATCACTTGTTAAAACAATAAATAAATTAGTAATTCACTCATTGTCAATAGCTGAAATTATTTAATTTTGTAAAAAAAAGACATCTAAAACAACATTTTAGATTCTTTCTTGTTATAATACTATTAAACCCATAATTTCCCCAAATGATAAAATTTCTTTTCTATCTTATGATATTACTTACTCCTGTGTTAAACAATGCGAGTTCGGAAATCATATACGATATCAACGAAGATGCTGAAGAAACGACAGACATCTATTCTGCACTAAATTTGTCAGAATTAGGATTGTCCCATGAAGTCTTTCAATTGGCTTTAAAAGGTCACAACAAACTTGAAGCGGAAGGTCGCCTCAACAACCCGGATGTTTTAACCATTGTAGATTTTTCACAAACAAGTAAAAACAAAAGAATGTATGTAATTGATATCAATCAACAAAAACTTTTGTTTAACACCTTGGTAGCACATGGGAGAAATACAGGAGGAGAATATGCTCAACATTTTTCAAATGAAAACGGAACACATAAAAGTAGTTTGGGTTTTTACGTGACTAAAAACAATAATATGGGTTCTAGCGTTGGTTTTTCGCTGATTATTGAAGGAATTGAGAAAGGATTTAATGACAATGCAGTAAGTCGCCAAATTATCCTACATGGCGCCAACTACGCAACCGAAGATTTTATCAATAAAAACGGCAGACTAGGAAGAAGCTTTGGTTGTCCTGCCCTACCGCCCGAACTTATCAAGCCGGTTGTAGATGTTATTGAAAATGGATCTTGTTTATTCATTTACTATCCAGACTCAAATTACCTTTCTAAGTCTCCTGTGTTGAATTCTACTCTGGGATAAAACATGAAGAATATCCTCGGTTTAGTATTAATTGTTTTTCCGTTTTTCTACTTTTCACAAGGTGATTATACGCAAGTCAACAAATATTTAGCCTTAATAAAAACTGAAAATGGTTATATTTTCACAGACAACAAAGGAATAAAATCTGAGGAATTTACCTATGTTTATTTTAGAAGCAATGGATATATAGAAACAATCATCGTTCCACCCATTGACCCCAACAAAATCATCAAAGTTCGCCCTATACCAAATGATACTTTCCCATATAAAGATTGCGGTTATCCAGGGTTTGACAACACCATTAGAAACCAATATCATGTTTTCGAACTCATGAAAAGATTGAAAATGATTGATGATTACGGCTTTAAACCATATTTGGAGTTAAGTTGGGCAAACATTAGAGATGGAAAGATAGACAAGTTAGGTTATGCTTCCAAGAACGGAAAACATGCAATCGTTTCAATTCAAGGAGAATTTGTAAGCGATTTTAAGTACAATCATCCTATTTATTTCGAAGATATAAAACCGACCTTCAGCACTTATACCGAAAAAGGAAAAATAGTAAGCGTTGTTTTAGACAAACTTACAGGATTAGAGTTTTTAGCGACAAAAGACAGTATTGTAAGATATTGGGGTCCTGAAAATTATCTTTTAAAGAATGACAAAGGAAAATACTTTCTGACCTACCAAGCCAATAAACAAGAAGTTCCAGAGATATGGAAATATGTGACAAACTTATCTTTTGAGAGTTCACTTTTTACCTATAAAAAACGATATACCGAAAATCTTTTAACAAAGGAAGAGCATGGTTTTATTAATCTAAAAGGCGAGAAAGTTGAACCTGAAAATGAGATCATTCCTTACACAAACTTCTATAAAGGTCATTGTATAGCCGTTGAAGTGATTACAGAAGAGGAGAAATTCGATTCGAAAGGCAATTTATTACCACAAAAGAAAAACAGAATTCTAAAAATTATCAATGAGCAATTTGAGACCGTAAAAATACTGGATGAAGTCAGCTATATAAACAGTCGTTTCAATAAATACGGACAAATTATAGTAGAAAGTAAAAGCACGAGTGAAAACGGCTTTATAATTGATTACAAGGGCAATCACATCATTCCACCATCAGGTTTTCCCAACAGAATAACGGAAGTTCACGAGGGAATCTACAGAATTACAGACAGAGCCTATCCAGCAAGTAATGAAAGTCAACAACAAGAAAACTTCTACAATCAAAAAGGCGAACAACTTGTCAATGCGGAAACGTTAAGAATCACCAGAAACATAAAGTTCAAAGAAGGAATTCGAAAGAATTATTTAGTTTCTTATGGCTTTAAAATGATAACATTAGATAAAGAAAATGGATTAATCGATTCATATTATAAGTAAAGTTCCGCAACACTCACATTTACAGGCAATAATAAGAGTTAACTGAAAGTTTCAATCCTTTTACTTATATCTCCTCCTTTACTTTGAACTTGCACTTGAAATGAAAACAAGTTATATTTACATAAAATTTAAAATTCACCATATGAAACGCATTCTTTCACTTTTATTTTTCGCTTTAATTCTAACTTCAACTGTTAGCGCACAAGTTTCTCACGATTTGGAAATCTATTCTGAAAATGGATTAAAATTCACGCTTATTTTGAACGGAAGAACGATGAACGAAGTTCCTGTAAGCAATATTCAAATTATCAACACAGACAAAGACTACGTCCATGCAAAAATCCTTTTCGAGGACCAAACCATTCCAGAAATAGAGAAGAAATTCCTTCAACTAGCTGAACCAGGTCAAGGAACAGATCATGCACCTGTTACTGTTGTTTACAAAATTTCGGAGAACAAAAAAGGCAAACAAAACCTAAGATTTGCTTCCCGTTCAAGAAAGAAAATTCAGTATGGAGGTGATATTATCATTATTGAAGCAAACCCACAGCCGGTTAATGGAAAAATCATTATCAACTGGTAGAACAATCTACTTTTATGCGTTTTAAATTCACAAAAGGCTAGTAAATTCAAGCTTATTCACAAATCGAAAGAAGTTTGCATCGCTGTTTAAACACTTCATGGACAACAAACATATTTTCCACTTTAAGTCAGACATTTCAGAGCTAGAGATTCCGAACAGACTAAACAATCCATTTGGAACTTACATTCCTGAGATTGCAAAAGTTGCTGCCAAAGAGTTTCAAGCATTTATCACTCAAGAAGCTGTTATTTGGAATTATAACTTTCATGTACAAAAAGGAAAAATGTGGGGTGTTTTAGTTGTTCAACAGAAAGATGGGACTTATGCTTTTCTAGGTGCGATTTCTGGGAAAATACCAGGAAATGCAAAATGCGACCGATTGATTCCTTCTATCTTCGATGAGTCGGTCGGTGATTTCTTCATCAATAAAGGAATGACCAGTTTAACAGAAATTGGAACACAGATTAAAAACGCTGACTGTCCAAGTGAAATTACTGCGCTCAAAGAAAAAAGAAGGCAGAAATCTGTAAAATTACAAAGACGACTTTTCGATAATTACAATTTTCTTAACCTTTCTGGAAAAGAAGAGAATTTATTGGAAATATTCAGTCGTTCAACACATAAGAATCCACCCGTAGCTGCTGGAGAATGTGCTGCACCTAAACTGTTGCAATACGTCATTCAGCATGATTTAAAGCCCATTGCTTTGACAGAGTTTTGGTGGGGAAGTTCCATAGCCAATAAGGAAAAAGAACATGCCAGCTTCTACCCTGCTTGTAAAAATAGATGCCGACCGATTTTAGAATATATGCTAGAAGATAGCACGCTTTTTGAAGGTCAAGGACAGTTTATTTCTGAAATGAAATTGTAAGTTAACTTACTTTTTAATATTAGATTAGTAAAAGTCCTCTCCTCTGATTTTCTGATAAATGTCACAAAACAGAACTTATTGGAATTTTAAAGAATCCTTCAAAATTTCCACAACTATATAATTTTATATTTAATAATATTTACATTAATTCATATCAACTTATATGAGACAATTATCATCCCTTATTCTTTTATTATTTTTATTTAGTTGTAGTTCAGAGTTTCATGAATACAAAACAACCCCAGACTATATTAACAATGCTTCTGGCATCAAGAAATCATATTATGACGCTTACGATAATACCTTAAAAACATGGAATGTATCGTATGAAGAGCTATATATTCCAACAACCTATGGAATTGCGCATGTAATTGTAACTGGATCTAAAAGTGCTGAACCAATCGTATTGTTTCACGGAATGAATGCAAGTTCAACCATGTGGTATCCCAATATCAAGGCACTTTCTAAAAAACATCGTGTCTATGCGATAGACTTTGTATTGGAAACAGGGAAATCATATTTACACAAGGACTTTGAAAACTCGGAAAAAGTGAACGACTGGTATAAGGAAGTTTTATTCGTCTTAGAGTTAGACAGTTTTCATTTAATCGGTGCTTCGCGTGGTGGTTGGTTGGCTACTGACTTTGCTGTCAAAAATCCCAATAGAATAAAAAGCTTGATACTATTAAGTCCTGTTCAAACTTTTACCTGGATAAAGCCCAACAAAGATTTACTAAAAATGGCTGCTTCATCACTTACTTCAAAAGAAAACAAAGTTGCGCAAACCTTAGAAAGTATGTCTAGCAACTCCAAAAATATTAGCGAAGAATACATTAAGCAATATAAAATAGCCACAGAAATGGGTGGTTCAAATAAATTCATGGCAAGTATGAAGCCCTTTTCAAACAAGGATTTAAAGTCTTTAAAAATGCCTGTTTTAGTTTTGATTGGTGACAAGGACATATTCAATGATGAGAAATCACTAAAGGCCGCCAAGAAACTTCCCAATGCAAAAGGAGAGATTGTACAAAACGCGGGACATTTTTTATCCGTTGACCAACCAAAGGTAGTGAATGAAAAAATGGTAAATTTTCTAAAAGAAAATAAACAAAAGTAAGTCAGAGCAGAACTTTTACTTTTTCGATTTAAAAAATTTCCTAAAGAAATAAAAAGACTGAAAAAGCCATTAAACGACCGTAATTTCTAAAGTTTTCTATATTTGCAGAATTAAATAAAAACATGGCGCCAACATTACTTTCTTCTCCTTTACAAGGCTTTACAGACTTTAGATTCCGCAATGCTTTCAATCACTATTTTGGGGGTATCGACACCTACTATGCGCCTTATATTCGACTGCAAGGCAAGTTGGTTATTAAGAATTCTTATCAACTCGATATAGCACCAGAAAACAATTCAACTTTAGAGGTGATTCCGCAAGTTATTACCAATGATCCAGATGAATTTATCTTCGTTGCAAAATACGTTCGAAGTTTGGGCTATAAGGAACTGAATTGGAATTTAGGTTGTCCTTATCCGATGGTAACAAAGTCAGGTATGGGTTCGGGCTTAATTTGTCAACCTGCCCGCATTGACGATATTTTAGAGCGTGCACATAATGAAACCGACATCTTAGTTTCCATGAAAATGAGAATGGGATACGAAAATGCAGAGGAAATTTTGGACACCTTCCCCATTTTGGATAAATATCCGCTTAAAAACATTGCGATTCACGCCAGAATTGGGAAGCAACTTTACAAAGGACCTGTCGATTTAGATGCCTTTGAAAAGTGCATAAGCGGAACAAAACACAAGCTGTACTATAACGGTGACATTACCAGTGTACCGGCTTTTAAAGCTATAGAGGAACGCTTTCCACAAATAGACCATTTTATGATTGGTCGCGGTTTGATTGCTGATCCTTTTCTGCCGAGTAGGATAAAAAAAAACACAACGGAATATCCAAAAGACCGTTGGGATATTTTTTTAGAATTTCACAATACCATTTATCAGGAATACGACGCTTATTTATCTGGTCCCACTCCGATTAGAATGAAAATGCTAGGATTTTGGTCGTATTTTTCAGAAACGACATCCAATCCGCAAAAAGTGCTAAAAGCGATTAAGAAAGCACAAACTCCAGAGAAATATAGAGCTGCAGTTAATCAGATTATTAGAAAGGAAAAGGAAATACAGGATAACTAGAAAAAAAATAATTCTATTCTTAAACTTTTCTGCTTTTCAACTTCCTGTGTAAACTTTTTATTTCAACTATATTTTTAGAATACTCATTTTTAGTTCTTTACTCTAATATTTTATATATTTACTATTTTAACAAAAGAATACCTATTGATATTCACATTAAATTTCATTCTATGAATAAGCTAATATTACTTACATCCATTTTATCATTCACACTATTTAATCAATCACTATACGCACAACCGGGGCGTGGAGCTGTCAAAAGTGCCATTAAGAAAAACGTACGCGAAAAGCATGCAGAACCACAAAAGGAAAAAGGTCGTGAAGCTTTAAAGGAGGTAACCTATGGTGATAAAAACGCCGTTGTTCCTATGAATCAAAGAGGAAACGCAACGCTAACAATGGAATACAGAACTTATAAGAAGAATGGTAAAATTACAGAAGAAATGGTTTCTTTGTTCGAACTGAGCACAGTTGGTGAAGTGATTACGACAGAAAGGGTTAAAAAGAATAAAGCAAGCACTACGAAATTGTTTATGAAATATGATGAAAATGCCCACTACTTTATCAATGAAGAACAAAACACAGCAACAAAAATGCCGATGAGACATATGCAAAAAGCAATGGCGAAAGCTTTGGAAGGTCATATGAAAAATCTGGAACCAAAAGGAACATGGGCAGCAACAGGAAATTCAAAAAACATCAACGGATTTAACTGTAAAGAATATATCTACACAGAAGATGAGACAAAAAAGAATGTTTTTTGGTTAGCATCAAACATTTTCAGCAAACCAATTTTCTTTCATACCTATATCCCATTTCCAGCCGATTTAAAAACGACAGATAACATTAACAAAGCACCATTTCCAGCAAACTCAACAATAATCAAAGCAGAATTTTATGAGAAAGACGTTAAAGTTTCTGAATTTGAAATGAAGAGTTTTAGCAATAAGTCTAACCCGAAATCTTTTGATATTTCAAAATATAGAGTTGTCGATATATTTGATGGATTGTAGAATAATTTGACGATTTTTTAAAATGAGAATCATACTCCTATTTTGCTTTCTTTTCAGCACTGTATATGCTTTTTCTCACCAAGACACAAGAATACAGTTGAAGAAAAACGGAAGGTTAGTTGGACTTCCTGAGAAGTTCTCTCCAGCACGTTTCGACCGTTCAAATCTAACGCTTGAAATAGCTGAAAATAAGATTAAACTTCCTGATTGTGTGACAAAACACTTTTCAGACCAAGGAAAACTAAAGTTCACTTTTACTGCCTCATGGTATCATGCCAAAGGAGGTTTACCAAAATACCTGTCCTTGATTGTTTCCTCAAATACAACCCAATCAGCTGTTCAGGTTTTATTCAATCTTGAAACACTAGAGATTTTTGAAATAAATATCATTGAAGAAAATAAATCTGTGGATGAAATCGAATATTCTATATACTACAATAAGCAAGAAATATCTGAAAACTGTAAAAAGGAAATTTTTAATGCTATTACAAATAAGTCAATCTTGCTTGATTCTGAATGAGTATAAAGATTGCTAATTATCAAACCTTTACGATTTCATTAATTAAAAAACATTAATATATAGATGTAAGTTTGAAAATTAAGAATATATTTCGTTTGTTTAAAAGGAAGTTTTACGAATGAAATAGTGAGTCCAATTACAAATTGAGCTACTTTTACTTATTTTTATGGACACAACAGAAATTATACAACTTACGCAAAAGCTTACGCCTATTTCATTAGATGAAATATCCGCCGTTAAGCTTCAAAAGCGTATTGACATCAAGTATGTAGTTCCTACTTCTCTTTTGCCCGAAATACTAGACAAAATAACGGATTCCTACCAAGTTTTAGAAGTCGACGGTAAGCGTTATAACAGATATAAAACAATTTATTACGATACACCTGATTTTCGCTTCTTCAAAGATCATCACAACAAATTAGAGCGTAGAATAAAAGTCAGAAAAAGAACCTATTTAGAAAGTGACCTTCATTTTTTCGAAATAAAAAGAAAGAAAAATGACAGAACCAATAAATACAGAGAAAATCTAGAAAATGTAAACATGTCGCTTACTCCTGAACAAGGCCAGAAAGCTAAAAAATACTATGGTAAATTCAACTCCCATGCTCCGAGCGACTTGGACGAGACACTGATTACTTCACTTATTAATACATACAAACGCGTTACCTTAGTCAATAGAAATATGACAGAACGATGTACCATTGACTTTAATTTAGAGTTTATCGATCCAAATAATGAACAAATAACCAAAGGAATCGGTGAACTTGTTATCATAGAAGTCAAAAGAGACCGTTTAACTGCAACTGATGGTATCTCTACCGTATTTCGAGACTTAAACATTAGACCTCAATCATTTAGTAAATATATTAACGGAATGATTCAAATGCATCCAACTATAAAACACAATAACTTCAAGCCGATGCTGCTTTATATTGAAAAGATGTTGACAAGACAAAAGGCTATTTAGATAAATCACGTACATTTACACGCTCTTTAATAACAGGATTTAATTTACGCAAAATTTTAAGATATTAAATATGATACGATTTGTTTTACTAACCATATTCTTCATTTTAGGAAGTACAACTTTGTTTGCTCAAACTGAGATAGCAGAGGTTGGTGTAAATTCATTAAATTACAACGATTTTGGTGTAAGATTTTTAATTAATGTCGTTACCATCTTTATTTTGGCGCGTATCATTTATTTCTCACGCCATCGAAATACGGATTTCCTTTTCACCTTGATGCTTTTTAACGTTGTCAATTTCTTAATATGTTTACTATTAAGTCAAGCAACATTAGAAGTTGGTTTCGCCTTTGGTTTATTCGCTATTTTCTCAATTATGCGTTACCGTACTGTTACTTTACCGGTAAAGGAAATGGGATATTTATTCCTTTCTGTAGCAACAGGATTAATCAATGCTTTAGCGCTTCCTTCGGGAGAATATTGGATTTTAATCATCGCCAACGTATTTATTTTACTGCTTACATTTATATTAGAAAAGGTAACATTATCTGGAAATAACAAAACAAAAGATATCATTTACGAAAGAATTGATTTAATTAAGCCTGAGAAAAGAGAAGAAATGATAGCAGACTTAAGAGAAAGAACTGGACTTGATGTACAGACAGTTGAGATCTTAAACATTAATTTTCTAAAAGATATTGCTGAAATCAAAATACGTTATTAAATATTGCTTCTAAAACTTAAGGCCATGAGAACAATAATCTTACTTTTTGCAATTTTTTTCTTATTTATCTTTCAAACGTCTAATCTTCAAGCGCAAGGCCTTAAAGATTTTGAAACAAGAACGAGTGTTTTCGTACAATACAAGCCGATTAAAAGCTTGACTTTTTCAGGAAGGTATTATTTATATTTGAATGATAATTCTGCACACTACAAAAAGTCTGCATTTGGTGCAAAGGTAAAATACAAACCTGTTTACTGGTTCCGCCCTAGTTTCCAATACTTATACCAAGCAACGCGCCTTGATCCTTATCATGATCTACGTTACGGAATTGACTTTAAATGGAAGTTGAGCAAGAAGTTCCAAATTACTTACCAACCTGTATTTCAACAGATGGTAGATAGAAATCAGGTTTCAGATTTCGTTTGGAGAAATCGAATTAAATTCAACTATAAAGTCAACAAAAAATTCGACTTATTTGTTTATACAAAGGCCTATTTAGATTTGGGGAATTCACTGCATTATTACAAGCAAAAAAGTGCCATTGGTGCAAGTTATGAAATCACCAAAAGAAGTGAAATAGACTTGCGTTTTGTGATAAAAAACAAGGAAGGAAAGAATGACAAGCCATGGAACCACAAAGCCAGAGTTTCTTTGAATTACACCTATACAATCAAATAGTGGAGCGGATATTGTAAGTCAAAAACTTACTTTAAAAATGAAATTAAATCTTTTAAAAAACGGATTAGAAATATATCTAATCCGTTTCCTATTTAATACTATTCCTAATTTCTTCTCGACAATATAAAAGCGAAAACATTTAAGAAAACAACTGCAGGCAAGTAATAAAAGACACCAATAATGATAAAGTTCGTTGCTCCTTTCATGACTACATCTTTTGTAAAGTTTGAACCACTTTGAGTATTGCTTTGACTATCAAGATAAAACATGATAGCAACGAAAATAATTCCCATAACAAGCTGAACGATAAGCGCTCGATTAAAACTCTTCATCAAGTTCTTAAAAGAAAAAGGACTAAATGCCTTTCTTTTGAAAGCAAAGAACAAAACAGGAACTAAAAACAATAGCACTGTGAAAATAATGGACCAAGTGTTGTCTGACATTTTTAAAATGAATTATCGATTTAAAATATATAATTTAACTTCAGAAAATCTTACTTTCCTCTCAACCAAAACTTCGCCAATTTATGGTCACTTGCCGAAAACATAAAGCTCACGCTGTCTGTTGAATCTGCTTTTACATTGATTACGCCCAATTGCTCATCGCGTGAAATAATCAAATTAAACTCCTCTCCTTCTTCAACACCATTTACTAGTTTCTTATAAGAATCAGCATTAACTCTAAAGCCATTAAATGCAATAATTTCATCGTTTGGAGATAAACCAGCCTTTTCCGCTGGACTTCCACTCAATACAGAGTTGACAATCAATCGACCGTTCTTATCGCTCACATTTAAACCTATATTTAATTTACTATGCTCCGTTTTAACTAAGTTAACACCAATTGGAGTAAAGTATTTTTCGTAAGGTATTTCCTCTGTTCCGTTGATGTATCTATCAAAAAACACGTCTAAGTCTTCATCCACAAAAGCAGATAAAGTTTTCTTGAAACTTGCTTCTGTAATTCCGATATTTTTCTTCTCGTAGAATTCAGAATATAGCTTTCGCATAAAGTCGTCTAATGATAGTTTTCCATTTGATTTCTTAATAATCATAGCATCAAAAACTGCTGCGATAATCCCTCCTTTGGAATAATAAGAAATAGTTGTGTTTCCCGAATTTTCATTCGGCATATAAGCTTTAATCCAAGCATCATAAGAAGAATGAGAAACAGGTTGAACCTTATTTCCAGCCGAACCTTCTACCCAGTTTACAACTCCTTGAAAAGCTCTCACATATTCCTCTTCAGAGTAAAAGCCTGCTCTACGCAACAACAATTTATCATAGTAAGAAGTAAATCCTTCCATCACCCATAATAAGTCTGTGAAATTCTCACGGTTGTAATCATAATCAACCAAAACACTTGGACGCAATCTTTTCACCAACCAAACGTGAATGTATTCATGCGCTACCAATGATAAGAAGCGATTGTAATTTGCTTCGTCATAAGTCCATCTATTCACACTTAAAGTAGTTGAATTCATATGTTCCAATCCACCACCACCATCAACAACGTTGTGAATGATAAATAAGTAATCCTTATTTGGATTTTGTCCGTAAACTTCGGTTGCAGCATCAACGATTTTCGCCATGTCAACTTTCAGTTTTTCAATATCATAATTCGCAACACCATACATAGCAACTGTATGTTTTACTCCTGAAGCGTCAAAAGTAAATTCCGTTTGATTTCCAATTTCTATAGGTGTATCTGCCAATTCATCAAAATCTTTGAATAGGAAAGTTGTAGTTTTACTATCATTTACAAAACCATCTTTTTCAGTCTCTAAAGGTGCCGATATTGTACTAAAACTTGAATGTGGTGTGATACTTAGCTTTCCGCCTCTCTGTTTATGCCCTTCTGGATACATAAATACGTTTACACCGTTTAAGAAACCATGTGTGTGGTCTAAAAAGGAAGTTCTTACAGTTAATTCAAAAGCATAAACCTCATAATTCACCGTTACCTTTTTAGCCTTTCCTTTCTCAATTTTCCATTGATTTTTTCTAACTTTAGTAACTTTAAGCGCTTTTCCGTATTCGTCTTTCGCACGAACAATATTTACGTTTTTTGGGTATTCTCTAACCAAGTATGAACCAGGACTCCAAACAGGCATGACCATTACGAGCTCCTTTTCTTTAAAATTAGTCAACACAGTTTCCACATGAAAATAGTGGGTTTCTGGTGCTGGCATTGATAAATTATGGTGGATGGTTTGCCCTATTAAAGTTGTTGAGCTAAATAAAACTAAAAACAGTAAATTCAAAAATTTCATAATTATTCTATTGATTTTCCCCAAATATAAGATTTAACACAAAGTTTTACTTATTTTTACATTCAAATATTAAATACTCAAACCAAATATGAGACATTTCTTTGCTTTAACATTAATATTATTTGCTTTTACAGCATGTAATACTGATTCTTCTAACAACACTGATGAAAATCAAGAAGAAGCTGCTGAATTGATTGAACTAAAGAACAAAGTTGCGCAGTTAGAATTAGAGAACAGTCAAAAAGACTCTGTATTAAATGAAACTTTTTCATTTTTTAATGACATTCAGATTAATTTACTAAAAATCACTTCAAAGCAAGACGAGATTCGTTTAAAAAGTAGTGACACTGAATTAACGAATGATGACAAAGAATGGATTTTACAGGAAATCAATAACATTAACTTTTTAAGGAATCAAAACGCGAAAACGGTTGCTTCACTTAGAAAACAGTTAAAAGACAGTGGAATTGAAATCACTGAATTAAAAGACATGGTTGATGGTTTGGTAAAACAAATTCATGACAAAGACTTACAAATTGCTTCACTACAAGACCAATTGGCTGATGTAAATATGGAGTATGCAAGCCTTTTTGATGAGTACCAACAGCAGGTTGAACTTGCGTTGGATGTGATGAAGGAAATGAACACTGTTTACTATGCTTACGGTACATTAGAAGAATTAATTGAGAATGGAGTTTTAATGAAGGAAGGTGGTTTTATCGGTATTGGTAAAAAGACTAACATGGCTGAAGACTTTAATCAGAAGTACTTTGAGGAATTAGATAAAACAAAGGTTAGAGAAATTAGAATAGTAGGGAAGAAACCTAAAATTGCAACAGATCATCCGCTCTCTTCTTATGATTGGAATGGGGATAGATTAATCATTAAAGACAGTGATAAGTTTTGGAGAATTTCTAGTTACCTAGTTATTACGGTTAAATAAGCGGTAACAAGAAAACTGTATAGTAAAGGACGACTTTTTAGTTGTCCTTTTTTTGTTTCACAAATCAACGACCTTTCAACTTAGCAAAGTTGATAAATGCATTCACACCTGATGATGATAATTTCAACCCTTTCTTCGCTCCTGTTTTCACTTCAGGATACGACCCTCAAACATATACCTTACTCATTTTCAACAGATGGGGAGAAATCGTATTTGAATCACATTACGTTAATGCAGGATGGGACGGAACATACGGCGGTAAAAAGGCACAAGATGGTACCTATGTTTGGAAGATACAAATCAAAGAAGTTGGAAAGGATAAACACAACGAATATGTTGGTCATCTTACTCTAATCAGATAAATATACAAGAAGTATTAAACTCAAAAGACACGCCTTATAGTGTGTCTTTTTGATTTATAAAGGAACTTGTTAAAGCTCACTGTACTTCTCATATTTTTTATCTACCAAGTTCTTCCATTCACCATTCCTCTGAATAAAACCATGAAGGTAAGAACAGATTGGTTGAATTTTTACATTCCTTTCTTTCAACAAGGTGAACACCTTTAATGCCATTGCTTTTGCCACACCAGTTCCTCTTAACTCTTCTGGTGCTACGGTATGTTCTAAATACCAAACACCTTCTTTAACTTCGTAGGTAATGAAGGCAAAATGCCCGTCATGATGTAGTTCAAAGCGTTTCTTGTCTTCGTTATTAATTAGTTCAATGTTTTCAAATTGTGAATTCATAATGCTAAATTTCCTAATTTATAAAGTCCATATAATCCTAAAATTAAGCATATCCTCTAATTTTATAGGCAAGTAAGCCCACAATTTCTTTAATTAGCGGAAAATAATCCGTCATCGTATCAGGAGAAGGAATGATAAACTGATGCCATTTGTAATCTCTTTTTACTTTCGACTTCTTTCCAGTTGGAAAAGGCGTAACGTTTATTCCTTGTTTTTCAAAACATGCCAGGGTTCTTTTCATATGATAACTTGTTGTAATCAACAAAAATCGTGAATAATCTGGATACTCATTTGCAAAAAGCTCTGCTGTGTACAACGCATTTTGATAAGTGTTCAAAGATTCTTTCTCAATGATTAAATCCGACTCCTTTATCCCCCATTCTACCAATTGATTTTTCAATAAAACAGATTCGTCCATCCATTTATCACCTACTACACCATTCTTTCCAATAATGGCAATTTTATCTATCTTCTTAGCATGATACAAGTCGATGGCTTGCCAGATTCTATCCGCTCCTGCCCTAGCGCTTAATCGTTCAGCATCTTCATCATAGCTAAACATTCCACCAAGAACTATTCCCACATCATAATGCTCAATTTCTGCTTTGTTCACAGATGGAACTTCCAATAAAAGATAAGCTTCACTAAGAATAACTGAGTTTGAAAAGAAAAACGCAATAAAGATTGTTGTCCACTTTGCTCTTTTTGACCATTTCTTATTCGGCAAGAAAGCCCATAGTAAAATGGTTATAAGTAACCAAGTGAAAGGATGAATGAGCAGGTAGATGAATTTTGATAATAGTAGCATTTGTTGATGTTTAAGTAAAACAAATTAAAGAAGAAATATTTGATTAGCCATAGAATGAATGCATTTTATTGCAATCTACTCAGCTTTTTCTTCTGCTATTGTAAAAAAAGTTCCCAATGGTGTAATAGAAATCTGAACAACTTCCCAAGTAATGAATAAAATCAATAGTTTATCAATATAGGACTTATTCAATTTTGTTTCTCGATACAATTTACTTAAGGTAATAGGTCCTTGCTCTTTTATGGTACTTAAAATCAGTTGTTCTTGTTCATCGAAAACTTGTGGCGTAGAAGTTTTTTTCTTCTCTAATTTCCAAACACCTAACAAAATCTTATTGGCCAATAAAGTATGATCATCTCTTCTGACAAAAACTTTCCATCTATCTTCATCATCGAGTGAAAGAATCGGCTTTTTTTCAGCTTTATCAACAGTGACAACTAAGACCATTTTATTGTCTTCGATCAGCACTTCAGATTTTAACTTTAACGCAGGTTTACAATACAGTTCTGCTGCACCTTCCACCACATAGAATTCTTCTTCGGGAAAGATACCAGCAATTCTGCCATTGTCCTTAACTCCTATAAGCAGTCTTCCGCCATCTGTATTCGCAAATGCAGCCAATGTTCTAGCGATTTTCTTAGCATCGTCAACCCGAAACTTAAAGTCTTGCTGCTGATGTTCTCCTTCCTTGATATATGATTTTAGAATACCCACGTTTATTAAGTAATTATTGCAAACTTATAAAATATAAATAAGGAAAGAAATTAAAACGTACCTGTATTGAAATTTATGCGTTGAAAATTTCCCAAGCTTTTAGTGCCTGTTGTTTTAGCATCGACAAGCCATTCATAGTGTCTGCTCCATTCTCCTTGGCTATTTTCAAGAATTGTGTTTGCTCTGGATTATAAATTAAGTCAACCACAAAGTGATCTCTTCCTACTAATTCAATAGGGAAATCAGGTTTTTCATTGATATTTGGAAATGTTCCAAGTGGTGTGCAATTCACAATCATTAGAAAAGAATTAACCATGATTTGATTGGCTTGATCATATCCAAAAATCATTTTATCTACATCTGGCGTTCGTGATAAGTGTCCAACGGTTATTCCTAAGTTTTCAAGCACATATTTTACCGCCATAGAAGCACCACCTGTTCCTAAAAGCAAGGCTCTTTCATGGATATTTCTTAGAAAAGGTTTGATAGATTGCTGGAAACCAAATGCGTCTGTATTGTAACCAGTGGCCTTCCCATCTTTGTAACGAATAACGTTTACAGCGCCAATTGCTTGTGCTTCCGGACTCAATTCATCTAGTAATGGAATAACTGCTGTTTTATAAGGAAAAGTAACGTTAACACCATTGAATTTTGGTAATTCAGTTAATATCCATTCTTTTAGTGCCGCTTCATCTTGAAGCTCAATATTCTCGTAGCTTGCATCAATTTGCTCTGCTTTAAATTTTTCTTGAAAGAATGATTTAGAAAAGGAATGCCCTAGGCTTTTTCCAATCAAGCCAAATCTACGCATTTTTTGTGGATTCATTTCTATTTTTTTTGAGCACGACTACCTATTTTATCTAATACATATACTAGTAAAAAGCCAGCAATAGCTAGTAATACAACATTTAATACCTGTGGGTCTCCTAAAAAATCACCCGGTGGTACATTGACTTCCATCCAATCTTCTTTTCCATTAGAATGAACAACTATTGGTGCATCTCCAATCGGATTTTTCCAAGGCCAAATTTTCCACAACGAACCGATTAAAAAACCTGACAAAATAGCTAATACTAAACTCTTAAAATTCGAAAACAAGTACTTTAGTAAGTGACTAAATGAAAGAATACCAACCAAGCAACCCATTAGAAAAATACCGATTAACACAATATCCATTTCTTTAAGTCCTTGCAGAACAATTCCGTATGTTCCCATTAGAACAAGAATAAAAGCACCACTAATTCCAGGTAAAATCATCGCACAAATAGCAATTGCGCCACTTAAAAAAATATACCAAAGTTCATCCCCACTTGTTGTAACATGAATCGTAGAGATATAGCCTGCGATAACTGTACCGATTAATAAGCCGATAACATTCATCCCATTCCATTTTTCAACAGTCTTTAGAATAATCAATGTACTTGCTATGATCAGTCCGAAAAAGAAAGACCAAACCAATACAGGATATTCAGCTAACAAAAAAGTAACAACCCTAGATAAGGTTAAAATACTGATTACTATCCCTGAAAAAAGAGCTGCGAAAAAATTCCCGTTGACATGCTTCCAGAATGAAGAAAAACCTTCATTCTTCAATTTCTTCAAAGCTTTTAAGTTCACATTACTGATGCTACTTATCAGTTCTTCATAGATTCCTGTAATAAAAGCAATTGTTCCCCCAGAAACACCTGGAATAACATCTGCTGCTCCCATTGCCAAGCCTCTTAAACTGATACCTAACAATTGGCGACCTGAACGTTTACCTTCCATTATACTTTAATCGTTTTATCAATTTCATTGGCATAAGCCTCTACTCCTCCGATGACCATTGCAGTCTTTGTAAAACCAAAATTCAGCTTTAGAAAGTTGGCAACTGCTGCTGCACGGCTTCCAGATTTACACATTACATAAGTTTCTCTTTCCTTATCCAATTCATGGATACGATTCGCTAAGTCTCCCATCGGAATATGAACGCAAGGACAGTTTAAATGACCGTATTCGAATTCATAATCTTCTCTAACATCTAACAAAGTGAATGTTTGATTTCCTTTTAAAGCCTCAGCTAACTCTTGAACAGTAATATCTTTCATTTGATTTATAGATTTGTCGCAAATTTAGGAATTTTATATCATTTAACCTTTTTAAGAACAATTATTCTACCCACTAGCGTTTATATTTCAAGAAAAACAATCGTTTTTAGCGTACAAGCTTTAGTTTTAAAGTAAAATGACTAACTTTATCATTCCAAAAAACAGAAATAATATGAGTAAAATTATCACAAAGAAAAGTTTAGAATTCCTAGAAAAATACTTGAATAATGCAGCACCTACAGGTTTTGAAACACCTGGTCAAAAGTTATGGCTAGAGTATATCAAACCGTACATTGATGATTATAGGGTAGATAACTACGGAACAGTAGTTGGTATCATAAATCCAGAGGCAGAATACAGAGTTGTTATCGAAGCACATGCGGATGAGATTTCTTGGTTTGTAAACTATATAACAGATGATGGGTTTATTTATGTAACAAGAAATGGAGGTTCAGACCATATCATCGCACCTTCAAAGCGTGTAAATATTCACACAGATAAAGGTATTGTAAAAGCTGTTTTCGGATGGCCTGCCATTCACACGAGAAAGGATAAAGATCCAAAGCCAACAATTTCAAATATTTCATTAGACTGCGGATGTACATCTAAAAAAGAAGTTGAGGAATTAGGCGTTCATGTAGGTTGTGTTGCAACTTTCGAAGATGAGTTTATGATTTTAAACAAGAATCGCTATGTTTCTAGAGCGTTAGACAATAGAATTGGTGGTTTTATGATTGCGGAAGTAGCACGACTTTTAAAAGAATCAAAAACAAAACTTCCTTTCGGTTTATACATTGTAAATTCAGTTCAAGAAGAGATAGGTTTACGTGGTGCTGAAATGATTTCAAGAGCGTTAAAACCAAATGTTGCAATCGTTACAGACGTTTGTCACGATACTTCTACGCCGCTTATTGAAAAGAAAATAGAAGGTGACACAAAACATGGATTAGGTCCTGTTTTAACTTACGGTCCTGCTGTTCAAAACAATTTATTAAAGTTGATTATTGATACGGCAAACAAAGAGAAGATTCCATTCCAAAGAGCAGCAGCTTCTCGTTCAACGGGAACAGATACAGATGCTTTTGCATACAGTAGTGAAGGTGTACCTTCGGCATTGATTTCTTTACCACTTCGTTACATGCATACAACGGTTGAAATGGCGCATGAAGAAGATGTTGAAAACACCATTAAGCTAATGTTAGCTGCGGTTAAGAACATCGAAAATAATCAAGATTTTAGATATTTTAAGTAGAAAATAAAAAGTGGATGTTTAAAAACTTAATATTTTGAAACATCCACTTCCTAATATTCTGATAAGTATAAGTTTATCTATTCTCTACTGTTTCCACAACTGTTGCAATCAAATCGTAAGCTATTTCCGCCATTCGATTTATTTTTTCGTCAAGACAAGGATTTACTTCAACAAATTCAATACATTTCACTTTTGGATTTTTCGCAAAATGCTGTAATATTTGTTTTGCTTCTGCTGGACTTAACCCATGAGGTACCGGCGTTCCCGTTCCTTTAGAAGTTAGCTCTGGATCCATAGAATCAACATCGAAGGATACGTAAACTTCATCACAGAATGCGAATTTCTCATCCAATCTGCTCAGGATACTTTCAACGCCAACTTCTCTTAACTCATCAACTGAAATGTTCTTCATTCCCAATTTATCCATGATGTAAAGCTCTTCTTCTTCACAGTCACGTAAACCAATATAAGCAAAGTCTTCTGGCGCTACCTTTGGAGCAATTCCACCGATATTTTTCAAGTCATTCCAATGTCTTTTCGTTTCTGAATCGATATCGTTGTGCTTTCTGTCTAAATTATCTTCATTTAATATCGCTGCAACTGGCATTCCATGCATATTTCCAGATGGCGTTGTATAGGGAGAATGAATATCTGCATGCGCATCAATCCATAAAACTCCCAGTTTCTTGTCTGGATTCGCTAGTTTCAAACCTGAAACCGTTCCACCAGCTGCACCGTGATCTCCTGCTACAACCAATAAAAAATCATTTTCCTTGACTTGTGCTGTTATAACATCAACGAGGTTACGATAGATTACCACCAAACCGTCTGCTCTTTTTCCATGTGGATATGGCGTTGGTTTGTCTAACAAGAAGTTTACCGTTGGTACGTAGTGAATTGGATATTTTGAGAATAAATATTTCCTTAAATTATCATCTACTACACGAATTGCACCAGGGCCTAAACTAGCTCCTCTTGTACCTGCTGTAATCTCTGAATCATTTATAATATATGCAATTGACTTCTTCATAATCTAACAATAAATTAACTGTTTTGACACAAATTTATGAAATTGATTGTAATATCCTAATCAAAATTTTCGTTATTCTTCATAAATTGACTATCAAATAATTTTGTCTATTTTCGCCTTTTACAATTTACAGAAAGCAAGTGCATGAAAAAAATCATTCTATTTATTAGTATTCTTTTCACAATTATCAGTTGTGCAACCCCAAAGGTACAGAACGCTCACTTTGAAGGAAAGTTTGTGTACAAAATCAGTTTACCCAAAGGTATAGACGAAGTGTCCGATAGTACAGATTATCAAGTAGTTTATGCTAAAGACTCTATGCTACGAATTGAAAACAACACCCCTATTGGAAAACAAATTTACATCAAACATATTCCTAGAAATAGAGCCTACATTTTAATGGATTTTGGCGCAACAAAACTAGCCATTCAGACCATTCCTGATACTGCTTCTGAAAACAGCAATTATCATTACAGTTCACTCAAGGGTGGTGAAAAAATCGCAGGCTTTAAAACACAAAGCATCGCAGTTCATGACATAGAAATGGATACAACAATTACCATGAATTATTATCCTAATATTTCCTCTAAATATTCTACAGCCTATACCAGAATGCCAGGTTTACCAATGAAGTATTATCTTTTATCAGATAACGAATGGGTGAAATATCAAATCCAATCCATAGAAGAGAAAGTCTTGGACATCAACTTATTTGGGATTCCTTCTGACTATCAAATTATTACTTTCGATGAGTTTATTGAACTTTTACAGCAAGAAGAAGAATAATATAGCTACTTTAGGAGTAAATATTTACTAAAATGAAAAACTTCATATTACTGTTATTTGTTGTGCTTTCTTATTCTCAAATAAATGCTCAAGCGGTATATTCAACCGAATATTCGCACCAAGCTGATTTCAAGGTATTTGTTGCAGACTATAAACACCAAGCAGACCTTGCCGTTTACAAGGCGGAATACTCGCACCAAGCAGGTTCCAACGATGGGAAATGGTTCTTTACAGACTATGCACATCAAGCCAAGAAGAAAATCTACTTTGTTCAGTATCAACATCAAGCCGATTTAGTGATTTTTTTTACCAAATATGGCCATGAGGCAGGTTGGCAAAATTCTGCCAAAAAACATCTTATGTATTAGATTTCCCTTACATTCTAAAAACAATTTGTATTTTTGTTAGAAACAAACATTTAGATAAAATGATAAAAGCAAACGACCCTTCTTTGAAATCATGGATTGAAGTGGATAAAAATTCAGATTTCCCGATTCAAAACATTCCATTTGGAATTTTCAAAATTGACAACGACCATTGTAGAGTAGGTTCAAGAATTGGTGACAAAGTTATTGATTTACACGCACTATACGTATTAGGATACCTAGAAAACCTTCCTTTTGAAGAGGGGGATTTCAAAACCGATAAGTTAAACGGTTTAATGAAAAAAGGTAAAGCAGCTACCACAGCATTGAGAAATAGATTATCAAAGCTTTTCACTGTTGAGTTTAAAGACCTACAAAACAACAAGCACCATGTTGATCAAGTGTTATTTGACAACAAAGAAGTAGTAATGTTAATGCCAGTTAACGTTGGAGATTATACAGACTTCTATTCTTCTAAAGAACACGCTACCAATGTTGGAACAATGTTCCGTGACCCAGCCAATGCTTTATTGCCAAACTGGTTATGGATTCCTGTTGGATACCACGGAAGAGCAAGTTCAATTGTTGTTTCAGGACAAGATATTTACCGTCCAAAAGGTCAAATCAAGCCAAAGGCGGATGAAGACCCGATTTATGCTCCAACACGTCGTTTAGACTTCGAATTGGAAACAGCATTTATTACTTTTGACGGAAAACCAATGGGAGATTCTATTTCAACTGAAGAAGCAGAAGACTATATTTTCGGAAAAGTTTTATTCAATGACTGGTCTGCACGTGATATTCAAAAATGGGAATATGTTCCATTAGGACCTTTCTTAGCAAAAAACTTTGCGTCATCAATTTCACCCTGGATAGTTACTTTAGATGCTTTACAGCCATTTAAAATCGCTGGAGAAGTTCAAGATCCAAAGGTTTTAAGTTACTTAGAATATTCAGGGAATAAACATTACGATATCAACTTACAAGTTTTGATTCAACCAGAAAATGGTGAAGAAAACATAATTTGTAAGTCAAACTATAAGCACATGTACTGGAATATGTCACAACAACTTGCACACCATACGGTGAATGGTTGTAACATGCGTTGTGGTGATATGTTGGCTTCGGGAACGATTTCAGGAAATCAACCAGATTCTTTTGGTTCGATGTTAGAACTTTCTTGGAATGGTACAAAACCACTTCAGTTATCAGACGGTTCAACACGTACTTTTATTGAAGACAACGATACAGTTATCATGCGTGGTTATGCAGAGAAAGATGGTGTGAGGATTGGATTCGGAGAAGTTTCAACGAAAGTTCTTCCAGCAAAATAAAGCACTCTTTTAACAATTACATTCAACTGTCTCAAAGTTATATTTTGAGACAGTTTTTTTTTGCTTTAAACTTTAGGAGAAAACCCTAAAGGAGAAATTACCGCATAAAAAAATAGCTGCCTTAGATTAAGACAGCTATTTAAATTTCTTATTAAGCAGCTAAAAACTATAGCTTGTTAAGACGAGCTAACCACTCTTCATGAGTTGCTTCAACCTTTTCTTCGATTGCTTTGTACTCTTTTTTAGATTTTGCTCTACCGATAGCTGCCATAATTTCTTCTTGGAAATCTGCCGCATCTTCGATAAACGCATCTGTAACTTCTTCTTTAGATTCGTCAAATAATTGAATGCTAAAGCACTCATCAACAACATCATAAATCATGTTGTTAATATTTCTCTTTAAATCTCTTACACTTGCCATATTGATTAAACTTTAATTTTCTTATTAATATTTCAACTTATTTTTCTACAAAAATAGTATAATTCTGAACAAATTTAACAATTACTATTTTCATATCAAAAGAATCTCTCTATTTATGAAAAATAAGTTTGTTTTTTACCTCGACTTATACCCGCAGTTTTCCTGCATAAAATTATCGCTATATTATACAATTCTTCTCTGAATTATTGTTACTTTTGGTTTTCAATAAAATGAAAATGAAAGCAAAGGGATATTTGACTAGTGACCTACTTAAAAATCTAAAAGATATTACAATTGCCAACATCGTATTTATCGAGAAAAAATGTGCACATTTAGGTGAAAATCAATTCACTTGGAGAGAGTCAAAAGATACTTGGAGTATTCAAGAAGTTTTGGCCCATGTAAATAGTTATTCAAATTACTATAACCCACTATTTTCTTATAAGATTGACAAAACAAAATTTAAACCTGGTAAAAAATATTTCGCATCCTCTCATTTAGGAAAAAGTGCTTGGGGTTCGATGAAATTAGGAAAGGCTAATAATCTGAAAAGAAAATTTAGAGCTGTAAAGCAATACAATCCTAGTTTAAGTCCAGAACTAGTAACAGAAGACTCATTGGAGCAGTTTATCATTTACCAAAATGAAATGCTGACTATTCTTGACAAGGCTGCGGAGGTTAATATGAAAAAAGTAAAAATCCCTAATTCTATAAGCAAACTTATTCGTTTAAGATTAGGAGACGCTCTTATGTTTGCAGTCTATCATGCTGAAAGACACGTGCAACAAATAAAGAACATTCTTAATCATAAAAATTTTCCTAAAAAAGCATGATTAAAGATTCAATAGCAATGTGTTGTTTGACTGTGATTCCCGTGAGAGCGGAACACGATGACGCTTCTGAAATAGTTACACAACTATTATTTGGAGAGTTTGCTATGATTTTGGAAGTGCACAATCAGTGGAGAAAAATTCAAATTGTTCACGACGACTACATTGGATGGGTAGATAATAAACAACTTATTCCGATAAGTCAGGAAGCTTTTAAACAGTTTAACAATAAAAAGAAAAGATTACAAAACGAAATAGCCTTCATTCAAACAGACTATGGAAGGCAAACTGTTTTAGCAGGCACTCCTATCCTATCGGAGAATAAAAAGTTCACAATAGACAAATATCATTTTGAATGGTTGACAGAATTGCAAACAACTAGCAAGAGCATAGTTGAAATTGCAATGCGATATTTAAACGCACCTTACTTGTGGGGCGGTAGAACAATGTTTGGAATCGACTGCTCGGGCTTTTCTCAAACTGTTTACCAGCAAGCAGGAATCTATATTAATAGAGATGCTTCACAGCAGGTATTACAAGGTGAAGAAATTGCTTTTAACAATCAACAAGCAGGCGACTTAGCTTTTTTCAAGTCAGAAAAAACAGGAAACATCACGCATGTTGGAATCCTATTAGAAAATAATAAAATAATTCATGCTCACGGAAGAGTACGAATTGATACATTAGATGAAACAGGAATTTACGATGAAAAACAAAAAAACTACTCTCATCGTTTTTACAATATAAAAAGACACACTAAACAAACTTAAATTATGAAAATATTAGTAACAGGAGGAGCTGGCTTTATAGGCAGCAATTTAACAAAAAGATTAGTTAATGACGGACACGAGGTTATTGTTTTAGACAATTTATTACGTGGAAACAAGATTGATAGAGACACTTACTCTAAAATCAAATTTGTTAATGGAAATGTTTGTGATAGCAAGATTGTTGATGAATTATGTAAAGGAGTTGACGTCATATATCACTTCGCAGCAGTTCTTGGAGTTGATGTAGTTGCTGACGCACCTGTTATGACAATGGATGTTGAGACTGTTGGAACAAGAAACATTGTAAAAGCAGCTTTAAACAACAATGTAAAAAAGATATTGTATGCTTCAACTTCTGGTATTTACGGACACTCAGCTATTGAGTCAGCATTGACTGAAGAAGTATTGGTTGATCCAAGAACTTCTTATGCAATGGCTAAACGATACAACGAAATTTACCTTGCTTCAAACTTCGAAGAAAAAGGATTAAACTCAATAGCGCTTCGATTTTTCAACGTTTATGGGTTAAACCAAGACAATAGAATGGTAGTTCCTAGGTTTTTCGAGCAAGCAATGAATGATTTAGACATTACTGTATTCGGAAACGGACACCAAACGCGTGATTTCACTTGGATTGACGATACAGTAGAAGCGTGTGTTAGATTAATGGATATAAATGGATTCCATATTGTAAATATCGCTTGTGAAAACGAATGGAATATTGAAGAATTGGCAAAAGAAATAAAAGAGATAACAAACTCTAAATCAGAAATAATTTACCTAGATGCACCTAAAAATCGTTACGACTACGAAGTAGAACGTCGTATTGGTAGTTCGGAAAAATTAATGAGCCTAATCAATTACAAACCTACAACTATGTTAAGAGATGGATTAGAAAAAATTTATAAATCAAAAATAAAGAAATAAATAATGAGAAGGGATAGCAAAATCTTTGACTTAATTAATTTAGAAAAAGAAAGACAATTAAACGGATTAGAACTGATTGCTTCAGAAAACTTTGTAAGTGATGAAGTGATGGAATCAATGGGATCTATTCTAACCAACAAATATGCTGAGGGTTTCCCTGGCAAACGTTATTACGGAGGATGTGAGATAGTCGACCAAATTGAGCAACTAGCTATTGATAGACTTTGTAAGTTATTTGGTGCTGAATGGGCAAACGTTCAACCACATTCTGGATCTCAAGCAAACTTTGCAGTTATGATGGCATGTTTACAGCCAGGTGATAGCATTTTAGGTTTTGACCTTTCACACGGTGGTCACCTTACACACGGTTCTCCAGTTAACTTTTCTGGAAAATTATATAAAACGCACTTCTATGGTGTGACTAAAGAAACTGGTATTATCGATTATGATGCACTAGAGAAAAAAGCACGTGAAGTAAAACCGAAGTTAATCATCGCTGGAGCTTCTGCATACAGTAGAGATTGGGATTTCGAAAGAATTAGAAAAGTAGCTGACGAAGTTGGAGCTTTGGTATTAGGAGATATTTCTCACCCAGCAGGAATGATTGCTGCAGGTTTATTAAATGATCCTGTTAAACATTGTCATATTCTTACAACAACAACTCACAAAACACTGCGTGGACCAAGAGGAGGAGTTATTATGATGGGGAAAAACTTTGACAATCCATTCGGAATTCGTTGGAACAACGGAAACTTAAGATCAATGGCTTCTTTATTAGACGCTGCTGTTTTCCCAGGAAGTCAAGGTGGACCATTGGAGCATGTTATTGCTGCAAAGGCTGTTGCTTTTGAAGAAGCACTTCAACCTGAATTTAAAGAATACCAAAAACAAGTTATTAAAAACGCCCAAGCAATGGCACAGGAGTTTGTTCGACTTGGATATGATATTGTTTCTAAAGGAACTGACAATCACCTTATGTTGATTGACCTTCGTTCGAAAGGATTGACTGGAAAAGATGCTGAAGCTGCGTTAAACAAAGCACATATTACAGTAAATAAAAATATGGTTCCGTTTGATACAGAATCTCCTTTTGTTACTTCAGGAATTAGAATTGGAACTCCTGCAATTACAACTCGAGGTCTAAAGGAAGCCGATATGCCAAAAATTGTATCCTTAATTGACAAAGTGTTAAGTAACATTAACAACGAAGCAATTCTAAAGGAAGTAAAAGAAGAAGTTAAACAGATAATGGGTAAATATCTATTATATCAAGCTTAAATTATAAACTATAAATAACCAAAAGATGAAAATATTATTTTCGACAGTATTAGCTACATCAATTCTATTCGGAGTAAGTGCTCAAAAGAATAAAATTGATTATGTTGAATACGATTTAGACAATGGATTGCACGTGATTCTTCATGAAGACCACTCCACTCCTATTGTTGCAGTATCAATTATGTACCATGTCGGTTCAAAAAATGAGGATACAGACAGAACAGGTTTTGCTCACTTTTTTGAACACTTGATGTTCGAAGGATCTGAAAACATCGGTCGTGGTGAGTATTCTAAGTTTATCGAGAAAAACGGTGGAGCATTAAACGCTTACACTTCTCAAGATAAAACTTTTTACTTTGAGAACTTTTCTTCAAACAACTTAGAGTTAGGACTTTGGTTGGAATCTGAGCGTTTATTACACGCTAAAGTTGACCAAGTTGGAATCGAAACACAACGTGAAGTTGTAAAGGAAGAAAAAAGACAAAGAATTGACAACCAACCATATGGTTCTTTCATGGGGAATGCTTTTGAGCGCCTTTTTAAGGAGCACCCATACCGTTGGATGCCAATTGGTTCTATGGAGCACTTAGATGCAGCGCAGGAAGAAGATTACATAAAGTTTTACCAAACTTTCTATGTACCAGCTAACGCAACTCTTTCTATTGCAGGAGACATTAATATCAAGGAAGCTAAAGAATTAATCAACAAGTACTTTGGTTCTATTCCAAAAGGTCAAGCAATTAACCTTTACCGTGATTTCTTAGCATTAGACAATGCAGAATTCAAAGAAAGATACGGAAAAGATAAGTCTATTTTCAATCAAGAAGATTTCTTTAAAACAACTTCGAAAGAAGGTAGAGCAATGATTGCTGAGTATGCTAAAAAAGCAACGATTATTCCACGTCCAACTGTTGTAGAAAAGAAATTAGACAGAGAAATTATCGAAACAATTGAAGACAACATCCAGTTACCTGGAGTTTTCATGGCATACCAAGCGCCAGCAATGAATTCTAAAGATGCGTATTCACTAGAAATGTTGAACGAAATTATTTCAGGTGGATCAAGTTCAAGAATGAACAAGAAAATTGTTGAGGAAAAACAATTGGCTGTTGCTGCATTCTCTTTTATGTTCCCATTAGAAGATCCAGGAGCATTATTGGTTGCTGCCATTGCAAATAAAGACGTAGATGTAGAGGAATTGAAAAATGCTTTAGACGAAGAAATTAATAAAGCTAAGACTGAGTTAGTTTCTGAAAAAGAATTCCAAAAAGTAAAAAACAAATTGGAAAACGATATGATTTCTTCTTACAGTACAGTTGCTGGAATTGCAGAAGGATTGGCTAACTACCATATTTTCTACAAAAACACTTCTCTAATCAACAATCAATTGAGTGTTTACGAAAACATTACAAGAGAGGATTTATTAGAGGTAGCGAAGAAATACTTTACGCAAGACGCACGAGTGGTTCTTTACTATGTACCAAAAGAAGATTAATTAAAAGACCATTTTAATACTCAAAAACATGAAAATGAATAAGATAATATTAGGATTAGCAGTTGCATTGTCAACGAGTCTAACCTATGGACAAATTGACCGATCTATCGTTCCTACACCCAAAGCTGCACCTGAAATTAGTATTGCAGACCCAGTAGTTTTCGATTTAGATAACGGAATGAAAGTAATACTTTCAACAAATACTAAAATACCTAAAGTTTCTTTCAACTTAGTAATGGGTTCCGACCCAGCTTTAGAGGGTAATAAAGCAGGATTGTCCGATATAATGGGTAGTTTATTACTTTCAGGTACTAGCAATAGAACCAAAGATGAGATAGACAACGAAAAGGATTTCATCGGTGCAGGTTTATACGCTTCTAGTTCTTCATTGTACCTAAGTGTAATGACAAAGCACATGAATAAAGGCTTGGATTTATTAACGGATGTTATGCAAAATGCTAATTTCCCAGAAAGTGAATTTGAGCGAATTAAAAAACAAAGCGAATCAGGATTATACTCTGCAAAAAGTGATGCAGGTACAATGATGAACAACGCAATGAGTAAAGCTATCTTCACGGACAATCATCCTTATGGAGAGGTAATGACAGAAGAAAGTTTAAACAACATTAAACTGAAAGATGTTGTTGAGTTATACAAACAACGCTTCACTCCTGCTGGTAGTTATTTAGTTATCGTTGGTGATATCGATGAAGCTACTGCAAGAAAAGTTGCTAAAGAAAGATTCAGCAACTGGGAAGGAGGAAATCCTTACAAAAAAGAATACCACCATGGTATTTCTCCAAAAGGAAATCGTGTAATCTTTATTGAAAAGCCAGGTGCTGTGCAATCGGTTATCGGTATTTCTTTCCCTGTGGACATGATTCCAGGTGACGATGATCAAATTAAACTAGAGTTACTGAATAGACTATTCGGTGGAGGTGGATTTGGAACGCGATTAATGCAAAACTTAAGAGAAGACAAAGCATATACATATGGTGCGTACTCTAGCTTAGATGTTAATAGAGAAGGAAGTTATTTATATGCAACTGGAAACTTTAGAAATGATGTAACTGATTCAGCTATTGTAGAATTCTTATATGAAGTAAACAACCTTATAAAAGATAAGCCATCATTAGATGAAATTAATTTAAGTAAAGCAACAATGGCAGGTGGATTTGCACGTTCTTTAGAATCTCCTCGTACGATCGCAAACTTTGCATTAAACATTAACAGAAACGATTTGCCAGCGGATTACTATCAAACATACTTGAAAAAGTTAAGCGATGTTACTCCTGACGATTTATTAGAAATGGCGAATAAATACGTAAAGCCTAATAATTTAAACATCATCGTTGTTGGAAATAAAGATGTACTTCCTAGTTTAGTTCAATTTGATGCAGACGGAGAAATCGAATTATTCGATGCATTCGGAAACGCAACAAGTGAAAAAGAGTACCTTCCTTCTCCTTTAACAAAAGAGCAAATATTAGAAAAGTATATTTTATCAGTTACTGGTGCTAAAAACCTTGCGAAAGCAAAGAAGACAATTGCAAAAGTAAAAACACTGAAAAAAGATATCACAATTACTATTGCAGGTGCACCAATGGAAATGCAAATGACAGAGTACTACAAAACACCAAATATGGAAAGAAAGGAAATGACTTTTAGTGGGATGCCAATCCAACAAGAGACCTTTAACGGTACTTCTGGTGCAAGTAAGACAATGAATCAAATGGGAGGTTTTGATGTAAAGGAACTAACTGCTGAAGAAGTTGAAGAAAAGAAAAAGACAGCTGGTTTATTTCCTGAATTAACTTTGTTAACTGAATATCCTGATGCATACGAATTATTAGGAATGGAAGTTAGAAAGAATAATGAGCATGTGTATGTTATCCAATATAAAATTGGAACAGCTACAACAACGAATTATTATAGTGCAGCTACCTTATTAAAAGTGGAATCAAACCATTTAGATGTAACAGAAGAAGGCCCTCAAAGTGCAACTTCTATGTATAGAGATTACACAAAATTCGGAAAAATACTATTCCCTAAAGAAGTAACACAATTAATTGAATCAGTTTCAATGACTGCTAAATTAATGAACGTTGAAATCAACAAAGGAATTGATGATAAAAAGTTCACTTTAAAATAAAGAGTTCTTTGCAAAATAGAATTAAGCGGTCAATTTTTTGACCGCTTTTTTTATGGAAACTTTTCAAATTGACCATTCATAAATATTCAATCAGAAGAACCAATATTTTACAGAAAAAACCCAAAAAGGCTATTCTCCCCCATTATTTTACTATTTCACGTTAAAAACACAAATATTATTCTGTTTTCAGCACTATTTCATAAAAAAAAATTATCTTAGAATTTTGATTTTGTAACAAAGCATTCAGGAAATTTAAAAACTTAGGCACAGTTCTTGAATGAAGTAAAGAAAAAACTATAAAACTATGAAAAATTTATTTTCTATTATTGCAATTTTATTAATTTCCTTCGGAACTTTTGCGCAGACGAAAGCTTATGATGATTTATTGATCATGAAAGCGGACGGTAACTGGGAGAAATTAATAAAGAAAGCTGAGCAATACACATTAAGTGCTAAAACAAAAAAGGATACAGACCCATATTACTATATGGCTTATGGACTTTACAAAATCTCATTTGAATCAGACAGAGGTGATGCTTACAAAAACGCTTACAAAGATGCATTTACCTCAATTGGTAAAATGTTGAGATTTGATAAAGACGGTTCTGTAGCAGCTGAGTACGAAGAATTTATTGATGAGTTAAAATTATCTCTACTTGAGATTATTCAAAACGAAATCGATAATGAGGAGTACAGAAGAGCTTTTGGTTGGGTTATGAGAATGTATAAGTTCGGGCGTGACTATGTTCCTGCTTACTATTTAGAAGCTCCTTTGCGTCAAAGAAATGACGATGCATCTACAGCTAGAACTAAATGGCAAGAGGGCGAGAAGCACTTAGCGAATCAAGACATTAATACTTGGACACCAGCCGACAAGAAATTCATGATACTTGGATTGTATCAATCTGCAAAAGCTTTAAAAGAAAACCGTCAAGCGGATAAAGCTAAAGAAGTAATGAACATCGGTGCTCCTTACTTTGAAGGTGAAGACAGATGGGATGAGTATTATGACGAGATTGTAAACTAATCATCAACAAAGAATTTTAATGCAAAAAGCGTTCGATATTTTCGGACGCTTTTTTTTATGCTTGGTAAATTTATAATAATTAATCCTCCTACCAAAAGTATTCAGCATCTTTCCGCCTCAGGAGGACAATCGTCTCCGCCTGATGCGGATCAATCGTTAATTATATAATTACTTCATCATAAAAGATTTGATTTCATTGACTTGTTTTTGAATTCCTTTTACAGATTTGATTAAGTCATCATTTGAAATACTTACTTCTGGTAAATCATGCGAAATGTAATTGACGAATTTCCATATCTCAATTATATCATTGATGTTAACTAGATATGGTTCATACAATGGGTTTGTAGAAGAAAGTTGAACAACATCTTCCCTACCTTCTATCCTATTCACTACTTTAAATACGATTCCTTCATCTTTAGTAATAATGATATAAGGGTAGTTATTCCTCATCGATTCCCAATTCTGCACATATTCCGCTACAACATGAGAACCGGCCGAAACTGGAGGCATACTGTCTCCCTGGATAGGAAATGAGCGGTACTTCCTATCTTTCTTTAAAAATGGCAACTGAAAGGTTGGCAATACACGAATATAATCAGGGTCGGCATATCCCATAGTGTAACCAGCACTCGCTTTTTGCGGAATCATTTCAATGACATCTTCATTTGTTTCAGAAACAACAGAGGTTAGAATCCTCAGCTTCTGCCCTTTCATATCTGTAAAAATCCCTTTGCTGATTGCCTCCCATTCATGAGTTGAAATTTCTTCCAAATTTTTCTTAACGATATCATCAAGAGAAATTTTATAGAACTTACATATTTTAAGCAAATTTTCAATGCCTGGTTCAGCTACTCCATTCTCATATCCTGAATAGGTGGAACGAGTAAAACCTAATTCTTGTGCAACGTCCTCTTGGGACATCTTTAGATTTTTCCTAAGTAACTTCAAATTTGTTGAAAGATAAATGTCCATGCCTCAATGTTTTGTTTAAATACTAATCAAAGGTAAGCAAATATTTTAATCAAACAAAATCTATGTTACAAACTTTTTAACAACAAATAAAAAAGGATGAACTAACAGTCCATCCTTTCTATTTATAAATGTAAATCTATTACTTAGTATCCGAAGATATCTTCTAATTCTAAATGTTTGATTGTTCCTAAAGTTGTTAAATCTGTTTGCTTTAGTTTTCCTTTACCAGCAACGATTGTGTAAGTATAATGCTTACCACCGATTTCATTTTTATAGAATGAATTCAAGGCTTGGTAATCTAACTTATCTAGTTCTTCATAAACGATTTTTCTCGGATCCTTGTCATATCCTTTGTTTTTCGAATCTATGTAGAAGTAAATAATGTCTAAACCAATCGTTCTTTCAGTGGCTAATTTCTTTAATAAACTCACTTTAGCGTTATTAACGGCAACTTCAGAATTTGGTAAATTAGTTAGCAACTCATTCATCGCGGCTGTTGCATCTTTAAACTTATCATTTTGCGTTCCAACATAGGCAACAAAGGAATAGCGATCATCCTTAAACTTAGGTTCTCTATAGTAAGCATAAGAAGAATACGCCAAAGCCATTGACTCTCTAATCGTTTGAAAAACAATAGCGTCCATCCCTCCTCCAAAGTATTGATTAAACAAAGCTATTGTAGCTGTCTTTTCAGGTGAAAATTCATCGCTGTTTCTCAACCAAAAAACCTCCGATTGAACCATGTCATAATAAGCTGTCAATACAACATTTGAGTTTTGACTTTCCTTAATATAGCTTTGCTTTACAGGAAGTTTCGCGAAGGTTGTAGGAGCAACATGAACTTTTTCTAACACTTTAGCAATTTCTTTCCCATTCAATTGTCCATAATAAAGAATCTGATGATTATAGTTTGCTAAATCATGAATGATGTTTACTAAGTCTTCAGCTGTTATTGCTGCAAGTTCTTCATCAGTAAATGTGTTGTTAAAAGGGTTGCTAGCTCCATACATCGCATAGTTTTGTAGTCCAAAAGAGATAAGATGTTTATTTTCTTTTCTATTTTCTCTCGACTTCTTTACACGACCTAAATAAGCCGTCAATGCTTCATCATCTGCTACACAGTTTCTCAATAAATCATCGATTAACAAGACAGATTCTTCAAAATTATCTTGTAGTCCATTCATGGAAATAATCGTTTCTTCATCATTTGTTCGAATCTTATAATCTGTTGCCAAACGATAGAAGTCCTTGCTAAATTGCTCAGCTGTTTTGTCTTTCGTTCCTATAAACTCCAAGTATCCAACCGCTAGACTTAACCATTTATTATCCCACTTACCTGTTGGAACATAAAAGTCTAAATCGAATAATTCATTGTGTTTATTTTCCACAGAAAGAACTTTATACTTTCCTGCTTCACTTCTTTGGATATCCTTATCAAAATTCAACCATTTAGGTGAAATTTCACTTTCTGGTAATTCGTTAATCATTTTCAAGAAGTCTGACTGTGCCTCTCTGTTAACATTTACAGGCGTAATTGTTGGTTTCTCAACCTTAGAGATAACATCAGCTTCTCCTTGCTTCTTATAAATTGCAACATAGTTTTCTCCAAAATATTTATTCGCAAAATCAACAATGTCTTGCTTTTTAATATCTGCTAGCCAATCGACAAAAGTCAATTTCTCTTTCCAGTCAGTTCCTAAAACAAAGTTATCTACCAATTCATACGCTCTACTAGCATAATCTTCATTGACTTGTAGTATTTCTTTTCTCGCATTATTAATTATAGAAGTAATTATTTCATCTGAGAAGTTTCCTGATTTCAAGTTATTAATTTCCCCTAATAACAATACCTTCACTTCCTCCAATGACTGCTCATCCGTAGGTTGGCCACTTAATAAAAGCGTTCCATAATCTTTCATCACATAAGGAAAAGCATAAGCATCTAGTAGTTTTTGTTTGGTCACCAAGTTCAAATCAATCAATCCTGTTGAACCATTGGTTAAAACTTCACCGATTAATGCCAACATTTGCGCATCATTTGAAGCAGCTCCTGGGAATCTATATCCCAACATAATACTTTCCTCTTCCGGTCCGTACACTTCCTTAATAATTGGCTTACTGATTGGCGCTTCTTCTTTGAAGTTATATTCAGGAACAGGTTTGCTTTCCATGTAACCAAATGCTTCATCTATACTTTTAATAACTTCATCTGGATTAAAATCTCCAGCCATAACGATTCCCATATTGTTCGGCACATAGTAAGTTTCAAAGTACTTTCGAATCTCCACTAATGAAGGATTCTTTAAGTGATCAATTGTTCCGATTGTTGTTTGCTTTCCGTAATTGTGATTCGGGAATAATTCGGCAAAAACAGCTTCATAAACTTTGTCGTCATCTCTATCAAGACTGATGTTCTTTTCTTCATAAACAGCTTCTAATTCAGTGTGAAATAAACGGAAAACAGGATTTCTGAATCGTTCAGCTTGTAAGGTTAAAAACTTATTGATAACGTTATTAGGAATGTCTTCAATATAAACAGTTTCTTCTACAGAAGTCCAAGCATTGGTTCCCTCACCTCCCATTCCGGCCATCATCTTATCATACTCATTTGCGATGGCGTACTTAGCAGCTTCACCAGAGAGTTGGTCTATTTTTTTATAAATATCCGCTCTTATTGCTTCATCCGTTTCTGAGTTATATTCTTCATATAAAGCACCTATTTCATCTAGCAAAGGTTTTTCCTTCCCCCAGTCCAAAGAACCGTACTTATCTGTTCCTTTAAACAATAAATGCTCTAGGTAATGCGCCAATCCAGTATGAGTTGCTGGGTCGGTTTTACTTCCTGCTTTCACAGCGATAAAAGTTTGAATACGTGGGCTTTTTTCTGAAGGGCTTAAGATAACAGTCAAACCATTTTCCAAGGTATAAAAACGAGATTGAGAAGGGTCATTCTCAACATATCTATAGCTATAGCCATTTGACTCTTTGGTTTTCCATTCATAACTCTTTAAATTTCTTTTTTCTAGTGTCTTATCAGTTGAACATGCTGTTATCTGAAAAAACACAGTTATCATAAGTAAAGAGACAATGCTAAACGCTATTTTATTCATAATAAACTTTTTTTTTGAGGAAAGATACTTCAATCCAATCAAATGAAATCAAAAAATTGTTCTTTTTAATAAAAAAGTCCTGACCAAATTGGCCAGGACTTCTCAAATACTTTAATAATCCTTGATTATTGGATGATTATTTTCTTAACTGATTCTTTTCCATCCTTAGAAGTTAATCTAACCATGTAAACACCTGAATCGAATGTAGAAGAGTTGATTTCAATACGGTTAACACTTGAACTCATTGCATCTGAATGAATTGTTTGTCCTAACATATTTACGATTGAAACATTCCACTCCCACTCATTAGCAGGTACATCAACAAAGAAAGATTCTTGTGCTGGGTTTGGATAAACAGAAAATAAAATCTGTTTCGTATTCTCTAAAGATAGATTTTGAACACATACTTGTTCGTGAACAAAGTCAACCACATATTGACTTGATTCTGCTGGGAATTGACAGTGCTCACTACCTGGGTAACTTTTGTAAAAAGAAGTTATTCCAACGTTAAGTGCTCTTTGGTACATCAAAGAATCACCTTGTAAGGTTACAGGAACAGGCAGTCCAATATTTGGTTCACCTTCTAGATTAGGAACCACTTGGTCACCTAATGTATGCATTCCAAAGAATGGTTGCATTCCAGTTTCCATCATGTTTGTATCTAAGATAGCACCACACCAGCTTAACACCATTTGAGGTGTACTGTTGTAACCAGGGTTTCCAGAATTTCCTTCTACTCCACCTTGCGCTTGGTAATAAGCTGCTAAATCAGCAGGAATTTGGTCATCACGTTGAATGTAAGTTGCGTGATTCGCTAAAATTGCTCCAGCGGAAAAACCTCCAACAATAATAATGTCAGGATTAATTCCGTAAGGATTTCCATTTTCAGCAGATTTTCTAAAGAAACGCACAGCTGCCTTCATATCATGGATTGAACGTACAACTTCTCTCTTAAAAGAACCTGGAATATCAACAAACACAGAAGCATCAATTGCTAACAATCTGTACTGCATAGATACTGCAACATATCCTAACTTAGCAAAAGCCTCACATTGTGCAGCTAAATCTTCTTTAGCTCCACCAATAAAAGAACCACCATGTGCTAATAAAATCAAAGGCC
Organism: Brumimicrobium sp.; assembly: GCA_035497735.1. GTDB lineage: Bacteria > Bacteroidota > Bacteroidia > Flavobacteriales_D > Crocinitomicaceae > Brumimicrobium. The sequence goes on along the minus strand of DATJCX010000066.1, from coordinate 61,822 downwards.
TCTCTGTATCTACGTCCCCTGCTGGCATATAAATATCTAAAAACAAATCTTGAGGTGTAGCACCATCTTGTTTTAAGTTATTACCATATTTAATATCCAACTGTTTTTCAACGCTTGTGAAGATTGGTTCTGCATATCTTCCTCCTGTACAGTCTTGTGCATTTGCATTAATGCTGAATAGACCAAGTGTAAGTCCAAATAAAAATAGATGTTTTTTCATAAATAATGATTTTAGTTTGTATCAAATATAATTAATTATTTAAATCAGTAGCTATCAAAACATGGTTTTGTTACAAACGGTAAACATTTAATATAAATTGAAGAAGGGGAAAGTATAGACGAATGTATTGCTATACAGTGGTTAAATCTTAGAGAAAATAAAGGTTAAAAATGATGTATTCTAGTCTAAATCCATCTGATCTAATGGCTTAGAAGGCTGAGGGCTCTTAGGCGCTTCAAACACTTTACCATCGGTAGATTGACTAGAGGTTTGTGACGCTTTAACACTTTTATCGCCCGTATTTTGCTGCGATTTCTTTTGCGTTGGAACTTGCACTTTTTCCTGAAGCGTATTGTTGATTTTATGACCAGTTGATTCTAAATTTTCTTTAAAATCTGTCATTGGTTTTTCGATTGCCTTTTTAACATCTTCTAGGGCACGATTTGCGCCTAGTTCACGCTTCATGTCGGAGGTTGTTTTCATGATTTCGTCTTGAATGTCTTGAGAAGCATTCTTAATTTGGCGAATTCCTTTACCAAAGGTACGTGCAAAGCCAGGAATACTATCTGCTCCGAAGAATATCAGAATAAATAGAAAGATTATTACAATCTCCGCGGCGCCTATACTATTTAGGAATAAAATCATAAAGCAAAAGTAGCAAAAATTTGAATGACTATTAAATAATTTCGGAAATAAACATGCTTCTAACAAAAAACGACTCATTGCTGAGTCGTTTTTATAAATACCTATATCGTTTAAGGATTAAACCTTTCTCAACCATCCAAAACGATCTTCAATTTTTCCAAATCGAATATCTTCCATTTCTTTTGCAATTCGTTTAGAAATCACACGGTTATCATCAGTCAACTCATGATTTTCTCCTCTAAATCCAATTGTTTGAATTGGCGCAATCGTAGCTGCTGTACCTGCACCGAATGCTTCAACAACAGAACCATCTTTTAGTCCTTCCACTATTTCTTTAACGGTAATTTTTCTTTCTTCAACTGTGTAACCTAAATCTTTAGCTACTTCAACAACACTTCGCTTTGTAATTCCGTGAAGTATCGTGTCGCTCTCTGCAGGTGTGATAACCTTACCATCTTTTACAAAAAGAATATTCATCGTTCCAGCCTCTTCAATGAATTCATGCGTATTTGCATCCGTCCAAATCAATTGCTGGTAACCTTCTTTCTTAGCTAATGCTTCTGGGTAAAGTGCTGCTGCATAGTTTCCTGCTGCTTTTGCTGCACCTACTCCACCTTGAGCTGCTCTTGTATATGTTTCTTCTATTTTAACTTTTAAAGGTGCGTTATAATAAACACCACCTGATACTGCTGGACTGGCAATAATCATGAAACGATACGTTTCTGAAGCCTTAATTCCAATGTAAGCATCAGTGGCATACATAAATGGTCGTAAGTAAAGTGAACTTCCTGCTCCTTCTGGAACCCATCCTCTTTCTAAACTCACAAATTCTTCCACACAAAATTCAAATAATTCTTCTGGAATATCTGCCATTCCTAAACGTTGTGCTGATAATCTAAAACGCTTAGCGTTCATATCAGGTCTAAAAATAACAGGTGTACCGTTATCCATTTTATAGGCTTTCATTCCTTCGAATATAGCCTGTCCATAATGTATTGCTAATAAAGCTGGGTGATGTGTAATATTACCAAAAGGCACTAACTCTGGCGTTTGCCATTCTCCATCAACAAAGTCCATAACCAACATGTGGTCAGTGAACACTCGTCCAAACTTAATGTCATTCCAATTAATTTTTTTTAATCTACTTTCCTCTACGCTCGTTTTGTTAATCAAAAACTTTGTCTCTTCCATATCTTAATTTTCTTGAATTCGTAAAAATAAGGAATTATTAGATGAAATAAACACCTTTCATCAAATAAAAAGTACTATTTTTAACTAAATTCGCACTTAAAATACACTTTAATCATTGACGGCACTCGAAGTTTTAAAAAAATATTGGGGTTTTGATAGTTTCAGAGACCAACAAGGAGATATCGTTCAAAACGTAATAGACGGTTTTGACACTTTTGCTTTGTTGCCCACTGGGGGAGGAAAGTCTATTTGTTTTCAGGTTCCAGGAATGGTTCGAGAAGGGATTTGTATTGTTATTTCTCCCTTAATTGCTCTGATGCAAGATCAGGTTAAAAACCTAAAATCAAGAGGTATAAGAGCTGCGGCCATCACCTCTGGAATGTCGAGAAGAGAAATAGACATAATGCTCGACAATGCTAAGTTTGGAAGCTTAGATTTCCTCTACGTTTCACCTGAACGTTTAAAGACAGATATTTTTATCGCCCGCTTTAAACAAATGCAAGTTGGACTAATTGCTATTGATGAGGCACACTGTATTTCTCAATGGGGGCATGACTTTAGACCGCCTTATTTGGAAATTCATAAACTACGTGAGATTCATCCAGATGTTCCCATGATAGCCGTTACTGCAACAGCCACTGAAACGGTAAAACAGGATATTATAGAATTCTTACAACTGAGGAGTCCAAACTATTTTGAAGGAAATTTTGCTAGAGAAAACATTTCTTATGAGATATATAATATAGAAAACAAAAGAAATGCAATTCTAAAAGCATGTGAACGTTTTCAAGGAATGACAGGGATTATTTACTGTCAAACAAGAAAGGAAACCAAGGAGATTGCACGCTTATTATTGGCTCATAAGTTTTCTGCTGGAGTTTACCACGGTGGACTAGACGGTGAAGAAAGAAAGAGTAAGTTGGACCTTTGGATGAATGATAAAATCCGTATCATGATAGCAACAAACGCTTTTGGTATGGGAATAGACAAACCCGATGTTCGTTTTGTATTGCATTATGAAATTCCCAATAACATAGAAGCGTACTTTCAGGAAGCAGGACGTTCAGGAAGAGATGGAAAAGCATCGAGAAACATGGCTTTTTACAACGATGTAGATATCGCACGAATGAAGCAAATGATGGCTTTACAGTTTCCTCCTATGGACTTTATCAGGTTGGTTTATCGTGCTTTATGTAATCACTTAAACATTGCCATAGGATCTGGTGAAAACGAAAGTTACCCAGTGAAGATTGCAGAATTGGCTAAAAAGTACAATCTAGATATCATTTCTACCTATAATGCACTAAAGATTTTAGAATTGAATGGGACGCTCCTATTCACCGACGCTGCCTTCTCTCCTACTAGAATGAAATTCGCTGTAAGCAATAAGACCTTATATGAATTTCAAATTAGAAATGAAAAATATGATCCATTAATTTCTGTTCTTTCAAGAAGTTACACCGGAATTTTTACAGAATTTAGAGAAATAGATGAAGGTAAAATTGCACAAACAATTCGCAAAAGTAAATTTGAAGTTAAAAAGGAATTAGAATACATCGAAAAGCAAGGGTTAATCGATATTAATTGGCAAACAAATGACCCTTTGGTTACGCTCTTACACGAAAGACTACCAGACGATTACATGTACATTGACACAAGTGTGTACAAGACCCGTAAGGAAGTAGCACATAGCAAATTAGACAGTATGATAGACTTTATTCAAAAACCTATCTGTCGCTCTATTTTATTGCTGCAATATTTTGGTCAAGCGGGCGAGAAATGTGGTAAATGTGATATTTGTCTAGCTGAAAGCAAATCGAACTATACCGCTAAAGAAGTTCAAGAAATTATCATTCAGTTAATTGCAGAAAAGCCACTTCGTTTAGATGAGATTCACGCTGCAATCAACGATACAGATAAATACTTCATCAACAATCTCATTAATTGGCTGTTAGATGAAGACATCATCACAGAAAAGGATGGTGCTTTGACACTTCAGTAGAAGAAACTTGTTTTCTCCAAGCGTATTTGATTAATAAAAAAAGGGACATACTTTCATACGTCCCTATTCACTATTCAAATAAAATATCTCTAAAACGAATCCATTTTGATAGCATCTTTCACCTTTTGTTTGGTCAATGCAATATCAAGTACTTCTTTCATTGTTTTCACATAATGGAAAGTCAGACCTTTTAGATAGTCTTTTTCAATTTCTTCAATATCTTGCTCGTTCCTGTGGCAAAGGATGATTTCCATAATTCCAGCACGTTTAGCAGCTAAAACTTTTTCCTTGATTCCACCAACTGGCAATACTTCTCCTCTTAAAGTGATTTCACCTGTCATCGCAAGATTCTTCTTCACTTTTCTTTGCGTAAATAAAGATGCTAAAGACGTTAGTAAGGTAATCCCTGCAGATGGACCATCTTTTGGAGTTGCTCCTTCTGGAACGTGAATATGTACATCATAATTCTCGAATGCATCTACATTGATGTCCAACCAATTGTGGTGAGACTTCAGGTATTGCATTGCAATAATTGCAGATTCCTTCATTACGTCTCCAAGGTTTCCTGTAATTGTCAGCTTCCCTTTTCCTTTGGATAAAGAAGATTCGATAAATAAAATATCTCCTCCCATAGAAGTCCAAGCCAATCCGGTTACAACACCAGCAACTTCATTGTTGTCGTATTTTGTTTTCCCTCTTCCTGGACCTATAATAACTTTTAGGTCACCTGCTTTAATAGCTTTCTCGTACGTTTCCTCCATTGCGATTTGACGAGCTCTATTTCTCACCAATTTCGCTACCACTTTATTCAATCCACGTACACCAGACTCATGCGTATATTCTTCAATTAATTTCTCCAATACAGGTTTTCCAATTGAAAAAACTTCAGAAGAAATACCATGTTCTTTTAACTGATTTGGAATCAAGTGTCTTTTAGCGATTTCAATCTTCTCTTCAATTGTATATCCAGAAACTTCAATCAATTCCATTCTATCACGTAAAGGAGCAGGAATTGTCGATAAATCATTCGCTGTTGCTACAAACATCACCTTTGACAAATCGTATTCTGTTTCTAAATAATTATCATAAAAATCCATATTTTGTTCTGGATCTAGTACTTCAAGCATAGCACTTGAAGGGTCTCCATGATTTGAACGTGAAAGTTTATCAATTTCATCTAAAACAAAAACTGGGTCAGAAGTTTCTGCCTTTTTAATGTTTTGAATGATTCTTCCTGGCATGGCACCGATGTATGTTTTTCTATGTCCGCGAATTTCACTTTCGTCATGCACACCTCCTAATGACATTCTTACATATTTCCTACCCATTGCTTCGGCAATAGACTTTCCTAAAGAAGTTTTACCAACTCCCGGAGGTCCATAGAAACAAAGTATAGGTGACTTCATGTCATTTTTAAGCTTTTGTACAGCTAAATATTCTAAAATTCTTTGCTTTACTTTCGTTAAACCATAATGGTCGCGATTTAAAATTTTCTCAGCCTTTTTTAAGTCCAAAACTCCTTGACTGTAGGTATCCCAAGGTAAATCAAGTAATAAATCCAAGTAATTAAACTGAACGGTGTATTCAGCACCTTGTGGATTCATTCTTTGCAAACGATTCACTTCTTTATTAAAGATTTCATCTACTTTTTTAGACCACTTTTTAGCTTTCGCACGGGTCTTCATATCCTGAACATCCTGTTCTTGTGGGTTTCCACCTAATTCTTCTTGAATTTTCTTAATCTGTTGATTTAGGAAATATTCTCTTTGTTGCTTATCTAGATCAACCTTTACACGAGATTGAATTTCATTTTGCATTTCCAGCTGTTGTGCCTCAATCGTTAAATGTTGCAATACCAACATCGCTCTCTTTTTCAAGTCTTTTTCATTCAGCATACTTTGCTTATCAGCAACATCCGCATTCATATTTGAAGAAATGAAATTGATTAAAAAGCTAGAACTCTCAATGTTTTTAATGGCCAATGTAGCTTCAGAAGGAATGTTTGGTGAATCATTGATGATTTTAATCGACAATTTTTCCATCGATTTAATAATCGCATCAAATTCCTTATCATTCTTAGGTGCTTTGGCTTCCATAAAAAGTTTCACCTTCCCCTTTAGGAATGGTTCTTCTTGTGTCAATTCTTCTAATTCAAATCTTCTTTTTCCTTGAATGATAGCAGTAGAAGTTCCGTCAGGCATTTTTAATAAACGCAAGATAGTTGCTACCGTTCCGACTTTATTCAAATCATCAAATAGCGGATTTTCTACGTCCGAATTCTTTTGCGACACAACTCCAACAACTTTATCCTTTTTATTGGCGTACTTTATCAATTCAACCGATTTATCACGGCCAACCGTAATAGGAATTACAACCCCTGGAAATAGCACATTATTTTTCAGCGGCAGAATCGGAATTTGGTCAGGAAATTCAGACTTTAACATCTGATCCTCTTCTTCGGAAGTCATCAAGGGAATAAATTCCGCATTCGACTCTCCCTGGTTATTTAAACTTTTTAAAACTTCATCAAAAATATCATCCATATCTTAAAACGTATTTACGTCAATTTGTCAGTATTATTAAAATCGTCAGCTTAATTGTCAATTAACGCTAGACTTTCATATATGTTACATAGTTAGTCAACACTTATGCCAAAGGAAATTGTCGGAAATATTGACAGAAAAATAAGTCAAGGTATGACCAAAAGGATTGAAACAAATAAAAAACAGGGAAAATAAATTGTCAGTAAAGCGTACTAATACCTATATATTTCTTCGATTTGGTAGTCTTTTAACTTAGCTTGAGTAGCTTCCCAGTTTCTAGTGAAACCTAAAACGTATCCACCACCTCCAGCTCCGCAAAGTTTTAAATAGTAATCATTACTTTTTAATCCGTCTTCTAAATCTTTATGCAAATGTTCTGGAAAGAAATCTCTCATATATTCAGACTGGAATGCACTAAGATGACTCAAAGAATCATAGAAAGCATCGACATTCAAATTCAAGAAATTATTAATTGTCTCGTTATTATCATTAATAACATATTGATTGAATTTAGTATTGAAATCTTCTTGTCCGTACAACTCTGAAAACCTATTCATCATATTCGATGTAGTTCTAGGACAGTTTGAGTCTAACAAGAATATCACATTCTCATTTTCACTAGACGTCAATGGAAGTTTCGCTGTAATAATTTCTTGTTGGTTTTTGTATAAAATCGGTTCATTCAGAATGCTACTCAATGGGTCTAATCCAGAACTCACACCGTGAAAGTGAGATTCCAATTCGCCTAAAGCAGATTTCAACTCTCTTATTTTATGAATTGTAAGCACCTTCATCTCATCTTTGAAATGTTTTGCTTTCACTAAATACCTAAGAACCAAAGCAGCAACCAAAGCGCCAGAACTTCCTAGACCATATCCTTGTGGAATATTACTTCTAAAGAACAGACCCTCGTCCAATTCTTTTTCAAGTCGCTTTACTTCAAGAACGAATTTTTCATCCATTCTACTTGAAACAAACTCACTAAACCTTCTTAGATATTCGTTTGATTGAAGTGCGATTTCGTCTTTATCTTCCTTTTTGGTAAATTCAAAAGATCCATGATACTTATCGTACGGCATCACCAAAGCCATGCCTTCATGTAGTATAGCGTATTCTCCGAAAAGTAAAATTTTTGAATTTAATTGCTCCATTGCAAGCTGTTACTTTGTTTTTCCTCCAAAACCAATTTCATCATAGATGATTGACTTTGTATTTTTTTTTAAACTTGTCTCTACGAAGGTTTTCACTTCCTTTTCAATAGATTCAGGATAAATTAAATGGACATTTGGTCCTGCATCAAGCGTAAAACATATTGGAAGCCCAGTTTGTTCTCTAAATTCAAATATTTCATCAATAACTTGAATCGTTTTTGGCTTCATCAACATATAATAATCAGTTGACGTCATCATCATCGCATGCAAAGATAAGGCTTCTCTTTCCGTTATGGAAATAAACTTATCAAAATCACCACTTTTTAATGTTGATAACATTTCTTGGCAGTGCTTATTGGCATCTACAAACCTTGCTTCAGCGTATGGATGGTCTTTCATCAAGCCATGTCCAACACTACTAGAAACCTTCTTAGGTTGATCTTCCACAATTAGAATTGCATCGCGCATATTCTTAAAATTCTCATGAACTTCAAGAACAGGAACAGCAAATTCATTGCTAGAAGCATCTAAACCATCTAATTCTCCCCAAACAGCATAAGGTCCGTAAAAAGAACGGCATGCACTACCACTTCCTAGGCGTGATAACCTGCTTGCTTCACGATTAAAGATGTCACCATCCAATTCTGCACTTGCAGAGAGTAAGGCAGCTGCAATAGCAGCAAAAGCAGAAGCCGAGGAAGCTATTCCTGTAGAATGCGGAAAGCTATTAGTTGAATTGATTTTTAAAGCATAATTCTTAAGTAAATAATCAAACTCGGGTTGAGCACTTGCGTATTTAACTATTCTCTCCTTGAAATCTTCTTTCTCCTCTCCTTCAAAAAAGTAGGCCAATTCTATTTCAGAATTGGTTTTTTCCATCAATTCTAACTTTACTTCTGTTACGGCCTTACTTAAGGTCATACTTAAAGAAGCGTTTTTAGGTAATTGATTTCCATATTTCCCCCAGTATTTCACCAAGGCAATATTTGACGGATATTTTGAGATAATTGTTTTATTCATGAATACTTACTTAAAAAATCAACTAATATACAAAGATAGCAATAGATAAATGATGTTCCCTATATTGTAATTGGAAAGTGAATATTTTATTTCAAACACCTTTTTTAACGAAAGAGGTCGCCTACTTAGACGACCTTTTCCGATTGTTATATTATTTTAAGGTTTTAACGCTTCAAGTAAACAAAGCCTTTATGAATTTCTCCAGCTCCTGTCTGACCTTCTACTCCACCTAATTTTACTAAATAGTAATAAGTACCTTCAGGAAGTTCATCACCACCTACGTTTAACTTACTTAATGAACGTCCGTCCCAATCGTTTTGGTAATCATTGCTGTAAAACACTTCATTCCCCCAACGGTTGTAAATCCAAATTTCACTGTTAGGATAAGCTGCCAGTCCATCGATAACAAAAGAATCGTTTAAACCATCTCCATCAGGAGAGATAGCGCTTGGAATTACAATACCACAAGCTTCACCAACTAAGATGATTTTCAATATAGAACTACATCCTTCTGCAGATGTTATTGTTAAATAGTAGTTTCCAACATTGTTAGCAGAAACTGGTTTGATTTCATAGGTATTACCTGTTGCGACAACTTCGTCATTGAAAGTCCAGGTAGCTGTTGTTCCAGTTGGAAGTTCTCCTGCTGACATTGTAACTGCAGAACCATAACATGAGAAGTAACTGTTAGCGATTCCAGCTAAACTCGGGTTCTCATTTACAACGATTGCGATATCAGTCGAATCGATACATCCAAATTCATTTGTTCCTACCACTGAGTAGGTTGTTGTTTCTGTTGGAGAAACGATAACTGTCGTGCTTGAACCTAAATCATTATCCCAAAGATAAGTACTAGCTCCGTTTGCAGTTAATGCGATGCTTTCACCTAAACAAATTGCTGTTTGTTCATCTTCTGAAGAAATCGTTACTGTAGGGCTTTCCAGTTGTGCAGGAATTTCAAATAAAATCGATTTATCACAATTCCCATCGCTAACTGTCAACTCATAGGTAACACCTACTTCTCCACCAGTTATAACACCTTCAGCGTTTATACCAAGAGATATTTCTGAGAATGTATAGTTGTTTGTTGCGTCATAATTTAAAATAGTAACAGCTCCCTCACTATCACAAGAAGTTGCAATGTTCAACTCCGGCAATTCTGGTCCTTCTAACTGTTCGTCAATAATAAAGCTAGCTTCTTCCGAAACACATCCATTACTAATATACCAAACAGTAAATGTTCCTGCATTACCGCTAAAAATTGTATCATTACTTAATGTAGCAGTTGCTGGGTTAAATAGGTAAATCACACTTGCATCATAGTCATCAATAATGGCATAACCATTCGCCTCACATGTTGCTGGATATGTAGAAACAGTTGGCGCTGCAGGCGTTTGTGCCTGATCAACTACCACTGTAACTCCTAGTGCAGATTCACAGTTACCAATTTCAATTGTTAAATTGCTATAAGTTCCTGGCGCAACCGTTGTTGTTGCTGTGTTGTTAAGGATGGTAACATCGAAAGAACCGCCATCATAATTAATCGTATAATCACCATCTGGCACATTCGCAAAGTTCAGGGTTAAAATACCATCTTCTCCACAAACCACTGGATTCTGAACAACAAAAGTAATCGTTGGCGTTGGCACTATAACTACGTTAAAAGTTGAATCTTTTGTACATCCGTTATCCATAACAGAAACGGTGTAGCTTCCAGCATCTGCTGAAGTTGCGTTCGGTACGGTATAAATTGAACTATTCGTTACATCACCATTTGGATTGGTCCAAGTATAAGTTGTTCCACCTTCCGCTTCGAGTTGAAGTGTTTCTCCCACACAAATAGGACTACTACTTGTTATAGAAATAGATGGTAATTCAACAATTGTCAAAGTTACACTTGTGTCTTTAGCACACCCATTATTGGTAACTGTCAGCTCGTAAGTTCCAGCATTTGCAGTTTGGGCGTTGGTCACATTCAAGTTGGCTCCTGTATGCATACCACCTAATGGCGTTGTCCACACATATGTACCTCCTCCAGTTGCAGTAAACAATACGTTTGAACCTTCACAAACTGATTCATCATAAGTAATCGTTACTTCCGGAAGCGGGTTTACTGTAAGAATCACATTTGAAATAGAATCACAACCTTCTGCCGATACAAAATCTGCTGTATATGGTCCAGCAACATGCTGGTAAGTTCCGTGAATTAGTGCAGAGTCACCAACACAAATCGTAATCACTTGGTTGGTTGTTGTTACTGTACTTTCTGTTAATTCAAAAGGTGTCGAAGTACCTACACAACCAAATTCATCTGTCACAGTTACTGTAATTGGACTGAAAGCAGCAGTTATATTAGTTATCGTTGCTGCTGTTGAACCCGTTGTCCAAGCGTATTCAGCATAGGTTTGCGTTGTTGATAAGGAAACAGTTGTTCCTTGACAGTATGTACTTGGTCCAGTAATTACAGGAACAGGTAATTCTTTCACTTCAATAGTATAATCTACAGCATCAATTGGACACTGTGTCGCATTTGGCGTGAAAGTATAAAGACTTGTTGCATTTGACACTGTTGTTGGATTCCAAGTTCCCTCTACTCCTTCTATCGATGTGGTTGGCAAAATAGGTAATATCTCTCCTTCACAAATAGTTTCAGGAAGGTTAAAAGTAGGAACCACATTCGGTACTACAATAATAGAAATAGTGTCACTTTTTTGACATTCTGTATTGGCAGCTGTCACAATATAATCAGTACTTGATGTTGGCGAAACAACATGAGAAACTCCAGTACCTAAACCGTTATCCCAAGAATACGTTAAACCAGCTTCACCTGTTACTGAAATTGTTGTAGATCCACCTTCACAAATTTCGTACTGTGTAGCAGAAGCTGTAAAGATTGGTGCATCATTCACCACAACAGTAAATGAAGTATCAGCCGAACAACCGAACTTATTAAATACAGCAACAGTATAAACTCCTGCATTGTCGGTAGTCACATTCGGAATAACTGGGAATTCATCATCAGAAACAAAACCATTTGGTCCCGTCCATTCTGCTGCTCCACCATAAACTCCTAGGAATAGCGTATCTCCTTCACAGACAACATCCTCAAGTGCTCCTGCTTGAATTGCTGGTATTGGATTCACATGAATTCCGATAGTAAAAGTTCCACCTACCCCACATTCGTTTGAACTTGTAACCGTTAAATCACCACTTGTTGTAATATTCTCTAAATCAATAGAATTTCCACTTTCTACAATTACACCTGTACCAGAATATGCCCAAGTATAAGTTGTGCCAGCTTCAAAATCAACAGTGTAAGTTGCGTTATCTCCATAGCAAACAGTATCCAAATCAACTGGTCCTGTTGGTGCATTTGGAACAGTATTAAAAGTGATTTCTATTGAACTTGCTGGACTATTTCCACAATCTGAAGTTACAATAACCGATAAAGTTCCACCACTTGTAATATCATTTAAAGAAATAGAGCTTGTTCCATTCCCTACAATTGTTCCACCACCTGTGAATGTCCAATCATAAGTTGCTCCTGCTACGTTTGTAACTGAATATGTTTCGTTATCACCACTACAAACAGTTAACTCTCCTGAAATTGCAGAAGGCTGAACTGGAATTGGTATTATAGTAATCTCTATTGTACTTGCTGGACTATCACCACAATCTGAAGTAACAATTACTGATAGAGTTCCACCACTTGTAATGTTATTTAAAGAAATAGAATTCGTTCCGTTTCCTACAATTGTTCCACTTCCTGTAAATGTCCAATCATAAGTTGCTCCTGCTACGTTTGTAACTGAATACGTTTCATTATCACCACTACAAACAGTTAACTCTCCAGAAATTGCAGAAGGTTGGTCTGGTGCAGGCGAAACGATAATTTCAATAGTACTTGCTGGACTATCACCGCAGTCAGAAGTTACTACAACAGACAAAGTTCCACCACTAGTAATGTCATTTAAAGAAATAGAATTCGTTCCGTTCCCTACTATTGTTCCACTTCCTGTAAACGTCCAATCATAAACTGCTCCCGTTACGTTTGTAACAGAATACGTTTCGTCATCACCACTACAAACGGTTAATTCTCCAACAATCGGTGAAGGTTCATCTGGTTTTTCACAACATCCGTCATCAGCACCACTTTCAACTTCTATATAAAAGTTAGAAGCTGTACCCGTTGATGACTCATCCATTCCGTCAATAATTAGAATGTATTCTTCCCCTATCGTCAAACCGCTTAGTTCGTATCCATGATTTTGGGAATACCCAGCGGCATAAGATTGTTTATAGTATTTTACTGGATTTGCCGTACCTTGATACATCACAGTTGGACAACCACCATTGATAAGAGTAAAACCTTGACAATTTGGAGAAGTAGCCACTACAGACTCTATTTTCTTTGTCATTCCTGAAATAGAAAACTTTACAGTTGAACTCGATGCTGTGAAATAAAACCATGCAGTATTATTTGCGATTAAATTCCACTGACAAGAACCACCTCCCATAATTGTAGGCGTGTATGGTTGATTTTCTGGATATCCAATATTTGAAGCCAAGTAAATTTCACCTGTTTGTATACATTGTTTAGTATCGCAAGACTGATTTGGTTTGGTAACTCGAATATCCGTAAAACTAAACTCGTCTCCAAAAACCAATTCAGAGCTAATGTATTTTCTAGCGTAAGAGGTACTTAAGCCGGGATAAGAAATGCTTAATGTCCAAGTTCCGTTATGAGTTCCTGTAAAATTACTATACGCTCCTGGAGTTGGAATTCTCCAATATCCATAATTAAAAGGATAAGCATTCGATATATAATTTCCTGTTGCATCTGCCCACCCTTTTGGCGTATTTAATTCGGCATGATCACGCAAAGTAATATCTACATACTTTCTGTCTGCATCGGTAGTCGATAAACTTGTATTGAAATTATTTGGATCAAGCAGAGTTACAATAGTACCTGCTGGATTCCTCAAAGTGATAACCGCACGCGTTAATTCAGCTGAATACATCGCGCCATCTCCAAATTTCAGATTAACTTGTCTAAGAATGTCTCCTGAGTTAACACCAGAAACGTTGAAGGTAGTAGTATAAACTGTACCATTCGTAAAGTTGTATGATGACGTATTGGTAAAGGTTTGTGCAAACCCAATTAAACCACATACAAGAAATAAAACTGAAGTGAATAGTGTTTTAAGTTTCATAATAGTTGCCGAAATTATTTTTATAAAAGTTTCATTAATAGTACAGTAAGAACTTAAAAAGTTACTTTACTGGTTGCCAAATATATTGAATAATTTTCAAATAATTAGAAAAATCCCATGATTAGTTTAAATAAAAAAAGCGACCTAATAATAAGTCGCTTTAAATATAAAGGAATTTAGATTAATTATTCCTCAGTTGCATCTTCTAGAACATCCCCTACTGCGTCAATAACGTTAGCGTTATCTTGGGATTTTAATTTTTCTGCTCTGTTAATACAAGTTTTACAAACTTCGTTGTCATCAATTCCTCTTGCTTCCCATGCATCTTTAACAGTTCCATCAGAAACATCACTATTTCTAATGTGTTGACAGTCATCAAAAACGTGTAACTTATTACCAGAAGGTGTCCAATAAACATGGTCAACTCCATTTGTTAAGTCAGTAATTAAATCTGTTTGCTGATTGATTTGCTCCGTATATTTTTCCACAGATGGCGGATTAAAGTCGGCACCAGAAATACCTGCGATTACAAGTGCAGCACCTGCGATTCCACCAAGTATAGCTTTTTGCTTCTTATCAATGTTCTTATTTGTTAGAATAAAAATAACCAAAGGTAAAAAAGCAATCACCGCTGTAATCAATCCTAACTGGCTTTGCATAAAGAATAAAAAAGCTCTTTTTTCTGAAGGAGGGTCTAATTTATTTGACTTCTTCCACAATAGAGAACCAACAATTACCAATGCAAGGTCAACTACAATTAAAGTGATGATTATCCACATTGTAATTGGATCTTTGAACAATTCAGTAATTGCCCAAACTTGCGCTCCTAGAGCAAGAATCCACAAAATAAATGCAATTAATCTTAATTGTTTTGCCTTCCCTTTCGCTTCATCAGTAGCTACAAATTGTTTTTTTTCAGCCATGTAATTTAAATTTTGTGTTTGTTTTAATAACAGCAAATATATAGATATTCAAATAATAAAAAATTATAATGACAATTTTCTTCTTACGGCGTAGCTTTCAACACGTATTATGAAGATTTTTTCTTGCGCTTTATCTGTTAATATAATCTAATTTACTGCTAAGCTGACATTTGTCATATCACAATGCTTTTGAATTTATTAAATTTATAAAGTATTAATAGAAAACCAAAATATATAATATGAAAGAAACATTAAAAAGACTTAGCGAAATTAAAGCTCCTACATGTGTAACTGTAATTGTTAGAACACACAAAACTCACCCTGAGAATCAGCAAGACAGTATCATATTAAAAAATTCAATCACAGAAGCTAGTAAGAGATTGGAAAATGAGTTTGGTAAAGATGTATCAAAATCATATACTGAAAAATTACAGAAATTAGCAGATGAAATTGATCACAATTACAATGATAATGGATTAATGCTATTTGTAAATGATGAGGTTGCTGAGTTTTTAAGACTTCCTACTCGTGTTCACTCACGTGTAATTATCGATGACACTTTCGCAACACGTTCTATCGTTAGAGCGATGAAAAGAGATACTGATTATTACTTATTAGCTCTTACAAAAGGTAAAGCAAAGTTGATCGAAGCAAGTAGTGACTCTGTTGTTAGAGAAATTAGTACTAACAACTTCCCAGTTAAGGATAATGATTTACTTTACAACTTAGGCCAGTTAGATTCTTCTGATTCAAACAAAATGACGAATTTAATTAGTGAATTCTTTAATAGAATTGACAAGGATGTGAATAAGGTTAGAGTTGGAAATCCACTACCAGTTGTGATTTATTCTGAGGAAACAAATTACCACACATATTTAAAGGGAGCGGATCATCCGAACACAATTCTTGGTCATGTTTTATTGAAAAACTTTGATGATTCGGCAGCAAACATCGTAAAAGAAGTTTGGGGGAATGTAATGGAGTTAACTGTTGCAAAGAATAGAGCACGTATTTCTGAGTTAGAAACTGCATTAGGAGCTGGAACATACCTAGGAGATATCAATGAAATCTGGACTGCAGTTCAAGCAGGTAAAGGAAAGACAATGTTTATCGAAGAAGGTTATTACCAAGCTGTAAAAGAAGAGAATGATGGTTCATTAACGCTAATTGCTCACGAGGATATTAATTCTAAGGAACACATTGATGACATCGTTGATGAAATGATTGAGCACTGTCTTAAGTTTGGTGGAGACGTTGTTTTCCTTGAGAAAGGTAGCTTAAATAATTTCAACAAACTTGCATTAGTGACACGTTACTAAAAAGATATAAGTTTAAATATACGAGGGGTGCAAATATGCGCCCTTTTTTTTGTTTCATTCCTTTTAAAAATGGGCCTTGTGAAAGGATTATTTGAGAAAAAAATAGTGACTATTTTATGTGAAAAAATATATTTCGCTATTATAATTAAAAAAAAACAGCTAAAATATCTTGACTTTATTGTTTTTCTATTACTTTAGTCCTCAGAAATTTAAAAAAAAATAACACTATGAAAAAATTCTTATTTGGTGGTTTTGTACTTGCGGCTTTAACAGTAAGTTCATGTGCTAAAGAATACAATTGCGAATGTATCGTTACGCACACTGAAGTAAATACTACAATGGGGCTTAACGTGCACGCTTCTAAGTCAGATACAACATCTTATTCTTTGAAAGGTAAAGAAGATGACATGAAACAATCTTGTACAGATTCAGGATATAAAATGTCATATAAAGATCAATTAAATACAGACCATACGATAATTTCAGTTTGTAAAATAAAATAATTGATAACAAATATTCATTTCTAAAGCCTAAGGCATTCAGTTCTCTGAAAGTTTTAGGCTTTTTTATTATGGAAGTATTTGAATTGTTTTTTTAACTTTACGCTGAGAACACAAGAAATTCAAAAAGAATAATCGACAAAAAATGAAGAAATTAATATTTTCAGTTATAGGATTAGCGGTGGCTATTTTATTACACAAATCAATATTTACAGCAGGAATTACCATGCGACTTTCATTCACTTGGTCGATGATTATTCCTTACATCTTTGAATTTTTCTTTATCGTTTCAGTTACTTTTCAATTATACACAAGGTTATTGGCAGAAAAGCCTATTCTTATTAGAAGATTGTTCGGATTAGGTGCTTTACTAGGTGGTTGTGCAATTGCATTTGCTTTTAATCCAATTTACGATGGAGATTTTAACCATGAATATCGTGAAGTAATTCTAAAAGGAAACAATGAAAGCGTGTTTCAGAAAGGTATCACAATGGTTACAATGCCAGGCTGTAAGTACTGCTATATGCGAACAGAAGAGTTGAGTAGAATGAAAAAGATTTATCCAGAATTACCTATTCGAATATTGGTAATTAATGAAGACACACTTTCTGTTCAGGATTATCAAAAAGAAGCTGGAGAAGGTATTGAAGTTGATTTCTTTCCAAACACTTTAATACAAACATTGAAAATCACAGGGTTTCCAGCGATTTATTACAAATCAGCAGATGAAAACAAGCCGATGATAAACTGGGATAACAGAGGTTTCGGTAGCGCGGCTTGGGACTATGTGTTAAGAGAAGAAAGATTGTAATTTACCACAAAGTTAATTGCTTAGAAGCATCCTCTTTTTCATCAACTTCTAAACCTGTAATAGAAACACCTAGTAATCGGATTGATTTCCCATCCACTAGGACTTCTTTTAGTAGAAGGTCCAGTCTTCTACGTATTTCTTGTTTATCTTCTATATATTTTGACTCGGTGATTGATCGTGTAATCGTATCAAAGTCCTTATCCCTCACTTTTAGGGTAACTGTCTTCCCTCTTTTTCCATGTCGCTGGTATCTCGCCCACCAGTCTTCAAAGATTGCTGAAAACTCTTCGTTGATTTCAATTGCTTGACTTAAGTCATCAGAGAATGTATTCTCAACACCGACACTTTTTCGTGCACGTTCCGTTTTCACTTCCCTATTGTCCACTCCTCGTGCTATGTTAAACAGAAAAGTTCCCATTTTACCAAACATTTGTTGCAATTCCCATTCGGCAAACGGCAGCAAGTCGGCACCTTTAAAGATATTGTTTTTTCGCATTTTCTCAGCCGTCACTTTACCAACCCCAAAAAACTTCTCAATCGCTAAGTTTTCGACAAATGTTGGTCCTTCATCTGGCGTTATCACAAATAATCCGTCGGGTTTTTCTTGGTCTGAAGCAATTTTCGCTAAAAACTTATTGTAGGAAACACCAGCTGAAGCAATTAAGCCTAATTCATTCTTAATATCATTCTTAATCTGTTGCGCGATGAGAGTTGCTGATTGCATTTCATATTTAGAGTAAGTTACATCTAAGAATGCTTCATCTAATGCCAAAGGCTCAATAACAGATGTGTAGCGTTGAAATACTTCATGTATTTCGTTGGAAACGCCTTTATACTTTTCAAAATTAGGACGAACAAAATGTAGCATTGGGCATTTCCTAAGTGCCTGATGCGCCGGCATAGCACTGTGCACGCCGAAGTCACGTGCTTCATAACTAGCAGCCGCCACCACACCTCTACCTCCTACTCCTCCAACCGCTAAAGGGATTCCGCGAAGCTCAGGATTGTCTCTTTGCTCCACTGAGGCGTAAAAAGCATCCATGTCAACATGAATAATTTTACGCACCTCTTCCATTAATCTTCTTCTTTGTCTGGCTCGATGATGCGTTTGATGTCCTCTTCTGTCTTGTCTAGTTTTTTTCGACAAAACTCAACTAATTCTTTCGCTTGTATAACAGTCGCTGAAAGGTCGTCAATCTTAACTTCTTTCAACTCCAATTGATTCACAATTACCTTTAAGCGTTGAAGCGCTTCCTCATAGGTTGTATTTTCAGTTATTTCCATTTTCTTTTATGTTCATTACCTTACTCGTAATTAGATACTTTGTTGTTAATGTTTTCATTTCTTGTCCTTCTAGCACTTCCACATCCTTAATATCATGGTCATCAATGGTAGAAATGGTATATCCAGAAGACAGAATCTTCATCGGATTTAATAAAGTTAATAGTTCCTCTTGATTTTTCAAAACAATTCGCTCTATATCTATTAACTGTTGACCTTGAAGCTGAATTGAACGAAAAAATTGATTGACAACAAATTCCTTTTCTCGACGTACGTGGTCTAAACCAAACATCGATGCTCGTTGAAGATAGTGATCTAGATTTTTACTTTCTACATGCACCAATTGATTCAAAGACGAGGAAATCTTATGACTTAAAAGCGATAATTCATCTTTCCCATGAAATAAAACTGTTCTACTTTTCTCTAAAATGGAGAATTCTTGGTCTTTAAAAGCATTTCGCCAAAAATGAATCAACTCACGACTAAAAAGAGAAAGATAATTGCTGTACATGACAAATTCTTCTTGACTGTCTTTTAACTGAACCATAGAAAGACGAATCATTTTATCATGCAATTCACGCATAATTTCCTTAAACGATTGAATCGCATAATGAATGTGAACCGCCACAGCTGTTGGTGTAATAAACTTTTGTCGTGCCACCAAATCGGCAACCACTTCATCCGTTTCGTGACCAATTCCCGTAATTACAGGAAGTTTTGACAAACATATAGCTTTCGAAATCTCGTAATCATCAAACAAAGCCAAGTCCATTTTACTACCACCACCTCTAATAATAACGATTACTTCAGCATCATATTGATTGGCTTCTTTTATCGCAGCAACGATATCTGGAATGGCTGCATCCCCCTGTACACGAACAGGAAATTCCTTTACAGCAAATTGCTTAAACTCATGCGTATTAAACAATTCATTCAAGAAATCGCGAAACCCAGAAGTTCCTGGCGAACCAATTAAAGCAATTCGCTTAATGATGGTCGGTAAACGCAAGGTCTGTTGCTGATCAAAAAGATTTTCGGCCTTTAATTTTTTAATGACCTCTTTTCGTTTTCTTTCTATTTCTCCGTAGGAATAATTGGGGTCAATATCACGAACCCTAAGACTTAAGCCATAAATTTTATGATATTCTATCTTAACATTCAACAGTAGTTTATTTCCAGGCTGGAGAATACCGCGAATTTCATTTAATCCAATAGTTGAAAGAATCGTAGAATAAGTAGAAGCCCAAATTGTTGCTCTGGTTTGAGCAGTTGTTTGATTATCCGTACTGTCTGCTAATTCTAAATAATGATGACCGCTTTTAACGTTCACTTTAATCAACTCGGCTGTGATCCAAAAATCACGATTAGAAAAATTTTCAATAAAGTGTTTTTCTAAAGATATATTAAGCTGTGTTAAAGTAAATATTTTACGTTCATCTGTCATAACTGTTAAAGGTAATTAAAAATATATTTATTAGTAATTGTCCAACCTTTAATTTTCTATTTTTACTTCTGTAAGATATTTTATCGCTTCTGCTGCGCCCATTAAACCGAATAATCCTGGAATATAAGATGAAGTTCCATAGAAGGACTTTTTGAAGTTACTTCCATCTGTCATCTGCAGGGATTCTTTTAATTGCACTTCAGAAGAAAATACTGCTCTCACTTTCTTAGTTTCTACGCCTCGCTTTTTCAATCTCTTTTTCAATTGAGTTGCTAACTTACAATTAAAAGTTGCTGGCAAGCGTGTAACTTTCACTGCGGCTGGATCCAACTTCCCTCCTGCTCCTAAATGTGTAATAACTTTCACTTTTAGTCTAATACAAGCGATAATCCATTCAATTTTAGGTGAAACAGAGTCGATACAATCCATTACAATATCCGGTTCAAACTCTTTTAGGATTTCCCATACCCTTTCAGGCACCACAAATTCATCGATGACATTTAGTTTAATTTCAGAATTAATATCCCTTAATCTTTCTGCTAAAACTTGTGCTTTATTTCTTCCTATTGTTGAATCTAAGGCTGTTAACTGTCTGTTTTTATTGGAGATATCAAAAACATCACCATCGATAATAGTCATTGTTCCCACACCTGCTCGGGCAATAAACTCTGCTCCAAAAGAACCAACACCGCCTAATCCGACGATTAATACATGAGAGTTTTTGAGTCGTTCAATGGCTTCTTCTCCCATTAACAACTCAGAACGTTCTAACCAATTTGACACTTTCTAGATTTTTTTTAAAGCACAAAACTAATTACTTCCTCTTTCTTTGAAAGACTTTTTCGAAATTTTGTTCAATTTGTGCTACAATTTCCGAAATAGACTTGCCTTTCAATTCCGCTAATTTCTCATAAAGTGATATGATATCTCCTTCCTTATCATCCGTTTCAAGGAAAATTCTTTCCAAAGGAATGGTTTGAACTGTTTGCTGTAACTTTTCATCCTTTAAAAGTGCAAGACCAATACTTAAATAAAATCCCTCGGCTAATAATTGCATTGCAGTATTTGTTTTCCTAAAACCATGAAAAATCCACGGCTGCTTTGGTTTGAATTTGCGTTTAAGTAAAATAAGTTCCTGAATTGCTCTTACACAATGAATAATCAATGGCAAGCTCCCTTCTTCCGACAGTTTAATTTGAGCTTCAAAAACTTCCATTTGAACATTCCAATCAATGTCCGTATTTTTATCTAGACCACATTCACCGATAGCGAAACAATTCTCACTTTTAATTAGTTTTTCCAACTGTAACAGCTCTACTTTGTAATCAACAGTGATATAACAAGGATGAACTCCATAAGAACAAGGTATTTCTACCTCTTCTACAAAAGCATTATGGAGAAAAAAATATTCGCTCGTCTTTTGGTGCGTATGTATATCTATAAACATAAAACAAAAATAGCGAATAAATATTAAAGTCTGAAGCAGTCAGAAACTAAGTGGCAAAAAGAGCAATTCCATTATAATTTTCTATTTTTACAAAAAACAATCAAAGTATGCTTCAAGTTCCAACAACTCCATTAGCCGAACGTATGCGACCAAAATCATTGGACGATTATGTAGGGCAAGAACATTTACTTAAAAAAGGTGCGAGTCTTCGAAATGCGATAGATGTCGGAGTTATTCCATCCATGATATTATGGGGACCTCCGGGTGTTGGGAAAACAACTTTAGCGAATTTACTTTCCACGAAGTTAAACCGACCATTCTATACACTTTCTGCGATATCTTCTGGGGTAAAAGATGTACGAGAAGTGATTGCAAAAGCAGAAAATCAAGGGATGTTTGATTCTGGCGGTGCCATTTTATTTATAGATGAGATTCACCGATTCTCCAAATCACAGCAAGACTCATTACTAGGAGCTGTAGAGAAAGGTGTCATTACTTTAGTAGGTGCGACAACAGAAAACCCATCTTTTGAGGTGATTTCTGCTTTGTTATCCCGAAGTCAGGTCTATACCTTAGAATCGTTAAGCAAGGAACAATTAGAGTTTCTATTAAAAAACGTCATCACCAAAGACGAGTACTTGTCACAGTTAGACATAGAGTTAAAAGAAACCAGTGCCTTAATTAGAATTTCTGGGGGAGATGCTAGAAAATTACTGACTTTGTTGGAAATCGTCATCAATTCACTTCCGAAAGACGGTAAGATTATCGTAACAGATGATGCTGTTTTCAACATTGCACAGCAGAATATCGCACGATACGACAAAGATGGTGAGCAACATTACGACATCATCTCCGCATTTATTAAATCAATTCGCGGAAGTGACCCCAATGCAGCCATATACTGGTTGGCTCGCATGATAGAAGGCGGTGAAGACCCTAAGTTTATTGCTAGAAGATTACTGATTTCAGCAAGTGAAGATATCGGTTTGGCAAATCCGACAGCTTTGGTGATGGCCAATAATACTTTTCAGGCAGTAACAACAGTTGGATATCCTGAGGCGCGTCTTATTTTGGCACAATGTGCTATCTATTTAGCCAATTCTCCAAAAGGGAACGCTTCTTATATGGCAATTAACAATGCGATAGAGCTGGTCAAACAAACCGGAAACTTACCTGTTCCATTAAATTTAAGAAACGCTCCTACCAAATTAATGCGTGAGCTTAATTACGGAAAAGGCTATAAATATTCACATGACTATGCAGGCAACTTTGTTGTACAAGAATTTTTACCAGATGAAATTGTAGGTAGCAATTTCTTTAAGGCTGGAAGTTCATCAAAAGAAAAAGAGATAGAAGAGAACATTAGAAGAATGTGGGCAGAGAAATATAAGGGAAGTTAGATTCTCATTAGAAAGTAACTTTAAATCAAGGTTTTAAATTAGCAAAACATATTCTAACCGCTTAAAATTAGAACCTTCTTAATATTTAATACGATAAAACACTCTCCAAAAATTTATAACTTAAAAGATTATATATAAATTAAAATGTTTACCTTGCCTTTTTTTTGTAACATTAAAACAAGGATAAACCTTATAATTACCTTAAACTTTATAACAAAATACCATGCAAAATAAAGATGAAGATTTACAATTAATCAAGCACCTTTCTTATAAAGGAATAGACGATAAAATGGTTATGGGTCACCCTGCCGCACTATTCGTATTATTCTTTACAGAAATGTGGGAGCGTTTCAGTTACTATGGAATGCGTGCCTTATTAACCGTTTTCCTAATTACAGAAATTGCTAGAGGAGGATGGGAATGGTCGAATGCAGATGCCATGAAATTATTTGCGTGGTACACTGGTTTAGTTTATTTAACACCACTTTTAGGAGGAATTATCGCCGATAAATTAACAGGATATCGAAAAGCCATAACAATTGGTGCTTTAGTTATGACTCTAGGGCACATCGCTATGGCATTAGAGATATTCCATAATAACTTTTTCTTTGCAGGTTTAGTTCTAATGATCTTAGGAAACGGATTGTTTAAACCAAATATTTCCTCTATGGTAGGTCAACTATATCCTGACACAAGTACTAAGAAGGATGCTGGATACACGATTTTCTACATGGGAATTAACGCTGGAGCATTCTTAGGAATGTTACTTTGTGGATACATAGGAGAGAAAATTGGATGGCACTACGGTTTTGGATTAGCTGGAGTATTTATGATGTTTGGAATGTTCCAATTCTATTTTGGAAGAAAAATATTCGGAACAGTTGGAGAAGACCCAACTCGTGAATCAACAGTTGTTGTAGCTGTATCTGAAGAAGAAGAGGAGGAAGAAACGCCAAGTCATATTGTAAGAGACAGACTGATTGTTATTGGAGTATTAATGTTCGCGAGTTTATTCTTTTTCTTTGCCTTTGAACAAGCAGGAGGATCGATGACAATTTTCGCCAAAGACTATACACAACGAATGTTGACAGGAAATGCAGGGGCAATATTTAAATGGGTAGATGCCGGACTTACAGTTTTCCCTATTATCATCGTTACTTACGTTCTATTCCATTTAAGTAGAAAGATATTCAAGCAATATCCGCTAACAATTATATTCACAGCAGTTTCCTTTGCAATCATTTGGGGAATCGGTATCTGGAAAGTTGGACGTGAGTTCAGCCTAGAGCAAACTGAAGTAACAGTTTCTTGGTTCCAAATTCTAAACTCTTTCTTTATCATCACCCTTGCTTCTTCTTTTAGTAAGTTATGGGAAAAGAAATGGAATCCATCAGGACCAGTTAAGTTCGCAATGGGATTAGCTTTAGTTGGAATAGGTTTCGTGGTTTTAGCGTACGGAGCAAGAGTAATACCAGCTGGAGCAGAACCGGGTACGATAAGAGTAGGAATGATTTGGTTAATTTTAGCTTACTTCTTCCATACAATGGGTGAACTTTGTTTATCACCAGTTGGACTTTCTTATGTTTCTAAACTATCTCCAAAGAAGTTCTTAGGAATATTATTCGGTCTATGGTTTACCGCATCAGCAATCGCAAACTTTATTGCGGGAATGACTGGATCAGCTATTGATAAGATTGCAGATAAATACTCATTATCTGTTTTCTTCCTTATCATTGCTGCTATTCCAATCGCTGCAGCTTTATTCTTATTGGTATTAAACCCTAAGTTAAAGAAGATGATGCATGGAATAAAGTAAATATTTCATCTAATTATCTTATTAAATAGTAGCAGTCTTAAAAGCGCTAGTTTTATATAATAATGTAGTGGATGTTTCAAAAGTAAAGGAATTGCTCCTGAGAAATGAAAACAAAGTGAACATACTATAGTATGGAATTGAGTTTGAAAATTATCAATAACGGGACAGTTCTACAATTTTGAAACATCCATTTTTTTATGCCAATATTTTCATACATTTATAAGCTAAACCAATACTTATGGAGGAATTTCATACAATTAAAACCTTTAACCATTCCATTGAGATGGGCATGGTGAAAAGTCGTTTAATGGCAGAAGAGATTCCGTTTCGTGTACTAGATGAATTAACAATAGATGTTGACCCTTTATTCTCCCCAGCTATTGGTGGGGTAAAACTTCAGGTTCAAAAGAAGGACTATGAAAGAGTTGCAGAAATTTTAGCCGAGGAAGGTTTTCCAGTTCAAACATACATTCCACCTTCTAAGCTTTATGTATTCTTTGACAAACACAGCGCTTCTCTCCCACTTATAGGCCATTTAAGAATAGAATGGAGGGCAATGATAATCGTGGGGCTTTTAACCTTGCTAATGGCAGGCTTAATACTTCTCTTCACAACTCCGCCAGTTAAAGAGCGATTAAATGCAAATACTTGGTGCATCGACAAGATTGTTCACAATGACAAAGAATATAAACCAAAGACCAATTCTATAATAAAAATAACAGGTCCTGGCGTTTGTCAAGAAAAAATCATGTTTGATGATTATAGAAAAGTTTATCTTCCAGGCTTTGATACAGAGTTAATTGAAGGAACTTGGGATTACTTTCAAGACTCTCTATTTATATTCAATGTAGAAGAATTTTCAGGAATTTACAATGGTGCTTATAAACTGAAATTCAAAAAAGGGAGACTGATAATGAAGTCAAAACGAACAACAATCTATTGTAGTTT
This sequence comes from Brumimicrobium sp., assembly GCA_035497735.1. Taxonomy (GTDB): domain Bacteria; phylum Bacteroidota; class Bacteroidia; order Flavobacteriales_D; family Crocinitomicaceae; genus Brumimicrobium. The sequence goes on along the minus strand of DATJCX010000066.1, from coordinate 35,948 downwards.
GGCGCCAATGATGAGTTATCCAAGAATGGTCATTGAAGAATAAAATTTCTATGCTACGCTAAGAATTAAAGCATCGATAGATACCACCTTTTTTAGTCAAAGTTGTCCTCTAGCTCTCTTTCCTCTAACTCCCTTTCCTCCAGCCTTTTTCTAACAATTGGAACCACCTGCGGTTTCCCCGATAATATCTCGGCCATAAACTTCGTTCTTGGAAACTGTTCTAGAATAATCTTAATGAACACTGTTAATGGAATGGAAAGAATCATTCCAGGAATTCCCCAAATAAAACCCCAGAACATCAGCATTACCAAAACAGTAATCACGTTAATGGAGAATGACTTACCCATAAATATTGGTTCTAAAACTGCGCCGAAAACAACTTGAACAAGTGTTAAACCAAGCAAGTAGAAAAGCCAAACAGAGTCCATGTCCAGTTCGATTATTCCAAACAGTCCTACAGTAATTACAGCGATAAAGCTCCCCACCATTTGAACGAAATTAATCAGAAAGGCGAATAATCCCCAAAAAACGGGAAAGCTAACCCCAAAGAAATAACAAATCAAACCTGTTCCAATTCCAGTAAACAAGCTTATTATCACTTTTACTTTGATGAACTTAATCAAGTCACGCTCAATTTTCATAAAGGTTTTAATAGAAGCATATCTATTTTGCCCCATCACTTTTCTTAGGATTTTTTCAATATCTATAGAGTCTGCCAACCATAGAAGTGAAAAGAATAAAGTCATCAAAAAAATGGTAACAGTTCTGTTAACAAATGATAGTGTAGGTCCGACTTTCGTCATAACACTAAACTTTGTTATCAATTGCTTGGAGATAGATTCATTGGAATTTAAGTCTAGACCGACAGCTTCATCAATGGTACGTACCAAAGAAACAATTTTTGTTTCCGCCATTTCAATAAAATCATCATCTACAGATCTAATTTGTTGACTCGATAATTTTATAACTTGAACACCTATGAATATGATAAAAACCATCACTGCAGCAACAATACTGATACTAAAGGTTTTCCTTACTCCCATTTTCTTGAGTTTCCTCATCATAGGTAAAAATAACAGGGAGATAAACATAGAGAATACCAAAGGGATAAAAATAAAACTCATGATGTTCATCAAATAAAACACAAGTGGTATAGCTAAGAATAGCAATAAAGTGTTTGTTGTTTTTAATTTATCCATAATTCAAGATACATATTTCGTTCACTCAAAGATATAATTAAACTTTATAAATCGCTATAGATTAAAAGTTAAAATATAAAAAAATACCTTACAGCTAGCTCACACTTGGAACAGCTATAAATAAAGCTTATCAAGAAAAATAAGGTTTAATAAAACGCTTCTAGAATTCACCTTGATTAATGGATTTTATATAGCGTAATAACATTTTTCTTTGGGTGCAATGCTTCTAGAACTAACTTTTCTTTTGTCAACTCTTTGATTAACAAAACATCAGTTCCTTCTTCAAAAATTAAATGTGGTTCATATTTGTAATCAACAATTTTCAAAGTATCCCCGTGAACAGTGAAAATATGCTCGTGATGTGGGGGAATAACATGACCTTGAGAGTCTAGGAAAAAAACCTGTTTGTCTGATGAGAACTTTAATCCACTATCAAAGCGCAAAAAAGGTTCTTCTGAGTCTTTAATTCGCCATTCTCCATGCGTTAAATTCTCAATTATTTTTGTCTTATCAGTTTTTTCATTCCCCGTACAAGCACCTAAAAACAATCCAATCAATGTAATCACTAAAATTCTCATTTCGCTATTTTCTATTTTCTCCAAATATAAGCAAAACATTTAACACCCCATTTTGTTTCGTGTTTGCTAGAATCAATGTAAGATTTTAAAACCAAATTAGTAATAGAAAACTATAATGAGATATATTTGTTATACTTTTAAATTAAAACAATATGGAATTAGGAATTGGAATGTTTGGCGACAATGTTTATGATAAAAGTTCAAATACTTTTCAAAGTGCTGGAAGTCGCTTAAAGGAAATCATTGATGAAGTGAAATACGCTGATGAATTAGGCATCGACTTCTTCGCCATGGGAGAACATCATCGTGAAGACTATTCGGTTTCAGCACCTGAAATTATTCTATCCGCAATTTCTTCAGTCACAAAGAACATCCTTCTTTCAAGTGGCGTAAATGTACTAAGTTCGGCAGATCCAGTGAAATTATATCAAGACTATTCGATGCTTGACTTAATGTCGGACCAAAGAGCCGAAATCATGGTTGGACGTGGTAGTTTCATTGAATCCTTTCCATTATTTGGTCAAGATTTAAAGGATTACCATGAATTATTTGCTGAAAAATTAGATTTGCTTTTAAACATAAGAAAAAACAAAGAAGTTACCTGGAAGGGTGAGTTTCGTTCTCCTATTCACAAGCAAACTGTTTATCCTCGACCGAACAGAGAAATACCCATTTGGATTGCAGTTGGAGGAACTCCCGCTTCTGTTGAGCGTGCTGGAAGACTCGGTTTGCCAATAATATTTGCGATTATCGGTGGACAATGGAGACAATTTCAGAAGTTGGTAGATTATTACAAAGAAACATATTTAACACATGGACATGATCCTAAGGAAATGAAAATTGGTGTACATGCCCACACTTATGTAGGAAAAGACAATGAATCAATTCTTAAGAATTACTTTCCACGATATGCACACCAAATGGATAAAATCGGACGAGAGAGAGGATGGAATAACACATATACCGAACAACAATTCACCTACGGTATGAATGAGAATGGGGCTTTATTTATGGGAACGCCACAAGAAGTAGCAAATAAAATAATCGACATCATAGAGACATTTAACCTGACACGATTTGTGGCACATTTAGATACAGGCGGACCAATGCACGAAGAATTAATGCAAGTGATTGAACTACTTGGAAAAGAAGTCTATCCAATTGTAAGAAAGCATTTTTCAGTGAAGTAAACCCTGGTTATCTTAGCCTTTTCTTTTTAAACTCATTGTTGGAATGGATAGAATAATCGCTATTCCCATAACAAGCGAACATCCAAAAAGATTCAACCAAAGGAAAGGCATCCAATCCAACCACCAACCGATTATTACGATTACTTGCGTGATTAAAGCTGCCGTAAATACTGCTTTGGATTTTACGAATTTTACGAAAAATGCAAGTAAGAAAATTCCCAATATGTTTCCGTAAAAAATAGAACCAATGATATTCACCAATTGAATTAGGTTGTCGAAAAGACTTGCAGTATTGGCAACAATAATGGCGATAATCCCCCACATTAAAGTAAAACCTTTAGAAGCCATAACATAATGCTTTTCAGATTTCTTTTCTTTGTGATTTCTCTGGTATAAATCCACTACCGTTGTTGAAGCCAATGAGTTTAACTCAGATGCTGTTGAAGACATCGCTGCCGAAAAGATAACTGCTAATAGTAAACCGATTAATCCCTTAGGGAAATTATTCAAAATAAAATGTATAAAGACATAGTCTTTGTCATTGGTCTCTACCTTATCGTCTGCTCGTTCAATCAATTCCTTTCCTTTAACACGTAATGCTTTATCCGCATCATTGTACGCACCGATTTGTAGTTTAATATCTTTCTTTAAACGCTCATCATTTGAATTTACATACTCCAAAGAAGCTTGAGATTTCAATTCTTGATTGAGTTGCAATTGTTCTGTTAAATCGCGATAGTTTTCAGCATAGGGTGAGTTTAAAACTGCTTCCTCTGCTGTTGGGTTAAAATTTAATGGTGTTTGGTTGAATTGATAAAAAACAAACACCATCACTCCTACCAATAAAATAAAGAATTGCATGGGCACTTTTAGGGCACCATTGAACAACATTCCCATTTGACTTTCCCGAATAGACTTTCCTGAAAGGTAGCGCTGCACTTGACTTTGGTCCGTTCCAAAATAAGATAAGGAAAGGAAAGTACCACCGATAATACCACTCCAAACAGTATATCTATTTTCCATGTTAAAAGAAAAATCCAGTATCTCCATTTTACCGCTCGCTCCAGCTATATGAAGTGCATTGGTAAAACCAACTCCTTCTGGCAAGTAACTCAAAACCAAGTAAAAGGCAACAAACATTCCGAAAAAAATAACCCCCATCTGTTGTTTTTGCGTGATACTTACCGCTTTTGTTCCTCCCGAAACAGTATAAATAATCACTAAAGCACCGATTAAAACATTCAGTACATATAAATTCCATCCTAAAACAGCTGAAAGTACAATGGCAGGAGCAAAAATGGTGATTCCAGCGGCTATTCCACGCTGAACAAGGAATAGTATGGCTGTTAAAGTCCTCGTTTTTAAGTCAAAACGCGTCTCTAAAAATTCATATGCTGTAAAAACCTTTAATCTATGATAAATAGGAATAAAAACGGCACTTACAATGATAATTGCAATCGGCAATCCAAAGTAAAATTGGACGAAGCCCATTCCGTCATTAAATGCTTGACCGGGTGTTGATAGGAAAGTAATCGCACTTGCTTGTGTGGCCATTACAGAAAGTCCAATCGTAAACCATTTGGCAGAACTTCCTCCTTTTAAATAATCGTTTACATTCTTGCTTCCCCGAGTTTTATAATAACCATATCCCACGATAAAAGCCATTGTTCCAAATAAAACAAGCCAATCTAAAAACGCCATTATTTAAAATATTGAGTGATGAAGTAAAAAGCTAAAATATACAATGCGTTTACCAACAAAACGACTGTATAGCTCGTTTTCCATTGAAATTTATTCGGTACTTGATTCATAAGGGCGAAAGATAGTCATTTTTTAGGATAATTAAAATTGAGAAACATTTTTAACAAAATTAAAATATCTTTTAAATTCAAAATATACACTTCGTATTAGCCGTGATATTTTCGGTCAATCGGGCTCATTTAATGGAAAAAAATGCTTATTTTCGCGCCAACTTTAAAAGGATAAAAATGAAAGAAACAGCGTTAACTTCGTTACATGAAGAATTAGGTGCAAAAATGGTAGATTTTGCCGGATTTAAAATGCCAGTTCAATACGTAGGCTTGAAGCACGAACATGAAGTAGTTCGAACGAAAGTGGGTGTTTTTGATGTTTCTCACATGGGGAACATTTACATAAAGGGTGAAAACGCTGAAAAACTATTACAGAAAGTTTCTAGTAACGATTTAAGCAATTTACCAATAGGAAAAGCGCAATATTGTTACTTACCAAATGAAGATGGTGGAATCATTGACGATTTAATTATCTATAAGATATCAGATCAAGAATTCTTGATGATTGCGAATGCTTCAAACGTTGAGAAAGACTATAACTGGTTGGTAAAACACAATGATGTTGGTGCCGAATTAGTGAATGAGTCGGATCAATGGAGCATCTTTGCTATTCAAGGACCTAAGGCTGCTGAGTCAATGCAAGCTTTAACTTCAGTGAATTTAACAGACATGAAATTCTACTCTTTTGAAATAGGAGAGTTTGCAGGTGTAGAGGACGTTATTATTTCCGCTACTGGTTACACTGGAAGTGGAGGATTCGAAATCTACGTTAAAAATAAAGACGCTAGAAAAGTTTGGGATAAAGTAATGGAAACAGGTGCTAGCTACGGAATCGAACCTATCGGTTTAGCTGCACGTGATACATTACGTCTGGAAATGGGGTACTGTCTATACGGAAACGATATTGATGATAACACATCTCCATTTGAAGCTGGTTTAGGATGGATTACTAAGTTCACTAAAGAATTCACAAACAGCGAAGCTTTAAAAACAGAAAAAGAAGCAGGTATTAAAAATAGATTGATTGGATTTGAGCTAACAGAGAGAGGAATTCCTCGTGGAGGCTATCCAATTTTAGATGCAGAAGGAAATGAAATTGGACGTGTTACTTCAGGTACGATGTCGCCTTCACTAGACAAAGCAATCGGTTTAGGATATGTTCCAGTAGAATATGCGGCGGAAGGAACAAATATTTTTGTAGGAATTAGAAATAAATCGCTAGGTGCAAAAGTAGTTAAGACTCCTTTCTATAAGAATTAAGATAAAAATTTTAAGTCATAAAAAAAAGAGGATTATATAATCCTCTTTTTTTATGCGTTGTTAATTTCAACAAGCTTATTTCTTAATCTTTACAACTCTAACTTTCCAAACCTCAGGACCATTTTGAATGTATTCCCAATTAAATGGTTCTTTACTTTCAGCTTCCATTTGGTAATACAATGGTTTTGGATCATGGTCGTTTAAAAACTCAAAAGCCTCTCCTGGCTGAATCTTTTCAAAAGCTTCATAGAACATATCATGGCGTTTTGACGGTTCGTATGGACGTAAGTCAAATTCGTCAACTACAGAGAAACCATCATCACCCAAACCTGTTTGAACAATTTTTGTAATATGAACTACGTAGTTTCCCGGTTCATTTTCCTTATAAACCCATTTATGTTTTCCATCAAATTTATTAACGAAAATGCCGTGAATTTCTTTTAATTCCTCACTCGAAATTAATTCCATCACTGTATCTTGTTCCATCATTCCATAACGGTGGAAAACAACTTGTTTCCAAGCATTTTTATCCGTTTTTCTTAAATCAATTAAAGTTGAGATATCCGTCATTTCTCTAGCTTGAGAAGCTTCCGTCCTAGTAACCTTTACTTTCCAATCTCTTCCACCTTTGTTTAAATACTCCCATCCTACTACATCTCCGAAAATAGAACGGAACTCATAAAATAAAGGAATGGGATCGTGGTCGTTAATAAATATAAAGCTTTCGTCAACCGGTAGCTCTTTAAACAATTTAATCAACTTCTCATGTCGTTGAATTGGAACAAACACTCTCATGTCTAACTCCTCTTGGGTATGCACATTTTCACTCATAGCGATTGTAACTATTAATGTTATTCAATAAACTAAATTCAATCTTTCTTGTTACATTTACATGTAGCATTGAATTTTATACAAACATAAACAATTTCGGACAATAAAGTCCTAATTGGTTTAAACTTATTTTAGAACAATTAAAAATGAATTAAATTTCACTATAAAATGGAAAATAAAAAAACAGTTTACATCACAGGAGGAAGCAAGGGTATCGGCAAGGGAATTGCAGATTATCTTTTGAATAAAGGATACAGAGTTGCCATAAGTAGTCGAAACATAAAAGACGCGGAAGCAGCTGCAAAGAGTTTTGGCGGAAATCCTGAAGACGTATTAGCGCTTCAGTCGGACGTAAGGAAGCCAGAAGATGAAACGAATGCAATTGCAAGCATCATCAAAAAATGGGGACAACTAGATGTTCTAGTCGCCAATGCGGGCTTAGGTGTTTTCGCTCCTATTGATCAAATGAAACACGAAGATTGGAATGCACAGATTGATACCAATGTAACGGGCGTTTTCAACAGTGTAAAAGCTTCCATTGATGCAGTTAAAGAAAGTAAAGGATATATCTTTACAATTGCTAGTTTAGCAGGAACGAATTTCTTTGCGAACGGAACAGCTTACAATGCTAGTAAGTTTGCCGTAGTTGGTTTCACACAAGCATTGATGCTAGACATGCGTCCATACCAAGTAAAGGTTTCTACGATAATGCCAGGTTCAGTTACTAGTCATTTCAACAATCATACACCTAGTGAAGAAGATGCATGGAAGATACAGCCAGAAGACATTGGTCAACTGGTTTATGATATGCTTCAAATGAATCCGAGAGTTCTACCAAGCAAGGTTGAAGTTAGACCTTCGAATACAAAATAATTAATGAAACCCAATAGCTGGTTTTAAAAGCTGGCTATTGGTCTTTTAAAGCCTTACCTAGTTCTTTTCCAAACTTCTTTAAACGACGCATGTGCGTTGCTAAAGTAATTTGAGCTGTTCCAATAAAAATCAAGCCGATTCCTACCCAAACTCCTATCGTAATTCCAAAAAGATCCGGTTTCATCAATAAAAGAATCGCAACCAGAACACCTATTACACCAATCATTAGTAATCTTCCCCAAGCTTCATTCCCGTACTTTCTACTTGAAAAAGCTGTGATAATAGCAAAAATTGATTTGAAAAGGATTAAAAGTCCCATATAAATCGAAAGAACAATCAAAGTTATTAGCGGATTGTACAGCAAGGTAAGCCCCACGATCAAGTTTAGAATTCCCCCTAAAAGATACCAATACCAATCTGTAATTTCTTTTCGATTACTCAAGGAATAAATAATTTCCATGATTCCAGCGACCAATATTCCAGTGCTTAATATTATCACTAGCATCGAGAAAGATTTCATCGGATTTAGCAAGGACAATACACCCAGTAAAACTGTTAAAATACCAGATACAAAAAGCAATCTTCCAAAACGAGTAAATGCTTTCTTTCCTTCAATAATTCTACTTTCCATATATTCAAAATTTAATTATCTATTCAATTAATCAAAATAAACCAACTGGCATCCTTGTTTTCAAAAAAAAAGTTGACTGAATGATTACAATCACCTTTTATAAAATCTAAGGTTCCTTAAGGAATTTCCTCTTAATTTCCTTCTACGATAAACTCTTTATTCTTGTTATTAAGAACACCTTTCCATAATTCATCTAAGGAAGCCTCAAGTGCTTTTTTCTCTTCATCTTGTGCCGTAAGGAGAATTGATGGGTCTGAGAAGTAATTCTTAATGAAATTAGTATCAAAATTTCCAGATCTAAAAGCAGGATGTTTCATTACAAATTTCCCAAAGTCTAGAGTTGTTCTCAATCCTGAAATTTCGTAATCATCGATTGCCTTAATCATTCTTTCGATCGATTCTTCTCTATCTTTCCCCCAAGTTACCAACTTAGCAATCATCGGGTCATAGTAGATAGGAATTTCCATTCCTTCTTCATAAGCGTCATCGATTCGAATATAATCAGCAACTGGTTTTTTATATCTATGTAACGTTCCGATATCCGGTGTAAAGTTTGCCAATGCATCTTCTGCATATACACGCACTTCCATAGCATGACCGTTCATTTGAACATCTTCTTGTTTAATCGGAAGTTCTTCGCCTCTTGCAACTCTAATTTGCAATTCCACCAAGTCAAGTCCTGTAATTTCCTCTGTAATCGGGTGTTCAACTTGAATTCTCGTATTCATTTCTAGAAAGTAGAAATTCAATTCAGCATCTAAAAGAAATTCCACTGTACCAGCTCCCGTATAATTACAAGATCTAGCAACATCACAAGCAGCTTTCCCCATTTCCGCTCTCAATGCCGGCGTTAAAACCGCACTAGGAGCTTCTTCGATTACTTTCTGGTGTCTTCTTTGAATACTACATTCACGTTCATATAAATGAATGATATTTCCGTGGTTATCTGCAAATATTTGAATTTCAATGTGGCGTGGTTTGCTTACAAATCGCTCAATAAAAACAGCGTCATTCCCAAAAGATGATCTAGCTTCTGATTGCGCTAATTTCATTTGTTCTTCCAGGTCTTCCATTTTCTCAACCAAACGCATTCCTTTTCCACCACCACCGGCAGATGCTTTAATCAAGATAGGAAAACCAACAGTCGCAGCGATTTCCTTTGCTTCTTCTGTATCCGTAATTGCTCTATCTACTCCGGGAACTAATGGAACACCGTAATCTTTTACAGTTTGTTTTGCCGTAATCTTATCTCCCATCAAATCCATTGCATCGGCAGATGGACCAATTAAAACAATTCCTTCTTTTTTTAATCTTCTTGCAAATCCTGAGTTCTCAGATAAAAATCCATATCCAGGGTGGATTGCATCAACATTCAAATCTTTTGCTACTTGAATGATTTTATCCTCCACTAAATAACTTTGAGCTGAAGGTGCAGGTCCTATACAAACTGCTTCATCCGCTTCATGTACAAAAGGTGCATTTGCATCTGCTTCAGAGTACACTGCAACAGATTTAATGTTCATTTTCTTTAAAGTGCGAATAATTCTTCTCGCAATCTCACCTCTATTAGCTATTAATACTTTATTCATTTTCTTCAATTATAGAGTTCTTACTATCTGTATCAATCGTAGGAATCGGAACCTTGTTCTTCCTGCTTCCACCTAAATATACTTTATTTTCTTTCTTCCTAAATAGGTTAGCAAAGAATTGAAATAATTTAAAGTCCCCTAAGTTATTAAAATCTTCTTTATAACTCACCCCTATTCCCTGAGTAAATTGTCCACGCCCCTCATTTTGTAAAAGATAATTGTTATTCGACTCATTAAAAGCATTCATTCTGAAAGTTCCATCCTCATTCAGTAAATATTCTATTCTAACATCTCCAATAAAAGTATTTTGGTTAGGAACTCCTTCCCCGCCAACATTTCCATTGTCTCCACGACGTGTACCAACTCCAAATGAACCAGAAATAAACAACCTATCATCTAGGAATGATTTTGATAAACCAAATTCACCTGAGAACTGTCCCGTAAAGTCATCATTCTCCAAGTTAACATTCATAGAATACCCATCAGCCATTCTATTTAGAATATTATTGATTTGTGTAGAAGCTAAATCTAGGAAAGCACCACTAGAACCAGAAGCTGAAATCATACCCGTTAAAGGCATCAAGGATTTTGAAATTACCAAGGAGAAAAACTGTTTATTTAATTCATCTCTATCACTTCTAATTCTTGAAATAATCGCTTTTCCAGCCTCACTTGCCTTTGGTGCATCGATGTCAAAACTAATTTCAGGATTCGACATATTCTCTTTAATCGTCAAGTAATAGTAAACTTCCTCATTATTTGAAGTCTTGTTTTCAATCACATCCGGCATTACCACCGACAAGTTGGTCATTGTTTTATTATACGCATTGATATCTAAAATAGCATCGTAGGGGTCACCCACCCACTGAACAGTTCCCCCCGGGGCAATGTTAAAAACTTGAGAGTAAGGTCCTAAAACGAAGTTGTAACTACCTTTAGAGACCGTATAAGTTCCATCCATTGCTAATTCGTTGAATTGGTCAACACTTAGTCGAATATTTCCGTTTCCTCTAGCAGCTAACTCATCTCCCGACTTATCATCAAATATAATCTTTACTTCTGCATCATCTGTTGCTTCAATATTTAACTGTAAGTCAAGACCCGACAAGTCAATTCGTTTTTCACCGTCACTGCCATCATCCGCTTTCTTAAAACTAATAAATCCATCTTCATCAATCGTTGTTGGACCGTATAAAGGAAGAACGAATTTTGTTCCTCTTCTTGTTTTAGCATTCACCACAACAGATAAGTTATCCAAGTGACCAGAAACAGTTGCTATTCCTGTTGCATACGCTTCTCCATAGTATGGACTATCAACATCATACGTTGTATTCATCACCAAGAACCTGTCAACAGGAAAAGGCTTTGACCTATCGTCAGGCATACGTTTTGTTGGGTGTGACTCTAAGTTTACTACAATTTCAAAGAACATATCTTTTAACTTATCATGAATTAAAGTTCCGGTTACCGACCCTGTATTTCCTTCTTGGTCTTTCAGTGGCATTTGGTTGATGTAAATTCCATCTTCAACTACTTCCACTTCTCCTTCAAAGAACATATCAGCATCTAGAATTGCGAGATTTATGATTCCATCTTCAACATTCAACTTACCAGTTAAAACAGGTTCATTAAAAGTTCCTTTTAGTTTCAATTCACCATTCAATTTCGCCCCCAATTTCTTAAATAACTTTGGAGATAGAAATTCATTTACAACACTGATATCTGTTTTATTAAAAAACATATCGAAATTAATACTTCCTTTTGCTTCTTCTTCCTCCTTCGTAACATAGTAACCATCGAAGATAAATGTTTGCTGATTTTTAGAGAAAATATCTCCATGTATCATCAACTTATCACTACTGGATTTATAATTCATTCCAAATCCAACAACACCGACTTCTGTGTTATTTACTTTGAAGTCTTCAACGACCGCCTCACCATTAAACTGTAGATTAACTAAAGGAGTTGTCGCATATCCAGAAATATTGGCCTTACCATGGTATTTTGTTTCTAAGAAGAACAGGTCACTAACTTCTTTTAAATCTAGATCCATCACGTCCAAGTACAACTTATCCTGGATTGAATTGGATAAGAAGCCATGAGCAGAGATATATTGATTATAATGCTGAAGTTTTAAATCACTTACCGTAAAGCAACTATCTGAATAGTTGATGTTTGCAACTTCTTTTATATCCCAACGTTTTCCTTTAAAATTAAAATATGAAGGATGAATAATAACATCAATAGCGTTGTTTTCCTGCAAATTGGTAAACCATTCTAGGTTGGAACGCTTATTCTCAGTATCATCAAAAAGTAATTGAGAGTCCAACTTACCATTGGATGCTAGTCCTGTAAAGTGAATTCCTTTATAGAATGTAGAATCCTTATAATCGAAATTTTGTATATCGATTAAGGCAATCAATTCTTGATTTGACACTTCCTGCATTCCTGAAATATCAAGGAACTTCATATTCTTATAGGTGATATAATCGGCTAATAAATCTACTCCTATATAGTTCTTTGTACCGATATATTTACCGAATAGCTTGGCGTTATTGGCCACCTTGATATCTGGCATAAAAACATCCAATATCTCGTTGACATCCTTGAAGGTAACATCATAATTGAAATATGTTTTATCTTCCTTGATTGGTTTTCTTTCCGCAAAATTAATGGCAGGGAAAACCTTTGCTATTTGTTCTACAATGTTTTGAGATACCACTGTGTAATCTATCAATCCATTCACCTCTAGGTCAATAATTTCAGATTTAACAGAAATACTATCTTTTGTTTTATTTCTCTCTACAAAACCATGGAAGTTTTGCGTTACAAAGGATTTATCTCCCTCTTGATAATGCAGCGAGTCTATTAAGATGTTTCCAACAAAATCATTAAAGTTTTTCCCTTTTGCGTTAACGTTGATATTTGTCACCAACTCACCTCTACCCTTCAAATCTGGATGAAGACTTTCTAACATAGCGCATTCGATTGAGAGGTCAGCTTTCATTTCTAGGTAATTACCCATACTAAAGAAACCATTAAAAGATAAATCTAAATTTTCATCCCTTAAATAGATATTTCCTAAGGCTTCACTTTGTGGCTTTCCTCTTCCTTTTATCAGCGAATAGTTTACCTTCTCTAGAACGATATAATCGTATTTATACCCGAAAAGTTCAGTTTTAAAGAGTGTTCCTGATATATTTTTAGCACGAACTCCCTTTTTGTCAATTTCAAGTGAACTCAAGCTCAATTCGGCATTAACCGTTCCATAGTTTTTATCTTTTAGAATTTTATTTGCATCTAAATTCTCGATATAAACGATATCTCTCGTTCCATTTTTTGGAATAATTTTAAAATTATTGAAAGTCGTATCCGTATAAACTGTAAAGTCATTTCCGAAGCTAACTGTCCCTATATTACTTTTAATTACGTTTAAATGCGTATTTAATTCGTTTAAAGAGCCTTTTAGAGACAGATTACTACCTTCCAAGTACTTGAATTCATTTAGAGCAAAAGGCCATGTGATATAAGGCGAAGGAGAACTTTCTGGTAATTTCAACTTTGTTAAGTCCTCTGCAAGGATGAAGAAATAGTCCAAACTTTGATTGATATATTCTTTAGAAAGTTTTCTAAAATCGGGTAGATAAAAATTTCCGTTAACTTTCGAACCTTTACCAAACTCGAGAGCAATATCGTTTAGCGCTAGGTCATGTACTGTATTCTTCGACTTACCCGACGCTTTCACAACATCATTCATTCCTTTAAGCTGCGGGGCAAAATAAGAAACGTCTAAAAGAGAAACATAAGAAGTATCTAAGTCACCAATCAATTTCACTTTATCAACAAATACCCTATAGTCTGCAATTTCTGTTGTCTCCATAACAAAGCTATTGGCAACAAGTGTAGAGTTCCCTGTTTTGATCGTCGTTTCCTCTACAATCAAACCTTTCTTTAGGTCAAAAAATGCTCGACCTTCAAATCCATTCATTTCGAAGCCACTGTGATCTACAAAACCAATGTGTTTAAAATCTGCTTTGTAATTATCCTTAAAGACAACAACATCTGTGGCGTTGATATCAATTTTATTAATGTCTAAATTAGAGAAATCGACACCAAAATCCAAGGGAGTCTTATTTTGATCTTCATATATAAAATGGGCATTCTCTAAAGCCAATTCCTTTGTCTTTAAGGTGAAGTTGACATCTTTTTCAGATTTCCTTCCCGTTTTAAAAGCGTTTATAAAGAATTGCAAGTTCAACTCCTCTTCTCCCTTGTATCTTTTCAGGAAGAATTTGGCATCTTTCACCTTTACTTTGTCTAAATCAAAGTCTAACTTCAAGAATTTATCGTTTAATTTGTAATTAACATAAACTTCTTTAACATAAAATAAAGTGTCTTTGTGCAAGTCTTCTACATAGAGTTCATCCAAGTATATTTTATCAAAAAAGGCAATGTCCACCTTCCCTACGGTCACTTTAGAGTTTAACCTATCTTGTAGAAAATGAGATGCTTTTTTTGCGAGAAAAGTTTGAAAAGAAGGCGTCCTTACAAGAAAAAACAAGGCAATGACAGAAATTAAAGTAATCTCTACCGCAATTAGGATGATATTCCCTAGTATTTTCAGTAATTTTGACATTCAATTAACAAAGATATTCAAAGTTGGCAAAAAAAGACATAATCATCTTAGGTATTGAGTCATCTTGTGATGACACCTCTGCAGCTATCATCAAAAATGAGGCCATTTTAAGCAATGAGGTTGCAGGTCAGAAAGTTCACGAACTGTATGGTGGTGTTGTACCCGAGCTAGCATCGCGTGCACATCAACAGAACATTTTACCGGTGGTAGATGCAGCAATAAAAAAAGCAAAAATAAATTTAAAAGATATCGATGCGATTGCATTTACAAGCGGACCTGGTTTACTAGGTAGTTTAATCGTTGGAACATCATTTGCCAAAGCTTTAGCGCTTGGTTTGGACATTCCTATGGTTGAAGTAAATCATATGCATGGACATGTACTGGCACATTTCATTGATGATGAAGGAAAAGACAAGCCCAACTTCCCGTTTTTATGCTTAACGATTTCAGGCGGACATACGCAAATAGTTTTAGTGAAAAGTCACCTAGAAATGGAAATCATTGGAACAACCAGAGATGATGCTGCTGGAGAAGCATTTGACAAGTCGGCAAAACTACTAGGATTGCCATATCCGGGCGGTCCCTTAATCGACAACAATGCAAAATTAGGAAATCCTGATGCTTTTAAGTTTACTCATCCACAAATTCCGGATTTCGACTATAGCTTTAGTGGGTTAAAAACCAATGTCTTACAATTTTTGCAAAGAAACACAAAGCACAATGCCGATTTTATTCAAGAAAACATGAATGATATCTGTGCAAGTTTACAAAAAACGATAGTTGACATTCTTTTTGACAAGCTAACAAAAGCCGCAAAGCAATTAAACATCAAAGAAATTGCAATTGCAGGTGGTGTTTCGGCAAATTCTGGCATACGAGAGAAATTACGAAGCGAAGGAAAAAAGAAAGGATGGATTACTCATATTCCTAAGTTTGAATATACGACCGACAATGCTGCGATGATTGCAATTGCGGGAAGGTATCAGTTTTTAGCAAACAATTTTGTCGATCAATCAGTTAGCGCAAATGCTAGATTAGACTTCTAATCAAACAAATGATAGTTAAACGGCTGAAGTTTAAAAGAATTTAGTAGATTTGTTTTAGCTTATATTACTGAAGTTGGAAATAACTCTTGCAGAACAAAATACTGTTATTCAAAAAGACGTCAATGTCTATTACGATGAATTGCGACTAAACTTAGCTTGGAGATTATCTATTTCTATAGCTGTCATTTTTACTTTTCTTTCAATTTTCCATCTGAAAACTTCAACTTTCAGCTTTTTAATTGAATTATCAGCTGTTCTCGCTGCAATCATCAGCATGCTTTTACTTCATTACAGTAAGAATTTTAAATTTTCTTTTCTAACCTTTGGATCTGTCGGAATAATTGCTTGCGGGATATCATTATTAATGAATCAAAATTCTTCGCATTACGCAGAATTCTTATGGCTACAAGCCTCTATTAGTATCATTTACTTTGCCTCCGGAAAAAAACTAGGAGTTGTTTATCTCGGATTAACATTGGTAATTGTTATCTTGTTTATTACTTATAGTTTAAATTTTCATATTGGTGAGATACAACCCTTAAACAAACTTCAAAAACTTGTTTTAATCATAGAGTTATCACTAGGATTTAGTTTTAACATCTATCTCTTTAATATTTTCTTTAAGGTTCAAAAGTTTGCTTATTCAAAATTAACAGAGGTGAATGCCCAGTTAATCAAGCAAAACACACAAATTAACCAGCAAAATCACGAAAAAACTATTCTCGTTAAAGAGATTTATCATCGTGTAAAAAACAATCTTCAAATCATCATTAGTTTATTGCGTATTCAAAGTTCAAACCTTGATGATGAGAATACCAAAGTAGCATTTCAAGAAGCGATCAACAAGATCATGTCGATGGCCTTGATTCATCAAAAACTATATCAAAACGAGAAACTTTCTAACATTGAATTTGAAGAATATGCCTCAGAATTAATCAAGACAATTCTTGAATCTGCCAATTTAGATAAAGAAATAAATCTGAACGTCATTTCAGAAATAAACACTATCAGTTTAGAAGCATTGGTTCCGATAGGGTTAATTATTAACGAACTGACTTCCAACTCGATAAAACATGCTTTCGGTAATAAAGTAGTTAGACCTGAAATAAATTTAACGGCAAGTTACGCCAACTTATCAAAGAAAAACAAGATAAAACTAGTCTATTCTGACAATGGACAATGGAAGGAATTTGACAACCAAAGTTCTAATCACTTTGGGCTTTCCTTAATGGAAGACTTAGCGGAGCAATTGGACGGAAGTATGACCATTGAAAAAGATGAAGAAGCTACTCGATTTATCTTTATTCTCAAAAATGAAAAGGAGAAAAAAAAATTTTCATAGTTTACACTTAAAAAGTCATGGCCCATTCCACTTCTAAAAATTCAAAAAGAATAGTGTATTATGACGGCGAATGTGGTTTTTGCAACAAAACTGTCCAATTTGTATTAAAATACAGGAAGAAAGACTTTTACTTCATCCCTTTACAGTCTATAGAGGCCACAAAACGGCTTTCAAATGAGAATATCACAATAGACCTTAGCTCTATGTATTACAGCCGAGATTCAAAGGTTTACAGCAAGTCCAATGCAGTGTTGAAAATAGCCAAGGACCTAAAGTTTCCTTTTTCTATTCTCTCCTATCCTGCTTGGATTGTCCCCCGCTTTATCAGGGACTTCGTTTACGACAAAACTGCTCAAAATAGAAATCGACTATCTGGAGACTTTTGCGTGATGCCTACAGAAGAAGAAAAGAAATTCTTCCTCTAATGTTGCTCCCTTGACTTGTAATACCTTGCGATACCATGTAAACTTCTTTCTATCGTTTCGTACTCGTTATTTGGTCGAGGTGAAAGTGCCGGTGAAGCCACGATATAGCTTGCTGCATCAATTAACAGATAATAAGGATAGTTATTTATTTTCAAACTCGAAATAGCCGAATCATCTTTTGAAATAACAGCAAAGTCCCATGCTATTTTATATTCATTCATAAAACTATCTGGATCTTTTAGAATTGGATGGGCATCATCTACTACTAAAACAGTAACAAAGTCAATATATTTACTGTATTTTTCGTTCAGAGGATGCATCAACTTGACATCTTCTAAAGACCTCGAATTTTCAATATTTATAAATTGGAAATAAACATGTTTTCCTTTATAACCAGAAATGAATTTTCTTTTTCCATTGATAGTTAAACTCGTATTTGGGAGTCTTGTACCAGGTTTCAACTCCGTTAATCTCAATATAATTCTATCAGCTATTCCCTTGTGTTGTTCAAACAAGGCATTTGTACTTAAACTGTCTAATATTTCAAGAACATTTGTTTTTGGATATACTTCAGAAAAATACATCTCTGAAAGCATTCTAATTAAAACAAGTTCTCTTAATCGAACATTTTTCAGTGCATAGTCACCGCCTAAAGCATTCATAATAAGTGAAGGACTACTTTTAATAACTCCTTTATACAGCTCCTGTCCTACCTCATTAGATAATTCCGTTTCGTACAACTGATAGTAATGCAAGATATAATCCATATACCTATCATTTTGATAAGCTACTGGATCATTCTTGATATAAAAGTCATATTTTTCGTATTCATTACGTTGACCCACAAAAGCTAAATTATCTAATGATGCAACAGCATACTTTACATAAGTTTTAAAGAAATCATCCGTCTCATTTTCTAGTTGCTTGGTCAAATTGATTTTAAAGGTGTCTAATTGCGAAACAAATCTTGTTGATTTCATAGATTTTTGATCGTAGAATCCTTGCAAAAAATCCATTTGATCGTTTTCAAACATGATAATCTTATAGTTGATATCTGTTGAATCCAAATCAAGGAAGAAGATACCCGTTTCTACTCCAACTGGACTTTGGTGTTGTCCGTCGTCTGCTAATTCTATTTTGTATGTCGCATTAGGTTGAAGATAAAGCGAAAAATAATTTTTACCGATTTCGACATGCACTTTACGTGTTTCCTCATTGTAGAAACTCAAAGAGAATTTACCATCTTCAGAAACCTTTGTACTTGCCACTTTGGTTTTAATCAAGCTAATATAATCTTCATAGAAATAAACATTTACTTCTTTTCCGATATAATGATTTGCAAAACCACTCACTGTATTCGTTGCTTTTGCGTTTATAGCCAATGAAGTGAGGATAAAGAATAATCCTAAAAATAGTTTTTGCATGTTTAATTAATTTAAGAAATCCAGAAATAAATACGTTCCTCTATTTAACGAGTTTTTCTGAATTCGTTACAAATAAATTTATTTTACCGCCACTTTTATAGATTTCTCTAACAATTGTCGCATTGATTGCAGCATATTCTGGCTTGGTCATGAAAAATACACTTTCTATGCCAGAAATATCTAAATTCATTTGAGCGATGTTTTTTTCATACTCAAAGTCCTTGGTATCTCTTAAACCTCTCACTATAAACTGAGCACCGATAATCTTACAGTATTCAACTGTTAGGCCTTGGTACTGTTCAATTCTAACCTTTTTATTTTGCTCAAAAATAGAAGCGATATGAGCCTTTCTACTTTCCAAATCGAATAGATAAGTTTTAGAAGTATTAAAACCAATGGCAATGACAACTTCGTCAAATAATTCAAGGGCTTTTCTAACAACACTTTCATGTCCTTTTGTAAAAGGATCAAAAGAACCTGGAAAAACAGCTATTTTCTTCATTTTGCAAAGATTTTAAAGTAATATTAAGAATTATGTCTGAAAAAACTAAATATTACACCTCCATAATTTCTTGATTTAAAAAACTTTGGGTGTTCTTCAAAGCTATTGTTCCTTCCATGTTCTATAATAAACAAGCCATCTTCATTTAGTATGTTTCCAGCAAGTACTTTATCGACAACTTCTTTGTGAATCACTTCATCAAAGGGCGGATCAGCAAAGATTAGGTCATAGGACTTCATTTGATTGTCTAGAAATTTAAGAACATCCGCTTTAAGCGTAATGATATCATTATCCAGTTGATTCTCCATTGCGAATTTTCTAATAAATGTAACACATTTAAAGTTTTTATCGACTGCGGTAATCTTTCCGGCTTCTCGAGAGGCAAATTCAAAAGAAATATTCCCTGTTCCAGCAAACAAATCTAGAATTTCTAGATCCGTCATTACTAAATCATTTTCAAGAATATTGAACAAACCTTCTTTAGAAAAGTCAGTTGTTGGTCGAGACGGGAATCCTTTAGGAGGGAAAAATTGGTGTCTCTTTAATTTACCGCTAATTATACGCACAGTGTATGTAATTTAAAAACAGATTCAGGAGTATTAACAACCACCTTATCAAAAGGTTTCAATTGTATCAATTGCTGTTTTACGCTTTCCGCAATTTCATTTAATTTTTCTCCTGCAAATAAGATTTGAAAATCACCTTCTTCTTTGGTTAACTTCTCTTGCTCTAGAACAAAAAGCAAGTAGTATATAATGTCTTCTGCGTTCTGATATTCAAAACTGTTCGAGAAGTGTAATTCGTCTCTATGAATGACATCTATGTTAAGATAATGGTCATTAATTGTAAGTACCACTTTACGTTTGAAAGTATTTCTTTGGAAAAGAGCCCTTACAATCATGGCATGTTCATGTCGAATCGTTATTCTCGGGAAACGCATGATAAAGAAAGACTTTACCCAATCCGGTATTTCGTAAACGGAAACCATTCCCAATTCCATAAGGCGCGTAAAGTCGACCGTATTTTCATCGATATCTTCACCAAACATTAAGCTAAAAATATGCTTTGACGAAGATTCATTATAAACACTTAAAGGAACGAGCGTTTGCATAGGAGATTCCCAGGCTAAGGTGTATTCATTATAATTTTCTTTGAGTGGTAGTTGATCGAAGAACGCTTTTAGTTTCTCTCTATAAGCACCTGCGTTACTTTCGAACAACTCCATATTAAATTCCCTCTCCACAGATTGGTTAGAAGCAAGAACCTCAGCAACATGTACTGAGGTTCTTGAAATTTGTATAGAAAGTTGACTGTTACTCACGTCAAATTAAATCTTTAAGTTGGTTATTCCCAAGTCCCTTTATCAGAGTTGGTTTTTAAGTTACCGAATCCTATCTCATTTCTTTTTCCGTCTTCAAATCTAGAAACCGCTTCAAGACCGTGAATGTAAACTGTTGCGATAGTGTCTTCGTTTAAATATGGAACTGCATCTCTCGTTTCGAAAGTCCATTCTTCTTTAGGATCAGTCATCGGGATGTATCTTAGTTCCTCAATATTGAACTTACCAGTATAACCAGCTTGTTCTCTCATATTATGTCTTGTCTTCGAGCTAATGAATTCATCTTTAAAGTAAACTTCAATTGTATCACGCTTAAAAGTTGCCAAGTCAGAACTGTTTGTTGGATTTCCTAACGCAACTAATAAAGCTGCTTCACGTTCCGTCATGTTCTGGTCAAGTGCACGCTTATCCGTATAAAGCGCATCACGTTCTTGGATAGTTAACTTTCTTGAAGGCACTGCTCCAGAAGCATCAACTTTAGTGATTTTATCATTTTCAAAGAAATCTTTTAGTTCATCAAAGGTCGCTGCATAAACACCTTTCTCTGCTCTGTACGCACGTTGAATATCTCTAATTTGAGAAAGCACATACTGATTCATTCTTGCCGACCTAACATAGTCTTTATCGTGTTGGATTGTTCTCTCCACCGATTTAATCGCACTGTTTCCAATGAAAATTGTTGCAATAACAGCAACGGCACCGATTCCCATTACGATGTTTCTTCCTAGAATTCCAGCACTAAATAAAAGTGCAAGCACACCACCAATTAACAAATTGACAGCAGCCATCATAAAAAGACCGTCTTGATTTGTACGGAAACCAACAATAATCATAGCCAAACCTACCACTACTATAATGGCAGCCATTAAATATCGTTTTACAAGTACAGAAATGTTCATATTCAATCTAAATTTAATTAATCTTCTTTTGTTTTACGTATATCTTCACAAAACTACAATAATTTTGAAAAGGTACTGAAATATTCAATAGAATTTTCATACCTTTTAATCAATAAGTCCTACTTTACATCATAATTTCAATTTTTAACTTGTAATAGCAAGCTTTTCTCTCAATTGTTTACTGCAAAATAGTCTACTTATTTATTCATTTAGCTTTTTCCTTTTCAACTATTATCTGTGAATTTACTTTTTTCTTATCTCAACTTCAAGAAAAGTTCGTTTACTTTTCTTTTATTTTCACTTCTAAAATCTTCTTCAAAGCATTTTTTAACCTCTTCCCAATATTGATTTCGAATTTCAGGATACATACTCACCTGATATTTTAAAGCAATAAAGATCTCATCATTTACTAAAACTTCAAATTCTTCAAAATATTTTGCCAGGTCCTCCTTTATGTACTTAAGCAGCTTAATGATTGAGGGATGTGTCATATCAAGTTCACTAGCGCCATTTTCTTCAAACTGAATTCCCTTCTCTTTTTGTAAAACAGGATAAGCTCCTACGATAAATCTATCTTTTTTATCCAAATTCAAAAATATTCTTGTTTTAAACAGTGGAAAGTATAAATTCACTAGTAAAATTCTAAACAGCAACTCTGGATTGAGTAAATTATTAAATCCGCTTTTCTGATTCCACAAATAATCACTCCATTCACTAAACTCAACAATTCCTTCATGCCCTTCTGCACAAAGATATTTCGTTCCTTTAAGCGTAAAGAAACCTGCTTCAAGCGTTTCAACTTTAAAATGCTTAAAGAGTAAGGTATAAACATTATAAGCCAACATAAAGTAAGGCACAATTGGTTGAATAAAGAAATACTTCTTCATTTCATCCGTCAACAAAACCGTTGGGGCGTTTTTCACACTGTTTGAAATCGTTAACGGTCTTAACTCCTTCATTACTTAACAGTTTTCTC
The DNA here is from genome assembly GCA_035497735.1 of Brumimicrobium sp. Lineage (GTDB taxonomy): Bacteria > Bacteroidota > Bacteroidia > Flavobacteriales_D > Crocinitomicaceae > Brumimicrobium. The sequence continues at coordinate 13,397 of DATJCX010000066.1, read as the reverse complement.
TAACATAGGAACAAAACTAAATTCCCCATAAGTCTCCATCTTCCACTCGTCGTTTTCCAACTTTGTTAAACGGTGCATAATCTGACTTTTGCCTTCTCCTAGAGGAATTACAAGTTTACCGCCAACCTTTAATTGATTTTTCAATTCTTCAGGAATAAAAGGCGCTCCACACGTTACCAAAATACTATCATAGGGTGCGTAAGATGCTTTTCCTTTGTAGCCATCTCCATAAAATAAAGTAGGATTGTATCCCAAATCATCGATGATGGTCTTGGCATTTATAAACAACTCTCTTTGACGTTCAATCGAAACAACCTTTATTCCCATTGCACACAAAATAGCAGTTTGAAAACCACTACCTGTTCCAATTTCCAAGACTTTATGTCCTCTTTCCAACTCCAATAAAGAAGTTTGAAAAGCAACTGTAAAAGGGTGACTTATCGTTTGCCCAGCTCCAATCTGAAAGGCCATATTCGAATAGGCTTGATTGGTAAAAGAACTATCCAAGAAAAAATGACGCGGTACTTTATCAAAAGCTGCTAGAACTTCTTTATTCGTTATCCCTTTCTCCTGCAACTCTTCTATGAGTTGACGTCTCATGCCTTTATGCTTATGTGTGTCTATCATTTCTCCAAAAATAGAAAATATTGACAACCCTCAACTTTAGTCATCTTATTATTTTTCGGTATTCATTTGTTGGTAACTTAAAAACAGTCAATAAAAATTACATATATTTACCATTCTATTTATAATACATAGCAACAACTAAGTGGACTTACTTTTAATCATATTCTATATTGCGCTATTCTTAAGCTTTGCTTATGTGATTAATAAAAGAAGGATACCCGAACTTCCCGCGTATGCATTACCCATATTTTTTATTCTAAAATTAGGCTACGCTGGTTTATTCTATTACGTATATACATATGTTTATGGGAATGGCGTAATTGTGGAAGATCCCTACATCTTTTTTCACGACAGTCAGGTTATTTACAATGTTTTCTATGAATCAAAGGAAGCCTTCTTTAATATATTCTTAGGACTCAACAATGAAATTGAATATCTCAATCAATATATCGAAAGAACAACCAAATGGATAAGTACAGAAAGTAAAATATTCAACGATACCCGAAATATCATTCGTGTAAATGTATTGTTGCATTTTATTTCCAATCATCAAATACTGATACATTTTGTAATTTTAACCTTTATTTCTTTCCTAGGAATAGTAGATGTCTTTCAATGGATTAAAAGAAAAACAAGCCTCTCTCCTATTGTTTTAATGTGTGTACTTACTTTAATACCAAGTATTGCGTTTTGGACGGGGAACAACTTGAAGGAACAGCTTTTATTCTTTGCTTTCGCCATTCTTTTAAGAGGTATTTTTGATAAGCTTTCTGTAAAACAAAGAATATGGAGAATACTGCTTGGAGTTATTCTAGCATTGGCATTCAAGCCATATGTTCTCGCTAGTTTGGCAATCGTAGTGGTCTTCTACTTCACTTTCAGTAAAATCACTAGAAATCAAATCTTCAATACAGTAACCTACTTTACACTTGGTGTGACATTAATATACATTTCCGGACTACATAGGCCAATTACCGATGAAATTTCAAACAAACAATTTGACTTTTTAAACGTAAGTCAAGGAGGTTTGTATATCATTCCAAATGAGGAAGAATTTTACTACATAGAACTCGATAAGTTAAAGCATTTTGAAATAGACTATTCAACACGAACAGCAAAACTTACCAGTCCAACAGAGGCTTTTTACATGGAACAAAAATCCAACTACAAGCGCTATCCATTTCTCCTCGATAAGGTGAATGAAAGTTATCCTATCTATTTACTTCTTTCTGGAGCAAACAGCAAAGTTAATGTAACCATTATCAATTACAGTTACTTACAACTCTTGAAAAACATTCCAGAAGCCTTGTATAATTGCTTTTTAGAACCGATTCCAACCAAGAATAGCTCTAGAATCCTGCTCCTTAGTTTTGCTGAGAACCTTGGCTATTTACTTCTTATTCTACTGAGTATTCTCTTTCCGAAAAGTTTAAGTACCAAGGAAAAGCGAATTATCTTCTCACTGATTTTATCAGGTTTAATTTTGACCATCTTAATAGGCTTAACAACTCCAGTGGCAGGAGCAATTGTAAGGTATATGTTACCAGTTCATTTTATCATCGTTCTAATTTTCGCACTTACTTTTAAGGGGAATTTTAAAAGAAAAATAAAGGTTTAAGTCAAACTAGAATAATACTATAATTCTTGAACTCACTAAAAAAGACAAGAATTTCATGTTGAATTGGCAATTATTTGCTCAATCATTCTATTTTTGTCCACATATTGAATTTTATGAGAAATTTAGTCATTCGCATATTAGACGTATTTTATCCTGTTTTTAAACCATTTTTAAGCAAACAGAATTATTACTACGCTGCCATTGGAGGAGCGAATATGGTCCTTGACTTATTTCTTTACTTTATAGCTTATCATTACATTTTTAAAAAGCAAGTGGTACAAGTTACTGAGTTCCTAGCTTTTGAACCCTATATTGCCGCTTTTATATTTGCGTTTTTAATTACTTTTCCAACAGGATTCTTATTGTCAAAATATATTGTTTGGACAGAGTCGAATATTCGCGGAAGAATTCAACTATTTCGCTACCTACTCTTGGTGATAGCCAATATTATATTGAACTATGTATTATTAAAGTTCTTTATTGAAATTTGTCACATTTACCCTACCCCTTCAAAACTATTAACGATTATTATTGTTGTTACATTTAGTTATTTAACGCAAAAACACTTTACCTTTAGAGTGAAAAAATAGTTGACAACCCTAGAAATTATGGCAGAAATTAAAGCTTACGGAAATTATTCTCCTATGGAGGAATTGGTTCCATTAACAATAACGAGAAGAGAAATTCAAGCAAAAGATGTGAAGATAGACATTCTTTATTGCGGTGTTTGTCATAGCGACATTCATTCTGCTAGGAACGATTGGGGTTCAGCAAAATATCCGCTTGTTCCTGGTCACGAAATCGTGGGTGTAGTAACTGCAATTGGCGGAGATGTGAGCAAATTTAACATTGGTGATAAAGTTGGCGTTGGCTGTCTAATTGACTCTTGTCGAACTTGCCCTTCTTGTCAGGAAGACTTGGAACAATACTGTGAAAACGGTTCTGTTGGTACCTATAATGGAAAGGATAAACACTTAGGAGGTCACACATTTGGCGGTTATTCTGAACAAATAATCGTTGATGAAGACTTTGTTTTACGTATTCCTGAAAACTTAGATTTAGCGAAAGTAGGTCCACTATTATGTGCTGGAATCACCACCTATTCACCTTTAAAACATTGGAATGTCAAAAAAGGCGATAAAGTAGGCATCATCGGTTTAGGCGGATTGGGTCACATGGGAATAAAACTTGCACATGCGATGGGTGCACATGTTGTGATGATAACAACATCTAAAAACAAAAGCGAAGACGCAAAACTTTTAGGTGCAGACGAAGTATTAATCTCCAAGAATGCTGAGGAAATGGAAGCCCATAAAAACACCTTTGACTTTTTATTAAACACCATTCCAGTTGGCCACGACATCAATCCCTATTTAAAATTATTAAAACGAGATGCGACGATTGTTTTAGTAGGTGCAATAGAAAGTATGGACGATTTTCACGGTGGATTATTAATCGGGAAACGTAAAAATATCGCAGGTTCACTAATTGGAGGAATTGCAGAAACACAAGAAATGTTGGACTTTTGTGGTAACCATAACATACTTCCAGAGGTAGAAATGATCGCTATGAAAAACATCAATGAAGCTTGGGAAAGAGTAGTGAAAAGCGATGTAAAATATAGGTTTGTTATTGATATGAAAACCTTGTAAACCTTCCTTTTTCCATTTTTTCACACCAAATTAATTTGTTAAATCTTAAAAATTAAGGGGAAACCCCTATTGTGTATAGAAATAAATGCTTTATATTTGTAGCAACAAACTAATTACCAACTACAACTAAAGGCTATGTTTAATACATCAATCTTTCCACCTACGACCAATCTAATTAAAAAATTAGTGCTCGCTTTTACTATACTACTAAGTTATAGTTCGCCACTAATTAGTCAAAGTAATGCTTCGACTTCAAAAAAAAATGTAAACTTTCAACAAGCTAATTTAGAACAAGCTCAAAGTGTTATTCTTGACAAAGAAGGTAACATTTACACTTTAGGCACTTTCCGTAATAGTATCGTACTAGGAGACAGAGAGTTAAAGACTGCAGTTTACGATGACCCTTTTGAATACGAAGATGACAATCCGATAGACATCTATGTGAGTAAGCAAACTCCGAATAGAGATTTTTTATGGGTTTCTCATTTTCAAGGAGGAGATAACGGAAATACAGGAGAGGCTTTAGAAATTGATGTAGATGGAAATATTATGATAACAGGTGTATTCTATGACTCACTTCGTTATGAGGACCAATTATTCAAATGTGATGGAAAATCAGACTACAAGTTTAAATTAAACAAAAATGGAAAGTTAATTTGGGGTCAAACTTCGAATGAAACATTTAATACGAGCAATATTGATTTAATTGAAAGAATCAAATTGTATCCGAACCCTTTTGGTAGTTTTTTGAAATTAGACATCAATTCTATAGAGGAGAATCAAGCGAATATCTCAATTCACGACATCACTGGAAAAGAAGTTTTTAATATAAAAGATTCATTTTTAAGAAAAGGGAACAACTCAATAGATTTAGGCAATGCATTTGAAAACAAATCTACGGGAGTTTATCTTGTAAACATTACCTTATCGAATGGTAAAAAATACATAGAAAGAGTTGTTAAAAACGACAAATAAATAGCATATCTATAACCAACAATCATAATAGGTATTTAGTTTAATTCAAAAAGTGGATGTTTCAAAACTGGAAAACTGCTTCGTTATTGAAACATCCACTACTTTATCCCAAGTTTTATTCTTTTGAGATAGCTACTTCTTTTCTGATAAACTTTTTTTAACCGAAGCCTTCAATAACTTCAACAGCGTATTCATTGAATGTTGAATAATTAAAAATCAAAATCAACTCTTAGCAATCTCATCATAATCCCATCCTGCTCTTGCACAGGCTCTTTTTGCTGCTTCCCAAGCCAGCGGAATGTCTTTATTTGGATGTACTCTCACAGGTGGGAAGTTGTGTAATTCCTCTAGTATTTCTGCAGTTTGTCGGCTGGTCAACTCCTCACATATATCATACATACCTCCTTCTTCCTCTTCAAGCAAATCATGTTTTTCTAAAACAACTTTAAGCACTTTGAATAATTCAGCATTTGGCGGTGGAACCATCAAAGATGTAATTGCACCATGTTCAACTCTCAACTGTTTTGCCAAAGGAATAGCCACATTGTTATTAGCAATCTGTGCTGCTTTAAACAAGACCTTCTCTTCCCAAGAAATATGTGTTAACAATCCAATTCTGAACTCCAAGTATGCATCCATATCAATTGCATTCATATCCTTGGTTGCTTTTTCCAACAAATCCTCTAATCTTCTATGGTCGTTTGTAAAAAAGTCATAAATAGCTTTATTCATTTCTATTCAAATTACATTTATTATCTTTATAGAGACTAATTTAAGATTTAAACCTTCTTTCATAATCGTTGTTGTAGTATTAATCGATAAACATGATTTAAGTCAGTAATTTTTTACATTAGCTAAATAAACGAACAAGTATGAATGGTAAATACGCATTAGTTACAGGAAGTTCAGATAGAATTGGCAAGGCGATTTCATTAGAATTAGCCAAGCAAGGATATTCTCTATTATTGCATTACAATAACTCCAAAGACAAGGCAGAGAAAGTAATAACAGAAATAGAAAAGTTAAACTCAAAGGCCGAACTGATCCAACTCAACTTTTTAGAAGAGATAGATTGTGACGCTATATTTACCGAGCTAAAAGCACGTGGAATTCAACTGGAAGTACTGGTCAATTCGGCTTCAGACTTTACACCATCTTCTTTTGAAGATAAAGGCAGCGAAATATTGAATAAACAAATGAAAATCAACTTTGAAAGCGCTTATTTGTTAACGAAATCCTTTGCTCGCATATTTCCTAAAGGCATCATTGTCAACCTTCTAGATACGAAAGTCGAGAAGAATCATACAAAACATTTGGATTATTTATTGAGTAAGAAGTTATTTAAAGAATTTACAAAGTTGTCAGCCGTTCAATTAGCACCTAATTTCAGGGTAAATGCAATTGCACCAGGATTAGTGCTTCCTCCTGCTGGTAAAGATGAAAATTATTTATTAAATTTAGCCAAAGATATACCGCTAAAGACCATTGGGAATATGGAGGACATTTTAAAAGCTTTCAGGTATTTAATGGACAGTCAATTTGTGACGGGTCAAACTTTATACATTGACGGTGGAGACCATTTAATTTAAACTTACAAACACGTAACTAACAATATGAATTTTAATACCCTTCCAAAACTTTCAACAGTTCGCGTAGAGAAACTAAGACTTAGAGCTTACATTGGTTTTATCGATTGGGAAAAAGTTAAGCTACAAGATGTAGTTGTCTCCTACTCTTTTAAATACAATACGAGCAAAGCTGCAGTAAGCGACGATGTTTCAGATGCCGTAAACTACAAGACATTAACCAAGCAGATAATCGATTTAGTTGACAACAAAAGTTTTCACTTGATTGAGTTTTTAGCTGAAAAAATATACGAGCACATTCAAAACTTCAACAAAAACGTACAAGACATTCATGTAAAGGTTGAAAAGCCACATGCCTTACGTTTTTCCGACAATGTATTGGTAGAAGTTTCAGGAAAAGACAGGTACAACTTAGCAATGATTGCTATGGGTTCGAACATAAATCCGGAGGAAAACTTTGAGAAAGCCATTTCTTATCTAACAAAGTTGGGCACGATTTGTCAAAAAACAGCCTTCATCAAAACCGCACCTTTGAAATTTGAAGAACAAGCAGATTTTTTAAATGGCGCTATCTTACTGTTGACATCAAAAAATTTAACAGAGTTGGAATTAGAACTTAAACAGATCGAAGCCTTGCTTGACAGAGTTCGAACGGAGAATAAAAATGCACCCAGAACCATCGATTTGGATGTCACTACCTTTAACAACTTTCTGATAGATGATGAAATAAAAGAATTGCCGTTTTTAATTGACTTTGTTAAAGAATTGAGACCAGAAATTCGAATCCACTAAGGAGAAAGTTTAATACAAAAAGCATATAAAACAAAAATCCCGAATTACTTCGGGATTTTTTTTAGTTTAAATGAACCACTAAAGATTCATTTTTAATTTTTTTAAGTTCTGTACTTTTAGAGTAATTCAAAATGAATTGGAGTACAGACTCAGATGGTCCTTTTTTTTCCTTTGCCACCTTCAAAGGTAAAGTGTAATTATTTGCCATAAGCGCTATTTAAGAGTTCTATCTATATAACGCCATAAGCTTTTTGTTTATTACATTCAACTATAAATATATTTACATTACCATTCCACCACAAACGTTAATCGTTTGTCCAGTGATGTAAGTTGACATATCAGATCCTAGGAAAACAACAGCATTAGCAACATCCAAAGGAGAGCCACCTCTCTTTAAAGGAATTGCATTTCTCCATTGCTCTACCACTTTTTCGTCTAACACTTCTGTCATTTCAGTTTCAATAAATCCAGGAGCAATAGAATTACAACGGATATTTCTTGAGCCTAATTCCTGAGCGATTGACTTAGAAAAACCAATCATACCAGCTTTAGAAGCAGCATAGTTTGACTGACCAGCATTTCCTTGTACACCAACAACAGATGACATATTAATGATAGACCCTTTTCTAGCTTTTAACATCGGACGTTGAACCGCTTTCGTTAAGTTAAATGCAGACTTAAGGTTTGTGTTAATCACATCATCCCACATGTCTTCCGTCATTCTCATCAATAAATTATCACGTGTAATTCCGGCGTTATTTACTAGGACATCAATCGTTCCAAATTCCTTTATTACATCATCCACTAAAGCTTGTGCCGCATCGAATTCAGCTGCGTTAGATTTGAAGCCTTTTACTTCACCTCCATTCTTTGTTAACTCAGCAATCAATGCATTTGCTTTTTCTTCAGAAGACAAGTAAGTGAAAGCAACTTTCGCTCCTTCTTCAACACATCTTTCTGCAATCGCCTTACCAATTCCGCGAGATGCACCAGTAATTAAAACTACTTTATTCTCTAATAACTTCATATTGTAATTTTCTAATTTTAACAAATATAACATTCTTCAAAAAACAAAAGGACTTTATTTACCTTTTTCCTATGCCTGTGGCAACTTATCGGGATTATTTGCAAAATATTCTCCCTTTACACTTTCGCTAATTGGAATTGCCGAACCGTCGTCATCAATTCTAACATAAGTGATAGAAGTCGTACAAACCACCGTTTCCTCTCCGTTGTATAAGTTTAATTTTCTTGCTTCAACATTCATCGTTAGAGAAGTTTTTCCAAGACGTTCAACTTCACCATAAATTCTAACATGGTTACTCACTTTTAGTGGCTTTTTAAACAACAATTCACCAACTTTTAAGGTAACCATTTGAGGCGTTCTACAAAACTCAGTCGCAAAAGAACCAGCAGCTTCATCGATCCAAGCCATTAAGATTCCCCCAAATAAATTTCCGTGTACACCAATATCTTTGGTCATCACTATCATCTTTGTAATTAATTGCATTACTTTTCGTTTTGGCACAAAGATAAGATTAGATAAAGAAGATTAACTTTAATTTTCTATTTAATTAGCTACTTTCTTTTGAAGATTCCCCCCAAAATCACTATATTTACGGTTATTATTATTTAAAAAGAATAATACATGATATTAGAGAGAATAAGGTTCATGAAAGTGAACAAACACAAGCGATTTGAATTTACCCCACGTTACTATGACGAACGCAAAGACCGTATCCAAAAAATACGTGACTCGTACAGTGATGCAGAAGGAAAGACTCCAACTGAACAAGAAGCTCAGATGAGAGAAAGAATGCAGTCTGCTTGGAACTCTGAGAAATCATACTCCAATCAAGCCCGTATTGCAAACGTACGTGTCATCCTTATTCTTGTTGCGCTCTTATTCGCCACATACATGATATTAGGTTATGTTGATACTTTCGCAGCGGAAGTAATCGACTTAGATAAATAACATTTTACAATCTTCTATTTTTATACCCTTCCTAATTTAGATATGTCCGACATTATCCATTTATTACCCGATAATATAGCCAACCAAATTGCAGCTGGAGAAGTAATTCAACGTCCTGCTTCTGTTGTAAAAGAATTAATGGAAAATGCTGTTGATGCAGGAGCCACAAAAGTTGAATTACACATTAAGGATGCTGGAAAGACAGCGATTCAGATTGTTGACGACGGAAAAGGAATGTCCGATATGGATGCTAGAATGTCTTTCGAACGTCACGCTACTAGTAAAATCACCAATGCAAATGATTTATTTTCTTTAAGAACGAAAGGATTTAGAGGAGAAGCCTTGGCATCTATCGCGGCAATTGCACACGTGGAAATGGATACCATCCAAGAAGGTTCAGAAATAGGAACTAAAATATTAATTGCTGGAAGCAAGATCACTTCACAAGAAGCAAGTACACGTGCACGAGGAACTTCGATAACGGTTAAAAACTTATTCTTTAATGTACCGGCAAGAAGAAATTTTTTAAAGTCGGATAACATTGAAACAAAGCACATCGTTGAAGAGTTTAATCGAATCGCATTAACACATCCAGAAGTTGCATTTATATTTTCTCACAACGGAAATGTCATCAACAACTTAGAAGCAGCCAATTTAAGAAAACGAATTGTTGATTTATTTGGAAAAAACACCAACAACAAGCTCGTTCCAGTTGAAGAATCTACAGATATCGTAAAAATCACCGGTTTTATCGTGAAACCAGAGTTTTCAAAGAAGACTCGAGGAGAGCAATACTTCTTTATCAATAATCGTTTCTTTAAGGATAGTTATTTACACCACGCTGTTGTTTCGGGATATGATAATTTAATAGGCGGACAAATGTTCCCTTCCTATTTTATCTATATGGAAGTTCCAACGCAAACAATTGACGTGAACGTACATCCAACAAAGACGGAGATTAAATTTGAGAATTCTAGAAATATTTATAGTATTCTAAGAAGTACCATAAAACTAGCATTAGGGAAATACAATATTGCTCCAACGCTTGACTTTGATCGCGAGCCACTTTTTGATTTATCGCAAGACCAATTGGGACAACCTATTAGAGAGCCACAAATTCAAGTGAATACTTCATACAATCCATTTGATAGTGCAGCTTCTTCTAGTCAAACAGGGATGCCATCTGCTAGACCAACTTTTTCTAATCCGAAGGAAAGTTCACACGGCGGAAATTTTGGTCAACTTCAACCCAACAAAGATGAGTGGGGAGATTTCTATAAAATAACGGAAGAAGAAACCTTTGAACAAGAAGAGCAAGAAGGCGAAGAACAAGAATTAGCATTTGAAGATTCACAAAACACCATCGGGAATTCAAAAAAAATGCAATTGCATAAGAATTTTCTGATGGTTCAAGTAAAATCTGGCTTGTTACTTATTCATATCAATAGGGCAAGTGAAAGATTGATTTATGATGAATTGATGGAACATTTTATGTTGACGCCAATTGCATCGCAACAACTCTTATTTCCCTACGAATACCATTTACAGACAACCCAAAAGTTGGAATGGGACAACAATGAAGCGACCCTTAAAAGACTAGGTTTTGATTGGGAGTGGCAAGGAAACACGCTATCACTTTCGAGCATTCCTTCAATGTTAGAAGTAGAAAACGTTGCTAGTTGTTTGGACGGAATTATTGAGAAAATCACACATGCTGACATCGACAAAGGAGAAATAGTTCACGAATTGATATTATCCTTATCAAGAGCAGCTTCTAGTGTACAAAACAAGGCACTTTCTGATGAAGAAATGAACTACTTAATCAATCGTTTGTTTCAACATGAGCAGCATCAATTTTCTCCAAGCGGGAAGAAAATAATGAATACAATTAAATTAGAAGAACTATATAAATATTTATGATAAACAACATTTTTTCGAACATGCCACCGGTAGTTAAAAACATACTACTGCTAAACGTTATCATGTACATCATCACCTATTTTGGTGAATCACAAGGAATTCAAATGACTTCCATACTAGGAGGATATGTTTTTAGTTCCCCTTTCTTTGAACCATACCAAATGGTTACGCATTTCTTTATGCATGGAGGATTCTTCCACTTGTTATTCAACATGTTTGCCTTGGTAGTTTTCGGTTCGGTTCTTGAACAAGTTTGGGGCCCAAAAAGATTTTTCTTTTTCTATTTCATAACGGCAATTGGTGCCTTTGTTTTACATCAAGTGGTTGGTTATATCGAAGTAGCGCATTTAAAAGAACAATTAGTTGCTGCTGGTTTTACCGACAACGACTTTTTCGAATTAAAAGACAGAATGATAGAACTTCGTCGAGAAGGGAAAATGATGGCTGGAAACGCTCCTCTTTTACAGAACTATATCACAGGTATTTCCATTCCAGTTGTAGGAGCTTCAGGAGCAGTTTATGGAGTTTTAGTTGCCTTCGGGATGCTTTTCCCAAATACACGTTTAATGCTACTCTTCCCTCCTATTCCAATTCGTGCAAAATACCTAGTTGGAATCATGATTGTACTTGAACTATACTATTCTTTCCAAGCAACACCAGGCGATAACGTGGCGCATTTAGCACATATCGGAGGTGCACTAGTTGGATTTATAATGGTACTTATTTGGAGAAAAGATAGACGTAATTTCTATTAAATATGAGCAGAACATTCACGGAGGAAATTAAGTATCAATGGAACAACGGCGGAATGCATGTCAAGCTGATTGGTATCAACTTAGTTGTATTTATTTTAATCAATAGTTTACTTGCTATTGGTAGTTTATACGCAACTGGATATTCTAATCCTTTAGAGAATATTGTTGACTATATTTTCACATTAAAAGGAGACTTTACAGGTTTCCTCACACGACCTTGGGGATTAATCACGAGTATTTTTGCTCATTATTCCTTTATGCACTTGGCATTTAACATGCTGTTTTTCTATTATATGTCGGTTTTCTTTCTTCAGTACTTTTCGAATCAAAGAATGCTATACACTTACATATTAGGAGGAATTGCCGGGGGAATTTTACAAATTATTGCTTATGCAACATTTCCTGCATTACAAGGAACAACCGTTTACGTAGTTGGTGCTTCTGGTGCTGTGAACGCTATTTTTATGGCTACTGCCTTTTATAGACCAATGGCTACTGTTCACTTATTTGGAATCATCAAAGTGAGAATGATTGTTCTAGCATTAATCTTTTTCTTTATGGATATTTTCCAAATGGGAGATCAAGATAATGTAGCTCATTTCGCTCACTTGGGTGGTGCTATTTTTGGTTTCTGGTCTATCTATAAAGTTGACTCAAAGCGTAATATTATCACATTAGCACAGAACTTTGTAGGAAACCTTGTAGATCGTTTTAAAGGTCGTTCAAAACCAAAGATGAAACATTACAAGGGCGGTGCATCTCACACTTCTTCAAAAGGAAAAACGGATGAAGACTATTTAGCTGAGAAAAAGAAACGTCAAGCAGAAATCGATGTCATTTTAGAAAAAATATCAAAGTCAGGTTATGAAAGCTTGACAGCACGAGAAAAAGCCTTGCTTTTTGACCAAAGCCGGAACGGTTGATGAATGATGGCTATGAAGTTGTAAGCCTTCGATACATTTATGCAACAGCCTTCGATACATTTATACGCCAGCCTTCGATACATTTTTATATTTTCTACCGAAAATCTAAAAACACTCAGTCTGACAATGTAAGTTGGGCGTTTTCGAAAGTTTTTTTGTCATACTGAGTGATTTCATGAGGAACGAGTGAAATTGTATCGAAGTGTGACAATGTAAGTTGGGCTTTTTCGAAAGGTTTTTTATGTCATACTGAGTGATTTCAAAAGGAACAAGTGAAATTGTATCGAAGTGTGACAATGTAGAGTTGGGCGTTTTCGAAAATTTTTTGTCATACTGAGTGATTTCAAAAGGAACAAGTGAAAGTGTATCGAAGTGTGACAATGTAAGTTGGGCGTTTTCGTAAGTTTTTTATGTCATACTGAGTGATTTCAAAATGACTTGTCCTAAAATAGGTTTACACAAAAAAGTGTAAAATGAAAGAAGAAAGTAAACCCAGTTTAGGACAATGGCGCAACAACAAGTTGTATTTTTCGGATCATGAAAAAAGGCTAATTATTGAAGATTATTTGTCTGG